>JAKLKC010000001.1 GCA_023150875.1 Myxococcota bacterium | reverse complement strand
GGGATCCCCGGCGACCCGGAGCGCGTCCGCCTGCCGTTGGACCTCCACGTTCACCCGCGTCGCCGTCCTGAAGGCGGCCCGCCGCGCCGCCAGCAGGTCCCCGGCGTCCAGGGCGGACGCCGCCAGGGACCAGTCGTCGCGGTCGAAACGGGGCGGCGCGTAAGCCTCCTCGGGGGGCGCGGGGACGTCCCGGGTCACCCTCGCGTAGGTGGTGCCCCCGTCGGCGCCCCGCTCGGCGCGCCAGCCCTTGCCTCCCCAGGGCGGCTTCCAGAGGCGCCCCGGCTCGGCCTTCGGGAACGAGACCCTCTCCTCCGAGAGCATGGTCCACGCGTCGGGAGCGGTGGGGTACTCCACGCCGCCCAGGTGGAAGCCCCCCGCCCCGTTGCGGGAGGGAGCCTCGACCTCCAGCACCGCCACGTACACGTAGTCCCCCACCTCCAGGTCCCTCAGGGTCTGCCGCCCCGTCCCGGGGTCGTCGGGCTCCACCACCCTCCCGTCGGGCTTGTACGAGGCGACCCGCACCAGTCGCTCCCCCCGCCGGGCCTCCTGCTCCCCGAAGCGGTCGACGGCCCCCTTGGACTGCACCCGGACCAGCCTCTCGAAGCGCCGCTCCGCGGCTCCCCCCGGGAGCACCCGCACCTCCCTCCGCTGCCGCACGACCACCCACGGCCACGCCGACAGGTCCCGGGGATCCGCCTCGGCGCGGCGAACCTCCTCCGCCGCATCGAACGACGGCCTCCAGAGGGAGGGATCCCCCGCCGCCAGGGCCCAGAGGTCCTGGAGTTCATCCCGGGTGGGGTCCAGGGCCAGGGCCCGGCCGGCGGCCTCTTTCGCCGCCGCCCCGTCGCCCCGGGCCAGGGCCGCCCGGGCCTCCTCGGCGTGGCCCCGGGGATCGTCCGGGAAGAGCGTCCGCATCCTGCCGCGGACCTGGCCCGCCTCCTCGCTCCGCCCGGCTCGGACCAGGGCGTCGTGGAGTTCCGCCAGGGGGCCGGGCCGGTGGGGCTCCAGGTCCCGGATCTCCCGGAGCAGCGCGAGGGCCTCCTCGGTGCGGCCGGCCCGCTCCAGCTCCTGGGCCACGGTCCGGTGCCGGGTCCCCCCCAGGGCGGCGAGCAGCGCGTCCCGCGCGGCGGGCTCCCGGGCGCGGTCGTGGGACCGGGACCAGTCCAGTCGGGCCCGCAGGGCGGCGCGGCTGCCGGGGGCGAGGGCCTCCAGGGCCTCCACGTCGGCCCGGGCCTCCCCAGGCCACTTCCGGGACAGGTGGCGGGCCGCCCGGGAGGTCCGAAGGCAGGGGGCCTCCACCCCCCGGCCCAGCGCGGCGTCCAGGGTCCGCAGCGCCCCCTCGGCGTCTCCGCTCTCCCTCTCGATGCCGGCGAGGGCGCAGGCGGCGGCGGCGTGGGCGGGCGCGGCCGAGAGCAGGCGCCTCCAGAGGGAGCCCTCCCGGGTCCGGCGCCACTCGTGGGGGAGGGAGGCGTCGGCGCCCCAGGCGAGGGCCGCGGCCTCCAGCGCCCCGGGGGCCTCGGGCCAGCGGTCCAGCAGGCGCGTCGCCGCGTCCTTGCCCGAGAAACCGCTCCCGGAGGCCACCTGGAAGCGGGCCAGCCAGTACAGGCCCTCGGGATCGGCGCCCTCCCGGCCGGCGACGGCGCGCCAGCGGGAGTACGAGGAGTTCGCGGGCTCGGTCCCGGAGGTCCAGACCCTGCGCGCCTCCCCGAGGACCGCCCCCGGGGGGAGGTGGACCTCGTTCCGCCACGCGGGGGGAGGGCCATCCCCCCCGGTGAGGTAGGCGTGGAACCACGCCCCGTCGCGCCCGTGGGCGACCCGGACCAGCACCCGGTGCCAGCCTGCCGGGAGTCGCACGGCGCGCCACGCGGTCGCCGGCTCGTGCCGCTCCCAGCGGTCCAGGGTCGCCACCGGCACGCCGTCGATCTCCATCCTCGCCGAGTCGCTGGCCCCGAGCACCGCCATCAGGTCGGCCGGCGCGTCGAGGTACACGTAGGTCCAGGCGAAGTGGACGCCGCCGCCGCGGACCGGGAACTCGATGGTGGCGCGGGAGGTCGCCCGCTCGACGAGGGGGTGGTCCGCGTCGTCGAAGGGGCCCCCCGGGCGGGTGGGGGGAAGGTCCAGGAGCCACTGGTCGGCGGGGTGACGCCCCCAACCCGACGAGGTGGCCCAGCGCTGGAGGGCGCCCCGGCGGGCGTAGGCGGCGGCGAGGGCGCCCTGCTCCCCCCGCCGCTCCGCGATGGACCTCAGCTCCCCTGCCGCGTGGAACCACAACACCGGATCCCCGCCCGGGCCCTCCAGGTAGCGCCGCAGCGCCGGTCCCAGCACGGCGTCGTGGTGGGGGGACTCGTCGCAGACATCGGAGGCGAGGCGGAGCGCCAGGTCGGTCTCCGGCGCCCCGGGTGCGGTGTCCAGGAGGCGGGCGGCGCCCTCGGCGGCCGCTCCGACCCTCCCGGCGGCCACCGAGACCGACAGGTGGCGCAGCAGCGTGAGGGGGGAGGCGTCGGCACGGGCCGCGGCGGCGTCCAGGGCCCGGAGCGCGCCCGGGACGTCCCCCTCCAGGAAGTAGCGGAGGAAGCCCAGGCGGGACAGGGCCTCGCCGTCGGCGACCCCCTCCCCGCGGTCCTCCAGCGCGTCCAGCTCGGCCTGGACCGCGGCGGGCCCGGCGCCCCGGGCGAGGGGATGCGGAGGGGGGGCGCAGCCCGCTGCCGCCAGGCACAGGGCGAGGGCCAGGGGGGCGAGGCCGCCGCGCCCCTGGCGCCGGGGGGCGCGCGTCACGGGACCCCCTCCCCACCCGCGGTGGGGCCGGCCGGGGGCTCCCCCCCTCCCTTCCGGACGAAGCGGATCCGCTCCGCCTGGGCCCGGTCCATCGCCAGGGCGGCGCGGCGGAAGTCGGCGTAGGCCGCCGCCGGGACTCGGGGCGCGTCCCGGACGAACCGCTCCCGGACCACCACCCCGTCCCCCTCCCGGACGCAGGTCCTCTCGTAGACCAGGTGGGGTCCCTCGACCCGCACCGGGGCCGGCAGGCTGGCGGGCGCGTAGCCCCCGGGGGGGATCACCCGGACCTGCAGCTCCCTCAGGTTCGTCCCCTGGAACACGACGTCGGTCTCCCTCGTGCTGGCGCCCGCCACCGAGTCCCCCCACAGGTCGGGGAAGGGCGTGGTGGGCACCGACAGGAGATCCCCCCGGACCTCCCCGAAGCCCGGGACCCGGGCGTGGATGTCGAAGACCAGCTCCGGCGCCAGGTCCTGGGCCCCCGCCACGGTGGCCGCCTCGACGTGGACCCCGGGGAGGCGCTCGTCGTACTCCTTCTGGATCCGCTCGGCCCACCGCGCCGGGTCCTGGTAGGTCTTGCGGAGCTGGGGGACGGCGATCCCCCGCTCGGTCCAGTGCTCGCGGAACTCGGCGTTCCCGTGCTCGTCCAGCCGGACCTCCACGCGGGAGTCGGAGGCGTTCTCCTCGGGGGGAGACACGGGGATCGTCACCAGGTCCGCCCCGCCCTGGCGGTCGACCCTGAGGGCCATCGCCCCCTGGTCGTCCCACCGGAGGGACTCCAGGGGGGCCAGCTCCGCGGTGGCGTCCAGGTAGAGGTCCAGCTCGGGCACGTAGGCGATGGCGTGGTTGAAGTAGAAGAGGTTGGGCGGCGACGCGGGGGGCCTCCCCCTGCCGGTGGTGGACAGGATCACCATCTCCGTGGGCACGCCCACCGCGGCCAGCATCGCGCTCATCAGGATCGACTTGTCCTTGCAGTCCCCGAACTTGCGGTCCAGCACCTGCCGGGCGGCGTAGGGCTTCCAGCCGTGGATCCCGAACTCCAGCCCGATGTAGTGGGTGTTCCGGGCGACGTACTCGTACACCGCCCTCACCTTCTCGCGGGTGGTGGTGGCCCCCGCGGTGACCTGCCGGGCCAGGGCCTCCCCCTCGGGGCCCAGGTAGAACTGGGGAGCGATGAGCTGGGCCCACCAGCGGGCCACCCGCTCCCAGGTGGAGAAGTTGGACACGCTGACGAAGGCGCCGACGTCGAAGTACCCGGGGCCCGCGACCTCGGAGGGCAGGGCCGGAAGGTCCGTCATCCTCCACGTCCGCACCACTTCGCCCCCCTCGCGCCGGACCTCCGCCGGGGGCGCGCCCATCCCCCCGTCGTGGACCTCCATCCCCTCGGGGGTCACCAGCACGTAGGTCGCCTCCGTCACCGGCTCGCTCCCCTGGAGCCGGGCGACCTCCCCGAAGAAGTCGTCGAAGCGGTTGGACCCGCCCCGGGCGTCCCTTCGCCACTGGAGGTGGACCAGGTCGCCGGCCTTGGGCGGGTCGAACGCCACCTCGGTGTAGGAGACCTGCCCGTACATGCCCCCGGTGTTGGCGGTGAAGCTGCGGTCCTGGATACTGCGGGCCCGGGGGCGCTGGCCGTCGGGCTTGATGACCTCCGCCACCAGGACCCTCTGGTCCTCCAGCTCGTCGTCGAAGGCCAGGGTCCGGGTCCGCAGGTCCCGGCCGGCCTCGTCCCGGTCGACCCGGATCACCACCTGGTGGAAGCGGCTGGCCTGCCCCCCGCCGTGCACCCGCGTCACCTGGAGGTCCAGGAGCACCCGCGCCCCGCGGCCCTCGTAGACCGACGGATCCCCCCGGTCCGCCGGCAGGGTCTCGGGGTCCCGCGCCCAGGCCCGCTGCATGGGGTCGAGGCCCCCGGCCACCCGGTCGAGCCACGCCCGCAGCTCGGGGTTCTCGGGGCGGAGGGCGAGGCTCCCCCGCCAGGCGGAGAGGGCGCCCTCCCGGTCGCCGTCCAGGTCCCGGGCGTCGCCGAGGCGCTGGAGCAGCCGGGCGTGGCCGGGGTGGCGGGCGGCTTGCCGTTCCAGGTTCGCCCGGGCCTCGCCGACGAACCCCAGCCGGAGCATGGCGTCCGCCCACGACAGCGCCGCCTGGGCCGAGTGGGGGCGGAGGTCGCGGGCGGCGTCCAGCAGGTCCCGGGCCTCCGCCGCCCGGCCCAGCTCCACGAGGCTGTCGGCGAGGCTCCGGGCGAGGCCGGCGTCCCCGCGGTCCAGGTCCCATGCGCGGCGCAGCAGGGCCTCCGCCTCGCCGTGGCGTTCCAGCTCCCGCGCCCTCCACGCCGCCCGCTGGAGGGGACCGGTGTCGAAGGGGTGGGCGTCGGCGACGCGCTTCCAGAGAGCCAGGGACGCCTCCTGGGCGGACACGCCGTCCAGTCGGTCACCGTGGAGCCGGGCGAAGTCGGGATCGGAGGGGTCCCGGATCACCGCCTCGTGGACCATGGGGCGGGAGACGTCCAGGCGCCCCGCTTGCTCGTGGACCTCCGCGAGGGCGGCCCGGGCCCGGGTCAGGGAAGGGTCCAGGGCCACCGCCCTCTCCAGGGCGCGCCGCCTCTCGTCGGGGTCCGAGAGCCGGCACCGGGCCAGGGTCCACCACGCCTCGGCGGCGTCGGGGCGGAGGGCCACGGCCTCCCGGGCCCAGGCCGCGGCCACCTCCCGGTGCCGGTCTTCGCGGCGGAGCAGGCGCGTGAGCTCCGCCAGGTCCAGCCGGGCGCGGTACTCCCGGGGGTCCGCTGCGGCCCTGGCCTCCAGCAGGGCGAAGGGATCGGCGGGGGCCTCAACCCGCCTCGGGCCCGGGGGAGGCGCTGCCGCCAGGGTGGGGGAGGGGCGGACGCCCGCGGGGCGCACCGCCCACTTCAGGTCCGGGAGCGGCGCGCCGTCGGGGGCGGTCAGCCGCAGGTAGAAGGCCCAGGCCCCATCGTCTTGCCCGACCTTCGCCACCACCTCGTTCCACCCCGCCTTGAGGGAGACGGAGGCGACCCGCTGATCGGGGGCGGCCGGCTTGCGGGTGGGATCGTGCAGGACCCGGGACCCGCCCACGAACACCGAGATCCCGTCGTCGGCGCCGACCCGCACCGCCGCGGTGGTGGCCTTGGGGACGTGGGCGAAGACGCGGGCGTAGGCGACCTTCCCGGTGCTCTCCTCGAAGAGGTCGGCGAGGTCGATCCGCCCGAGGATGGGGAGGCCGGCGAAGGTCCGCCACGCGACGGGGCGTCCCCGCTCCTCGCAGCCGCCCTCGCACTCCCCCCGCTCGGGGGCCAGCGACGTCTCGAACTCGGCGTCGCCGTAGTTCTCGAAGGGGCCGATGACCTCCCAGTCGGGGGCGAAGCCGGCCCGGGCCAGCCGGACCGACGCGGCGGCGCGGTCCCCCCTCGCCCGGTCCCGGGAGGCCAGGGCGATCCAGGCGTGCCCCCGGACCAGGGGGTGGGTCCCGGGGTCCTGGGCCAGGGCCACCAGGAAGGCGTCCAGCGTGGGGCGGCCAAGGCGGACGTCGGCGACCTCCAGGGCCTGGAGGAGGGGGACGAGGCCGTCGGGGGTCCCGGCGCGCCGGGAGAGGTCGTCCAGGGCGCGCAGCAGCTCGGGCGCGGCATCGGCGGGGGCCGGGGAGGGAGCGGGCGGCGACGCGGGAGGGCGGCGGGCCGCCAGGAGGGCGCCGGGCCCCGGGAGGGCCAGGAGGAGGGCCAGCAGCGCGGCGGCCAGGAGGGGGAGGCGGCGCTCCATCAGCCGGCGCCGAGGAGCTTCCGGTACCAGGGCACGGTGAGCTCCAGGCCCCTCTGGAGGGAGGTCGCGGCGGTCCACCCCAGGTCCCGCCTCGCCCGCTCGGGGGAGAGGGCCTGCCAGGCGATCTCGTCCCGGGCCTCCCCGAGGACCACGGGGGCGAGGCCCGGGGCGCCGCAGGCGAGGGCAACGTGCTGGACGACGTCCAGGACCCGCACGGGAGCCCCGGGGCTGGCGTTGAACGCCCGCCCCCGGACCTGGGTCCCGGGCCTGGGCCGGAGGAGGGCGTCCATGAGGACGAGGTAGAACGCCGCGGCGTCCTCGACGTACAGGTAGTCCCGGACGGGCTCCCCCGTGGAGCGCACCACGGGCCTCTCGCCCCGGAGGAGCGCGCGGATGGTCCCGGGAATGAGCCGGCTCCAGTTGAGGTCGCCGCCTCCGTAGAGGTTGCCGCAGCGGGTCACGGCGACGGGCAGGCCATAGGTCGCGGCGAAGCCCCGGGCGAGGATGTCGGCGCAGGCCTTGCTGGCGTCGTAGGGGTGGGTGCCCCGGAGGGGGTCATCCTCGTCGTAGGGGCGCCGGCCCAGGTCCCCGTAGGCCTTGTCGGAGCTGGCGACGACGATCCCCCGTACGGTCCCGGTCCTGCGGCAGGCCTCCAGCAGGTTCCAGGTGCCCCGGACGTTGGCCTCGAAGGTCCCGACGGGGTGGGAGCGGGCGGTGCCGACGATGGTCTGGGCGGCCAGGTGGAAGACGGCGGCGACCCCGTACTCGGCGAGGGCCCGCTCCACCACGGCGAGGTCCTCCACGGCGCCCCGGACCGACCGGACGCGGCCCAGGTCTCCCGAGCGCGCCAGGGCGGCGTCGGGGACGTCGTCCCTCACCAGCGCCACCACCTCGGCCCCCCCTCCGAGCAGGGCGGAGATCAGCCACGAACCGAGGAGGCCCGTGCCCCCGGTGACGAGCACGGGGAGGTCGCGGAAGGACGGGGCGGGACCCTCTCCCGAGGGTTCGCCCGCTGGGGGAGGTGGGGGGCGAGGCACGGCGGCAGCATAGCCCCCGGGCGGGGATGGGGGGAAGGGGAGCGGGTCGGGCCGGCGCTACGGGGCGGCGGAGGGGGGGAGGTCCTCCCGCGTGGGGAACTGCGCGGTGGCGCCCCACAGGGCACGGATCCCCCGGGGGAGCTGGTTCATCACGTGGACCGACTCCTCGTCGGAGAGGATCTGGCGGAAGGCGGCGAAGACCGAGACCGTCGCCTGCTCCGCCTCCCGCCGGTCGTCGAGGCCCGCCTCGCTCCGCACCCGCTCCAGGAACTGGTCGTCGTTCCAGTGCTCGGCGCCGCGGCCCTTGCGCTTCTCCTCGGCCGCCGTCCGGGCCCGGGGGACGAGGTACCGCAGGTCCTCGGGCAGCTCCCGGGCGATGTGCTCCACCTCCGCCGGCGGCACCCGCCGCTCCAGGGCGTGGGCGACCACCCGGGCGATCTCCTCTCCGCGATGGGCGAGGTGGGGCGGCAGCCGGCCCCCCAGGGTGTTCCAGAACGTCCGGGTGCTGTCTTCCACGGTCCCTCCCCCGGGACCGGCGGCCCCCGCGGACCCGCCGGCCCACCGGCGACCTCCTAGTGAGGTCACCCGGGGACCGGCGGGCGCAAGGTCAGCCCTCCGCCGACAGCACGTCGAGCAGGCGCCCTGCCGCATCCCCGAGGGGGCGCGAACGCCGGTAGACCACGCCGAGGTCCCGGAGGAAGCCCACGCCCCGCAGGGGCCGTCCCACGAGGGTCCCCGCGGCGACCTCCCGCACCAGGGTGGGCTCGGGCAGGATCGAGAACGCCGAGCCCAGCTCGATCACCCGCTTGATCGTCTCGATGTTGTCGTATTCACTGACGATCTCCACCGAGACACCCCAGCGCTCCAGGTGCTCGTCGATGGCGCGGCGTGTGGGGATGTCCCCCTCGAAGCCGATCATCCGCTGGCCGTCCAGGGCCTCCACCGGCACCTCGGACCCCTGGACCAGGGGGTGGTCCGGCGCGGCGGCCACCACCAGGCGGTCCTTGCGGAAGGAGCGCACGGCCAGGTCCCCGTGGAGCCGGGGCCAGGCGACGATCCCGAGGTCCAGGGCGTCCTCCACCAGCGCCTGGTAGACGCGGCTGTCCCGGACGTACTCCAGGTGGACCTTGCAGCCCGGGTTGTCCCGGATGAAGCCCTTGATCAGCTCCGGCAGCTCGTAGAGCCCCACGCTGTAGATCGTGCCGATCCGCACCACCGAGTGGACGCCGGTCTTCAGGGCGCGGACCCGCTCCAGCGCCCCGTTCCACGTCCGGAGGGTGGCGCGACAGCCCTCGTAGAGCACCTGGCCGGCCCGGGTCGGCACGATGGGCCCGCCTCCGCGGTCCACGAGCCGCGCCTGGAGGTCCTCCTCGAGCTTCTGGATGCGCTGGCTGACGGCGGGCTGGCTCATGGAGTGCCGCCGGGCCGTCAGGGTGAAGCTGCGGGTCTCGACGAGGTCGCAGAAGATCTGCAGCGTATCGAGCTGCACGGCCACTCGCTCCTGGTCTCGGGGCCGCCCGCCCGGTCGCGGCCGCCCTCCCCCCGGGAAGCCGTCCACCGGCGCGGCGGGCGCGGTCCGGCCGCGTTTGACCGGGACCTCGCCGGTGGGCGAGACTTATAACATGCAGGGCGCCGAGCGGCATCGTCCCAGGGGGCGCGGAGGGCGGGGAGGCGGGTCCGCCCCGCGGGGCTCCGGGGCCGGCGCGCCGCCCTCGACCGAGGCGGCGGTCCTGGGCCTCCTGGCGGACCGGCGGGAGGGCCTCTCCCGCCACTGGCTCGGCTGGGCCCGGGAAGAGCTGCTCGACCGGATCGCCCCCTCGATGGGGGTGCACGTGCTCAACCAGCTCGGCGACCTGATGGCGGACCTCGTGTCCGGCGACGCCGCCGCGCTGGCCTCCCGGGTCAGGAGGCTGTCCCGGGAGCTGCACCTGACGGGGGTGTCCCTCGACCGGGCGGACGCCATGTGGGACGCCCTGGGTCGCGCCGAGCGGGACGTCCTCGCCGGCGCCGTGGACCCCGAGGCGGCGCGGCTGGTCTCCGAGGTCCACGCGGCCCGCTTCCGCGCCGAGACCGCCCGCTGCTACTTCGAGGCCGCCGACGCGCGGCTCCAGCTCGCCGAGGACGAGCTGCGGCCGGTGCTGGCCAGCAGCCGCATCGCCTTCGTGATCGTCGACAACGCGGGCCGGATCCGGGTGTGGAACGACGGTTTCCGGCGCCTGACCGGCTACGCGGAGGAGGACGTCGTAAACCGGGTCAACGTCTTCGAGCTGATGCCCCGGCCAGCGGACGTCGACCACATCCTGGACGCCCTGGCGACGGGGGACGTCCTGGACGCGTTCGACACCGCCTTCCGCCGCAAGGACGGGCGGGAGGTGCCGGTCACCCTGTCGGTGTCCATGCTGACCAACCGCGAGGGGCATCCCGTCGGCTCGGTGGGGGTGTGCTTCGACGCCACCGAGCGGGCGCGCCTGGAGGAGGAGCGCCGCTCCCGGGGGGAGCTCCTGCGGGAGGTGATCGAGAGGTCGCCATTCCCCATGGGGGTCCTGGGCCCGTCGGGCCGGCTGCTCCTGGCCAACGACGCCCTGGCGGCCCTCTTCGGCGCCCCGGACGCCGAGACCCTTGCCCGGGAGCTGGACGTGGCGGCGGACCCGCGGCTGCGGGCCGCCGGCCTGTCGGCGGCGGCGGAGCAGGCCCTCTCGGGGGCGGACGCGGACGTCCCCCCCTTCGAGTTCTTCGTCGAGGACGGGGCCGAGCTCCGGCGGGTCCACGCCAGCGCGCGCTTCTATCCGATCTCGGCGGGGCAGGGGAGGACGGTGGCGGCGGTGCTCGCCCTGGAGGACCTGACCCGCCAGAGGTTCCTCCAGCGGCAGGTCCTCCAGGCCCAGAAGCTCTCGGCGGTGGGCCAGATGCTGGCGGGGATCACCCACGAGCTGAACAACAAGCTGACGATCATCCTCGGCTACGGCGAGATGCTCCAGGCCGCCGCCAAGGACGAGAGGCTGCGCCACCACCTGGGCTACGTCGCCCAGGCGGCGAACGGGGCGCGGGCGATCATCGAGTCCCTCTCCGCCTTCGCCCGCCCCCGGGAGCCCCGCCGCGAGCCCATCGACGTCAACCGGATCGTGAGGGATACGCTGGTGCTGGTCCAGGTCCGGGCCAGCGGGCGCTCGGTGCGGTTCGCGCCGTCGCTGGACCCGGACCTCCCCTTCACCCTCGGGGACGGCGAACAGATCGGCCAGATCCTGCTCAACGTGTGCATCAACGCGCTCCAGGCGTTGGAGGGGCGCGCGGACGCCGAGCTGCGGGTGGCGACCCGCCCGGGGGCGGGCGAGACCATCGAGGTGGTGATCGAGGACAACGGCCCCGGGATCCCGGCCGAGGTCCTGGACCGGGTCTTCGACCCCTTCTTCACCACCAAGGACGTGGGCAAGGGCAGCGGACTGGGGCTGTCTGTCAGCTACGCCATCGCCCGGGCCCACGGCGGCGAGCTGCTCGCCGGAAACGCTCCGTCGGGGGGAGCCCGCTTCGTCCTGAGCCTGCCCCGGCGAGACCCTGAAGAGAGCGTGGAGATCGATCCCGCCCCCAGCGTCAGCGGCGCCATCCGGACCCGGAGCCGGGTGCTGGTGATCGACGACGAGGAGCTGATGTGCCGCCTCCTGGCGGACTACCTGGCCGGCCGGGGCGGCTGCTCCGTGGACACCGCCCGGGACGGGGAGGAGGCCCTGCTGGCCCTCGCCCGGGAGCGCTACGACCTGGTGATATGCGACGTGAGGATGCCGGGGGTCGACGGACCGGCCTTCCACGCCCTGGTGGAGCGGGAACACCCCGAGCTGGCCGGCCGCCTCCTCTTCACCACCGGCGACACCACCGATCCCGCCACCGTGGACTTCCTCACCGCCAGCGGCTGCCCCTGCCTCACCAAGCCCTTCAACCTGAGCCTCCTCGACGCCGCCGTGGACGCCGTGCTCCTGGGCCCCCCCTCGGGGGACGCAGACCCCCTCCCCGACTCCCTCGACCTCCTGTAGGGGGTGCGTACCAGCACTTCCACATCCCTCCGCCCCGGGCTCCCCCTCCCTACCTCAGGAGCAGGCCGTACGGGATCAGGCCGGCGCCCCCATCCGAGGCCCACACCTCGGCGCCCACGGCGAAACCCAGCGCCTCGAACTCGTCCGCGACCATCTGGACGGTGAGGCCGGCGCCGGGGTCGATGACGAAGGACCCGTCCACGGCGGTGCTGTAGTACCAGGCGGGGAGGTGGGTGGCGATGTCGTCCCCGTCGAAGATCGGGTGGCCCGGGAACTCGCAGGTCTCGTCCAGGGGACCGTCGTAGGTGGGGGTCTCCAGCACCCCGACGCAGGAGGGACAGGTGTCGGCGGGCCGGTGGGTCCCCGACGCGCCCCATCGCTCCTGGCACTCCACGTGGTACGTCCCGTCCACGTAGGAGATCGCCAGTTCCCCCGAGAACGACCAGTCCGTCAGGGTGACGCTCATTTCGGGCAGCAGGTAGGGCGGCGCCGCGGGAACTCCGGTGTCGAATAACCACCAGACGTAGAGCAGCCAGTCCCCCGAGAGGAGGGCCGCGGTGGGGATCGCCACGCAGTCCGTCGGTCCACCCGGCGAGCCCAGGTCCCCGCTGCCCGCGATGTCGCCCCCCTCGGTGCACCAGGCCCCCGCCTCGTCGTTGAGGTCCGGGGCGGCGTACTCCCCCAGGAGTTGCAGCGATCGGCCCGGCTCGGCGATCCCGAAGGACAGGTACTCCACGCGGTCGTGCTCGTCGCCCCCCTCCTCGGCGAGGCGGACGGCGTTGTCGTTGCCGAACCGGCTGATCTCGACGTTGTGCAGGACGAAGTGGAGGTCCACGGCGTAGAAGGTGAACGCGTCGGGCACGTCGGCCAGCACCGCGCGGCCCCCGGCGTCGATCTCCAGCCCCACCAGGGGGTCCGACCCGCCGTCCTGGTCCTCGAGCCGGAGCCCCGACAGGTCCAGGCGGTGGCGGGTGACGTTCTGGAGCTCCACGTAGCTCGTGAAGTAGGTCGGCCAGAACATCAGCTCCGAGATCACGACCTCGCCGGGATCGGGGGAGGGGTCGTTCGCCACGGCGAAGACCGAGGTCTCCGCCGGCTCCCCGGTCAACCACGCGTCCGACGGGGTCATGCGGACGATCACCCCCGGGACGTCCACGGCTCCCAGGTCCGCGGTCGCGTCCCAGACGAACTCACCCGAGTGCCCGGGCGAGAGCCCGACCACCGGTCCCGATGACGCCGCCGCCGTCGCCTTCCGGGGCCCCGAGCCGTCGTCGAACTCCACGGTGAGGGTGACGAGGTCTCCGTCCAGGTCCTCGACGCGGAAGGGCACCGCCACCTCGCCGTCCACCGCCCCCGAGGGCAGGGTGGGCTCGGGATCGCCGACCACCACCAGGGGCGGTTGGGCGGCGGTGGCGTTGGCGACGTCGAAGGGGTCCGTGTCGCCGGGTACGAACTCGGCGTCGCCCGCCGTCGCCGTCACCCGGACCACGACGTCGGCCACGTCCGTGATCCCCAGGTCGGCGCGACTGTCCCAGACGTAGACGTGCCGCGCCCCGTCCGACGCGCTGGCGGCCCCCTCCGTGGGATCCCCGTTCGGCCCCGGGGTCGTGGGCTCCAGGCCGTCGCTCTCCGCCCGGAACCACACCTGCACCGCGGCCGCCCGCGCCTCGTCGTCGTGGAGGCGGTACACGATCGCCACTTCGCCGGCGCCGCCCGCCGCGGGGGTCTCCACCGAGACGTAGGGTGCCCCGACGACGTCGTCGTCCCCGATCCCGCCGTCGTCGTCCGCGGGCGGGTCTTCGTCCTGGGGCTGGCAGCCCGTCGCCCACGGGGTCCACGGGAGGAGCAGGAGGCCCGCGAGGGCCGTTCGGGCGATGGGTGCCATGGCGACGCTCTCCCCGGCCGCCCTCGGGGAGCCCCGGACGGCCTCGGACGACGTTAACCCGCCGTTCGGGAAGGGGGAGGGTGGCGGCGCGGCGGAGTTCGACGAACTCCGGATCGGGTGCGTAGCATGTGTCTGAACAGCCACGTAACCCGTGGACGGCGCGGAACGCCGGGGGTACGGAGCGCGGCCGGAGCGTATCAGAGCATGTCCAATCACTCCGTTCGCACCGTGACTCTGCTGGCGCTGGCCGGCTCCGCCCTCTCGGTCTCGCCGGCCGCGGCGCTCACCGGCAGGCCGACCTCCCTGCGGGACCCCGCCCTCGCCCACCGGGACTACCGGACCGAGGCGCAGCGGGGCCTGGACCAGGCGCCGTCGTGGCAGGACTTCCTCTCCCGCCACGGGCCACTGTGGAGCGCGCGGTGGGACGAGCGCTCCCACACCCCCCTGCGCTTCTGGGGCAGCGGTATCGAGGTGGGCCACCCGGCGAACGACTCGGAGGCCCTGGCCCTGGCCCTCGCCTTCTTCGCCGACCACGAGGACCTGCTGGGGGACGGCGTGACCGCGGGGGACCTGGAGCCCTGGGCGAACGTGGAGAGGGATGGGGTCCGCTACGTGTCCTTCCGCCGCGCGCACCGGGGGATCCCCGTGGAGGGCAGCGACGCCCACGTGCGGGTCCGGGACGGCCGCCTCTTCATGGGGGGCGTCGACACGCACCCGGGGATCGACGTGGGGGTGGACCCCCGGGTGACCGCCGAGGAGGCCGGCGCCACCGCCGACGAGGCCCTGGCGGCGCTGGACCCCGAGGGGGTGCGCGCCCTCGTGGAGGGGCCCGACCTCGTCGTCCTGCCCGTCCCGCGCGAGGGTCGATACGACTACTTCCTGGCCTGGAAGGCGAGGATCGCGGGGCAGGAGGGGCCGGGGCTCTGGGACGTGTTCGTGGACGCCGTCTCGGGGGAGGTCCTGGACTACCGGGACCGCCTGATGCGCCTCACGGGGACGCTGGACGTGCGCCACGACCTGCGGACCGTGCCCTCCACCCCGGAGCTCGCCACCACGCCCATGGCCTACAACCAGGTGACGGTGGGCGGGCAGTCCGTGACCACCGACGGCTCGGGCCGTTTCACCGCCTCGGTGTCCAGCCCCGCCACCCTCTCGGCCAGCGTGAACGGACAGCACATCCGGATCCAGAACCTGTCCGACGGCAACCAGGAGATCACCGGCACCTTCGAGGTGTCGGACGGGGACGTCGTGGAGTTCTCCGCCGAGACCTCCAGCGACACCGGCATGGCCCAGCTCGACGTGTACGCCTACCTGCTCCAGGTCCGGGAGCGGGGGGTGGTCATGGCCCCCGCCAACGGGTACGCGACGGGGCGCGTCGACGCGAAGGTCAACACGAGCGGCAACTGCAACGCCTTCTACGACTACAGCAGCATCAACTTCTACCGGTCGGGGGGAGGGTGCAACAACACGGGCCGGATCTCCGACGTCGTGTACCACGAGTTCGGACACGGCTTCCACGACGCGCAGATCGTCCACGGCGTCGGAGAGCTGGAGGAAGCCCTGAGCGAGGGGGGCAGCGACTACATGGCGGGGACGATGTGGGGCGAGCCCTACCTGGCCCCCTACTTCCTGGTGGGGGACCCGACGCCGCTGCGGGAGTTCGACTCCGACCGGCGGTGGCCCGAGGACCGGGAGTCGGACCCCCACATCACCGGCCTGATCTTCGCGGGGGCGATGTGGGACCTGCGCTCCCTGCTGGCGGAGCACCTGGGGGAGGAGGAGGGCGTGGCCCTGGCGGACCGCCTGTACGCCGCGGCGCTGGCGACGGCCTACGACATCCCCTCCACCTACGAGGAGGTGCTGGCGGCGGACGACGACGACGGGGACCTGTCCAACGGCACGCCCCACGTCTGCGACATCAACGACGCGTTCATGCGTCACGGCCTCGCCCCCGAGGGCTCCGTCACCGGTCCGGGCCTGATGGCGTCCCACGTCGCCCTGGGCAACCAGGCCGCCGGCGCGACGATCCCGGTCCGGGCTACGGTGTCGGTGGGCAACCCCGAGTGCGTCCCCCACGGGGTCGGCGGCACCGAGCTGCGCTGGTCCACCGACGGCGGGGCCTCGTGGCAGACGGCCGCCATGGCGGCGGTGGGGGCCGACGAGGTGGCGGCGGCGATCCCCGCGCAGGCCGACGGGACCCAGGTCCTCTACGCGGTGCGGGTGCTGGACGGCGAGGGGGGGATCGCTTACTCCTCCCCCGAGAACCCGGCGATGCCGTACCACATGTTCTACGTGGGTGAGCTGGTCCCGGTGTTCTTCGACGACTTCGAGGGGGAGACGTCGGCCTGGACCCACGAGAACCTGGGGGGTGGGGCCGGGTCCGACGACTGGCAGCGGGGACTGCCCCGGGGGCGGGTCGGGGACCCCGCCTTCGCCGCCTCGGGGGTGAAGGCGTGGGCCAACGACCTCGGCGCCGCCGAGAGCGACGGCGCCTACGGGCCCGGCGCGATGAACGCCCTGGTGTCCCCCCCCATCGACCTCCAGGGAGCGACGGCGGCACGCCTCCAGTTCCGGCGCTGGCTCTCCGTCCAGGACGGCGCCTACGACCGGGCGACGGTGTACGTCGGCGAAGAGCCGGTCTGGACCAGCTACGCCTCCCCCGCCAGCGTCCCCGAGGCGGAGCGGACGGTCCACCACCAGGACCTGGAGTGGGAGCTCCACGACGTGGACATCCTGGACGCCGCGGGCTCTGGCGCCGACGTCCGGATCCGATTCGAGCTGGAGACCGACGGATCCCTCCAGATGGGGGGGTGGACCCTCGACGACGTGGGGGTCTACGCGCGCTTCGCCCCGGACGACGGCGGGGAGCCTGGGGACGACGACACCGCCGGGGACGACGACACCACCGGGGACGACGACGTGGCGGGGGACGACGACACCGCGGCCCCGGGCGAGGACCCGGACGACGCCGGCTCCGGCGGCAGCGAGCAGGTGAACACCTGCGGCTGCCAGGCCTCGGCGCCGCCGGGCGGGCCTCCCCTGTCCGCCGCCATCCCCGCCGGGCTCCTCGCCCTGACCGTCCTGCGCCGCCGCCGCCACGGCTGATCCCGGCCCGGTCGTAGCGCCCCCTCCCGCCCTCTCCCGCCCTCTCCCCCCCTCTTCCCCCGCGCCCGCCCTCCCCCCGTCGCTTCCACCGCGACGAGCGAGTATCCTGCCGCGATGATCCTCACCGGTCGCCAGCGCCGCCACCTCCGCGCCCTGGGGCACCACCGCCCCGTCGCCCTCCAGTTCGGCAAGGAGGGCGTCTCGGACGCCGCCGTGGCGGCCCTGGACCTGGCCCTGGGGCACCACGAGCTGGTCAAGCTCAAGCTCGGGCCTTCCTTCGAAGGGGAGCGGGGGGAGGCCGCGGAGGAGCTGGCCCGGCGCACCTCCAGCGCCGTGGTGCAGGTGCTGGGGCGCACCGTCCTGCTCTACCGGCGCCACCCCGAGGAGCCCCGGATCGAGCTGCCCGCCTGATCCGACGGCGCACCCGCACCGCGGGGCAGGCCGCCCCCGGCGTCAGAGTCGGACACGGAATAGGTTGGCGCGGTCGTTGCCTTCGCAACGGCCGTGACGACCGGCGGTCGCACGGATCGGCGGCGAGGCGCCCGGATCGCAAGGAACACCGCGATTTCGCGAGGGAAGGGATACCGAGCGTATCTCGACCGAGCGAAAGCACGGGTGACGCTGCGAGGCGGGATGCATCGTCGCCCAGGTGTGCGACCGCATTCCGTGTTCGACTCTCAGTCGATCCCCTCCCGCACGCCGTCGCACCACGGCCCCTGCGCGTAGCCGCAGTAGGACGCAGCCGGGCCGTCGCAGACGGTGACCGCGGGGCTCAGGGCGCAGCTCCAGTCGTCGCAGTCGCAGTAGCAGTCGCCGTCGCCGTCCCGGCCGTCGCTGCACGCCGCGTCCGTGGACTCGTCGGACACGCCGGGCAGCACCGGAGCCAGCCCCGCCTCGGCCTCGTCCGAGTGGGCCTCGTAGGCGTCCCCGTTCACGGTGTAGGCGACGCCGTCGTCCGACAGGACCACCACCTCGCCGTCCACGGGGACGAAGGCGTCGTCCCGGGTCCGGTACGCCCTCCCGCCCCGGGCCGCGGTCGCGGCGACGACGCGGTCCCAGGTGACCTCGTGGGGGTAGCCGTACTCGTTGGGGCCGAGGGCGAACACGGCGACCTGGGGCGAGAGGGCCTGGAGCCAGGTGACGTTGCTGCTGGACTGGGAGCCGTGGTGGTTGGGCTTGAGGACCTCGACCGTCCCCATCAGGGGGGCCAGGCCGGTCTCCACGTCCTGGTAGTCCAGGGCGTGGTCCCGGGCCGTGTAGTCCCCCGGCAGGTCGCCGCACAGGCTGATCTCCAGGTCCCCGTAAGTGATCCGGACGGCGAGGGAGTAGTTGTTCTCCTCGATCTCCCCCTCCTCGCCCTGGAGGCCGCTCCCCCCGGCCGCGGCCAGCACGTCGGCCCGGACCTCGGGGCCCAGGTCGATCCAGTGGGAGCCGGGGCCGTCCACCACGACGTGTTCCCGCCCCAGCAGCCACGACAGGTGCCGGGCCTGGGTGCCGCTGTCGGACACGGGCACCGAGCCCCGGTCCAGGAAGGCCCCCACCTCCAGGCCGAGGACGTCCACGGCGTAGGGCAGGCCCCCGGTGGGCGCGCCCCCCTCGATGGTGCCCGCGTGGTCGCTGTGGAAGTGGGTGAGCAGGAAGGCGTCCACCCGCCGCTCGCCGGTGATCTCCTCGATCCGCCGGACCACCTCCTCGGCGCTCGCCTCCACCCTCTCCACCACCACCTGGGGCACCCCCAGGTCCACCAGCAGGGTCTCCCCCGTGGGCGAGACCACCAGCGTCGCGTCGGCGGTGCCCACGTCGAAGAAGTGGACGGCGAAGGCCCCCCGGGGCGGCGAGTTCGAGTCGTCGTCCCCCTGGGGCCCCTCCCCACCGGACGCGCACCCCGCGCCGACGGCGGCGGCCAGGACCAGGGCGGCGAGGGGGCTGGGGAGGGGGCGTGGCATCGGAGGAACCGGGAATTTAAGGCAGGGAGCGGGCGGGATCAACGATGGCGTCGGGGCGTCCCGGCGGGCGGGCGAGAGTGGGGGCGGACGCCCTGACGGTTGGGGCTGGCCGAGCCGGGTCCGGTGGGTTCGCGCCCGGTTCAGCCTTGCGGGGGACGGGATCGAGTGCTAACCTCCGTCGGTGGAGACGAGTGGGGGCGGGGCTCAGGCATGGTCAAGGTCCGGGATCGCTATTCTGTTTTCATCTCCCACTCTTCGGTTGACACGTGGGTGGCACGGCAGATCGCGCGGCACGTCGAGGAGGCCGGTGCGTCGGCCTTCCTGGACGCGGCAGACATCGACCACGGGGACGACTTCGAGGACCGGATCCTGGAGGCGGCGGATGGGGCGGACGAGGCCCTCGTGCTGTTGACCCCGTGGGCGAAGCAGAGCCGGTACCTGCTCATGGAGATCGGGATCTTCTGGGGCCAGCGGAAGCGCATCGTCGTCCTCCTCCACGGCGAGTCGGCGGAGTCCATCGGGGCCGATGCGGCGATGCCCGTTCGCCTGAAGCGGACCCACTTCCTGGAGCTCAACGAGATCGAGGGCTACCTCTCCCAACTCCGCGCGCGGGTCGGGGGAAAGGGTCGTGAAGATGGCTAATCGCGCCTACGACGTGTTCATCTCCCACGCCCGCAGCGATTCGGACATCGCGCGGGAGATCGCATCCGCGCTTCGTGGCAGGGGACTGAAGGTCTGGACGGATGAAGAACTCCTCGCCGGGGACGACTGGGACGTGGCGGTGCAGCGTGCGATGGAGGAGAGCCGGAGCCTCGTGCTCCTCGTGTCGCAGGACTACGTCGATGGCTCCTGGACCGCCATCGAACTCGGCGCGGCGCTGAACGCGAGCCGGAGGCAGGGCAAGCGGCTCGTACCGGTGCTGGTGGGGGCGGTCCCCTGGGCCGAACTGCCGTTCGGGCTCCGGGCGCAGCAGCACCTCTCCGTGGACCGTGAGTCGGTCGACGACGTGGCGGGGGCGGTGGCGGACGACTTGGCGGCCGGTGCAGGCTGACGCGACCTCGTCCGCTCGCCAGGGGTGACCGCGACGACCTTCCGGCGCACTCGGTCGTGGGGACCGCACTCCCTCCTTCGTTTGTCGCCCCCCTCGGCGCCCGGTAGGATGGTCCCGCCCTCGCCGCCCGCCGCGGAGGGGTTCCCCGGATCCCCGACTATGCCCGAAGGCTCCCGCGTCCGGTCCATCGCCCGCCGCGTACTGGCCGTGCAGACCGCCGTGCTGGTGACGCTGGTCTACTTCGCGGTCGTGCCGCTGGTGGCGTGGATCCGGCTGCGGGATCCGCTGGGGGCGAGGGGGGGGCGGAGGGACTCGTACTGGCTGCCCCACCACCCCGTGAAGGGCGGCGTCGAGCGGCACACCCATCCCTTCTGAACCTCGCCCCATGACGTCGTACATCCTCGGGATCTCCGCCTGGTACCACGACTCCGCCGCGGCCCTGGTGCGGGACGGGGTGCTGGTGGCCGCCGCCGCCGAGGAGAGGTTCACCCGCAAGAAGCACGACGCCTCCTACCCCCGCAACGCCGTGCGCTACTGCCTGGACCAGGCGGGGATCTCCCCCTACGAGCTCTCCCACGTCGTCTTCTACGAGAAGCCCTGGATCAAGTTCGAGCGGATCCTGACCAGCGCCGTCGCCACCTTCCCCCGCTCCTACCGCGCCTTCCGCCGCGGGATCCCGGAGTGGCTCGCCCGCAAGCTGTGGATCGGCGACGAGGTCCGGCGGGAGCTGGGGGTCGATCGGGACTGCCCGGTGCTCTTCTGCGAGCACCACATGGCCCACGCCGCCAGCGCGTTCCTGGTGTCCCCCTTCGAGAGGGCCGCCATCCTCACCCTGGACGGGGTCGGCGAGTGGGGCACCGCCACCGGCGGGGTGGGGGAGGGCAACCGGATCCTCATCGACCGGGAGATCCGCTTCCCCCACTCCCTGGGCCTCTTCTACTCGGCCCTCACCGCCTACCTGGGCTTCGAGGTCAACGACGCCGAGTGGAAGGTGATGGGCCTCGCACCCTACGGACGGCCCACCCTCGTGGACGCCCTCCGCCGGATGATCGACGTCGCCGAGGACGGCTCCTTCCGCCTGGACCTGCAGTACTTCGCCCACCACCGCTCCGTGGACGTCGCCTTCACCCCCAGGTGGGCCCAGCTCCTCGGCCATCCCCCCCGGGACCCGGAGTCGGAGATCCTCCCCTTCCACCAGGACCTCGCCCGCTCGGGGCAGCAGGTGGTGGAGGAGGTGGTGGTCCGCCTGGCCACGGACGCCCGGCGCCGCACCGGGGCGGACTTCCTGTGCCTCGGCGGCGGCGTCGGCCTGAACTCCGTCGCCAACTGGCGCGTCCTGGAGCGCTCCGGTTTCCGGGACCTGTTCGTGCAGCCCGCCTCCGGGGACGACGGGGGCGCCGTGGGCGCCGCCTTCTGGGTGTGGAACGTGCTGCTGGGGGGAGAGCGCCGCTTCCGCATGGAGCACGCCCGGTGGGGTCCCGCCTACTCCGACGAGGCGATCCGCGCCTTCCTGGACGCCCACCGGATCCCTTACCGGCACCTGGCGGGCCCCGACCTGGTGGAGGCGACCGCGGACCTGCTGGCCGCGGACCGCGTGGTGGGGTGGTTCCAGGGGCGCATGGAGTTCGGTCCCCGGGCCCTCGGGGGCCGCTCGATCCTCGCCAACCCCGGGTCCCCCGCCATGAAGGACCTCATCAACCAGAAGGTGAAGTTCCGCGAGGCGTTCCGCCCCTTCGCCCCGTCGGTCCTCGAGGAGAGGGCAGGGGAGCTGTTCGACCTGCACGTGGACAGCCCCTACATGCTCCTGGTCCCGAACGTGCGCCCCGAGCGTCGGGGGGACCTGCCCGCCGTCACCCACGTGGACGGGACGGCGAGGGTCCAGACCGTCGACCGGGACCTGGACCCCCTGTTCCACGGCCTGATCTCGGCCTTCGACGCCCGCACCGGGCTGCCGGCGGTGGTGAACACCTCGTTCAACGTGCGGGGGGAGCCCGTGGTGTGCACCCCCCGGGACGCCTGGAACTGCTTCGCCCGCAGCGGGATCGACGCCCTGGCCCTGGGCTCCTTCCTCGTGGAGGACAAGGGGTGCGGCCCCGTGGACGCTCCCTGGGCCTTCGAGCATGTCCCCGGTCGTCCCCCCGAAGAGGCCCGGACCTTCTACCCCCCTCGCGCCCGCCCCTCCCTCCTCAAGACGGCCCTGGAGGTCCTGCTGGTGCTGGCGGTGGTGGCGGAGCTGGGGGCCCGCGGCGTGGATCGCCTGTGGGGACACGCCACGGCCCCCGTCGGCCTCACCGCCTCCGATCCCCACCAGGGGAGGACCACCGTCCCCGGCGCCCGCTGGGGGGACCGGATCCACCTGGACGAGAGGGGCCTTCGGGGAACGGGGGTGGACCTGGCCCCGGCGCCCGGGGTCCACCGGATCGCCGTGCTGGGGGGCACCGCCGCCTTCGACCCCGGCGCCGGCTCCGACGCCCTCGCCTGGCCGTCCCGCCTCGCCTCCCGGGTCCGCCCCCCCGAGGGGGCGACGGGGGTGGAGGTCGTCAACGCCGCCGTCCCCGGGCAGACGGCGGAGGGGGCCCTGGCACGCCTCCGGAACGTCGTCGCCCCCCTCCGCCCGGCGGTGGTGGTGCTGGTCCCCGGCGCCGAGGACCTGGCCGCCGCCCGGCGCCGGGCCCGGGGGGAGCCGGACGTCCCCCTGTCCTCCCCCGGGGGCGACGCGCTGCGACGCCTGAGCCGCGCCCTCGGCCGCCTCGACGCCTGGCTCCGGCCCCCGGACTCCCTGGACCGCGGCCCCGTCCCCCCGGACGCCGCCGCCCGGCACGGCGCCACGCTCAGGGACTCCGTCGCCCTCGCCGGGACCTGGGGGGCACGGGTGCTCGTCGTGCCCGCCGCCGACCTGCTCCCTCCCCGGGCCACCGCCGACGACCGCCGCGCCGCCGCGGAGCTGGACCGCGCCTTCGGCGACGCCGTCCCCGCCTCCCTCCGGGCCCCCGTGGAACCCGGCGCCGATCCCGCCGAGGCGGTGGCCCGGGCGATCTCCCGTCGTTGACGCGCCCCCCGCGCCCGCGGGGGATGGCCGGCACGCCCCGCCTCCGATATCATCCCCCTCCCCCACGCCACACCGCCCCGGGAGGCCCCGAGTGACGCGGCGCCACCGCCCCCTCGCCCTGCTGTCCGCCGTCGCCGTCCTCGCCGCCTCCCTCGCCGCGCCCGCCCGCGCCGCGAGCCCCATCGGGGGGGAGCACGACCCCCCCAAGACGGCGGCGGACGACCTGATGCTCGGGTTCCCCGAGATCACCTGGCAGCACTCCTTCCCCACCAACGGCACAGCCACCCACGCCATCCGCGCCGGGCTGCTGGTCTGGCCCCTCTCCGCCCACGTCGGCTACGTCCACCGCCGCGTCGCCCGGCGGTGGGACAAGGTGACCCTCTCCGGGGTCGTCGGCCCCCTGCTCTACGTCGGCTTCTTCGGCGGCGCCCGGGCCTTCTACGCCGACACCCGATGGGGGCGGAGCCGATCCTTCCTCTTCTCGCTAGGGCCGGGCATCGATCTGGGCGTCCAGGCGTCGGTCCACGCCGCGCCCAAGCTGGACGTCACCGTCGGCTGGAGCAACCCCGTCGTGTTCTGGATGTTCCTCTCCCAGGGCTTCCAGTGGTACGTCGAGTGGCCCATAGCCCTGTCCGGGGGCATCGAGTACCGCGCCAGCGAGGCCGCCACGGTCTTCGCCCGCCTCGGGGCGGGCCCCTCGGTGGTGATCAGCGGCGCCACCCAGCAGGTGGGCCTCTACTTCAGCGCCCTGGTGGGCGTGCACCTCGCGGACTGAGCCCCCGGGTTCCGGAACTCAGGGGGGAGGCGCTCCGCCCTCCCCGGGAGGGGCGCCGGCCACCGGGGCCGGAGCGGCGGCGGGATGGAGCACCAGGTCGAGGGTGGTGGGGAACTTCGAGGAGAGGTCCGCGTGACCGCACAGCTTCACCAAGGCCAGGCGCTGGGGCTCCATGCCGAAGGACCCGCCGTCCACCTCGAACGGGGCCGCCGTCCGGACCCTCAGGGTGCCCTCGTCGGGCCTCTCCACCGTCAGCCTCGCGTCCAGGGGCCTCTCGGTCCCGTGGAGGGTGAGCCGGCCCCGGGCCAGGGCCTCCACCGTCCCCCCGACGTCCAGGGAGGGGGAGGCGGGCTCGACGGAATCGAAGGCGAAGCGCGCGACCCCGAACGTCCCGGTCGCCACATCGAAGAACGTGCCGACGATGTTGGCGTCCCGCGGGGGGAGCCCGGTGTCGAGGGTCGAGAGGTCCACCTCGAACCAGCCGCGGGTCGCCCCGAGGCGGCCGGGATCGGCGGAGATCCGCCCCCGAACCCCGGGGAAGGCCCCCGGGACCTTCTTGTCGCCGTCCTTCACGGCCACGAACTCCACCTTCGACGGTGGAGCGACCGCCCACTCCCCCGGGAGGGAGGACGTTGGAGGGGCAGCGGGCGGCGCGGCCTCGGCGGGAGCCTCGGGCTTCGCGCCGCCGCAACCCCACGCCAGCGCGGCGGCCAGGAGCGCCGTCGCGGCTCGGGGGCAGGGGTCTCGGCCGGGGTCCATGTCGTCGTCTCCTCCGCATCGCCCGGGGCGGCGATCCGACCGACGTTAGAGGTCGCCGTCCGGGCTGTCAACGGAAACGTCTCCCGTGCCCCGATGCACGAACGGAGGGGGATCCCGTGAGTCGAGAGGTCCACGTCCACACCACCGCCGGACTCCAGGTCTTCGCCCGCGACGGGCGGCACCAGTGGACGTCCGACGAGCCCAAGGAGGTCTCGGGGACGGACACCGGTCCCGATCCATACGCCCTCCTGCTCTCCTCCCTCGGCGCGTGCACGGCGATGACCGTCCGCCTCTATGCCGACCGGAAGGGCTGGCCCCTGAGGGAGGTCGAGGTCTTCCTGGCCCACTCCCGCGAGCACCGCACCGACTGCGAGGGCTGTGACGAGAAGCCCATGAAGCTCTCGGCCCTCACCCGGCGCCTGCGCTTCCACGGCCCCCTGGACGACGACCAGGTCCGCCGCCTCCTGGAGATCGCCGGCCGCTGCCCGGTGGCGCGCACCCTGGAGGGGCACATCGAGATCCGGGACAGCCTCGAGCCCTGAGCCCGACGCGGCGACCCCGCGTTGCGACACCCCCCGCGGGTGCCTAGAATCACCGCGCCCGGGCGCCCGCCCCGCCCCCGCACGGCGGCGGCCCCGGATGGAGACGCCCCCCGAATGGACGCCCCGACGAAGATCCCCCGCCGTCCCGCCACCGTGAGGTTCGACGGTCGGATCCTCCAGCTCACCGCCGACACGGACCTCGTCCGGCGCCAGTTCGTGGGGGAGGACCTCCCCTGGGACCCCGAGCGCGCGCTGATGGACAACATCAGCACCGACGAGATCACGCCGGGCTGGGTGTGCTTCTACTACGACGAGACCCTGGCGGAGTACGCCCTGATCGGACTTCGGGGCGGGTGCGTCCTCAAGGACGACGTGAAGGGCGGGGGCTTCGGGGTGGTGGTCTCGGGGCTCAGCAAGGGCTGCGGATCCTCCCGCGAGACGGCGCCCTACGCGGAGTTCTGGGCGGGGATCCGGCTGGTGATCGCCCGCTCCATCGAGAAGATCTACGGCCAGAACAGCCAGAACATCGGCCTGCTGACGTCCACGGACTTCGGCCTGGTGCCCCGGATCCTCGCGGGGGAGGAGATCCCCCTCGCGGAGTTCACCGGCGGCCTCGATCCCATCAGCCGCGACATCGTCGAGTACGGGGGCCTCTTCCAGTACAACCGCGCCCGCCTGAGGGGAGAGGTCCGGCCCCCCGCCGTCGCCACGGCACCCCGGGCCATGACGATCGCCGAGAAGATCCTGGCCCGCCAGGCCATCGCCGACGCCGGCACCGGCGCCGTGGGGGTGCCCGCGGTGCGCCCCGGCGACGCCCTGTTCGTCCGGACCTCCATCCGCTTCACCCACGACTACGTCACGCCCATGGCGGCGGCCCTGTTCCGGATGGGCTTCGGGCCCGACGCCCGGGTGTCCGAGCCGGAGTCGGTGTTCGCGTTCCGGGACCACCTGACCTTCCTCGGCCAGGTCATGCCCGAGGCCCACCGCAGGATGGGCCTGCTGGAGCGGGCCGACGGCCTCGCCGTCACCCAGCGGGAGTTCACCCGCGCCCATGGGATCCGCCTGTACGACGAGTCCCCGGACGGGGGCTCCGAGGCGATCTGCCACAACGCGGTGATCGAGGACCTGGCCCTTCCCGGGGACGTCGTCGCCGGGACCGACAGCCACACCTGCACCGCGGGGGCCCTGGGCGCCTTCGCGTTCGGCGTCGGCTCCACCGACATGGCGAACGCCTGGTTCACCCGGGACGTGCGGGTCGCCGTCCCCGAGACGGTGTGCTTCCGCCTCTCGGGCCACCTGCGGGAGGGGGTGGCGGCCAAGGACCTGATCCTCCACCTGATGTCGGACGCGTTCTTCCGCCAGGGCGGGGGGATCGGGAAGGTGCTGGAGTTCACCGGCCCCGGCGTCGCCGGCCTCTCCGTCGACGAGCGCGCCACCCTGACGAACATGGCCGTGGAGGCCGGCGCGTTCACGGGGATCATCGAGGCCGACGACGTCGTCGTCCGCTACCTGCTGGCCAACCGTCCGGGTCTCACCCGCGGGGACCTGGAGGGGCGCCTGCTGCGCTCCGACGAGGGGGCTTCCTACGCCCGGACCTTCGACGTGGACCTGGCCTCGGTGCCGGTGATGGTCGCCCGGCCCGGCGACCCCCGGAACGGGATCCCCATCGATGGACTGGAGGAGGTGCCCATCCAGATCGCCTACGGCGGCTCGTGTACCGGCGGCAAGATGGAGGACATGGACATGTACGCCCGGGTCTTGCGCCGGGCCGACGAGAGGGGGCTGCGGGTCCACGAGGGCGTCCAGCTCTACATCCAGTTCGGGAGCCAGAAGATCAAGCGCTACGCGGAGGAGAGGGGCTACGTCGAGCTCTTCCGGCGGGTGGGGGCCCGCCTGATCGACCCCTCCTGCGGCGCCTGCATCAAGGCGGGACCGGGGGTCAGCCAGGATCCGGAACAGGTGACGGTGTCGGCCATCAACCGGAACTTCCCCGGGCGGAGCGGTCCCGGGAAGGTCTACCTCGCCAGCCCGCTGGTGGTGGCGGCCTCGGCGGTGGTGGGGCGGATCGTCGGCCCGGACGCGATCTGAGCCCCCGGATCTCCGGCGGCGGGCAGCCGACCGCGCGCCGTTGTTGGGTTCCAGGGTCCGTCCCGCCCTCCCTTCCCTGAGGCCGGAGGGGAACGACGGGGATCGGTGCTAACCTGTGGGCCACGGGGGGCCACACGCGATGCCAGCGATTTCCAAGCTGCCTGTAGAGATCGGGCGCCTGACCGTGGTGGAGTTCGTCGGCGCGGGCTCCGGCGCCGAGGTGTACCGGGCCCACCTCGCCGGGACGATGGGTTTCAGCAAGCAGGTCGCGCTGAAGCTCCTGCCGGCTCCCCCGACGGGCATCAACGCCCGGCAGGTCCAGGCGCTGGTGAACGAGGCGCGGATCGGCGGGCGCCTCCAGCACCCGAACCTCTGCGAGGTCTACGAGTTCGGCTGCTCCGACGGCTACTACTACATCTCCATGGAGTTCCTCGACGGGGTACCCCTGTCCCGGGCGCTGCGGGTGTGCCGCCTGGGGCGCAGGAGAATCCCGCCGGGGCTGGCGCTGACCATCGCCACCCAGGTCTGCCGGGGCCTGGACCACGCCCACCGCCTGGTGGACGAGAACGGCCGCGTCCACCACCTGGTCCACCGGGACCTGAAACCGGCGAACCTGATGCTGACCACCACCGACATGGTGAAGGTCATGGACTTCGGGATCGCCAAGTCGGAGTTCAACCTCTTCAAGACGAGCGAGGGGCTGACCCGGGGGACCCCGATGTACATGAGCCCGGAGCAGGTCCGGGGGGAACGCCTCGGTCCCCCCTCCGACCTGTTCAGCCTGGGCGTGATCGTCTTCGAGATGCTGACCGGGGACCGCCTGTTCGAGCCCCGGGAGGAGGAGGACCTGGTGGAGTTGCTGGAGCGGGTCGCCCGCGCCGAGGTGGGGCCGGCGCTGGGGAGGATCCGGGCCGAGCACCCCCTCTTCCACGGCCTGTTGGAGCGGTGCCTGATGAGCGCCCCCGAAGACCGCTTCGCCGACGCCCGGGAGATGTTGCGGGCGATGGAGGAGTTGCGGGACCGGGTGGCCTTCGGGAGGTCCGTCGCCGCCTTCGTCGCCGACGTCCGGGCCGCGGAGGCGGCGATCCGCCGCGAGCGGATCGCCGGCGCCTCCCGGGGCGGGAGCCCGTCCCGGCCCTCGGATCCGGGCCCCGGCGAGTCCACAAGCGCGTTCTTCACCCCCGTGGATCCATCCCGGACCGCGCCGTCCATCGCTACGGACGGCTCGGATTCCGGGGACTCCACGCTGGACCTGCCCTCCGTCCAGATCGAGGTCCTGCCCTCCCGCGAGGACGGGTCGGAGGAAGACGAGACGATCCCCTCCCGGAAGGGGGGGCGCGCCTCCGGCTGAGGAGCCGCCGCACACCGGGCTGGCCCGCAGCCGAGAACCGAGGAGGACCCTCGCCATGGGACAAAGCCCGATCCGTGCGATGACCTCTCTGCTCGCCGCGCTGGCCCTCGCCGCCGGGTGCTCCCCCGGACACACCCCGGGCGGGGACGCGGACGGCGACGGCGTCACCGCGGCGGAGGGGGACTGCGACGACTTCGAGGCGTCGGTCTCTCCCCATGCTTCGGAGGGGTGCGACGGCCTGGACAACGACTGCGACGGCGAGGTGGACGAGGGGTTCGACGCGGACCGGGACGGCGTGGCGACCTGCTTCGGGGACTGCGACGACGCCGATCCCGGCGTGTACACCGGTGCCGTCGAGACGTGTGACCACGCCGACGAGGACTGCGACGGCGACGCGGACGAGGACCCGGGGCTGGACGTCGACGGGGACGGGGCCTGCGAGGGGGAGGGGGACTGCGACGACGCCCACCCGGGAGTGCACCCCGCCGCCGCGGAGACGTGCGACGGGGTGGACCAGGACTGCGACGGGGAGGTGGACGAGGGGTTCGACCTGGACGGCGACGGCTACACGAGCTGCGGGGGCGACTGCGACGACCACCGGGCCGACGTGGCGCCGGGGGGCGTCGAGGCGTGCGACGGGGTGGACCAGGACTGCGACGGGGAGGCGGACGAGGGGTTCGACCTGGACGGCGACGGCTACACGACCTGCGGGGGTGACTGCGACGACGGTCGGGCCGACGTGGTGCCGGGGGGCGTCGAGGTCTGCGACGGGGCCGACGGCGACTGCAACGGGGTCCCCGACGACGTGCCCGACGGCGATGGCGACGGGACCGGCCCCTGCGAAGGCGACTGCGACGATGGCGATCCGGGGATCGGTCCCCACGCCCTGGACGTGGCCGACGGGACCGACGAGGACTGCGACGGCCGCGTGGACGCCTTCCCCGCGGCGGGGCCCATCTCGCTGTCCACCTTCCCCACGGCGCGGCTCGGGGGGCCCGGCGACCGGCTGGGCGCCTCGTTGGCGGCGGCAGCCCTGGCGGGCGACGCCCTGCCGGACCTGGTGGTGGGCGCCCCGGGGGGCGGTGGGGCGGCGGCGGAGGCGGGGAGGGCCGAGAGGGTCCCCGGTGTGGCCGGCGATCCCTTCACCCTGGACCTGCTGGCCGACGCCCTGCTCCTGGGAGGCGCCGCGGGGGACGAGGCGGGGGCATCGCTGGCGGTGGGCGACTTCGACGGGGACGGGCAGCCCGACGTCGCCGTGGGGGCGCCCGGGGCGGCGGGGGGGCTCGGTCGGATCTACCTGGTGATGGGGGCGTTCGGGGCCGGGGACTTCCCCCTCGCCTCGGCGGTGGCCATCGAGGGGACGTCGGCGGGATCGGCCTTCGGGGCGGCTCTGGGGGCCGGGGACCTGGACGGCGACGGGACCGACGACCTGGTGGTGGGTGCCCCCGGCGCGGGGGCGGGCGCCGCCTACGTGTTCCTCGGCGGGGCGTGGGGGGGGATCTCGGACGACTCCCAGGCCGACGTGGCGCTGCTGGGGAGCCCGTCGGACGGCGCCGGGGTCGGGGGCGCGGTCGCCGTGGTGCCGGACGTGGACGGCGACGGCGTGGCGGACCTGCTGGTGGGGAGCCCCGGCTACGGAGCCGGCGACGGCCGCGTCGCCCTCTTCCTGGGGCGGAGCGCCGCGAGCTGGTCGCTGACCCTGATGGAAGACGCCAACACCGTGTTCGTCACCACCGGGGAGCACGAGGAGCTGGGGGCGCAGGTCGGGGGGCTCGGCGACGTGGACGGCGACGGTCGCGGGGAGATCTGGATGGGGGCTCCCGGCGCGGTGTCGGGCTCGGGGAGGGTCTCGGTCTTCCGGGGGGCCGCCGGGGGCTTCGGCGCGCTCCGGGACTCCGCGGACGCGGAGGTCTCCTTCGTGGGGATCCCCGGATCCGCCGCCTCGGTGCTGGTGGTGGCGGGGGACCTGGACGGGGACGGCACGTCGGACGCGGCGGTGGGCGCCCCCGGGGGCGACGTCGCGCCCGGTGGCGTCTTCGTCGTCCCCGGCCCCCTCCACGCCCTCGCGGGCGAGGTCCTGCTGGGCACCGGCGCCGTGGCCTTCGTGGGCGAGCACGCCGGTGACCGGGTGGGGGAGCGCCTGGCCGCCCCCGGGGACCTGAGCGGCGACGGCCGCGCCGACCTGGTGATCGCCGCGCCCGGCTGGGACGAGGGGGGGGCCGACGCCGGCGCCGTGTTCGTGCTGCTGGGGATCTGACCGAATCGGCGACCCGGGGGTCGCCGGCGCCGTCGGACGCATCCTCGGCCGAGTCCCCCCACCCCGAGCCCGTGCCTCATGCCTCGTGCCCGCGCCTCGTGCTCGAGTCTCGTGCCCGCGCCTCGTGCTTGCGCCTCGCGCTCGCGCCCCGTGCCTTGCGCTCGTGCCTCGTGCCCGCACACCTGCACGTGCCCCACTCCCCCGCAGTCCGACCCTCCGCACGCGCGATCCGACGGCGCGTGGAAGCACGAGATCCGCTGGAGCCCCGGGGACCGCCCCGTCAGGCCGTCGCGGGGGGTGGCACCCATCCCCCGAACGCCTCCTCCAGGGCCAGGGCGACGGCGATGGAGACGTGGTCCCGGCCGTGGTTCGCCACCACCTGGACGCCGAGGGGGATCCCCCTGCGGTCCAGGCCCAGGGGGACCTGGGTGGCGGGGAGCTCCAGCACGTTGAGGATGGCGGTGTAGACCCACGCCGTGGGGGTCAGCAGGGGAGCGCGGTGCCGGGGGGCGGGCCGGGAGTGGGAGGGGTAGAGCATCACCCCCATCGGCCCCAGGCGGGAGGAGATCTCCTCCCGGAGGGCACGGGTGGCGGCCGCCACCTTCTCGCCCTTGCTGCCCCGGGCCACGGCGACGTGCTCGCCCAGGGCGAGGGCGATGGAGGGGAGGGTGTGGGGGGAGCGGCGGACCAGCCAGGCGGGGAGGAGGCGCAGGGCGTTCACCGCCGTGCCGTTGCCCAGCAGGGTCGAGTAGGACGTCTCGCTGGCCCGGGAGAGCATCGTCGACCACATCTCGAAGGAGGAGCGCAGGCCCTCGATGCGGGTGCGGACCACCTTGGCTCCCTTGGACTCCAGCGCCTCGGCGGCGCGGCGCTGGGCGGCCCGGAGGTCTTCCGCGACGCGGTTCGCGCCGTTGCCCTCCACGTCCAACACCGTCAGCTCCGAGAGGTCGACCTCGGCGGGGTCCCCGAGGGGGAGTTCCTGGCACCGCGCGTCCAACCCGTCGGGCCCCGCGAGGACGCGGAGGAGGGGCATCAGGTCCTCGGCCCGGCGGGCGATGGGGCCGGTGGTGAGGTAGCGCAGGCCCTCGCCCTCGGCGATGGGGAACTGGCCGGAGTTGGGGACCAGCCCCCCGGTGGGCTTGTGGCCGAACACGCCGTTGAAGAACGCGGGCATGCGGATGGATCCGCCCACGTCGGCGCCGAGCCCGAAGGGGGTCCCCCCGGCCCCGACGATCGCCCCCTCGCCCCCGGAGCTGCCCCCCACGATCCTCCGGCGGTCGTAAGGGTTGTTGGTGCGCCCGTACACCCGGTTGTAGGTCTCCATCCACATGCAGAGCTCGGAGGTGTTGGTCACGCCGAGGGGGATGGCGCCCGCGGCCCGGAGGCGCGAGACGGCCGTGGCGTCGTCCTCGGCCACCACCCCCGTCCGGGCCACCAGCCCCGAGGTCCAGGGCATGCCCCGGAGCGCGAAGGACTCCTTGATGGAGCAGGGGACCCCCAGCAGGGGTGGCAGCCCTTCCGGGCCCTCCTCCCGCACCCGGCGGTCGGCGGCGTCCGCCTCGACGAGGGCATCGTGGAAACGGTCGGCGACCAGGGCGTTCAGGGTCGGGTTCAGGGAGCGGATCCGCTCGACGTGGACCTCCACCACCTCCCGGGAGGAGACCTGGCCGGTGCGGACCATCGCGGCGAGGCGGGCGGCGGAGGCGGTGAGGAGGGGGTTCATGTCCACGGGGCGCCCGGGACGGCGCGCAGGGGCGACGAGGCCATCGCCGGGAGACGTCCCGGGGCCCGGAGCCTCGGTCGCTCGGAAAGGATCAGAGGTTCGTGCTCTGCTTCGCGGCGATGTCGCCCAGGACCGGCAGCTTCCACTGCTGGCCCTGGAAGGCCTTGACCAGCGCCACCACCCAAAGGACGAACATGCCGATGCCGAGGATCGGCCACAGCAGCACCGTGAGCCAGCCCACCACCGGGATCATCCCGATCACCATCAGGGCGAACCAGATCACCATCCACCCCACCGCGAGGCCGAGGGACTGCACGGCGTGGAACTTCACGAACCGGCTCGTCTTCTCGATGAGCAGGAACACCAGGGCGACGATGGGGACGTAGGCGATGGCGGCCGCCACGTTGGCGTCGAGGCCGGTGGATGACTTCTGCAACTGCAAGTCGTTCATGGGGACCAGACTCCTCTGTCGGCGGTGCCGAACGGGTGGACGCGGCGGGCAACGGCCATGATACACGCAAGCGTCCGGGTCGCCATGCCCATCCCGCCGCGGTCGTCCCCGGGACGCGTCAGCGGACGCCCAGCTCCCGCGCCAGGGCCTCGCACCCCGAGCGCACGGGATGGCCCGCGGGCAGGCGCCGCGCGGCGCGGACCGCCCGCCGCGAGAGGAGCTTCGCCTCCTCCCGCCGCCCCGCCGTCGCCAGCAGCGCCGCCAGGTTGTTCCGGGAGGCGGCCACCTCGCCGTCCTCTTCGCCGAAGGCCCGGACCTTGCGCTGGATGGAGTCGCGGTAGGCGGCCTCCGCCTCCCGTGCCTTCCCCAGGTCCGCCAGGGCGTCCCCCAGGTTGTGGAGCGCGTAAGCGATCTCGGGGTGGTGGGGGCGGGCGGATCCCAGGAGCTGGATGGCCTCCCGGTACGTCTCGACCGCCTCCGGGAGCCTCCCCTGGCCCGCCAGGGCGTCGCCGAGTCCGGCGAGGTCGGTCCCGAGGGCGAAGGGATCCCCCTCGCCCCGGCGCGCTTCCACGGCGGCGCGGGCGTGGACCTCGGCGGCGGCGAAGTCGTCCGTGGCGCAGGCCAGCCCGGCGAGGTTGTGGAACAGCGTCGCGGGGAGGGGCGCCCCGGCGCGCTCCCACGCCTTTTCCGCCTGGGAGTATGCCTCCCGGGCATCGGCCCACCGCCCCTGGAGCTTCCAGCAGACGCCGATGGAGTTCCACGCCCGGGCCGCCTCGGGGGAGTCGGGGCCGCACCGGGCCACCGCGTCGTCCCGCACCTCCTCGGCCAGGCGGATCGCCTCGGCGTAGGCGCCCGACTTCATCAACAGGTCGCCGAGCTGTGCCCGGGCGGCGGCGGCCAGGGGAGCGACGCTCTCCTCCCCCGGCCACAGGTCGTGGACCGCCAGGGCCCGGCGGGTGGCGTCGATGGCCCCCCGCACGTCCCCCGAGGCGGCCAGGGCGGCCCCCAGGGTGGCGAGGGCGTTGCCGTGGTCCGGGTGGTCCGGGCCGACGACCCGGGCCAGGGTCGACGCCGCCTGGAGGGCTTCGCGGGCGCTGTCGTCCACGCGCCCCGCGTCCAGGAGGTCCGCAGCGCGGTCGAGGGCCTCCGCCGCGGCGGACCAGGCTTCCTCGTCGGGATCGGGGACGACGCGGGGATCGGAGGACATGGGATCGCCTCGGCGGGGGAGGGGGCAGGGGGAGGGCTTGGGGTGCGCCGAGTATGCCACGAGCGCGGTCGCGTCCACGGTCGCGTTCACGTCCGCGTTCACCTTCACGTCCACGTTCACGACGACGACCGCGGCCCCGTGTATCCTCCCCGCCGGACGCACTGCGTTGAACCACTTCCCGCGCACGCTGAGGTCCATCGCCGCCCGGGAGGGTCGACCCGCCCGGGGGGGCCTCGTCGTGGCCGTGCTCGGGGTGGGCGCGTGGCTGGCGTGGTTCCTCGGCGCGGGGGTGACGGTCGTGGAGCCCAGCGCGTGGGCTCGCCTGGAGGTCGGCGCGGCTCCCCACTCCGCCGCCGCCCTGGACGGGGGCAGGGTGGTCGCCTCCCACCTGGTCCTGGGGGGCGCCGTGGCCCGGGGCGAGGCGCTGGTGGAGTTGGAGTCCGGCGTCCAGCGCGCCCTGAAGGACGAGGCGGACCTGAGGCTGGCGGCGGCGGCGGCCGGCGCCGAGCGGGCCCGCGCCCGTGCGGAGGCGTCGGGCCGGGCGGTGGCGGAGGAGGAGCGGACCCTGGAGGGGGCCCTGGGAGAGGCCCGGGCGGCGCTGGACTCGGCGCGGGCCACCTCCGCCTACTCCCAGGTGCAGGTCGAGCGCCTCTCCACGCTCCACGCCTCGGGGCTGGTCGCGGACCTGGAGTACCGGGGCATCGAGGCCGAGAGGAGCCGCGCCGACTCCGCCGCCCAGGCCTCCGCCCAGGTCCTGGCCCGCCTGGGCCACGAGAGGCGGGCGGCGCTGGAGGCGGCCCGGGCGGAGCACCAGGAGGCGCTGACGGACGCCGCGAGGGCCGAGGGGGAGGTGGCCGCCGCCCGCGCCGCCGTCCACCGGGCCGCCGAGGACCTGGAGCGGCGCACGGTCCGCGCCCCCGTCGCCGGCCGCCTGGGTTCGGTCTCGCCGATCCGCCCGGGCAGCGCCCTGGACCCGGGGGAGGTGGTCGCCCTGGTGGTGCCCGAGGGGGCCCTGAGGGTGGTGGCGGCGTTCCCCGCGGCCCGGGCCGTCGGCAGGGTGCTGCCCTCCCGGGCCGCCCGCGTGCGCCTGGACGGCTTCCCGTCGCTGGTCTACGGGTCCCTCCCCGCCCGGGTCTCCGGGGTCGGCACCGAGGCCGAAGGGGGCCTGGTGCGGGTCGAGCTGGAGGTCCTGCCGTCCGCTGTCCCGCCGTCGCTCCCGGTCCAGCACGGGCTGACGGGGGTGGTCGAGGTGGAGGTGGAGAGGGTGAGCCCCGCCACCCTGGTGCTCCGCCTCGCCGGCCGGGCGGTCCAGGGGGGCGGCCCCCCGGCGGCGCCGGGTGTGGCGCCGGACCCCCCATGAGGAGGAGCTTCTTCGCCCCGGAGGTCGTCCAGACCTCGGAGATGGACTGCGGCCCGGCGGCGCTCACCTGCCTCCTCTCGGGCCACGGGATCCCCGCCCACTACGGCCGGCTCCGGGAGGCCTGCCAGACCGACGTGGACGGCACCTCCATCGACGTGCTGGAGGACGTGGGGAACCGCCTCGGCCTGGAGGTGGAGCAGACTCTTTCCCCTCTCGATCACCTCCTCCTCCCCGAGGCGAAGACCCTCCCCGCCATCGTGGTGGTGCGCGCGGGGAACGGGCTGACCCACTTCGTCGTCGCCTGGCGGCTCCACGGGTCCTGGATCCAGGTCATGGACCCCGCCGTGGGCCGGCGCTTCCTGCCGGTGAGGGAGTTCCTGGCCCAGGTCTACGTCCACACCCTCGTCCTGCCCGGCGACCAGGTGGCGGAGTGGACGGGGCAGGAGACCTTCCGGACCGTCCAGGCGGGCCGCCTCAGGGGGCTCGGCGTGGACCCGGCGGCCTTCCTCGCGCCGGAGGGGGTCCAGGGGGCCGCTTCCCTGGACGCCGCGCTCCGGGCCGTGACCGACCTGGTGGAGGCCGGAGCGGTGCGCCGGGGAGGCGAGGCGGAGCGGGTGCTGGCCTCTCTGCGGGAGCAGGCCCGCGGGGACGCGGGGGTCCTGCCCGCCTCCCAGCGGGCCATCGAGCCCCTGCCGGACGGGGAGGCGAGGGTGAGGGGCGCCATCTGCCTGAAGGTGGTGGGGCCCCGGCCCGAGGGCCCGTCCCAGGACCTCTCCCCCGAGCTGAGGGCGGCGGTCACCACGGCGCGGGCGTCCCCCTGGCGGGACCTCTGGCGGATCTCGGGCCTGCGCCCGCCGTGGCTCCTGGGGGCGGCGGTGGGGGTCGCCGCGGCGTCGGCCCTGGTGGAGGCCCTGCTCTTCCGGGGGGCCCTGGACCTCGGCCGGGAGCTGGGGCCCTTCCGCCAGAGGCTCGCCGCCGCGGCGCTGCTGCTGGCCTGGCTGGTCCTGGTGACGCTCCTGGAGGTCCCCATCCGCGCCGCCACCCGCCGCCTGGGCCGCCTGGTGGAGGCGAGGGTGCGGGCGGCCTTCCAGGCCAAGGTGCCCCGCCTGGGGGACCGCTACCTGGCGAGCCGGCCGGTGTCCGACATGGCCCAGCGGGCCCACGCCCTCCATCGGCTGCGCTCCCTCGTGGAGCTGGTGGCCGACGGCGCGAGGACCGGCGCCGCCCTGCTGGCGACCGCGGTGGGCCTGGTGTGGCTGGACCCGCCGGGGGCTCCCCTGGTGCTGGTGGGGGCGGCGGCCTGCGTGGGGATCCCCCTCGCGTGCCTGCCGGCCCTGGAGGAGCGGGACCTGAGGCTGAGGGTCCACGGAGGTGCGCTCTTCCGCTTCTACCTGGACGCGCTGCTGGGGCTGGTGCCCATCCGGGCCCACGCCGCCGAGCGGTCGGTGCGGCGGGAGCACGAGTCGCTGCTGGTGGACTGGGCCCTGACCGGGCGCGCCCTGCTGCGGACGGCGGTGGCGGTTGAGGCCCTCCAGGGCGCCCTGCCCCTGGCCGTCGCCGCGGTCCTCGTCGGCTCCCACGCCTCCCGGGCTTCGGACGGGGGAGGGATGCTCCTCTTCGCCTGGTGGGCCCTCCAGCTCCCCTTCCTGGGGCAGGAGCTGGGCCGGCGACTGCGGCAGCTCCCCCACCTGCGCAACGTCACCCTGCGCCTCCTGGAACCCCTGGGCGCCCTGGAAGAGGCGCCCCTTCCGGGCGCGGCGCAGGCGCCGGTCCGGCCGTCCAACGCCCACGGGGTGGCGATCCGCCTGGAGGAGGTCGACGTGGTCGCCGGGGGGCACCCGGTCCTCTCCGCGGTGTCCCTGGAGGTCCCCGCCGGGGGCCACGTGGCGGTGGTTGGCCCGTCGGGGGCGGGGAAGTCGAGCCTGGTGGGGCTCCTGCTGGGCTGGCACAGGCCGGCGGCGGGGCGGGTGCTGGTGGACGGGGCGCCCCTGGACGAGGCGGGCCTGGAGGCCCTCCGGGCCGCCACCGCCTGGGTGGACCCCGGGGTGCAGCTCTGGAACCGGGGACTCCTCGAGAACCTCACCTACGGCGCGGGGGACTCCTCGCCGGAGCCCCTGGACCTCACCCTGCGGGACGCCGAGCTGGAGGGGGTGCTGGTGCGCCTCCCCCAGGGCCTGGGGACGCCCATCGGCGAGGGCGGGGGCGCCCTGTCGGGAGGGGAGGGGCAGCGGGTCCGCCTGGGGCGGGCCCTCCACCGCCCCGCGCCGCGCCTGGTGGTCCTGGACGAGCCCTTCCGGGGGCTCGACCGGGACCGGCGCCGGGCCCTCCTGGCGAGGGTGAGGGCCCGCTGGTCCCAGGCGACGGTCCTGTGCATCACCCACGACATCGAGGAGACCCGGGACATGCCCCGGGTGCTGGTGATCGAGGGAGGGCGGCTGGTGGAGGACGGGGATCCCGCCGCCCTGGCCGCGGACCCCGCCGGCCGCTACCGCGCCCTCCTGGACGAGGAGGCGGCGCTGCGGGCCGAGGTGTGGGAGGACCCGCGCTGGCGCCACCACGAGGTGGCGGCGGCGGAGGTCCCCTCGTGACCGCCCTGCTCTGGCCCCGGGAACGGCTGGGCGAGGCCGCCCAGGCGCTGGCCCGGGCCGCCGGCGTGGACGGCCCGGCGCCCCCGGGACGCCTGGGGCCGGGCGAGGACGTGGACCGCTGGCTCGGCGGATGGGCCTCCCCCCTGGGCATCGAGCTGGAACCCCTGGCGGTGCGGTTCGCGGACGCGGGGGACGTGCTGGAGGGGGCGGGCCCGGCCCTCCTCGCCGCCGGCGACTCCGGGTTCCTGGTCCTGCTGGCCCCGGGGAGGGGCCGCCCCCGGGTGCTCGCCCCCGATCTCTCGGTGCGGAGGGTCCCCACCCGGGAGCTGCGGGCGCTGCTCTCCGGCGCCTTGGAAGCCCAGCACGGCCCGGGGATCGAGAGGGTCCTGGACGCCGCCGGGATCCCCGAGCGCCGCCGCGGCGCGGCCCGGGAGCGCCTGATGGAGGCCCGGTCCGGATCGGCGGAGCTGGGCCGGGCCTGGGCCGTCCGGCGGGAGCCCGGGGACTCGTTCCCCGCCCAGCTCTCCGAGGCGCGGGTCCCGGGGCGGGCCCTGGCCCACGGGGCGGCCTTCCTGGTGGCCCTGGCCCTGGAGGTGACGGCGTGGGTGATGCTGGGCCGGGGGGCGCTGGCGGGGCGTCTGGACTGGGGGTGGCTGTGGGGCTGGGCGCTGGTGCTGGCCACCGCCGTCCCCATCCACGCCGCCGGGGTGTGGTGGGCGGGGCTGGTGGCCCTGGACCTCGGGGCCGCCCTCAAGCGCCGCCTGCTGGCGGGGGCCCTGGCCCTCGAGCCCGGCGAGGTGCGCCACGCGGGGGCGGGCCTCCACATGGCGCGGGTCATCGAGTCGGACGAGGTGGAGACCCTGGCGACCCAGGCGGGCTTCCTGGCCACCGCCGGCCTGTTGGAGCTGGGGGTCGCGGGGGCGATCCTCACCGGCGTCCTGGGCCCCGCGGGGGCCGCCGCGGTCGCGGTCCACGCCCTCGCCGTCGCCTGGATCGCCCGGGGTGCCTGGCGCGCCCGCAAGGAGTGGACGCGGCAGCGCCTGGAGATGACCCACGGACTGGTGGAGCGCCTGGTGGGGCACCGCACCCGCCTCGCCCAGGAGTCCCCCTCCCTGTGGCACCTGGAGGAGGACGCGGCGCTGGAGGCCTACCTCGGCTCGTCCCGGAGGATGGACGCCTGGGAGGTCGCCCTGCAACTGGCGGGGGCGAGGGGCTTCCTCGTCGTGGCCCTGGGCGCGGCGCTGCCCGGCTTCGTGTCCGGGGGCGGGTCGACGGCGGCCGTCGCCGGGGGGATCGCAGCGGCGATGCTGGGCTCCCGGGCCTGGAGCGGGCTGACCCCGGCGATCACCGGGCTGATGGGGTCCGCCCTCGCCTGGGAGCAGGTCCGGGACCTGTTCCGGGCCGCCGAGCGCCGCGCCCCCGCCGCCGCGACGGGGGTGGAGCGGCTGCCGACCTCGGAGGGGGCCGCCGTGGTCCACGCCAGCCAGGTCTCGTACCGTCACCCCGGCCAGCCCCGCCCCGTGTTCCAGGGGGTCGACCTCCGGGTGGACCGGGGGGACCGGGTGCTGCTCCTCGGGCCCTCGGGGGCGGGGAAGTCCACCCTCGCCTCGCTCCTCACCGGGCTGAGGACCCCCACTTCGGGCCTCGTCCGGCTGTCGGGCATCGACCACCGCACCCTGGGGGCGGCGGCGTGGCGGCGGCGGGTCGCCTCGGCGCCCCAGTTCCACGAGAACCACGTGCTCACCGGGACCCTGGCGTTCAACGTCCTCATGGGGCGGGGCTGGCCCGCCACCGACGCCGTGGTGCGGGAGGCGGAGGAGCTGCTGCGGGCGCTCGAGCTGGGCCCCCTCCTGGACCGGATGCCGTCGGGGATGCTCCAGGTGGTGGGGGAGACGGGCTGGCAGCTCTCCCACGGGGAGCGGAGCCGCGTCTTCCTGGCCCGGGCCCTGCTCCAGGGGGCGGACCTCGTCGTCCTGGACGAGACCTTCGGGGCCCTGGACCCCGCCACCCTGAGGCGCGCCATGGGGGTCACCTTGGACCGGGCCCGGGCCCTGGTGGTCATCGCGCACCCCTGACGGGGGCGGGTTCAGGGGAAGGAGCGGGCCAGCCGGAAGCCGAAGACCGGGTAGCGGGTCCGGCCGGAGAAGCCGTTGCGGTTCGTCACCCGGCAGGACGCGGAGGACGCCCCCCAGCCGCCCCCGCGGACCGCCCGCCGGGTCTCGGGGGGCAGGCCGTCGCCCCCGAACGAGGGGATCTCCGCCCGGCCGCCGGACACGGGCGGACCGCCCACCGCGTAGGGGTCGGCGCACCAGTCCCGCACGCCGCCGGCCATCCCCCGCACCCCGTAGGGGCTCTCGTCGGTGGGGTAGTTGTCCACGGAGAGGGCCGTGGGCCTGCCGACGTAGCTGTCCCGCATGAGGCACCAGGTGGGGTCGAGGAAGTCGCCCCAGGGGAAGTCCCGGCCGTCGACGCCCCGGGCCGCCTTCTCCCACTCCAGCTCCCCGGGCAGCCGCCACGCCTGCCGCCGCCGCTCCCCGAGCCACCGGGCGTAGGCGCTGGCCGCGCCGTGATCCACCAGGACCACGGGCCAGTCGGGTCCCCACAGGTCGCCGTCGGCGTCGGGCCTCAGCATGAAACGGCCCGCGGTGTCCCGGCCGTAGACCAGCGGTGCTTCCTCTCCGTCCACGGCCCGCTCCCGGGGGGCGGCGCGCAGGGCCTCCTCCTCGCGGCCCCGGGCCACCAGGTCGTCCAGGAACTCGATGTACTCGGCGTTGGTGACGGGGAAACGCTGTACCACGAACCCGTCCACCCACAGCCGGCACCGGGGGAGCCCGCTGGCCGCGGGATCTCCTCCCGCGATCATCCAGCCGCCGGGGACGTAGACCTCGCCAGGGGCCAGGTCCGCGGGGGAGGGGAGCGCGATGGGCCGCGAATCCGCCTCGCCGGGGGGCACGCCGTCCCAGTGCTCGCCCCGGCCGACGCGGACCGGGTAGAGGACCTCGGCGCGGCCCGGGGCGCGCAGCCGCAGGCGGTAGCTGCCCCGGGGCAGCGCGACCCCGCGGAGCGGCGTCCGCCCCAGCACCCGATCCTCCACCGCGACCAGCCGGCGGTCCTGCTCGACGTAGCGTTCGAGGACCACCTCCGCCCCCGGGGGATCGGTCAGGAGCGTCAGGGCGCCGTCGCCCCGCAGCCAGGCGAGGTGGCGGCTCCGGCCATGGGCGCGGAGCAGTGCCTCGTTCTCCGCCGCCGTCGCCTCGTCCCGGGCGGCCTCCGCCGCCTCCAGCCTCGCCCGGTAGAGGTCGGCGAGGCGGTCGTGGGCCAGGGGGAGGTCCTCCACCTGCACCAGGGCCGCCCGGAGCGTCTGGACGTACTCGACCTCCCGGACGTTGGCCTCCCGACCCAGCCGCGCCGCCTCGTCCTCCAGCAGCCATCCCGGGCGCTTGCGGTCCAGGGGGGCGGCGGGGGGGACCCCTTCCAGGGCGCGCTCCGCCTCCGCCCTCAGCTCCGCCGACCGCCGCCGGAGCGCCGTCACCTCGGGGGCCAGGGCGTCGGCCCGGGCGACCAGCGCCAGGGCCGCCTCGCGCCGGCGGGCGCCGTCCAGCCACGCCGACACGTCCCGGGCGAGGGCGCCCGCGTCGGGGTGGCGCCGTTCCGGGTCCCGGTCCATCGCCCGGGCCACGATCCGGCGCAGCTCCTCGGGGACCGGAGGGGCCCCCCCGCGGGCGGCGACCTCGGCCAGGGGAGGGGGAGGCCCCTGGTTGACCTGGACGAGCACGGCCCAGGCGCTGGCCCCCCGGTACGGCGGCCTCCCGGAGAGCAACTGGTACAGGACGCAGCCCAGGGCGTACACGTCCGACGCCGGCCCCACCCGGTGGGACTCGCCGCGGGCCTGCTCCGGCGGCATGTAGGCGGGCGTCCCTTGGACCGATCCCGGCCGCGTCAGCAGGGGGTCCTGCAGGGGCGCCTCGGGCGAGGCTGGGTCCCCGCCGTCGCCGCCCTCCCGTTCCTCGCCCGCCCCGAGGACCTTGGCGAGACCCCAGTCCAGGACCAGGACCTCGCCGAAGTCGCCGACCATCACGTTGGCCGGCTTCAGGTCCCGGTGGATGACGGACCGGGAGTGGGCGTAGGCGACCGCCTCGCAGACCCGCGAGAAGACCTCCACCAGCCGCCGGACCCGGGCGGGACCGCCGCCGTCCTCCTCCGCCCGGGGGGCGTGGGCCTCCAGGATCAGCTCGTCGAGGGTGCGCCCCTGCACCTCTTTCATGGTGTAGTAGGGCCGGCCGTCGGGGAGGGTCCCCATCTCGTGGATGGGCACGATGGCGGGGTGCTGGAGCTGGGCGGTGGCCCGCGCCTCCTCGTAGAAGCGCTCCCGGGCCTGCGCGCGGGCGGCAAGCCCGGGGTGGATGACCTTCAGGGCCAGGGCGCGGCGCAGCGTGGAGTCCCACACCCTGCGGACCTCCCCCATTCCCCCCTGCCCGAGGGGCCCGAGGTCCGCGTAGGCGCCCAGGGGCTCGCCGGCGGGCGGGGGCGCCGAGGGGGCAGTCTCGGCGCCTTGGGCCCGAGGGGGGGCCGAGGGATCCGGCGCCGCTCCGCCTCCGGCGGGGGACGGGGCCGCCGGACCGCCCCCCAGGGAGACGGCGGTGAACACCGTGGTCGCCGGAGCCGGGGCCTCGTGGATCCCGGACTCCCAGGGCAGGGTCACGGGGCTGGCCGGGACGGAGAGGGCGGAGGACACCAGGTCCACCAGCTCCCGGGCGGCGCCGGGATCGAGGCCGTGGCGGGCGGCGAAGTGGGCCGCGGCCTGTCCCCAGGGGTCGTAGGTCGGCATCCCTCGTCTCTCCGTCCCCGACGTCCCCGCCGGGCGTCCCGAGGATACCAGTCCCGGCCGCCGGGTCCCATCCCGTCACCGCGGGCAAAGTGGGGACGGGCCGCGCGCGCATCGGCCGAGATGCGCGGGGGCGATGCGCGCGCATCGTCCCGTGTGGCCCCTCGCCGCGCGAACGGGGGACCGGAGGGGGGGATCCCTCCGTTCGTGTACGTAAAAACACTGTAGTTTCAATGACATGCAGATTGTGATCGGATCCTGGCACGGCCCGTGCTCTAGGGGTAGGACGCGGCCGGCAACGAGCGGCCCCGAGAAAAGAAACCCCCTCTCTCCCGGAGACTTCGCCATGACGACCCTCACCCCCTGCTTCCGCGCCCTCCCCACCACCCTCGCCCCCCGTTCGTCCGAGTCGACTCCTTCCCTGCGGGTGAAGAGCGGCGTGCGGGCTGGCGCGATCACCGAGAACCACGGCCTGCGGGTCCGCTCGGCGGTGCGTGCCGGCGGGAGCTTCAATCACGGCCTGCGTGTCCGCTCGGCGGTGCGAGCCGGTGGGAGCTACAACCACTCCCTGCGTGTCCGCTCGGCGGTGCGTGCCGGTGGGAGCTACAACCACTCCCTGCGTGTCCGCTCGGCGGTGCGTGCCGGCGCGATCACCGAGAACCACGGCCTCCGCGTCCGCTCGGCGGTGCGGGCCGGTTCCCTCACCGACAACCACGGCCTCCGCGTCCGCTCCGCCGTCCGCGCCGGTTCCCTCACCGACAACCACGGCCTCCGCGTCCGCTCCGCCGTCCGCGCGGACTGAGCCGGCGGATCGTCAGCCCGGCCCCGATCGGCAACTCGCCGGATCGGGGCTCGTGGCGTTCTTGCCGGTACCGCCTGACCCGTCGGCACCCCCCTGCCCCCGGGGCAGGATCCGCCGCGCCGGGATCCGCGACGCCCACGAACCGGGACGCGGACTCGGGAACGGCGCGACTCTCCCCGTGGCGACGTACTAGTACGTCGTTCCGAAGGTTCCTCCCCAGTTTCTCCGTTCCCAGGCCCACCCGATCCGGAACGTAGGGCGGGGGCTCGTCCCCCGCCGCAGGGCTTCGGCGGGGGACAAGCCCCCGCCCTACCGGGCTGTCCGCTTACGGGTTCGCGACGCCGACGACCCCGAGTACGAACTCGGAAACTGGGGAACTTTCTCTGGAACGACGTACTAGAATGCGCCGTCATGACGGTGACGGTCACGTTCCTGAACTCGGGTAGCGCCTGGAGGGAGGCGGCGCCGGGCGCGCCCCGCGCCGTCACGGCGCTGGTGCTGGTGTGGTCCGTGGACGAACCCGGGAGGATCGGGGAGGTGGCCCTGGTCCCCGGGGGGCACCCCGGCGTCTCGATGGTGCTGGGGCGCCGGGAGGCGACCCCGGACGACGCCGGGACCCGCGCCGAGTGGGCGCGGCACCGGCCCGGGCTCACGATCCCGACGGGACCCCTGCGTTCCCCGCGGATCTCCCGGGACCAGCTCCGGTTCGAGGGCGGATCGGCGGGCTCGCTGCGGGTGGAGAACGTGGGGCGGTGCCCGGTGCTCCACAACGGGAGCGAGACCCAAAGCGCGGAGCTCGCCCCCGGGGACGTGCTGGAGATCCGCCACCAGGCGGTCATGCTCTGCGCCGCCCGCCCGTGGGCGCTGCGCTCCTTCGCGCCGGGCACGCCCGCCCCGCCCCTCCATGCCTTCGGCGGGCCGGACCCGAGCGGCCTGGTGGGGGAGAGCCCGGCGGCCTGGGAGCTGCGGGAGCGGATCGCGTTCGTGGCCGGGCGGACCGCCCACGTCCTCGTCCGCGGCGCCAGCGGCACCGGCAAGGAGCTGGTCGCCCAGGCGATCCACGCCGGCTCCCCCCGAGGGGGGCGGCCCATGGTCTCCCGGAACGCCGCCACCTTCCCCGAGGGCCTCATCGACGCCGAGCTGTTCGGCAACGCCCGGAGCTACCCCAACCCCGGCATGCCCGAGCGGCCGGGCCTGATCGGAGAGGCGGACGGGTCCACCCTGTTCCTGGACGAGTTCGGCGAGCTGCCCCAGGCCCTCCAGGCCCACCTGCTCCGGGTCCTGGACCAGGGGGAGTACCAGCGGCTCGGGGAGTCCAAGTCCCGCCGGGCCGACTTCCGCCTCGTCGCCGCCACCAACCGCCCCGAGGCCGCCCTCAAGGAGGACGTGCTGGCCCGCCTGCGGATCCGCGTGGAGGTCCCCGACCTGAACGACCGGCGCGAGGACGTCCCCCTGCTGGCGGCGCACCTGCTGCGCCGCGTCGCCTCCGGCGATCCGCTGCTCGCGGGCCGGTACTTCCCCGACGGGGATCCCCGCTCCTTCCCCCGGATCTCCTCCACGCTGATGAGCGCGCTGGTCCGCCACCGCTACACCACCCACATCCGCGAGCTGGACGCCCTGCTCTGGCAGGCGATGTCCCGGTCCCGGGGGGAGACTCTTGACGTCTGGGAGGGGTTCCCGCCCCCCGGCGACTCCCCCGATCCCCTCCCCCCCGCGCCCGCCCCCGCCACCCAGCCGGGGTCCGCGTCCCCGGGGGTCCCCACGGCCTCGGTCCCTCCCACCCCCTCCGTCCCGGAGGCCCCGGGCGTAGACCCCCTCAGCATCGCCCCCGAGGTCATCCAGGAGTGCCTCGACCGCCACGGCGGCCGTCAGGAGCCGGCGTGGCGGGAGCTGGGGCTCACCAGCCGTCACGTGCTGACCCGCCTGGTCAAGCGCTACGGCCTGGCGGTGCGGGGCCGGGGCGGCGCCGACGGCGAGGGGGGGGGCTGATCGGGAAGTGGGCCGGGCAAGGGGGACAGGCCCCGACTCCTTCGCCCGTACAGCGCGATCGCTGACCTGTGGGTTGCGGGGTGGCCCCCCAGGTGTCCGCAGTCCTGTTCCGCCCGCAGGCGCAGAGAGCCGGACCTCAACGCTGTCGGCACTGAACTTGTTGGCCTGCAGGATGCTGAAACATTGCCTGTCCGTTTGGCGCCCAAAGCTCCGGGCCTCCCCGCCCTTCCCTCTGTGTTCTCCGTGGGCCCCGGACGGGCCGCTCTGTGCCTCTGTGGGCGAGCCAAGGACGGCGAGCCATTCACGACGGCTGGCAGTCGTCACGAACCGCCCTGGGTGGCATCCGGATAGGCATGGTTGAAACTACGAAACACGCGAAACACGCGAAAGTCGGGCTCATCCTGCTGCTTCATGGCGGCGCACCTGCTGCGTCACGTCGCCTACGGCGACCCTCTGCTCGCGCCGCTCTTTCCCGACGGGGCCGGAGACAGGCCGAGGCAGATCGCCCAGGGGATCCAGGTGGTGTGGGTCCACGTCTCGGTGCTGAGGAGGACCGAGAGGAGCAGCGCCGCCCCGGTGGCGAAGCATGCCCGGGGGACGGGGCCGGTGGTCGCCGGGACCAGGCGGAGGAGGGTCGTCGCCGCGAGCGCGCCCCCGAGGAGCAGGCCGGGGAGGCCCAGCTCCGCCGCCAGTGACTCCAGGAGCCCGTGGGGCCCGAGGCCGGCGACGACCTCGGAAGGGGCGGGGACAGGGGCCGAAGCACCGACGAAGCCCCCCGGTCCCACGCCGGTCCACGGGCTCTCCCCCACGAGGGAGAACGCCTTGCCCAGCAGCCAGATCCGCGTGGACGTGGAGTCCACCAGCCTCTCCAGGCCCAGGAGGCGGGGCAGGACCGCCAGGGCGGCGGCGGCGAGGCCCGCGGCCAGGGCGCCGGTGACCAGGGGGCGAGACGAGAGCCGTCCCGGGCGGGGGCGGGCGCCCCCGAGCCACAGGGCCGCTCCCCCCGCGGCGGCGGCGAGGAGGGCGGTGCGCGAGAAGCTGAGCAGGACCGCGGCGATCCCCAGGGCGACGAGGGCGCGGGACGCGGCGCGGCGGCGGGGGCCGGCGCCCTCGTCCCGGCCCCAGGCCCACACCAGGGGCCACGACACCCCGAGGCAGATCGCCAGGGACTTGTGGTTGTGGGCCCAGGGGAGCAGGACGTGGATCCACGTCGCGCCCCCGCCCAGGATCCGGTAGGCGCTGGTGGCGAGGCAGAAGGCGGAGAGACCGACGAACCACGCCGCCTCGGCACCCAGCACGGCGGGGGCGCCCAGAGCGGCGACGGCCGCCCGCAGGGCCACGCCGTAGACCACCACGTCGAAGAGGGGCCACCTCGCCCAGTCGTGGACCCGCACCGGAAAGCCCAGCCAGGGGGGCGCCCCGCCGTCGCCGGCCCACACCGCCGCCACCAGGGCCCACGCCACCAGGGAGACGGCGAGCAGCGCGACCCCTCTTCCCACGGCCGGGGGCCGGGCCCAGCCTCCCCCGGACCGCCGCCGCCCCGCCCACCGGTCCAGCCCCCACGCCAGAGCCACTCCCATCGCCGCCCCGTCGGCCAGGGGCACGTCGAGGGAGCCGAGGCTCACCTCCAGGGGCACGAACGCCTGCCAGGCCAGGGTGGCGCCCACCAGGACCGCCACCGCCGCCCCCGGCGCCCCCCGCCGCGGTGCCCCCGCCGGTGATCCCACCGGGCTCACGGCAGCCCGTCGCGCACGGCGGCGACCACCCGCAGCCCCAGGCCCTCCCGGGCGACCACGTAGAGCCCCCTGGAGGCGCCGGACCCCGGCGGGACCCGGGCGGGAGCGTCCAGCGGGAGGAGGGGGACGAGGTCGCAGAGCAGGACCGCGGCCCCGTCGTCCCAGCGGGAAGCGCACCGGACCGGAGAGAGTCCGATGGCGCCACCTGGCCCGGGCGCGGCGCGAGCGCCGGACCCTCCCCGCCCGGCGGCCCAGGCGGGGCCCGGGACGGCTTCACCGCGCCACCCCAGCACCAGGTCGCCGCCGGAGGCGAAGGCGGCCAGGGCCCTCCCGTCCCCCCGGGCCAGGGCCTGCTCGAAGTCCGCGACCGCCGCCGTCAGCGCCGCCGGGGGCGGAGGTGCTCCGGGCCGGATCTCCCCCCAGACCAGCGCGCCCGCGAAGACCGCCGCCCCCAGTCCGAGCCCCGCCGCCGCCCCGGCGGGCAGGTCCTCCCGGGCGTCTCCTCCGTCCACGCCTGCCACCGCCCCCCACCGGGAGGCGATCCCCAGGGCGATCCCGAGGGGTACCCAGTGGCTCGCGGTGAAGGCCTCGGTGCTGAGGAGCAGCGTCCCGTGGAGCAGGATCCCCGCGTCCAGGGCCGCCGTGGGCCCCCGGGCGAGGTGGCGCAGGAGGGCCAGGGCCAGCGCCCCCCACGCCAGCAGGCCCGCCAGTCCCGCCTCGGCGGCCACCTTCTGGAGCACGCCGTGGGCCTCCACCCCGTTGACCCGCAGGTGGGGCCAGTCCTCGGCGACGTGCCGCACCGACGCCCCGGGCCCGTGGCCCAGCAGGGGGCGTGTCTGGACCAGCTCCCACGCCCGCAGGTCCAGGGAGTGGCGGGCCGAGGTGGCGTCCCGCTGCCGCTCGCCCCCCAGCCACCCGATCCCCACCGCCGCCAGCACCAGGGGCAGCGCCACGGCGGCGGCCAGGACCAGGCGCCTCGCCCCGCGGGCGCGCAGCCGGTCCAGCGCCACGGCGACGGCGAGGACCACCATGGCGGTCTTGGAGTGGGACAGGACGACGGCGGCGGGCAGCAGCAGGGCCCCGAGGGCGGCGATCCTCCGCCACGCCCCGCGGGACTCGCCGCGCCACGCCCACAGCGCCAGGGGGAGCTGGGGCGCCAGGGCCACCGCCAGGGTCTTGTGGTTGTTCACCAGCCCGCCGATGGCGCGGACCTCTCCGGGGCCGAAGCGGGCGACGCGGTCCAATGAGGTGACGACGGACATGGCCGCCAGCGCCAGCACCACCGCCGCCACGCCCCGGCGCGCTCCCCGCTCGGGGAGGACCGACACGGCGGCGGCCAGGGCGGCGCCGTAGGCGAGGTAGTTGAACACCCCCTTGCGGGCCCACTCGTGGAGGGAGGGTCCCGGCTCGGGGGCGGTCGCGGCGGCGAGCCCCACGACCGCCAGGAAGACCGCGGCGGCGGCGGGCGCCGGTGGGAGTCGCCGGGGCGCCACGCCGGCGGCGACGCACAGGGGGAAGAGGCCGACGAGCAGGACCCCCCCCCAGTCCGCCAGCGGCGCCGACAGGGGACCGAGGGACCACTCCCACGCGATGAAGACCTGGGAGAGGGCCGCCATCGCCGCCGCCGCCAGCCACAACCCCCGGAGGCCGGCGCGGGCGGATCCGGTCCCCCGGGAGGGGCTCACGGGCTCCTCCCGTCTCGGCCGGCCGCGTCCCCGGGGGGCTCCTGGGGGCCACCCCATGCCTCCGCCACCAGGCGCCAACCGCAAGGTCCGCCGGGGTCCAGCACCAGCACCCGGCGCCCCTCGGCGGTCCGGGGATCGGGACCGGAGGAGCGCTCCTCGATCCCCCGCCCCGCCACCACCACCCTCCCTCCGACCTCCCGGAACACCGCCCCCCGGGTGCGCCACGTCACCGGTCCCACCCGGCCCCGGTACTCGGCGGTGCTCGCCGCCAGCTCCGCCGCGCTCAGGGTCCCCGCCTCCGCCCTGCCCGCCATCAACCCCTCGGCGTGCAGCAGCAGCGGGAGCCGGTCCGGATCCTGGCCGCTCAGCGCCGCGTCGTACAGGTCCACGAAGGCGAGGGGCGAGGCCGGCGCCGGCCCGCCTCCGCAACCCTCCGGGGACGCCGGAGCCGGACCGCCGCACCCCCCCAGCACCGCCGCGGCGAGGACGAGGACCGGGCCCGCGGGCCGGCGGGGGAGGGGGCGGACCATGGCGGCAGTGTCGGCCAAGTCACCGTCCCGATGTAACCGCTCCCGGGGAAGGGAGGGGCAGGGGCCAGGCGAAGACCCGGTACCCGTGGACCCCCCCGCCCCGGTCGCTGGCGAAGAGGAGGCTCCCGTCCGGGGCGAAGGAAGGGTCCCGGTCCCGCCAGGGCCCGGAAGGTAGGGGCGCCGGGGCTCCGCCTCCGCAGGCGTCGCCGATCCAGATCCGGGAGCGGGACGACGCCACCGGGCCGCCCCGGGGCCAGGCGACGAAGGCGATCCGGCAGCCGTCGGGCGAGAAGCGGGGCCTCTCCACCCTCGCCCAGCGCGGATCCGACCACGACACCCTCGCCCCGCTCGCCTCCGCCCAGGGGGCGGTCCGGACCTCCAGCCCCTCCCGCCCCGGCGGGACCAGGGCCAGGAGGTCTCCGCCCGGGGAGACGGCCGCCTCGGCGACCGGGCCCAGCCCCGGTACCGCCCCGCCCGCCGCCCCGGTGGCGGATCCGACGTGGACGCGCCCGGGCCCGTCGGGCCCCTCCCGGCAGGTGAACAGCACCCGGGAGCCCCCCGCGGTGGGCCCGTCGCACCACGCCCCGGCGGGGGAGACCGTCCTCCTCGCCCCGCCGCGGTCCTGGACCATCACCTCCGACGCCGCCGGTCCCCCCCGGCGCACGGCGGCGAACACCAGCCCGCCCCCCGGCAGCGGCGCGGGGTCGAAGAGATCGGCCCCGGCGACCTCCGCCCGCACGCCCCGCCCGCGGTGGACCGTGTAGAGCTTCCAGTCCATGGCCGCGAAGGTCGGTTCCTCCCCGGGGGCGGCGGCGGGGGCGAGGCGCGTGGCGATCTCCCAGCCGTCGTCGGGCAGGGGGACGGCGCTGCCCGCCCCGGGGACCTCAGCCCGCCCCCCAAGGAGCGGGGCGACCACGAAGGCGAGGGCGGCGGCGAGCCCGACCGCCACCGCCCCCCCCCGCTCCCACCCGCGGGACGTCCCCGCCTCCTCCCCCCGGGGTCCCGCCAGGGACGACGCCAGCGAGGCGAAGACCAGCAGGTCCATCCACAGGCGACCGAAGGCCAGGGGCAGGGTGGGGCCCCGGGCGAGGGCGTGCTGCTGGACGAGGAAGTGGGGCTGGACGAAGGCCACCGCCAGCCACGCCCCGGCGACGGCCGCGGCCCACGCCCACCCGATCCCCCCACGCCGTGCCTGACGCGCCGCCCCAACCGTCGCGGGGAACAGGGCCAGCAGGTTGTGGTAGGTGGTCACGATGGGGCTGAGGAGGAGCGCCGCCTGGAGCCACAGCGCCATCACCGCCGGCCCGGTCCCGGGTCCTCCCCCCCGGGCCCGCGCCGTCGCCCGGAGGGCCGCCGCCACCACCGCCAGCCGGGCCAGCCCCCACGCCAACGCCGCCAGCCGGGGCCGGTGGACCCAGGGATCGGGGTTCCGCACGGGATCGGCGTGGAAGGCCTGGAGGGCGAGGGCGAGGAAGGACTCCCCCCCGGGGTGGAACAGGGCCGCGAAGCCGCCGCCCGTGGTCCCCGGCAGGACCGCCCCCAGCCAGGCGGCGTGGACGTCCGGCCCCAGCACCGCCACCGACGCCCCCAGCAGCCCGAGCCCCGCCGCCGCCGCCCCCGCCAGCGCCCGCCACCGTCCCGCCAGCGCCAGGGGCACCAGCAGCAGGGCGGGGAAGAGCTTGAACGCCGCCGCCGCCCCCAGCAGCCCTCCCCCGGCCCCGTCCCTCCCCCGGGCCAGCAGCAGGGCCGCCCCCACCACCGCCAGCAGCACGGGCAGGTACACCTGGCCCACCGCCAGGTCCCGGGAGAGCATCGCCCCCGACGCCAGCAGGGCCGCCGCCGCCGCCGGGCCGGAGATCCCCGCCGCCGCCGCCAGGGCCGGCACCAGCGCCACCGCCGCCGCGGCCTGGATCCCCAGCCAGGTCCGCGCCGCGGTGGCCACGTCCAGCGCCCCCAGGGGGAGGAACGCCAGGGCCACCGTGGGGGGCTGGGGCGTGAAGCTGTAGAGGGTCTCCGGCCCCGGCGCGGCGTCCCCCTGGACCTGGAACCAGGCGTAGTCGTACACCCGCCCGTCCAGGCGCCCCTCCGCCGCCAGCCGCCCCGCGAGCCAGTAGCTGGGGAAGTCGCTGGAGGGCACCGGCAGGGCAGGCCTCACGTAGCAGAGGCCGAGGACCACCCCGGCCGCAGCCAGTAGAACGCCGTCGCGGGCGCGCTGTCTCTTCGGCGAAGCGATCACCCGGCCTCCGCTCCAGGAGGCGCGATGATCCCCCGGGGAGGACGTCCCGGCAAGGGCGGGATCGGGCGAGCCCGGGCTACCCCTCCGAGACGAGCCGCACGAAGCCATCCGCCACGGCGGACGCGGCGTTCACCGTCGAGAGGGCCCTGTACTCGCCGGCCGTCGTCAGCGCGTGCCATTCGTCGCCGTCGGTGGTCGAGATGCTCAACTCTGCCAGGCCCGGAGCGTCCTCGACCGAACGAGTCCACGGCGGATACCCTTCCCTGTTCCGAGTCGACCAGAAGAGCGACGGGGCGAACTCGCTGGGGACATGGAGTGCCTTCCGCAGCTCGGCGGTCCGATATCCCACCCAGGCCAGCCGCTCGACCGGGGGAAGTCCCGGGACGGAGACCTCGACGCGGAACGCCCAGCTCCGTGACACCGTGCGGCCGGAGCAGAGATCGATGTAGTCATCGAGGGCGAGGGCGTCGACGAAACTCTCAGCCCCGACACGACCATGGAACGCCTCGAATCTCTCCGCCAGGCGGTCCCGGAGCACGGCGAATCCGCCTTCCCCCGGGGGCCGCCGGGGGGTATCCTGCGCCGCACCCCGGCGCCCCTGCTCCATGGACCTCCCCCTCGACTCCGCCTCCGGCGACCTCGTCCTGTGCAACCTCGGCTCGGGGTCCCGGGGGAACGCCACCTACGTCGGCCGCGGGGGGCGGGGGCTCCTGGTGGACGCGGGTCTGACGGTCCGCCAGATCCGGCTCCGCCTGGCGGCCCGGGGGATCCCCGATGGCGCGGTCCAGGGGATCCTGCTCACCCACGAGCACGGCGACCACGTCCACGCGGCGCGCCGCCTCGCGGACCGGTGGGGGCTCCCCGTGTACGCCACCGCGGGGACCGCCGCGGGCGCCGGGATCCGCGACCTGCCGACGCTCCGGGAGATCCGCGCCGGCGAGCCCTTCACCGCCGCCGGGCTGACCGTCGAGCCGGTCTCCATCCCCCACGACACCCAGGACCCCGTCGCGTACGTCGTCGGCGACGGCCGGGACCGGGCGGCGGTGGCGACGGACATCGGGGAGCCGACGGGCCTCCTGGTGGAGAAGCTGGCCGCCTGCGCCCTGGTGATGCTGGAGTTCAACCACGACCCCGTCATGCTCGCGGAGGGGCCCTATCCTGCCTTCGTCAAGCGGCGGGTGCGGGGTCCCCTCGGGCACCTGAGCAACCCGCAGGCGCTCGAGGTGTTGGAAGGCCTCGGACCCACGCTCCGGCGAGTGCTCCTGGCCCACCTCTCCCAGCACAACAACCGCCCCGCCCTCGCCCTGTCGGAGGCGAGGACCCGGATGCTCGCCCTGGGCCGCGAGGACGTGGCCCTGGGCGTCCTCGGGCAGTACGAAGCCTCCCCCGTCTATCGGGTCGCGGACGGCGAAGTCCACGAACCGGGAAGGACCTGATCCGTGATCCCCCGCTACACCCGGCCCGAGATGGCCGCCATTTGGACCGAGGAGGCCCGCCTCCGCGTCATGTTGGAAGTTGAGGTCCTCGCCGTCGAGGCGATGGCCGCCCGCGGCGAGGTGCCGTTGGAAGCGGCCAGCGCCGTCCGGGAACGCGCCGACTTCGACCTGGACCGCGTCCACGAGTTGGACAGGGAGCTGAAGCACGACGTGATCGCCTTCCTGACCGCCGTGGCCGAGAAGGTGGGGGAGCCCGCCCGCTTCGTCCACAAGGGCATGACCAGCTCCGACGTGCTCGACACCGCGTTCGCGGTCCAGCTCGTCCGGGCCGGCGAGCTGATCCTCACGGGGGTGGACCGGGTGATGGCGGCGGTGCGGGCCCGGGCCTTCGAGCACAAGGACACCGTCTGCATCGGCCGCTCCCACGGCATCCACGCCGAACCCACCACCTTCGGGCTGAAGCTCGCCGGCTGGTACGACGAGCTGTCCCGCCACCGCGCCCGCATCGTGGGGGCGGTCCGGGACGTCGCCGTCGGCAAGCTCTCGGGCGCCGTGGGCACCTACGCCTTCGTCCATCCGGACGTCGAGGCCCGGGTCTGCGCCGCCCTGGGCCTGGCGCCCGCCAAGGCCGCCACCCAGGTCGTGTCCCGGGACCTGCACGCCGCCTACTTCACCGCGCTGGCGCTGCTGGCCAGCAGCGTCGAGAAGTTCGCCGTCGAGGTCCGCCACCTCCAGCGCACCGAGGTCCTGGAGGCCGAGGAGCCCTTCACCCCGGGGCAGAAGGGCTCTTCGGCCATGCCCCACAAGCGCAACCCCATCCTCTCCGAGAACCTGACGGGCCTCGCCCGCCTGGTGCGCTCCTACTCCATCGCCGCCATGGAGGACGTCGCCCTGTGGCACGAGCGCGACATCTCCCACAGCTCCGTCGAGCGGGTGATCGCCCCCGACGCCACGATCCTCGTGGACTTCATGCTCCACCGCCTCGGGGGGCTGGTGGAGGGGCTCGTGGTCTACCCCGAGAACATGCGGCGGAACCTGGGGCTGCTCGGCGGGATCTTCTACTCCCAGCGCGTCCTGCTCGCCCTGGTGGAGAAGGGGGCGAGCCGCGAGGACGCCTACCGCGCCGTCCAGGCAGCGGCGATGCGGGTGTGGGCGGAGCGGGTCCCCTTCCGCCAGGCCATCGAGGAGGACCCCGCCCTCGCCGGCCGGTTCGAGCCGCCCGAGCTGGACGCCCTCTTCGATCCGTCGGCCTACGTCGCCCACCGGGACGAGGTGTTCCGCAGGGTGTTCGACGGAGCCTCCGACTGATCCGAGGGGGCAGGTTGCCGGCGAGGCGCCGGGGCGGCTATCCTCGGGGACGCGGCCCCGTCCCCGACGTCCCGCCGGCCGACGCCGGGCCCGCACCGCCGACGTGTCCGCCGCCGCCGAGCCCTCCCCCCCCCGCGCCATCCGCCGCGTCCTCGTCGTGGACGACGAGGAGAACATCCGCCACCTGCTCCTGGTGATCCTCAAGAGGGCAGGCTACGAGGCGGAGGCCGTCCCCGACGGCGAGGTCGCGCTGCGGCGGCTGGAGGATGGGGACTTCGGCGTCGTGCTCTCGGACATCCGCATGCCCCGCATGGACGGGCTGTCCTTCCTGAAGGAGGTCCGCCGCCGCGGCCTCGGGGCCTACGTGGTGATGATGTCCGCCTATGGCAGCACCGACGTCGCCATCGAGGCGATGAAGTGCGGGGCCTACGACTACTTCGGCAAGCCCTTCAAGGCGGACGAGGTCGTCCTCACGCTGCGGAAGGTCGAGGAGAGGGAGCGCCTCTGCCGCGAGAACGAGCGCCTGAGGGACGAGCTGCGCCGGGAGAGGGGCGACGACGAGATCGTCGGACGCTCCGAGGGCATGAGGCGGATCCTCGACACCGTCCGCAAGGTGGCGCCCTACAAGACGACGGTTCTGGTGACCGGCGAGAGCGGCACCGGCAAGGAGCTGATCGCCCGGGCCCTCCACCGCCACAGCGACCGCGCGGGGGGGCCGCTGATCCCCATCAACTGCGGCGCCATCCCCGAGAACCTCCTGGAGTCGGAGCTGTTCGGCCACTCCCGGGGCGCCTTCACCGGCGCCGTCCGGGCCCACAAGGGCCTGTTCGAGGAGGCCGACCGGGGCACACTCTTCCTGGACGAGGTCGCCGAGCTGCCCCTGAACCTCCAGGTCAAGCTCCTGCGGGTCATCGAGGACGAGCAGGTCCGGAAGGTGGGGGACACCCGCCTCGTCGGCGTCGACGTGCGGCTGGTGGCGGCCACCTCCCGGGACCTCCAGGAGATGGTGGACGCCGGCCGGTTCCGCGAGGACCTGTTCTATCGCCTCAACGTCCTCCACCTCCGGGTGCCCCCCCTGCGGGACCGCCGGGAGGACATCCCGCTGCTGGCCGAGCACTTCCTCGCCCACTACGCCGCGCGCACCGGGCGGGGGGTGCGCCGGATCGGCGCCGACGCCATGCGCCTCCTCGCCCGCTACGACTGGCCGGGGAACGTCCGGGAGCTGGAGAACACCGTGGAGAGGGCCGTGATCCTGTGCGAGGGCGAGGAGTTCCGGGCCGAGCACGTCCCGGCGCGGATCGCCGAGGCCACCTCCCGCAGGGCCGCCCACTCCCCGGACGACCTCTCGGTCAAGCGCGGCGTCCGGGCCTTGGAGGTGGACCTGATCTCCCGGGCCCTGCGCGCCACCGGGGGCAACCGGACCCGGGCCGCGCTGCTCCTGGAGCTGTCCCACCGCGCGCTCCTGTACAAGATCAAGGAGTACGGGCTCGAGGGGATCGAGCGTACCCCTCCGCCCGGGCGCCGCGCGGGCGGCGGGGACTGAGGGCCGAATGCCCCGGTCCGCCGCGGGGCCGCGTTCCTCCGCCCCCCTCCCGAGCGAGCCCGCCCCGGGGGAGCCGGCCCGGTCTGGCCCCCGTCGCCGGCCCCTCGGCGCCCTCGGCCGGCGCCCTCTGGGAGTGGCGGTCCTGGCGCTGGCGGTCCTCGCCGCCGCCAGCGGGGCGCTCGCCCTCTCCCGGCGGAGCGCTGCGGGATGGACCGCCCGGGGGGACGCGTTCCTCCGGGACTCCCGCCTCGTGGAGGCCGAGAACGCCTACAACCGGGCCCTCCAGACCGATCCCCGGCGCCCCTCCGCCCTCTACGGGATCGGTTGGGCCTACTTGCTGGCGGGGCTCGAGGGGGAGGCGCGGATCCGCTTCCAGCGCTGCGTCGAGGTCGCACCGGAGACCGCGGGTTGTCACCGGGGCCTGGGCGCCCTGGCCCTCGCGGACGGCGCGGTGATCGTGGCGGAGCGGCACCTCCGGAGGGCCTGGGAGCTCGCCCCCGACGACGCCGGCGTGCTCAGCAGCCTCGCCGAGCTGTACACCCGGGCCGGCCGCTTCGAACAGGCCGAGGACCTGTACCGGCGCGCCATCTCCCGGGAGCCCGACCGGGGGGAGTACCGGATCGGCCTGGCGGAGATGATGCTGGCCCGGGGGGACCTGGAAGCCGCCGAGCGCACCCTCGACGAGGCGGAGCCGCTCGCATTCCGCGAGGTCCGCTTCCGGGTCGGGGTGGGGGAGATCCGGGCCCGCGTTGCCCTCCTCCGCGCCGAGCGGGAGGTGTCCGCGGTCGATGGGCAGGTCCCCTCCGCCGAACGGCGGGAACGCGCGCGCCGCCACCTGGACCGCGCCGACGCCCACCTCCAGGACGCGTCGCGCCTGGGCCTCGAACAGGCGGCCCTCACCCGGGCGAGGCGCGGCGTCGAGAGGCAGCGGGAGGCCATACAGCGCATCGAGGCCGACGAACGAGCGGCGGGAGCGCCCCGATCTCCCTGACTTCTTTTCACGCACTCCGCACTCTTTTCATAGCGGCCTCGTCGCGGGCGGAGCGGTTCCCCCGGGACAGGGCGGAATTCCGCGGCTATCATGCCCCCATGACCTCCGGGGGTGCGTCCTTTACGGGAACGCTTCTTGCTAAACCCACTCCCAGGCCCGGGTCCGGCCGCTCGGGAAGGCGGGACGAACGCGGGTTCACGTTGCTGGAGCTGGCGGTCGTGATCGCCATCATGGCGGTCCTGGCGGCGCTGGCGGGCCCGGACATCTCGTCCCACCTCGGCCGGTATCGACTCAACGGGGCGTCGAAGGAACTCGTAGCGGAGATCGAGGCGTGTCGGCTGCTCGCGATCAGCACCAACCGGGAGTACGCGCTCCAGCTCGTGGAGGCGGACCCCGATCCCGGCTCCCCCGGCGCGGGGGAGAGCGTGGGGAGCTACCGGGTGATGGCCGGCAACGCCGCGGTGCGCTCGACCTCCTGGGACGTGCTCCCCGTCGGTCCGGGGGAGGACGAGGGCACCCACGACCTCTCGTCCCGGGCGAACGGCTGGCCGGGCGTGAGCATCGAGTCCTGGACGCCCATGGCGGGGCCCTCCGGGTACGACCTGCCCTCGACCCTCGTGTTCAGCCCCCGGGGGATCCTCCTGAACCCCGGCTCGGACTACCAGGGCGGGGAGATCCGCGTCTTGCTGCGGAGCCGCGCCGCGAACCCGGGTGTCGAGAGGCGCGCCATCCTGGTGCGGCCCGGGGGGGACGCCCGCCTGGTGCAGCCGCCCCCATGACCGCGCCTCCCTGCCCGACGGGCGCCCTCCGGGGCGAGGCGGGGGTCACCCTCGTCGAGGCCCTCATCGCCATGGTGGTGCTCACCGTGGGGATCCTCGGCCTCTTCGTGCTCCACAACACCGCCCTCCACAGCAACGCCACCGCCTACCGCTTCAACGTCGCCACCCTCCTGGCCGAGGACGCCATGGAGTACCTGCTCAGCCTGGACTTCAACCCCGAGAGCCAGGACGCGGTCATCGTCCCCGATGGCAGCGTGGACGACACCTCGCCCGCGGATCCCCTCAAGCCCTTCTCGCGCTCCCTGCCCGGGGAGTCGGGGATCCTGCTGAACGCCATGGGGTCGACCGACGGCGACTTCGGCACTCCGATCTACACCCGCAGCTACGTCACCGAGTACGTGGACGCGACCGACGCTTCGCGGATCGCGCTGAAGGTGCGGGTGACCTTCGAGAACCCCGCGAACGGCGCGCGTCAGGGCGTGACCGTGGCCCAGACCCGAACCCTCGACACCTACTCGAACAACTGATGCAGCCGGAGCACGCGAGAGGAGAGCGGAGGGGCGCGCCGGGGGCGGGTTTCACCCTCGTGGAGCTCCTGATCGCCCTCTTCGTGACGTCCCTCGTGGCTCTCCTGGTGATGACGGTGTTCACCGCCCAGGCCGAGTCCTACCGCCAGCAGGAGGACGTCGCCCGGGCCCAGCAGAACATCCGCCTCGCCATGGAGATCGTCACCCGGGACGTGGGGATGGCGGGTTTCGGCCTCTCCGCGGAGGGGCAGGCGTGGGGAGCGTCGTCCAGCTACGGCGCCGCCGAGGACCAGCCCCTCGCCGCGCTGTACGTGCGGCAGAACTGGAGCGGCGACGGGACCGACGCGGTGCAGATCGCCTACATGGACCCGGACAACGACTCCTGGGTGATCGCCTTCCCGGGGGTGCCCCCGAGCTGCGACACCGCGGTCGTCCAGGCCGACGAGGACGACTTCGAGACCGTCCCCCGGTTCTCCGCCGAGGACCGGCTGATCTGCTACGACCCCGGCTTCCGGGCCGGCGCCCGGGCCTTCGTCTGGGACGTCTCGGGCACCGGCGATCCCGGGACGGGGCAGATCCCCGTGACCGCCAACAGCCAGGCCGATTTCACGGCCCGCTGCAACGACGGCACCGGCCAGGGCCTCTCCCGGGAGATGACCTGCGGGGCCCTCGTCGGCGTGGCCTACTACATCGACAGCGACGACTCCGACGGGATCGGGCCGGGCTCGGCGGCCCAGCCGGTCCTCATGCTCTCGTTCGAGTCGACCTGGCCCCACGCCGACGACATCCCCATCGCGCTGGGCATCGAGGACATGCAGTTCGAGCTCTGCCGCGTCGGGAACGACTGCCGGAGCACCGGCTACGAGACCGACTTCGACGCCCTCGACACCCGGTCCACCGACTTCTCGACGCTCCAGGTCCTGGGGGTCCGCATGATGTCCCGCTCCCTGCGGACCGACGTGAAGCGCAGCGCCGTGTCTCGCCGCGTCGACCTGAGCCCCTCGGACCCCTACAACACCGAGGCGGCGGATCCCGACGGCTACCACCGCCGGGTCGCCTCCACCGACGTGCTCCTCCGCAACGCCCAGGCGGCGTGGCAGACGAGCCAGGTCTACTGATGCGCACCGCCGCCCCTCCCCACGTGCGGCGCACGACCTCCCTCGGCGACGAGGCGGGCTTCGCCCTGATCCTGGCGCTGTTCGCCCTGGTGATCCTCACGGTGCTCGGGGTGACGGCGGTCACGGTGTCCAACGTGGACCTCAAGATCGCCCACAACGTGCGGCGGAGCCGGCAGGTCTTCTTCGGGGCGCAGGCGGGGCTCGACCGAGCCCGCATCGAGTCCTCCCAGATGACCGAGGCGGACATGCAGACCCTGATGGCGGGCTTCTCCACCGGCGACTACGTCCAGTGGCTGGACGTCGGCGAGGGGGATCCCGTGGAGACCGGCGGCTACTCCCTCGCGTCCTACGAGCTGCGGGTGGGATACCGGCAGTGCGCCAGCAACGTGGCGGGGTACTCCGTGGAGGAGGACGGCGACTTCGACGCAGTGTTCATGGACTGGGTGGCCGAGGCCACCCACGTCGACGGGGTCGGAAACCAGGTCTCGCCCGCCCGGGCGCGCAGCGGAGGCTACGTCCGCTGGGTCGGCCGCGAACTCTGCGGCGGAGCCATGTACTGATGGCACACCCGGCACCGAACGTGGAGGCTGCGATGAAGAGCCCTGGATGGTCTCGCCTCGCTGCCCTCATCCTGGTCGCGAGCGCGCTCGGGGCCCTCCCGGTACGCCCCGCCGCCGCCCAGGCGACCGCGGAGCCGGCGGGCCCCCGCTTCATCCTGCTGCTCGCCAACAACACCGTCGACCGGACCGGCGGTGCCATGGGCATGACCTACCCCTGGCAGGGGGTGGGCACCCCCCGGGACCAGGTGGTCATCGACGCCATCAAGCAGGTCGTCACCAATGCCCCCGCCGAGGTCAGGTTCGGGATCTGGAAGACCTGGCAGAACGGACCCTACCCCGGCTCCGCCTCGGTCCACCAGGTGGCCCCCGTCGACTCCACGCGGACCGAGCTGCTGTACCTGCTGGACCAGGAGTACGACGTCACCGCCGACGCCCAGGGCCAGGACATGGCCTGGTCCGAGTCCTACTCGAACCTGATTTACCACTACCTCTCGGCGACCGGCGTGACCGATGGCGTCCACTCCGGGTGGAGCCGCTCCCCCTTCGACAACGACTGCTCCGAGGTCCACGTCGTGGTGATCGGCAGCGGGATCGGCTACTCCGACAACGGCTACAACTCCAGTTGGGTCCTGACCTCGCCCAGCTACACCACCCCCGACGACTACCGGTTCCCGGCCGCGACGGACACCCAGACTCGCCTCGACAACATCGCGTGGTACGCCCACAACAATGACCTCAGCGCCCTGGCGGACCCGGGGGGCGTCCCCCAGACGGTGGTGACCGACACCATCCTCGTGGACGCCACCTTCGCCGAGTCCTACGCACTGTCCCTCTTCGAGGCCACCGCCAACGCCGGCGGGGGGCTCTACTTCGAGGCGAACCAGGTCCACGACGTCGCCATCGCCCTCAACAAGATCATCACCAACGCCTACGACGGAGAGGTCACCCGCTCGGGGCCGGTGGTGAGCACCGGCCTCGACTACCTCTTCCAGGGCTACTTCGAGATCGTCGCGGGCAACCCCCTCTTCCAGGGGCACCTGCGGTACTACGCCCTCGAGGACGACCCGGCGGACGAGAACTACGGGCAGATCCTCGACGGCGGCGGTCCCGACGCGTCGCTCTGGGACGCTGGGGAGATCCTCGCCTCCCGTTACGCGGTCCACGCCGAGTACAACACCGACTCCGCCGACGTGTCGATCATCGACTACACCAATCCCCGGGCGATCTACACCCACGCCGCCGGGACCGGCTTCCCCTACGACGCGGCGCCCGCCGAGCTGGTGCCCTTCGACCGGTCGAGCGTCGAGTCCACCGACCTCAACTCCGACGGAGACTACATGGACCCGGGTGAGGCCGGAGACCTGGTGGACCTCCTGGTGCCCCAGGCGCCCACGGACATCACCGACTGCGACGACCTGGACTACGACCTGGACCAGGACTGCGACGTCGACCCCGACGACGCCCAGCTCGTGGTGGACTTCCTGCGGGGCGTCAACGAGCTCCAGGACCCGGCCAACCCCGCGGCGGGCTCCTTCGGCAAGGAGAACCCCGACCACCGGCGGGACTCGTGGAAGCTGGGCAGCATCAACCACTCCAAGATGGCCTACGCCCCCGGCGAGCCCGACATGCTGACCAGCAAGCCCGACTTCTATAACTTCCTCAACAAGATCAAGGGCTTGTCGTCGATGCTCTACGTGACGTCCAACGACGGCATGCTCCACGCCTTCAACGTGCCCGAGACGCCGGGGGACTCCAACAACATCAACGGCGGCTGGGAGTGGTGGGCCTACATGCCTCGCCACCTGCTCGCCTACGACTACGAGTCGGTGTGGGCAGAGAGGGAGAACCGGTCCATCCAGCAGCGGTTCGCCGGGGAGACGTTCACCAACGACGGCTCGGTCAACCTCGAGTACGTGTGGATGGACAACGTCTGCAACTACCTCGCGAACCCCGACGACCCCGGAGCGACGGACAACTGCGCCGACGTGGACGACGACAACGTGCCCGCGGTGAGCGGCGCCGAGTGGCACCGGGTGCTGGTGGTGACCATGGGAGGCGGCAGCCGCCACGTGTTCGCCCTGGACGTCTGCAACCCCAGCCACCCCCTCTTCCTGTGGGAGGTCCCCGGCGGGTCCGACGGGCTCGACGACTACGCCGCCAACGTCGCGGCCTACACCGCATGGGGCCGGGGGCAGACGGTCTCCAGGCCGTCGGTGGGCGTGGTGTACGACGACACCCGGCCCGACAGCCCCCAGCGGTGGGTGGCCTTCTGGGGCTCGGGTCTGCCCTTCGACAACGTGAGGACCCGGGGCGCCCAGTACTACGTCCACCCGAACCTCTACATGGTCGACCTCCTCGATCCCTTCGGCACGGACCCCAGCTCCCCCGCGGACGAGGGGGTCCTGGACGAGCGCGGGTTCTCCATCCCGCTGAGCGCCGAGAACACGTCGCTGGTCGTCTCGCCGGACCCCGACGCCGATCCCGAGCCCGAGTACGACCCGACCCAGGAGGCGGCCCTCTTCGGGAGCCCGGCCTCGGTGGACGTGGACGGCGACGGCGGCATCGACGTCGTCTACATCGGCGATCGCTCGGGCCACCTCTACAAGTACGTGATGAACAATGCCGATCTCAACGATCCGACGAAGTGCCTCTTCTCGTCCCCCGCCACCCACACCGGCCTGACCTTCGTCGAGGACGACACCTACGGGCTCTACTACCGGCCGACGGTGACCTTCGACCTCGACGGCACGCTGAAGGTCTTCTATGGCACCGGCAGCCCCCTGAGCTTGAACAACTACCGGACGCCGGGGCTGGTCTACATGTACGAGGACGCCTCGCCCTTCCAGTGTGACGCGGGTGTCCCCGCCGACTGCGCCAACCCCGCGGTGGTGGACGGAGTCCTCACCCTGGCCGACGGCGAGAAGCTGGTGGGGAACCCCGTGGTGGCGGCGGGCGTGCTCTACTTCACCACCTACGTCGGCGACTCGAACCCCTGCGAGGTCGGGGACGGCCGCCTGTGGGGCCTCTCCATCGACGACTGCACGGGGGCGCTGTACGACTACGACGGCGACTCCTACACCGTCGACTCCGGCTCCTCCATCACCATCCCCGGCATCCCGTCCGAGCTGACCTTCGCCAACGACTCGATCTACGTGTCGACCACCAGCCCGGGCGCGGCCCCGTCGGTGCTGGACCCCATCCGGGTCGCCCCCACCGGGAGCGAGATGGCGCGACACGTCTTCAGCAACTGGCGCAACATCTTCTGAACGCCGCCGCTCGTCAGGGCGTGACGGCAACGTCTGGTCCTCGTCACTGACTCCCTGAAGGGGGCGGAGGGGGGGAGGGGAGGGCGGACGTCCATGCGCTGGATCGTCGTGGGGGCCTTCGTGGCCCTGCTGGTCGTGTCGTGGCGGGCCTTCCGGCGCCGGTTCGACGCCGACCGCGAGGCGCCGGACCTGCCGAGGGTGGGGCCGGCCCAGGAGGGGGGAGCGGTGGTCGGCGCCTGCGCGGGCGCGCCGGGGCTCCGCCGCCACGCACGCGCCGCCTGCGCCGCCTGTGGCCGGGGTGGCTGCTTCGAGAGGGCGTGCCCCCGCTGCCTCGTCCTTCCCGAGGCGCCCTCCACCTGCCGCCACTGCGGCGCCCCCCTGACCGACTCCCGACCGCGGCTTCCCGGCGAGCCCGCGGGCAGGCGCCGCACCGGGCGGCCGGACTGAGCCATTCCGGGAGGGAGCGCGAGGGTCAGCTCCCCCGCGGACGGTGCTCCCCCGCGAGGTACTTCTCTCCGCTCATCTCCACCAGGCGGGAGGCCGTGCGCCGGAACTCGAAGGCGCCCGTCCCCGAGGGGTAGAGGGCCTGGGGCTCCGCCTCCGCCGACGCCACCAGCTTGACCCCGTGGTTGTACAGCTCGTCCACCAGCAGGACGAACCGCCGGGCGGCGTCCCGCCGGTCCGGGGAGAGGCGGGGGATCCCCGAGAGCACCAGGGTGTGGTAACGCCGCGCCAGGGCGATGTAGTCGGCGGCGCCCAGGGGGCGCTCGCACAGCTCCGCGAAGGTCGCCCGGGCGACACCCCCCGAGGTGCGGGTGAGGGCGAGGGTCCGCCCCGCCACGTCCAGCTCCCCGGGCTCCTCGGTCCCGCCGCCGAGGCGGGTGAAGGCCGCGTCCAACACGTCCTCGGCGTCCCGGGACACGTGATACACCCGAGCCTCCCGCAGCAGGGCCAGGCGGTGGTCCATCCCGGCGTCGACCTCAATCACCTCCAGGCGCTCCCGCATCAGGGCGACGAAGGGAAGGAACAGCTCGCGCTGGAGGCCGTGCTCGTAAAGGCCCTCGGGGGCCCGGTTCGAGGTGACCACCACGGTCACGCCGCGGTCCAGCAGCTCCCGGAAGAGACGGCCGAGCACCAGGGCGTCGGGGAGGTCGTGGACCTGGAGCTCGTCCAGGCAGAGGAGCCGCGCGTCCCAGGCGATCCGCCGGGCGATGGGGGGGATGGGATCGGCGCCCTCCGCCGCCTCGTCCGGTGAGCCCCTCCACCCGTGGATCCGGTGATGGAGGTCCAGCATGAAGGCGTTGAAGTGCTGTCGCCTCTTCCGAGCATCGGGCACCGACGCGAAGAAGAGGTCCATGAGCATGGACTTCCCGCGGCCGACGCCCCCGTACAGGTAGGCTCCCTGGGGCCCCGGGGAGCCGCGGCGGCGGACCCGCGCCAGCCAGGAGCGGATGGCCGCCGGGGTGGCTCTGGGGGCATCGTCGGACAGCCGCTCCCAGAGGGCCTGGAGGCGTGTCGTGGCGGCCTCCTGGGCAGGGTCGTGGCGGATCTCACCGGCGGCGACCCGGGCTCGCCACGCGGGGAGGGGGCCGCCGGAGACGGCAGTGGCGGTCGCGTCGGGTGGAGGGGAGGGGAGGCGTGCGTTCACCGGAGCGTCCTGGACGGGGTGGAAGATAGTCGCGCGGGTGGGGCTCGTCTACGGGGGGGAGGGCTTCGGAGGGAGGTGGGGGGGCGGGTGGGGGCGCGAACGGCGGCGCGGGCACGGGCGCGGGCAGGGACCCGGGCGCGGGCAGGGACCCGGGCGCGGGCGCGGGTGGGGGCACGGGAGTGGGGGCCGGCTGTGGTAGCATCCCGGCGTCCCCGGCGCGGTGGGTGGTGGTCGGGGGGAGGTCGGCGATGGTGGACGTTCGCGCGGGATGGGCATGGGTGCTGGTGGCGGGGCTGCTGGCGGGTGCGGCGGTGGGCTCGCCGGGCTGTGGCGAGGATGACCCCTGCATCGCGGCGGATCCCGAGTCCCTGACCGACGATCCCGCGTTCTTCGACGCCGACGGGGACGGATCCCGTCCCTGCTCGGAGCCCTCCGACTGCGACGACGCCGATCCCCGGATCTCTCCCCACCGGGCCGAAGTGTGCGACGGGCTGGACAACGACTGCAACGGTGCCGCGGACGAGGGCTTCGACACCGACGGGGACGGGGTCCGCTCCTGCGACGGCGACTGCGCCAACGCCGATCCCGCGGTCCACCCGGGGGCGGTGGAGGCCTGCGACGGGGTCGACACCGACTGCGATCCCGGGACGGTGGTGGAGGGGGACGAGGACCGGGACCGGGACGGCTTCCTCGCCTGTGGCGACGCCCCCGACTGCGACGACTCCGAGCCCGCGGTGAACCCCGGGGTGGAGGTCGACGGGTGCGACGGGGTCGACGAGGACTGCGACGGCGAGCTGGACGAGGACGCCCAGTACTTCCTGTGGTGGCCCGACGCCGACGGGGACGGGAAGGGGGATCCCGCCGGATCGCCGGTGGAGGCGTGCTCGGCGGACTTCCTGCCCGGCGACGTCGCCCGGGTGTCCAACGACGACGACTGCGACGACGCCGACGGCGCGAACTTCCCGGGCAACCCCGAGGTCTGCGACGGCCAGGACAACGACTGCAGCGGCGCGCCGGAGGAGGACGAGGTCGACGGCGATGGGGACGGCGCGAGCCCGTGCGCCGGCGACTGCGACGACGCCGAGCCCGCCGCCCATCCCGGGGGCGAGGAGGCGTGCGACGGCATCGACCGGGACTGCGACGGCCTCCCCGGCGACCACGACGCCGACGGCGACGGCCAGGCCCCCTGCCACGGCGACTGCGACGACTCGGATCCGGCGGTCTACCCCGGCGCCACCGACGTGGACGGCGACGGCGTCGACTCGGACTGCGACGGCGCGGACGGCTGAGGGCGCCCTCCGGGTTCGGAGGACCGCGAGGTGGGCGAGGGGCTCCCCCGCGGCGGTCACGTCCCCCGGGCGCGGTGACCTCGCAGGCGGGCGGCGGCCACCCGGGCGAAGAAGAGGGGGTTGCCGATGACGTAGCGGCGCCAGAGCCGCTTCGGGTCCACCATCAGGCGCGCCAACCACTCGAAGCCGGTGTCGTAGAGGAAGGCCGGCCCCCGGGGGACGTGCCCGGTGACGAAGTCGGCGGTGGCGCCGACGGCCCAAACCACCGGGACGTCCAGGCGCCCTCGGTTCGCGGCGATCCACGTCTCCTGCAGGGGGGTGCCGAAGCCGACGACGAGCACGTCGGGGCGCGCCGCGTTGATGGCGGCGATCACCGAGTCGTTCTCGGGGCCCCGCTTGTCGAAGAAGCCGTCGTGGCTCCCGGCGACGGGGAGGCCCGGGGCGTGCTCGGCCAGGCGGCGCATGCAGTCCTCGGCGATCCCCGGCTGGGCGCCGATCCAGTAGATCCGGTGGCCCCGGGCCGCCGCGAAGCGGGCGTAGTCCCAGATCCAGTCGGCGCCGGTCATGCGGGGGGGCAGGGTGCCGCCCAGCAGCGCGACTCCCTTGCGGATCCCCTCCCCGTCGCAGTAGAGCAGGTCCGCGCCCCGCATCGCCGAGAGGAGGACCGGATCGGCGACGGCGCTGTTCACGGTGTGGATGTTGGCGTACATCACCGTGGCGCGATGGCGGCGCCGGACGCGGTCGTCCACGAAGGCGAAGAGGCCCTCGAGGTCCACGGGGTCGATGGGGATCCCCAGCAGTTCCATGCGGTTCGTGTCCACGGCGGGGGGCGGCGGCGGGAGGGTGGGGGTGACGTCGCGGCCCGGCGCTGGTTATAGCGCCTCGGCCGGCCGGACGCGATCCGCCGCCGAGAACCGGAGCAGGTTCACGCCCGAGCGGACCTTGTGCAGGAGGTCCCGGGGGCCCCGGACCTGGCGGAGCTGCCGGAGCATGCCCCGGGGCGAGGCGTACTGCTCGCGGTATGCCCGCAGCACCCTCGTCCGCATCTCCCGGGCGCTGATCCCCGGGAGGTTCACGATGGCGTCCTTGGCGTTGTCCACGGGCTCGAACTCGCCGCCCACGAACCAGCCCTTCGCCTTGGCCTCGTCGTACAGCTCGGTGGACGGCGTGGGGAGCACCACGCTGTAGTGGACGAAGCGGGTGCCGAGGCGCCTGGCCTCGGCGATGTTCCGCTCCACGGACTCCGGCGTCTCCCTGGCCGATGCGCCCATGAGCACGCTGATCTCCGGCTCGACCCCGGCTGCGCGCAGCGTCTCGACGGCGGCGTAGATCTCCTTCGACCTCATGCCCTTCTTCATGTCCTTCAGGTGCTCGTCGTCGAAGGACTCGGTCCCCATGTAGACCATGCGGCACCCCCCCCGTGCCAGGGCCCGGGCCACCTCGGGGTCGGCGAGCTGCGGGGCGCGGCCCAGGCACGTCCACTCCAGCCCCAGGGGGGCGATGGCGTCGCAGATCTCCGCGACCCGCGCCGGATCGTCGGTGAACATGTTGTCCGCCACCTCCACGGCCCGGTAGCCCATGGCGGCCATGGAGCGGAACTCGGCGACCACCTGGGGGACGGTCCGCTTGCGCAGGGGGGGGCGCCGGACGTACCGCTGCTGGCCCCGCTTGAACTCGAGCTCGATGGACTGGTCCAGCGCCATGGGGGTGCAGAAGGTACAGCGCCACCCGCAGCCGCGGCTGAAGCACGCGACGGTGATGGGCCGGGCGCCCAACCGGTTCAGCCGGTACCCGCTCCCCCGGAGCAGGCCCCGATCCGGTGAGGGCAGCGTCGTGACGTCCAGGAGGGGGCGGGCGGGCCCCCGGACGAAGCCCTGGGCTCCGTACCACCCCAGCCCGGCGATCCCCTCCAGGGAAACCTCGTCGCGGACCGCCGCGTACCAGTCGGCGAAGGCGGCCTCGGGCTCCCCGAGCAGGACCGCGGTGGCGTCGTCCACCCGGAACCGCTCCGGCCTCCAGCCGGGCGCCGTGCCCCAGAAGAGGAAACGGGCGCGGCGGCCCCAGCGCGTCTCGTCGCGGATGAAGCGGGCGGCCCGGAGGTCCTCCTCGGCGGAGATGTACACCGAGTGGAAGACCGCGGCGTCGAAGCGGCGGGCCCGGGCGAAGGCCTCGAAGGAACGGGCGTTCATCCCCTCGGCCGGGCAGTCCAGGAAGCGGACCTCGGCACCCAAGGTCCGGGCCCACGTGGCGAGCTGGAGGTGGTGGATCGGCGGCTTGTAGTCGAAGCCGTAGTTGCAGCCGTAAACGCGGTCGATGGCCACGCCCTGGCTGTTGTACTGGGGCGGTGGGATCACGAACAGCAGCCGCATGGGACTCCGGTCGCGCGCCGCGGCCTCCGTCCCAGGGCCGCCGCCGCCGGTCGGAGCATGACCTCGGCTCCGACCGGGTGTCAAACGGCGGCGTGGGCGGCAGGGCGCCGGTACGAAGGGGATCCCGCTTGTGGTCGGGCGCGAGCCGGGACATCATCGCCCCGGAGTTCGGGGGGACGAGGACCGTCTCCAGGGACATGACCGTCAACGACAGTCCGCGGCCGGGGACCGTGCTCGCGGGGCGGTTCCGCGTGCGGAACGCGCTGGGCAGGGGTGCCTTCGGGGCGGTGTACGCGTGCGACGACCTGCTGCGGGGGGACCTCGCGGCGGTGAAGCTGCTGCACCGGGCGGAGGGGCGGCCCCTCGGGCGCTTCTACCTGGAATACCGAGCCCTGCGGCGCCTGAACCACCCCAACGTGGTGGCGGCGCGGGCGTTCGCGCGCCATGGCTCGAAGCCCCTCATCGCCATGGACCTCGCCCAGGGCCTGCCCCTGCACCTGGCCCTGGCGCCGCTCCCCGCCCCGCCCGGGGCGGTCCTTCCCATCCTGGGGCAGCTCCTGGAGGCCCTGGCGACGGTGCACGGCCGCGGCCTCGTCCACCGCGACCTCAAGCCCCAGAACCTGCTGGTCTCCTCCGAAGGCCACCTGTCGATCCTGGACTTCGGCGCGGTGCGGCTGGACGAGCCCGACGAGATGGGGATGGTCCCCGACGACGCCGCGGTGGGCACCGCCGCCTACGTCGCCCCCGAGGTCCTGAGGGGCACCGCCCCGGATGGGAGGGCGGACCTGTACTCGGTGGGGGTGGTCGTCTACGAGCTGTTGACCGGCGTGCAGCCCTTCCCGCCGGCGGCGCCGGGCACTCTGGGGCCCCGCTGGCCGGAGCCGCGACGGGCCTGCCGCCTGGACGCGGTCCGGCCGGACCTCCACCCGGCCCTGGTGGACGTCGTGGACTGCCTGCTCGCCTTCGACGCGGTCGACAGGCCCCGGGGGGCCCTGGAGGTGTTGGAGGTCCTTCGGAGCGCCGGACTCCTGGACGGTGCGGCGCCTCCTGCGGTGGCCGGGAGCGGGAGGGCGGGCTCCCCCGGCGAGGACATCCCCCTCCTGGGACGGGAGGAGGCATGGGAGGCCCTGGGCCGGGCGGCGGAGGCGGTGGAGGACGGGCGGTCCGCGGTGCTGAGGGTGGGCGGCGGCCCCGGATGCGGCGCGAGCCGCTTCCTGCGCGAGGCGGGGGCGTGGCTGCGGGGTCGGGGCTGGGCGGTGTTCCCGGCACGGCCCGAGGCGCTGCTGGTCCCGGGTGCCGCCGGCTGGGCAGGGCTGACGGCGGAGCTCCTCCGGACGACGTCTGCGCGGGCCGAGGAGTACGGTCCCCTGGTGGCGCGGCTGGGTGGCGAGCCCGACCCCCGCCGGGAGGAGCTCGGCGCCGAGGCCGGCGGGGAGTACCGCGCCGACCGCCGCGCCGGGTTGAGCGGCTGGGCCCGACTGCTGCTGGACTCGGCGGCTGGGGGGCCCGTCGCCCTGCTGCTGGAGCACGTCGATCGCCTGGAGCGACCCTGGCGGGAGCTGGCGGAGCACGCGTCGGCGGCGGTGGTCGACTCCGGGTCCAAGGTGCTGGTGCTGCGCGCCGGCCCCCACCCCGACGTCGAACTCCGCCGACTCACGCTCCAGGAGGTCGAGGACGTCTTCCCCGAGAGGGGGCAGCTCGGGGTCGACGACGTCCGGGCAGCCCGCCTGCTCCATGAGAGGTCCCGGGGAGTCCCCGCCCAGGTGGCCTCCACCTTGGACGAGTGGGCCCGGGCGGGGCTGGTGCACGCGGTCCCCGGCGGGTACGCGGTGAGCCGGCGGGGCCGGGAGTCCAAGGCCGCCTGGGCGGAGGGCGGGTGGCGAGCGGGGCAGGAGGCGGCGGAGCGATGGGCACCCGTCGTCGGGGCGTTGGCCGGCGGCGCCCGGAGGGTGCTGGGGACCGTCAGCATGGCGGACTTCCCCCTGTCCCTCGCGGCCCTGGCCCGGGCGTGCAGCCTCGACGAGTGGTCGCTGATGGGGGCCCTGGAGGACCTGGTGGAGGCGGGCGTGCTGCTCTACGACGCCCGGGGTGGACGCTTCCAGCCCGTGCACCCCGTCGTCGGGCCCCTCGCCCGCCGGGACTGGACGGGGGCGGACGCGGCACGGGCCCACGAGAGGGTGGCCGACGCGCTGCGAGGGGAGGGGGCGCCGGACGAGACCGTCGCCCAGCACCTCGTCCGGGCAGGGGGGGACGAGGAGGCGGCCCGCGCCCTGGCTCGGGCGGCGGAGAGGGCGCTGGCCGACCACGACCCCACCGGGGCGCTGGAGTACGGGCGCCGGGCGATGGAGCTGTCCAGGGACGGGAAGCTGAGGTGGGAGGCCAGTCGAGCGGTGTGCCGGGGGGCCCGGCGCTGCGGAGAACTGGGCCAGACCGGCGAGGCGGAGGGCGTCCTGCTGCGCCCCCCGGACGGGCTGTCGGCGGCGGCGAGGGTGGACGCCGTGCTGCTGGTCACCTCCCTCGCCCTGGACCGGGGGGAGGTGGGGCGCGCCGAGGACCTGATCCGCGACGCCGCCCTGCTCGCGTTGGAGGACCCCGCGGCCCGCGGCGCCGTCCACCTCCGTCGCGTCCAGATGTTCGCGCGCTCCGGCCGGCTGAAGGAGGCGGCGGAGCACGCGGAGGCCGCGCTGGACGCCTACGGCGGCATCGGAGACCGCCGGGGCGTGGCGAAGGCGCTGCAGGTCGCCGCCTCGGTCCAGTACCGGCGGGGCGAGTACGACCGGGCGGTGGAGCTGGCGAGGCGGGCTGTCCAGTCGTGGAACGAGCCCGAGGAGAGCGCCCACGCCGCCCACTCCTGGCACCTGCTGGGGATCGCGCTGGCGGACCGGGGAGAGATCATGCAGGCGCTCGCGGCGCTGGAGGCGGCCCGGGAGCGGTTCCTGGGGGCGGGCGACCTCCAGGCCCTGGCCTACAACCGCAGCGCGGCCCTCACCCTCGCGTGCAGGACGGGCCGGCCCCCCTTCGCGCTGGCCCAGGACGTGCTCCGATACGCGTCGCGGCTCCAGATCCCGGAGCTGGAGGCGTCGGCCCACCTGGCCCTCGCCCGCGCGGGGGGACTCGAAGGGACACCGACCTCGGCGGCCCGCAGCGCGGAGCGGGCCGCCGACCTGTACGAAGCCCTGGGGAACCGCAAGTTGACGGCCCTGGCCTACGCCCGCCTGGCCCTGGCCAGCGCCCAGATGGGGCGTCCCCGCGCCGCCGATCACGCGTCCCGCCGCGCCCTGGAGCTCGTCCGGACGGCGGAGGCGGCGGACATCGAGTGGCAGGTGGAGTGGGTCCGCTCCCGGTGCGCGGCGGATCCCGAGGAGCGGGGCCGGGCGGCGGCGGCGGCGCGATCGGGGGCGGCGACGCAGCTCGCGAGGGAGGGGTCCCGGGGGGTGGGCGGGGCCCTGCCCGTGGAAGAGAGGATGCGCGAGATCTGCCGGCTGCGGGACGGACTGGGCGAGGGCTAGGGGGGCCGGGCTCAGTAGGCGATCCAGGAGCCTCCGGTCGCGCTCGAGGTCCACTCCACGAGTGTGCGGGGCTCGCGGTCCAGGTCGACGTCGTAGTACCGGGCCTGCATGAAGCTCTCCGCCAGGTCCCGAGCCTTGGCGGCGGCCTCGGCGGCGGAGGAGGCGGAGATCGGGGGGCCCACCGGCTCCGACCAGGTGTCCGAGAACGAGGAGCGCCAGGTGTCGGCCTCCAGGACCCAGACCCTCTTCGTGCCGTCGGCCCCGACCCAGGGCCAGCTCGCGCCGATCAGGACCTCGGCGGGGGAGCAGGCCGACGGCTGGAGGTGGAGCGTGGTGCAGACGCTGCCCGAGCTCGAGGTGCCGTACCACCGGAGCACCGAGTCGTAGCCACCGGACACCTCGTCCCAGGTGTCGGGGAGTTCTCCTCGGTTCCACGGCCCGTCGGGATCGGCGAGGCCGTCGGTGTCCAGGGGCGGCGCGGTCGTGTCCTCGCCGTCCGCGCCGGCGGGATCCTCCACGATCCCCTCGGTCGCAGGGTCCGCCTCGGACCCGTCGCCGTCGGCTGTGGGCTCCGCGTCAGGACCGCTGGCGGCGCACCCGGCGACGAGGAGCAGGGCGAGGGTGGCGAGGACGGGGGAGGATGGAGCGGCGGCCACGGGACCTCCAGTCGGACTGGAAGGCCCCTCCACCGCACGTAGCCCATCGGAGGCCCTCGCCGCCCCTTGAGGCCCCGCGTCGGGCTCCGTCCCGCCTCCGCGTCTCCCCGGCTCAGCCGATCACCGGCTCCTCCGACCATCCCGACGGGGCCCCGGCGGCGGGCACCGCCGAGAGGCACCAGATCCTCCGGGTGCCGCCGAGGGCGATGAGGGCGCCGTCGGGCGACGCCGCGGCACAGGCGGCTCCCGCCGCACCGGTCCTGGAGGGTGGCGTGAACGCGCCTCCTGGCACCCCTCCCTCCAGCCGGAGGGCCCAGAGCCGCGCGGTCGGGCCCTCGCCGAAGCTGACGGCCGCCCCCGCGCCGAGGAGGGGGACCGCCCCCTCCAGCGCCTGGTGGCCGGCGTCCCAGACGTGGGGAGGGGCGCCGGGCCGGAGCCACGCCAGGCGGCCGTCCGCCAGGGCGGCGAGCCAGGCCCGGCCGGCGGAGCGCAAGGTCGTCGCGGGAGCACCGAGGCGGATCGCGGCGCCTCCCGGGCCGAGGGGCCGGGGGAGCACGAGGACTCCTCCGTCCTCGTCCGCGATGCCGAGCTGCGCCCCGTCCTCCGAGAAGGAGGCGTCCGCCACCGGTCGGGAAGTCACCGACTCCCAGGCGGACCGGCCTCCGTCGAGCCGGGCGAGGAAGGCCCCCGCCGGTCCCCAGGCGACCATCTCCGCTCCTCCGGGCGAGCCCCGTACTCCCCGGACATCCCGGGCGGGCGGCGGGATCGGGTCCACGGGCCGCAGGCGGGCCCCCCGCGCCCGGGCGATCGCCCCCGGGCCCGGGCGGCAGAGGACGTCCGCGCCGTCCGCGGTGAACGAGATCCCGTCCGTCCACGGGATCCCGCCCGAGCCGGGTGCCGAGGCCACCAGTCGGCCGGAGGCGACTTCCAGGACCCGGAGGCGCCCGTCCTGTTCGAGGGACGCCAGGCGGGTGCCGTCGGGGGAGAACGCCAGGGCCACCACCAGCCCCGTCGCCGGCAACGACCGGACCGGGGCCAGGACCGTGGGGGGCGGGGAGGCGTCGGTCACGCTCGTCTCGGGCCGGCCGGGACCGTCGCGCTCGGACTCCGGCCCCCCGGGGCGGTGTCTCGGGGACGGAGGGCGACTCGCCCGGGGCGTGCCGCCAGGAAGCTAACCCGGTGCGCCCCCCTGGGGAGGGCATCGCTCCGTGGCGGACGTGCCTCGGATGGCGGTGGCGCGGCCCCGCCCTTGCCCCCCACCGAGGAGTGTCCAGAAGCGGGAGCGGCCGACGGACCCGGGTTCCCGCGGTCGGCCCCCGGGGGGCGAGCCCCAGGCGGGGTCCTCGGGCTCCTCCTGGCACGGCGCGTGCGACGGGGACGGGGCGAGCGGTGACACGGGGACGCCCCCGACGGCCCGCACAGGAAGGCGGGAGGACGTCCGCGGACGGCGCGCGAGGGGCCGGCCCAGGAAGGCGGGACTCGCACGATGCGAGGGCGCACCGCGCGCCCACGGGGCGCATCGACCAGGACGGGGATCCCGTCGGGGTTCCCCGTGTCCCGGCTCATCCTCCGGGGCGGGTGGGTTGAAGGGCGTCAGGACGACGCTCGGAGCCCAGGACGGGCGGGTCGACCCTCCCCCCCCGGCGCTCGGGAAGGCGGCGCATCCAAGGCGGAGCACGCATCCCGCGTGCTCCGCCTGCCGCCGCGGGAGGTCGTCGTCGTTGGCCCTCAGCCGAGGGATCCGCCGGCGTCCCGGGCGGTCACCACCCGGTCTCGCCCCGCCTCCTTGGCGGCGTACAGCGCCTCGTCGGCGCGGGCGATCAGGTCCTTGGGGGTGCGGCCGTCATCGGGCCAGGTGGCGATGCCCACGCTGAGGGTGCAGCGGAAGGTCCGCGTCCTCTCGCCGTCGCTGTGGACGAAGCGTTCGGCGGCGAACGTCTCGCGGAGTCTCTCCGCCAGCGCCCGCGCCCCCCGGGAATCGGTGTTCTCCAGCACCACGGCGAACTCCTCGCCGCCGTAGCGGGCCGCCAGGTCGGTCCCTTCCCGGACCGATCGCTGGAGGACGCGGGCGAGCCGCCGAAGGACCTCGTCCCCGGCGGGGTGCCCGAACCCGTCGTTCACGCCCTTGAAGTGGTCCACGTCCACCATCAGCAGGCTCAGGGGACCCTTCACCCTCTCGGCCCGGGCGAGCATCACCTGGATCTCCTCCTGGAAACGCCGGTGGTTCGGCAGGCCGGTCATGCCGTCGGTCACCGCCCTGGCCTCGACCTCCTCGAAGAGGCGGCCGTTCACCAGGGCCGTGGCCGCCTGCCGCAACAGGACCTCGATGCGCTGGCGCTCTTCGACGGAGAGGGGAGGCCGGCCCGGGGCCCGCCCGTGCACGAACACGCCGACGGGCTCGCCCCGGCCCGCCGCGGACAGGGGCAACGCCACGACGCTGCCGAGCCCGTGGGTGGGCCCGGCTGCACGGCCGAACAGGAGGGGAGGGCGGTCGCCCTCGTGGACGGTGGCCCGGGCGATGGGGGCGCCGTGCCGGAGGGCCTGGGCCAGGAGCCCCTCCCCCGGTTCCGCGGCGAAGGCCGCCCCAGCGGCCCCCTCCGCGGCGCCCGTCGCGGCGACGATCCGCAGGAGCGCCGCGTCCCCTTCCCCCTCCAGGGCCGCGACCGCGGACAGGTCGGACGGGGCGAGGTCCGCCGTGACCTCCACCAGGACCTTCCCGACGTCGGCCCGGCGGACGTGGCGCGAGAGTTCCTTCACCGCCGCCGCGAACCCCTGGGCGAGGCGCTCCCGCTCCTTCAGGACCGACAGCTCGATGACCTGGGCGACGAGGGCGAGGAAGAGGGGACAGAGGCGGCGGACCAGCTCCCGGTCTCGCATGCCCAGGGCACCCCGGCCCGGCGCGTCCATAACCAGGACGCCCCAGAGCTGGTCCTCCTCGACGAGGGGGGCGACCAGCACGCTGCCGACCTCGTCGCCGGAGCCTGCGTGGAGCAGGCCCGCGTAGTCGGGGCGCACCTCGGGGATCAGGAGGGCGTCCCGGGACTTGCGGACCGCCCCCAGCAATCCCTCCCGGCCGTCGATGCGTCGCCGGGCCGCGCCCGGTCCGCTGGAGGACGCCGCCAGTTCGAAGGCCCCGCCGTCCTCCACCGGCCGGTACACGAGGCAGCGCGTCGCCCCCGTACCGGCGACCAGCGCCTCGCACGCGCTGGACATCAGCGAGTGCAGGCGCCGGCCCAGCGCCTCGCGGTCCCGGTCCCGGTCCAGCGACGAGTATGCCCCCGCCCCGTCGAACTCCTCCAGGGTCACGGGCGCCGCGGGCACGAGCGCTCCGGAGGCGGAGGCGGCAGGGCCGGCGACCTCCTCCAGCGCCGTCCCCACCCGATGGGGCCCGGCCTCGCCGGCCGCCGCCGGGGGACTGGCGGCGCCCGCCGACCCCGATCCGGCCCCGCCCCCGGACACCCAACCCGGCATCAGCCCTGCGAGGAGCGCACCCACCGCCAGGACCGCGGCATCCCCCTCGCCCGCCCCGGCCCCCAGGCCCGCCAGGGGGACGGCGGCGACGGCGCTGGCCCCCAGGCCCACGGGGAGGGCCGCTCCCCGGAGCCCCCTGGCCAGGGAGAGGGGGACGAAGGCCAGCACCACCCACACGGGCCGGGCCCACTCCGGCTCGGGGATCGCCGCCGTCAGCAGCAGCGCCCCCACCGGCAGCTCCAGCCCCGCCAACGCCCGACTCGTCGAGGTGGCCAGGAAGGGCCGCCAACCCTCGGGCACCCGGGGAAGGTGGGGGCCGAGGAGCAGCAGGGCCGCCGCGGCCACCGCCCCGAAGGGCCCCGCCAGGGTCCCCGACGCCCCCACGACGAGCAGGGACAGCAGCAGGAGGGGCCACGCGCCGGCCCGGGCGACGGTCAAGGCGCGGCGGAGCCGCTCGGCGTGGCGAGGCGTCATGGGCGGAGCCGTCCCCTGTGGGGCGAGCGGGCTCTCCCCCCCCGGGAGCGCGTCGCGGTCAGTCCCGCCCCACCGCGGCGGCCGCGGCCGTCCGGCCGTCCCCGCCGGTCTCCCCCTTGAACTTGAACACGATCTCGCCGTCGCGCACCCAGGAGAGATCGCCGCGCGCCAGGCGCTCGACGGCCTCCGGATCCCTCTGGAGCTCCGAGATCCGCTCCCGGAGCGCCGCGTTGGCCGACTCGATCCGCTCGGCCTCGGCGGTGAGGAGGCGGACCTCGCCCGCCCGGGCGCGGTTGCTGCGCAACCCTCCGTCACCGAAGACGGCGATCCCCGCCACCAGGCAGATCGCCGCCACCGGGAGGGTCCTGATCAGCAGTGAGGAGTCGAGGGCCGGAAGTCGCATCCCGTGGTCGCCCGCCGGCGGGGGACCGTCCACCCGATCCGCCCGTCACGAAAAGTCAACATACAGGGGCGCGTGTACCCTGCCAAGGGACACGCGAGTCCCTTTCTTCTGGGGGAGGTCGACTGGCCTCGGAGCCCCGCCCCACTTGTCCCGGGCCGTCACCGTCCCCAAGCTGGAGTCATCGCCCCCCGGAGGTCCCGTGAGCCGATCCTCCCGCCGCCCGAGGTGGCGCCTCCATGCCGCCGGCGTCATCGCCGCCGCGCTGGCGCTGGCCTTCGCGTGGCCCGGTTCCCCGTTCGCCTACGTCGCCGTCCAGGCCCGACACCAGGTCGAGCTCCTCTCCGGGCGGATCCCCAACGACGTCGCCATCCGCGACGGCCTCGTCACCGGTGTCGCCGCCGAGCGCCTCCGAGAGATCGCCGAGATCAGGGCGTTCGGCGAGCGGGAGGTGGGGCTCGCCTCGAACGACAACTACACCACCGTCAACCCGACGTTCACCAAGGTCGTCTGGAACGTCAGCGCCAGCGCCCCCGATCGCTTCGAGGCGAGGGAGTGGTGGTTCCCCATCGTCGGCCGCGTGCCCTACCTGGGCTTCTTCGCCGAAGCGGACGCCCGCCGGGTCGCCGGGGAACTGGAGTCCGAGGGGCTGGACGTACGGGTCCGCACCGCCGGCGCCTACTCCACCCTGGGCTGGTTCCGCGACCCCGTCACCCCGGCGATGCTGGAGTGGCCCGTGGGGGACCTCGCCAACACGGTCCTCCACGAGCTGACCCACGCCACGCTGTTCGTCCCCGGGCAGGTCGAGTGGAACGAGAGCTTCGCCAACTTCGTCGGGGACGAGGCCGAGGCGCGGTACCTGGCCTCCCGCTCCCGGGGTCTCTCCCCCGAGGACCTCCAGCGTTCCCGAGAGAGCGCCCGGGACCGACGGCTGCTCGAGTCCTTCCTCGACGACGTCTACCACGAGCTTCAGGGCGTCTACGAGTCCGGGGCGCCCCGGGACCGGGTGCTCCAGGAGAAGGCGCGCCGCATCTCCTCGGCCACGCGGCGCTTCGCGGAGCTTCCCCTTGCGTCCCCACGCCTCCGTACCTACCTGGAACGCAACCCGCTGAACAACGCGAGCCTCCTGGGCTGGCGCCGCTACCACCGCGGCCAGGAGGAGTTCGCCCGCCTGCTGGACCTGGTGGGAGGAGACCTGCGGGAGTTCGTGAGCCGCATGAAGGAGCTGAAGGTCCTCCTCCGGCGTTCGGATGGGGACCCCTTCCAGCTCATGGGCTCCCTCTTCCCCGCCGATACGACGTAGGCGAGGGAGTCGGCCTGACGAAGCTCGATCCTCCCCCCGACGCTCGGGCGGGGCCGCCACCGGTGGCACCTGGCTTGCTAGCTCTGCGTTCGGCCGGGGATGAGGGATCGTGACCGGAGTGCGCGCGATGACCACGGATCGGACGCGGAGTGCGGCGGCGAACGGCATCCTCCAGAAGTACCTGAAGACGATGGGTCAGATCCCGCTCCTGAGCCGCGACGACGAGGTCGACATCGCGCGGCGGATCAAGGAAGGATCTCCCCCGGAGTCCGAGGCGGCGAAGGAGGTGCTGATCAACGCCAACCTCCGCCTCGTGGTGAGCATCGCAAAGCAGTACGTGTACCGCGGAATGCCGCTGTCGGACCTGATCCAGGAGGGGAACCTCGGGCTGATCCGGGCGGTGGAGAAGTTCGACTTCACCAAGGGGTTCAAGTTCAGCACCTACGCGAGCTGGTGGATCCGGCAGTCGATCATCCGCGCCATCGAGAGCCAGATCCGCACGATCCGCATCCCAATCTACAAGCTCGAAGCGATCAACCGCCTCCACCAGGTCAGCCGGAAGCTCTTCCAGGACCTGGGGCGGGAGCCGTCCCTCGCCGAGATCTCCCACCGCCTGGAGATGCCGGTGGAGCGTATCGAGGAGCTGCTCCGCCTGACTCGGGAGCCCATCTCGTTGGAGGCGACCATCACCGACGACAGCGAGTCGACGGTGGGCGAGTTCATCGTGAACGAGCGGGCCGAGTCCCCCGCGGGGCAACTCGTGGAGACCGCCCTCCGGGACCAGATCGACGACGTCCTGTCCACGTTGACCCCCCGGGAGGAGAAGGTCATCCGCATGCGCTACGGGATCGGCGAGCAGGCGGCCTACTCCCTGGAGGAGATCGGCTCCCAGTTCAGCCTGACCCGGGAGCGCATCCGCCAGATCGAGATCAAGGCCCTCAAGAAGCTGCGCCTGAACCGGCGGCGCCAGGCGCTGGAGAGCTTCCTCGAGAACTGACCCTCACCCGCCCTTCACCCCTCTGGCGTGGAACGCGGCGTGACACACTGCGCAAAGTTTTCAGGTTCAATGAAAACTCTTGCGGGGTCGGAGGGCTCGGAGAGGGGGATCCCGTCCCCGAGGGAACCCTCGCCGAGGTCGAAGGGCGAGGGCCCCCGTACCGCGTAGGACACCGCCAGCCACCCGTTCTCCAGGGTCTGGCGGACGAGTCCCCGGCGGGCCCAGGCGCGGGCGGAGGTGACCACCGGCGCCCCCGCCAGGGCGACGGTTCCCCGCGTCCGCACGCGGGCGACGAGGTCCAGATCCTCCAGCCGGCGCATGGGCCGGTAGCCGCCGACGGACGCGAAGCGTTCGCGGGTCATGAAGAGTGCCTGGTCCCCGTAGGGGAGCCGGAGGGCCAGGCATCGGAGGGCGACGCCCGCCTCCACGAGGCGGAGGCCGGCCCCCGCGCCGTCGATCCGCAGGCGGAAGGCGCCCGCGACCACGCCGGGGAGGGCGAGGGTGTGGAGGACGTGGTCCGGCCACCCTCGGGGGAGCCGGGTGTCGGCGTGGAGGAAGAGGAGCACGTCCCCGCGGGCCGCCGCCGCGCCCGCGTTCATCTGGAGGGCCCTCCCCCGGCGGGAAGGCAGCACCCGGGCGCCGGAGCGGACGGCGATGGCGGCGGTGGCGTCCCGAGAGCCCCCGTCGACGACGATGGCCTCCACCCGGCCACCGGCCCCGGCGCCCTCGAACAGGTGCCCGAGGGTCGGGCCCAACTCCCGCGCCTCGTCCAGGGCGGGGATCACCACCGAGATCGCGGGGGCGAGGTCGGGCACCGGCACGGATCAGGGCTGGAGGGCGACGTCGCCGTAGCTGAAGGGCGGCGTGACGAGGTCGAGGAGGGGGCTGAGGTCGTACTCCAGCGCCAGGTCCGCGTAGGACAGCAGCGCGTCGTGGGCCAGGGGGTACGCGACGCCGTGGCCGGTCTGGAGGTCCCCGACCACGACGCCGAAGCTCATGTTCAACTCGGCCTCGATGTCCAGGAGGTCCGAGGTGTCGGACCGGAAGTCGATGAACACGGCGGAGGCCACGTAGAGGCGCTCGTCGTAGCGGACGTCGATCCCGGTCTGGAAGCCGTATGGCGCGAAGATGGGGGTGAGGGCGACGGCGCTCCCGCCGTCGACGCCGTCGAACCCGGTGACGCCCCCGAAGCCGATCCCCGAGAACGCGTCGACGAGGGCCTCCCAGCTCCCCACGTCGAAGAACGACTCCAGGCTGCCGAAGAGGTCGGTGAAGGCGTCGGCGAGGACGCCGAAGTTCTGGTCGAAGGAGGAGACCCAGATCCTCCCCGACGCGCCGACGTCGAGGTCGAAGGGGACGGGGGCGTGGGCTTCCAGGGGCACGCGGACTCCCGAGCCCAGGGCGTTCACGGGGGGAGAGACCGTCAGGTCGATGACGGTGAGGGTGGTGTTGTCGAAGCCCAGGTCCGGCGGGATCGCGCCCTCCCCGCCGCCGGCCAGTACGTAGGCTCGCCCCCCGTCGGGTGAGAGACGCAGGTCCTGGACGTGCTCCCCCGCGTCCACCGCGAACGGGAGTTCCGCGGCCCCCGAGGCGTCCACCTGGTAGAACCGGACCCGGTCGTCGAAGGTCCCCAGCACCAGGGCCATGGAGCCGTCGGGGGTCAGCTCGACGTCGGTGGCGGCGAGGCCGGAGGTCTCGTAGGGGGTGCGTCCGAGGGAGGTCGGGGCGTAGGGATCGGAGAAGTCGATGACGGTGATCCCGGTGAGGTCCGCCACCAGGCCCCGGGGCACGTCCCGGGCGAGGGCGACGTCGAACAGGGGCCCGAGGCCCCACTCCGAGGTCGTCCGGGTCACCACCGGCTGGAAGTCGGCGGTGAGGTCCACCAGGGTGAGGGTGGGGGTGGCGTTCAGCTCGTAGCGGCCGTCCCCGATGACGGCGATGGCGCCATCCCCGCTGATCTGGACGACGGTGGCCGAAGGCATGTCGATGGCCTGGGACTCTATGGCGGGAACCAGATCCCCCCCGAAGGAGAGGACGTGGACCCGGTCGTGGAAGGCGTCTGCGACGAGGGCATAACGCTTCACCCACACGTCGAAGACGGCTTCGCCGGTACCGTCGGGGAAGGTGACGGAGGCCTGGACGGGGCCCGAGGGGGTGGAGGGGGCCACCTTCGCGGTGTACTCGCCCTCGTTCACGAACGTGACGCTGGTCGCCGGCACGCCGCCGAAAGCGACCTGGGGCGGGTCGTCGGCGCGGAAGCCCTCCCCCAGGACCCGCACCTTCTCGCCGATCACCGCCACCGAGTCCACCGAGACGTCCAGCCGGTCCACCACCGGCGGGGGCCAGACGACCTCCACGTTCGAGGTAGTCGTGGCGGTGCGCCCGGCGCCGTCCTCGACGGTGAGGGTCACCGGGTAGAGGCCAGGCGCGGAGTACGGATGCTCGATGAAGTACACGTCGGTGGAGGTGGAGGCGCCGTCCCCGAACTCCCAGCGGAAGGCCCGGATGTCGCAGTCCGAGTAGATCGCCTGGACCCCTCCACCGTCGGCGCTGTCGTCGGCGCGGAAGCTCACCGACTGCCCGACCTGCGCCTGCCAGGGGGCGGCCCAGAAGGCCGCCACGGGATCGCCGGTGGCGTCGTCGTCCCCGCCGACCTCCCCCGGAGGGTCCCCGCCGGTGTCGGTGCAGCCCGCCCCGAGGAGCGGGAGGGCGAGGGCCAGGGCCAGGGCGAAGGGGAAGGGGCCCTGGGAGCGAGGGGCGACCGGCGTCCCCCGGGACACGGGACGGGGCATGGGGGCGTCCTCCAACGGCGAGTGCACGAGACGGGCTATCACAACCGTGCCGGCGTGGCGAGGCGATCTGCGCGGTTCGCGCGCCCGCGGGGAGGGGTCGCGCCGGCCTCCCGGTGTGGTAGTCTTCGGGCCGCCCGTGGCGGACGATCCATGAATGCCCACGACCTCGACCGGATTGCCCACATCATCGCCGAACGGGTGAAGGCCCGCGTCGCCGGACTGAGCGACGAGGACCGGATGCGCTTCGGCGGTGGGTGGAACACCAACGTCACCCGCACGTCGCCCGAGCGGGTGCTCGGGACCGCCAAGGGGAGCCGCGACCTCGCCCGGATGATCGACCACACGCTGCTCAAGCCCGAGGCGACCCGGGAGGAGGTCGAGGCGCTGTGCGAGGAGGCGCGGAAGCACCACTTCGCCACCGTGTGCCTCAACAGCTCCTGGATCCCCCTGGCCGCGCGGCTGCTCCAGGGCTCGGACGTGCTGCCCATCGCCGTGGTGGGCTTCCCCCTGGGGGCCGCCCTCCCCGAGGCGAAGGCGTACGAGGCCCAGGAGGCCATCCGCCACGGCGCCCGCGAGATCGACACCGTGCTCCCCATCGGCGCGCTCAAGTCCGGCGACTACCGGACGGTGGTCGACGACCTGCGGGCCGTGGTGGAGGCGGCCCGCCCGCTGAAGGTGAAGGTGATCCTGGAGACCTCGAAGCTCACCGACGAGGAGAAGGTGGCGGCCTGCGTGCTGGCGAAGGTCGCCGGGGCGGCCTTCGTGAAGACGAGCACCGGGTTCGGCGGAGGCGGCGCCACCGTCGAGGACGTCGCCCTCATGCGCCGGGTCGTCGGCAGGGACATGGAGGTCAAGGCCAGCGGCGGGGTCCGCACCCTGGACGACGCCCGCAAGCTCATCGCCGCGGGGGCCGACCGGATCGGCGCCAGCGCCTCGGTGGCCATCGTCACCGGAGGGGCCGCGCAGGGGGGTTACTGAATGGAGGACCTGAGGGAGGCCATCGTCCGCAAGAGGGACGGCGGGGAGCACTCCACCGAGGAGATCCGCCGCGTCGTCGCCGCGGTCGCCGGGGGGCGCGTCCCCGAGGCCCAGGTGGCCGCGTGGCTGATGGCGGTCTTCTGCAGGGGCCTCACCCCCAGGGAGCGCGCCGACTATGCGGGGGCGATGTACCGCAGCGGCGCGACCTTCGACTGGAGCCACCTGGACCTCCCCACGGCGGACAAGCACTCCACGGGCGGCGTGGGCGACAAGGTCTCGCTGGTGTGGGCGCCGCTGATGGCGGCGGCGGGCTTCGCGGTGCCCATGATCTCGGGCCGTGGCCTGGGACACACCGGCGGCACCCTGGACAAGCTGGAGGCGATCCCCGGGTACCGCTGCGACCTCGCCCCGGGCGAGTTCCGCGCCGCGGTGGCCGAGGTGGGGTGCAGCATCACCGGGCAGACGGTGGACCTCGTCCCCGCGGACCGCGTGCTGTACGACCTGCGGAACCGCACCGGCACCATCGAGACGCTGGATCACATCGCGCCGTCGATCCTCTCCAAGAAGCTCGCCGAGGGGGCGCGCCACCTGGTGCTGGACGTGAAGGTCGGCAGCGGGGCGTTCATGAAGACCCTGGCCGAGGCGGAGCGCCTCGCGCGGGTGATGGTCGAGCTGGGGGAGGCCCACGGGCGGTCGGTCCGGGCCCTGCTCACCGACATGGGCACGGTGCTCGGGCTGGCCGCGGGGAACGCCAACGAGGTGGACGAGTCCCTGGACGCCCTCGCGGGGGGCGGCCCGCCGGACCTGCGGGCGCTCACCGTGGAGCTGGGGGTGGAGGTGCTGGCGTCGTCCGGGATGGAGCGCGACCGGGAGGCGGCCCGCTCTCGGCTCTGCCGGCTCCTGGACTCCGGGGCGGCGATGGAGCGGTTCGAGCGGATGGTGGCCCGTCAGGGGGGGGATCTGGGCGCTTTCCGCCGTCGCCGCGCCGCGCCGTTCACGGACGTCGTCGCCCCGCGGGGAGGGAACGTGCACCGCGTCGACGCCCTGAAGGTGGGACACGCCGTCGCGGCCCTGGGGGGTGGGCGGGGCGGCGCAGGCGAGGCTCCCGATCCGGCGGTGGGGGTCACGCTGAGGGTCGCGCCGGGGCAAGCGGTCCAGGAGGGGGAGCCCTTCGCTACCCTCCACCACCGGGAGGGAAGGGGCCTCGAGGCGGCCCGCGCCCTGCTGGTGGAGGCCCTGGCGCTCTCCCCGGACCCGGCACCGTCCCCCCGCCCGATCCTCGGCCACGTGGGCGCTCCGGCTTGACGCCGGGATCCCCGCGGACCATTCCCCGTCGCCTTCGGCCCGGCGGGTGCTCCCTCCCCCCGGGCGACGTCCGGACAGAGCCATGAACGCATCCCCCCACCGGCCCAAGCCGGAGTTCGCTGGAGATCCCGCGCTCTCGAGGGTGCGCGCCGCGGCGGCGGCCATCGCCGAGGCCCTGCCCCTGGCCCGGCAGGCCCGGATCGGCGTCGTGCTCGGCAGCGGCCTGGGCCCCTTCGCCGAAGGACTCGAGGATGCCCAGGCGCTGGCGTTCGCCGACGTGCCCGGGTTCCCCGACGTGGGGGTCGAGGGGCACCACGGCCGGGTCGTCGCCGGCCGCACGAGCGGGATCCCGGTCCTCGCCCTGCAGGGACGAGTCCACCTGTACGAGGGCTGGTCCCCCCGGGACGTGGTCCTGCCGGTGCGGGCCCTGATCGCCTGCGGCGTGGAGATGCTGCTGCTCACCAACGCCGCAGGCGGGATCGACCCCACCTTCCGCGCCGGGGACTTCATGCTGGTGGAGGACCACCTGAACCTGACCGGGGCCAACCCGCTCCGGGGCCCCTCGGAACCCGACCTCGGGCCCCGGTTCCCGGACATGACCCGGGCGTACGACGCCGAACTGGGAGAGGCCGTGACGGGGGCGGCACGGGCGGCGGGGCTCACCCTCCGCCGGGGCGTGTACGCGGGACTCGGCGGCCCCTCGTACGAGACGCCGGCGGAGATCCGCATGCTGGCCGCGGCGGGGGCCCACGCGGTGGGCATGTCCACGGTCCTGGAGGTCATCGCCGCACGCCACATGGGGTGCCGCGTCGCGTGCGTCTCGTGCATCTCCAACGCGGCCGCAGGCTCGGTCCCGGGCGCGCTCCTGTCCCACGACGAGGTCACCGCCACCGCCCGGGAGGTCGCCGGGGGTTTCGTCACGCTGGTGACGGAGGCCGTGAGCGCGTGGGCGGCCCTGGCCGGCTCCGCCACCCCCGCCCGGGGCGAGGGATCGCGGGGCCACTCGGGGGTGGGCCCTTGAGTCGGGCGCGAGGCCGTGAGGGGGACTCCGGTGCCGTCGCGGCCATCCCCGGGTCCCCTCCGGACGCCGGGCGTTGGGAGGCGCTGATCGCCGCGGCCCGGAGCGCGATGGAGGCGGCCTACGCGCCATATTCCGGCTTCCGCGTAGGCGCGGCGACCGTGGCCGCCGCCAGCAGGATCTACACCGGGGCCAACGTCGAGGTCTCGTCCTACGGCCTCACCCTCTGCGCCGAGCGCCTCGCGGTGTTCTCGGCGGTGCACCACGGCGAGAGGGCGCTCACCCACCTTGCCCTGGTGACGGAGACGGCGCGGCCCGTGTCCCCGTGTGGGGCCTGCCGCCAGGTCATCCACGAGTTCGGCCCCGACGCCGAGATCGCCCTCGTCACCCGGGACGGCGAGGCGCGGTACACCCGGATCCGCGACATCCTCCCCGACGCATTCGACCCGAGCGTCCTGCCCCGCCACCCGGTCCGCGGCGGCTGAGCCCGGGTTACTCACCATCCGCCCTGCTGCGCGTGCCGATCCCGCGGCTGCGGCCGGTCTGCTCGGGTTCCGCTCGGTCGACGGGGTTCACCCCGCCTTCCCTCGCTCCACCCTGCGAGTCCCGGCCTCGCTCGCGGTCTCCGCCCGCTCGCGACGGGGTCTGGTGAATAACCCGGGCTGAGGGCCCTCGGGACGCGGTCATCCCGGGGTCCGAGCCGGAATCTCCGCCCCCCGTCCGCGGCCTCATCGCCGGCCCGCCCCGCGAGCCCGCCGGGGGCAGGGTACCGACGCCCGGCCCGGCGAGCCGTGGTCGCCGCACGGGCCCCGGAGGCGGGTGGGGGCCTGGCACCACCCCCCGTCGGCGACGCTCCCTCCGTTCAGGTGGCCGGCGGGGTCCAGGGCCAGCGCCCTGCCCCGGACCACGTCGAGCCCGGCGTCCTCCCCGTAGGCGAGGGCGTCGATCTCGACGTCCCGAAGCCACAGGGCGATCCGTCCGTTGCGGTTGCCGAGCACCATGCGGGGGAGCACGACGTCCACGGGGGCTCCGGCCGCGCCGCCGACCTCGCTCCTGCCGGCGAGCAGGTAGGCACCCGGGGCCAGCTCCAGGGAGCCCGAGGCGAGGGGCAGGGCGCGGTCCCTCTTCCCCCCCACCAGGACGCCCGACAGGTCCAACGGGTGGTCGGTGGAGTTGTGCAGCTCGATCCACTCCCCCTCGGCGTCGGGCACGCAGGCGGGGTCCGGCATCACCTCCGTCAACCGCAGGTCCCCGGGTCCGGGGGGAAGGGCCGGAGGGGTGCCCGCGGCGGGTCCGGGCGGGAATCCCTGATCGCCGGGCCCTTCCTCCAGGGGGGGCGAACCGGGGCCGCCGGCGTCCTCCGACACCGGCGCCGCGGAGGGCGGGGGACCCCCGACGGCGGGGTCCGGCGCGGCGAGGGCGACGGCGGTGAGTCCGAGGGCGAGGAGGGTGAGGAGGAGTGTGGTCTGGCGGGCGGGCATCTCCGGTCTCCTGGGACGGGATCGTCCGGTTCTCGGACGCCCGTCGGACGGTTCCGTCCGGGGATCGGACGGTCGGGCCCCGGGCACCCGGGGCGGACGGGCTTCAGGGCAAGCGCCGGGCCAAGGGCGCGCATCCGAGGCGGACAGGACCGCCGCGCCACGCCGAGGACGGAGCGGGTTGAAGGTCCTCGACGCGGCCCCCGTCGTTCCGGGCCGACGCCGGTCCGGGCGCTGACCGGCGCGGGATCTGGGTTATCATCGGCCAGCGTCCGCGTTCCGGGGGGTTGCGGGCGGGCGGCCGGTGGTGCCGGCTCCCGGTCCAGCCCCATTGCGGATGCCCTCGGGAGATGGGCGGGTGAGCGAGCAGACGTCGGGCGGCGAGAGCGGAGTGGAGTTCGGCGGGTACCGCCTCATCGAGGTGCTCGGCGAGGGCGGCATGGCCCGGGTCTACCGCGCCGAGAAGGCCGGCCCCATGGGCTTCCGCAAGGCGGTGGCCATCAAGCAGATCCTCCCGGCGGTGGCCCAGGAGGAGAAGCTGATGCAGGCCCTCATCAACGAGGCGCGCCTGGGAGGCTTCCTCCACCACCGCAACGTCGTGGAGGTCTACGAGTTCGGGCAGGTGGGCGACACCTGGTACATCGCCATGGAGTTCGTCGACGGATGGACCCTCGACCGCATCCTGCGCCGGTGTCGCGACGGCGTCCTGCTACCGCCGCGGATCGTCCTGCAGATCGCCACCCAGCTCTGCACGGGCCTGGGGTACGCCCACACCGCCGCCGACGCCGACGGGCGGCCCCTGAACCTGGTCCACCGGGACCTCAAGCCATCGAACGTGATCGTCACCCGGGACGGGGTGGTGAAGATCATGGACTTCGGCATCGCCCGCGCCGAGTCCAACGTGTTCCGGACGCAGACCGCGAACGTGACCAAGGGCACTCCGGTCTACATGAGCCCCGAGCAGGTCACCGGCGAGTCCCTCGACGCCCGGTCGGACCTGTTCAGCCTCGCCTCCGTCCTGTGCGAGGTCGCCACGGGCGAGATCAGCTTCCAGGGGACCCAGGTCTACCAGGTGATGAGCAAGGTCGCCGCGGCCGACGTCCGCACCCAGGTGGCCCGCGCCGACGCGAGGATCCCGGGGATCGGACCGGTCCTCGCCCGGGCATACCAGAAGAGGCCCGGAGATCGCTACGCCTCGGCCCTGGAGATGGGGCAGGCCCTTGCCGACGTCTACGACGCCACCCCGGGCAACGAGCAGCTCGGCCCCTTCCTCGCCGGGTGGATGCGGGGAGAGGCGTCCAAGGGCGCGTCACGCCAGGGCTCGGGCGCTCCGAACCTCGCCGTCGCCGCGGATCCCGCGAGCTCCCCGACCCTCTCCCCCCGCGGGGCGGGCCCGGGGGCCCCGCTGCCCTCGCCGACCATCGCGCCTCCCGACACGGGGACCCAGGCGTTCTTCGCCGAGCCGCCTCCGGCGGCGCCTCCGCTCCTGGACCCCCCCGACCGGGAGGACGCGCCCCGGGCCGCGGCCGAGCCGGCCCGCTCCGCTGCCGCCCGCACTCGGAGCCCGGCCGATCCCCCGGTCCGGACCCCGCCGCCGGTCGCCGGCCCCGTTCCGCCTCCCCTCGGGGGGAGGGGGCCAGGCGCGGTCGCTCCACCTCCGACGTCCCTCCCCGCCGTGGACGGTCGCCCCTCCCGGTCCGCGGGTGGCGCCACGCTGCTCCTGGTGGGGCTGGTGCTCGGCTGCCTGGCCGTCGGCGTCGCCGCGGCGGGATGGGTGGGCTGGCGCTGGTACTCGGGATCCCGCCCGGGGCTGGCCGTCGTGCTGGACCCGGATGACGGCGAGGCGGCGCCCCCGCCGAGACGGGAGCGCAAGGTCGCCCGACCCGCCCCCCGGTCCGCCGACGGGGACCCGTCCCCGAAGGTGACGGGGGACGAGGTTCCCACTCCGGCCCCCACGCCCGACCCGAAGTCCGGGGTCTCATCCGCCCCCAAGTCCGGCGGGCTGCCCCCGGACCCGGTGGACGAGGGGGTCCGTGATCAGCCGGTCCCGGCGTCCGTCCTCGCCGACCTGCGCCACCCGACCCAGGGCAAGCGGATGGCCGCGGTGCGGCAGCTCGCACGCCTGCGGGGCAGGGGCGCCCTGGAGGAGCTCGTCCGGGTCCTCGAGCACGACAAGTCCTGGGAGGTGCAGCGGGAGTGCGTGATCGCGGCCCGGAGCCGGATCCGGAAGTTCGGCGACGGCGGGGAGATGGCCCTGGTGGAGTCGGTGGTCCGGGGCAGTCACTACCACCCCGGTGTCCGCGGCGAGGCGGTCGGCGTGCTGAGGCAGCTCGGAGTCGGCCGGGCCGGCGCGGTGCGCGCGATCCAGAAGGCCCTCGAGGACCCCGACGTGGCGTCCAAGCTCCGCCAGGAGCTCCAGGAAGCGCTCCTGGCCGTCGAACGCTGACGGCGGATCTTGGGTGCCCGGGCCCGGACTTCCCCAGCGGGCGGCTGCCCGCCCGTCAACTCCCAGCGGGGACGGGCTCCTCCCGGAGCCGGTCGGCGCGGTCGGCGCGGCCGAGGCGCTCCCATTGTCGGGCGGCGAGGTCCAGGGCGCTCCGGGCGAGCCCGTGGCGTCCGCTGGCGGCGGCGCGGGTACCGAGGTCCTCCAGCATCTCTGCCAGGTCCTCGTGGACGAAGCCCGTGCCTCCGAGCTCGACGGCCGCGGCGGCGAGCCTCGCCTCGGCCTCGGGCAGGTCGCCCCGGCCGGCGGCGATCTCGGCGAGCACGATGTCGGAGGCGGCGACGTAGCTCCGGTTCCCCTCCCGCGCGAACGACTCCCGGGCCCGCTGGGCCAGCTCCCGGGCGTCCTCGAGCTGGCCCCGGGCGAGGTGGAGCAGGGCGAGGTTGACCCGGGAGATGGCCTCGCCCCGGGTGTCGCCGAGGGCCGCCCACCCGGCCATGGCCTCGGTGTACCATCCCTCGGCGGCGTCCAGGTCCCCCACCCCGCGGGCCGCCTCTCCCATCTCGTCGAGGCAGTAGAGCTCCTGGATCCGGGCACCGCTGGCGGCGAAGCCGAATCGGGCCTCCGCGGCCAGCCGCAGTGCCGCCTCCGCGTCCCCCGAGACCCGCGCGAGGACCGCCTCCATGCGGAGCTCCAGCGCCCTCACCCCCGGGTCCACCGTCCCCGCGACCACCGTCCGCGCCAGGTCCACCGCCTGGCGGGCGTCGTCCAGGTCCCCCGCCGCCGCGGCCCAGTAGACGAGGGTGTTCAGTTTTTTTTTGAGCAGGAGGTCCCGTCGGGATCCGGCCCGGGCGAGGAGGTCCGCCGCCTGGCGCAGGATCTGGACGGCGCCGCGCAGGTCCCCCCGCTGGGCCGACACGATCCCCAGCAGGCGGAGGCAGTCGCTCTCCAGCACCGGGTCCCCGGCGATCCGCGCCTTGTCCAGCGCGAGCTCCCCCAGCTCGTGGGCGCGGTCCAGGTCCCGCAGCCCCTCCGCGGCGACCCCCGCCAGGTGGGCCGCCCTCCCCGCGAGCCCCGGGTCCGCGTCGGCGACCAGGTCCCAGGCCCTCTCCGCCAGATCCAGCGCCTCCCGGCACCGGCCGGCCTGGCGCTGTACCCGCGACGAGATCAGCAGGTAGGTGGTCTGCCGCACCGCGTCGCCCTCCAGACCTCCCCGGGCCAGGGCCGTGCGGGCGTCGACGAGGGCGGCCTCCGCCTCCTGGATCGCGAACGAGAAGAAGCGGGAGCGCGCCTCGGCCAGCAGCCAGTCCACCGCCTCGGGCCAGGCCTCCGCCTGGAGGAAGTGGCGGCCGATCCGGCCCCTCGCCCCCGGGCTGCGCCGGTCCAGGTGGACCGAGAGGCCCTCGGCGCAGGCGCGGTGCACCCGCGGGGCGTGCTCGCCGATCCCCGAGAGCACCGTCTCCCGCAGCAGCCCGTGGTCGAACGAGGCCGCCCCCGGTCCGGCGTCCCGGAGGAGCCCGGCGGACAGCAGCGCCTCCCACGTGTCGTCCAGGACGAGGTCTCCCGGCCCCTGGGGCGACGTGAGGGCGGCCCGGACCTCGTCCCGCCGCACGTGCAGGCCCAGGGCGGCGGCGTGCCAGAGCACGTCCTGGGCCCCGGGTGGGAGGGGCTGGAGGGCGGAAAGGACCCGGCGCTCCCACACCTCGCGGATCCCCGCCGGCACCGCGAGGTGCCGGGAGCCGGCCCGGAGGCGCAGGCCCGCCTGCCCGGGCTCCAGGGCGGCCTCGGACACCCACGATCCCAGCAGGCGCACCGCGAACAGGGGATTCCCCTCGCAGCGCTCCGCGACGACCCGGGCCAGATCGGGCTCCACGTCCAAGGTGCGGCGCACCAGGTCCAGGGAGTCCTCGGCGGCCAGGGGGGGGAGGGACATCCAGGCGACGTCCGGGCGCGCCCGCAGGTGGGGAAGGGCTGCGCCGGGCTCCCCCGCCCTCACCGTGGCCACCACCAGGACCGGCAGGGGGCGGGAATCCTGGGCGTTGAGCAGGAATTCCATGAGCCCGACGGAGTCACGACCCCAGTGGAGGTCGTCGAGCCAGAGGACCACCGGCCGGTCCAGGGCGACGTGGGCCAGCACCTCCTCGGCCACCCTCCAGCGCGCCTCCGGGCCCTCCAGCACCACCGGGGGCAGGCCCGAGGGGGGAGCGGCCCCCTCGGCGGGATCGAGCCACGCCAGCACCCGGGCGACGCGGTCCGGAGGCGCGGCCTCGGGCCCGGAGAGGCGGCGGACCAACCGGTCGACCCGCGCACGCCCCTGGGCACGGTGGACCCCGAGGTAGCGCGCGACCGCCGCCCGCATGCCGGAGTCCGGGGTGCCACCCCCGGACGCGTGGGTGGCGGCGATCACCCGGGCGACTCCCTCCTCGTGGGCGCGCTCCACCAGCCAGCTCGCCAGCCGGGACTTTCCGACCCCGGGCGCCCCCTCCAACACGACGGCCCGGGCCTTGCCCGAGAGGAAGACCCCCTGCAGCGCGCCCCAGAGGGCCTCCTGCTCTGCGGCCCGGCCGGTGAGGGGGGCCTCCCGCAGGGCGAAGAGGCGGAGGCCAGCCCCCTGGAGGGGGGGAGGATCCTGGCGCGTGGAGGCGGGTCGCCGCGCGGTGGGGAAGGGGCGCTGGGTCGCCCCCGCCAGCAGCGCCCTCCAGGCGTCCCGGGCGTCGGCGGCGAAGTCGAAGCGGCCGTGGGGATCCCGGGCGAGCATCCGCCGGAGCAGGAGATCCAGCCCCGGGGGTACTTCCATGCCTTCCCGGGGCGCCAGGGGCGGCGGATCGCGCCGGAGGTGGGCCACCAGGACCGCCTCGGTGCTCGTCCCGCCGAACGCCGGGGTCCCGGTGACCCATAGCCAGGCGATGGCCCCCAGGGCGTAGATGTCGGTCCAGGGCCCCGCCTCGCCCCGGGCCCGATCGATCTGTTCGGGGGCCATGTAGTGGGGCGTCCCCGCGACGTCCGAGCTCTCGTCGGAGGGGGCGGCGAGGCCGAAGTCCGCGAGCTTGAGGGAGCCCCGACCCCACCCTCCCCGCATCCTCAGCACGTTGGCGGGCTTGAGGTCCCGATGGACCAGCCCCCGGGCGTGGACCGCGGCCAGCGTCTCCAGCACCCGGTCGACGGCGCGATGCACCTCGGGCCACGTGGCCGGTGGATGGGCCTCCAGGGAGCCTCCCGGCGCCAGCTCCATCACCAGGTAGAGGGAGCCGAGGGGGAGCACGCCGCCGGAGGCATCGGCGGACTCCTCGGAGACCTCGTCGTAGTCGTACAGGCGGATCACGCCCGGGTGGTCGACCCGGGCGACGGCACGGGCCTCGCGGGTGAGGGCCTCGCGCCGGTCGGCCCGGTGCAGCACCTTCAGGGCCACCGCCGCCCCCGTCGCCAGGTGGACGGCCTCGTAGACGTTCCCCATCCCCCCTTCGCCTATCAGGTTGCGGACGCGGTAGGGGCCGAGGGGCCAGCCCACCGCGGGGACGGCGGTGAACAGGGGGCGGGCGGGGGGATCCTCGCCGCCGCCGGCGTCCGCGCCCCGGAACGGACCGCCTTCGGGTACCCACGTCGCGTCGTCCACGGGGTGCGTCGGGCGCGGCGGGTCCTCCGCCCCTGACGGATCGGGCCCCACCGGGGGAACGGAGACGTGGACGGTCGCCGCGTCGGCGGGCCAACCGCCGGTGTCCGCGGGGCGCGGAGGGGGGGCGGCCTCCCCCGTCCCAGCCGACCGCGCCGGGTCCACCCCGACGGGCTCGGTGGGGGACCGGGGCTGAGGGCCGTCGCCGTCCGCGGGGCGGCCCTGGGGTGGGCGCGACTCCCCCGCGCCGCCGCGCAGCATTCCCAGTCGATGGAGGGCGAGGCTGAGGAGGCGCGGCGGTTTCACGACGACGGCGGAAGGGGGACGGAAGGGGAACGGGACCGTGACGCCAGCATACCACGCCCCCCCGGGCGTGGACCTCCCGGTCCGGGGCCGCGCATCGCCGCGGCGCGGGGCGGAGGAGCGCTCGGATGCCGCGAAGACCGGCCCGCCGGCAGGGCGGTATGATGGCGAGCGGGGGATGGGGAGGGGGAGGGGAGGGCACCGGGAGGCTGGGCCCATGCCACCACTCCATGGCCACGCGGGCGATGGGGACGGGACCGTCGCGGTCCCGGTCGATCCGATCCGAACGGCGCCGCCCCAAGTCGCTCCTTCCCTGGAGCAGTCGACGCGGCCTTCCACCTGCGCCCGCACGGAGGGGGATCGCCTGCTCGACTCGGTCCGGCGCTTCGTTGCCGGGGAAGGGAGGGAGGCGGGTTGGATCGAGATCGGCAGGTCCCGCTTCTTGCGGAAGATGCGGCGGGCGCCGGGAGCCGTCCGGGGGACGGATGCCGCCACCCTGGACGACCTGTGGCAGGACTTCGTCGCGTGGAAGCTGCTCGGCGCCAGCGCGTCGGCGGGGGTCACCACCGGCGTCCCTGCCGGGGGAGGCCCCCTGCCCCTGACCGGGCTGGTGGCCCTCTCCCGGGCCCCCAGCGGCGGCGCCGCCATCGCCCTCTTCGACCGCATGGCGACCCAGTCCCTGGCGCTGTATCGAAGCTACACCGGCAACGTGCTGCGCCGGACCGAGAGGATCCTGTCCGCGCCGCCGTTCGTTCCCCTCGGCGGAGGCGGGGGCGAGGGGCGGGTAGGTTGGACGCGGTTCGGCCTGCCCGGGACCGCTCCCGTCCCCGCCCGTCCGGGGGAGGTGGAGGAGCGTGCCGCGGCGATCCTCGCCGCGCTCGGGCCGGACGTCCCGTCCGTGGAGGGGAGCCGGGGCGAGGGCACGCGAAGGGGACGGCTCATCGACGACGGCCGCCTGACGCGGTTCCTGGAAGCCTCCCTGCGACTCCTGGACCGCTTCGTCCATCCGAGGGAGGCGTTGGTCCTGGTGGACCGGGCGCTGGGGCTCTCGGAGCTGGACGCGCGGGGGACGCGGGAGATCGGCGACCTCCCGCCCCCGGCGGCCGGCGGGAGCGCCGAGGACGGGATCCTGGCGGCCATCGACGGAGCGAGGCCGGCGGGGGACGAGTGGCGGCGCCCCTGGGCGTGGGGCGAGGGGGGCGCCGACGGCGGGAGCCGGGCGAGGGGGGACGCGGTCCTGGTGGCGTTGCTCTGGGACCTGGAGACGCTGTCGCCGGCCCGGCACGCCACCCCGGCGACGCGCCGGGGGGAGCTTTGCGCCCGGGCCTTCGCGCTCCGCCTCGCGTCGGCGATGACGAAGATGGGCGCCGGGAGCCCCGGCTCCACCGGGCCCCTTCCCCCGCCCGGTCCGTTCCGGCAGGAGGCGCCCGCGCGCCTCGGGGTGCCGGTGTCCAGCGCCTCGGAGAGGGCCGACCGGTTCGGCGTCCGGGTCGCGGCGTGGGCGTCCGCCCAGGGGGATCGGCTGGACCCGGAGGTCCTCGCCTCGGCGGGCGGGAAGCTGGCGGCGCTGGGATGCCTGGTGGGGCGGGACGTGGGGGTGGAGGAGGCGCTCCGGCGCGTGCTCTCGCCCTCCGGCTGAGGCCGATGGTGACCGGCAGGGGGGGGACCGCCGCGTGAGCCGGGAGGACCGGGAGTCGGGGCCGCCCACCCACGCGGCCGGCAGCAGGGATGGCCCCCCCGTGGGGGGCGTCTTCTGGTCGTCCCGGGCCCACCGCGACCCGCTGATGCTGGTGGTCCTGCGTCCGCCCACCCCTCCGTGCGGCCTCCTCCTCGCCGCCCCCCTGGATCCGTCGCCGGAGATGGCCTCGGGCTTCGACTTCGTCCTGGGGGGGCGGGACGGCATCGCCATGCCGGCCCGGGTCGGCGTGACCCGGAGGGCCTGGCTCCCGCCCGACCGTCTGGACCGCCTCGCCCCGGTGGGAGCGCTGCTGCCCCCGGTCGTCGAAGCCCTCCTGAAGGTCCTGGAGGCGGTGGAGGCGGTGGACGCGGGCGCGGTGACGCCGGCGCAGGCCCTCCTTGACCTGGGCGGTGTGGGGGAGCGCGTGGGAGGGCCCTACCTCCCCGCCCTCCACGCCGAGGCCGCTGCCTGGGAGCGCGAGGCGATGCGTCGGCTCTCCTCCCACCGGCGTCGTCCGTCCCGTCGCGCCCGATCGTCCTGAACGGGGGAGCCGGATCCGAACGGCCTCGACCGAAGGCGCTCTCCCCCAGGTAGGAGCCGGCACGGCCGCCCTCCCCCCATCCTCCCCGCAGGGAGAGAGAGGAAGACCCCCATGAAGCCCAGCTCGTCCTCCACCATCCTCCGCGCCACCCTCGCCGCCGCCGGCCTCGCCGCCGCCCTCGGGGCCTCCCGGGCCGCGACCGCCTACACCACGCCCGGAGGGGTCGAGCAGCACCGCCTGGCGTGCGACTTCATGCCGGTGCAACTCCCCAGCGCCACCTGCAAGGACAGCCAGGGGGCGGCGCTGCCTGCCCCGAACGACAACGCCCGCGCCTGGTTCGAGGCGCAGATGGCGGCCTCCCTCACCGAGGACGACATCCCGGTGTGGGCCATCCTCAGGACCGTCGCCAGCGCCTCCGGCGCCACCGACGCCGACGTCCACGACACCTTCAAGAACTGGGTGTACTGCGAGATCCTCGCCGACGGCCAGACCAACTCCGCCATGCAGTCCTACACCAGCCAGGCCTGCCCGGTGCAGTAGGTCCGACTCTCCACGCTCCGGGGAACGGGCCCGGTCCTCCGCGGGTTGACTCCGCGTCCCGATCGGGCAGGATGCGGCGGCCGCCGCTCCCCCGCCGTGCCCCGGAGCCAGCAACGTGAGCCCCGTCCCCGCCGGGTCCTTCCGCCGCCGCCTCGCCCTGCCCCTCGTCCTCGGCCTGATGGTGACCAGCGCGTGGCCGGTCCTGGCGCGGGCCGCGGAGGAGGGGGGCGGTGGGCACGGGGGCGCGGTGGTCCCCGTCCTGCTGGCGCTGGTGGTCATCCTCGTCGGGGCCAAGGTCGCCGGCGACGTGGTCTCCCGCCTCGGCCAGCCCGCCGTGCTGGGGGAGCTGCTGTTCGGGATCCTGCTGGGGGCCCTGCCCTACGCGGGCATCGACTCCTTCCAGTTCATCGAGGACGACGTCCACGTCGCCGTGCTGGCCGAACTGGGCGTCGTGATCCTCCTCTTCGAGGTCGGGCTGGAGTCAACGGTCCGGGAGATGATGAGGGTGGGGGCCTCGTCCCTGCTGGTGGCCGTCCTGGGCGTGGTCGCGCCCTTCGCCCTCGGTTGGGGTGCTGCCGCGGTGCTCCTGCCGGACGCCTCCGTCGCGGTGCACGCCTTCCTGGGGGCGTCGTTGACGGCCACCAGCGTCGGGATCACCGCCCGGGTGCTGCGGGACATCGGTCAGTCCCAGTCCCCCGAGGCGAGGGTGATCCTGGGCGCGGCCGTGGTGGACGACGTGTTGGGGCTGGTGATCCTCGCCGTGGTGGCGGGGGCCATCCAGGCGGCGGACCGGGGCGTCGACGTGGAGTTCGTGTCCGTGGGCCTCATCGTGCTGAAGGCCGCCGTCTTCCTGGTGGGATCCGTGATCCTGGGGGCCTGGGCTGCCCCCCGCTGGTTCGGCGCCGCGTTCCGGCTTCGGGGGACGGGGGTGCTCCTGGCCGCGGGCCTCGCCCTCGCGTTCCTGCTGGCCTGGCTCGCCGCCGAGATGGGGCTCGCCCCCATCGTGGGCGCCTTCGCGGCGGGGCTGATCCTGGAGGGTGTCCACTACAGGGGCTTCCTCGATCGTGGCGAGCACGAGCTCGAGGAGCTGGTGAGGCCCCTGTCCTGGTTCCTGGTGCCCATCTTCTTCGTGCACATGGGCATCGGCGTGGACCTCGGGGCGTTCGCCGACGCGCGGGTGCTCGGCCTCGCGGCGGCCCTCACCCTGGCCGCGATCGCCGGCAAGATGGCGTGCGGCTTGGGGATCCTCGGGGGGGCCGCCCGCCGCCTGCCCGTCGCCCTGGGCATGGTGCCCCGGGGCGAGGTGGGCCTGATCTTCGCCGGGATCGGGCGGCAGCTCACACTGGACGGCCAACCGGTGATCGGCACCCAGGAGTTCTCGGCGGTGGTGGTGATGGTGGTGCTCACCACCCTCGTCACGCCCGCCGCGCTGAGGTGGGCGCTCGGGGGGGCGCCCCCGGAGCCTGCGGCCCTGAGGCGGAACGGCACCTGACGGACCCCCGGTGGGACCCGGTGCCGGTCAGCCGGTCAGCCGGGCCCGGGGACGGCGGCGACCCCGGCGGCGATGAGCGCCTCCACCTCTTCGCCGTCGCAGCCGATCTCGGCCAGCACCTCCCGGGTGTGTTCCCCCAGCCGGGGCGGCGGCTGGCCCGCGACGGCGGGGGCCTCCGAGAGCCTCAGGGGCGGACCCACCGTACGGACGGTGCCCAGCGTGGGGTGGGACTGCTCCACCAGGAGGCCCCGGGCGAGCACCTGGGGGTGGGAGAGGGCGCGTTCCACGTCCAGGACCGGGCCCGCGGGCACCCCCTCGGCGTCCAAGACACGGGTCCACTCGGCGACGGTGCGGGTGGAGAGGGCGCCCTGGATCTCGGCGTCCAGGGCCGGCGCCCCTTCGGCCCGCAGGGGGTTGGTCTCGAAGCGGGGGTCCGCCGCCAGGTCCTCGCGGCCGAGGGCGCGGCAGAAGCGGCGCCACTGGGCGTCGTTGGCCACCGCCAGGTTCAGCCACCCGTCCCGGACGCTGTAGGTCCCGTAGGGGGCGACGGACGGGTGCCGGTTGCCGGCCCGCCGGGGCGCCTGGCCGGCGTTGAGCCAGCCCGAGGCGATCCAGGTGAGGAGGGAGAGCTGGCCCTCCAGGAGGCTGGCGTCCACCCGCTGGCCCCGCCCGGTCCGCTCCCGGGCGTACAGGGCCAGGAGGATCCCCTGGAGGGCGACCATCCCCCCCACGACGTCCGCCACCGAGGCTCCGCTCTTGGCGGGTCCCCCGTCCGGGGGCCCCGTCAGGGAGGGGATGCCCCCCATGCCCTGGAGGATCAGGTCGTACCCCGGCCGGCGGGTCCACTCCGGATCCCCCTCCTGGCCGAAGGCGCTGATGGAGGCGTAGACGAGGCGGGGGTTGTGCCGGGCGCAGGCCTCCCATCCGAAGCCGAGGGCGGCGAGGGTGCCGGGGCGGAAGTTCTCCACCAGGACGTCGGCCCTCTCCACCAGTCGCCACAGCAGCTCCCGGCCCCGGGGATCCTTCAGGCCCAGGGCGAGGGACCTCTTGTTGCGGTTCACCGACAGGAAATAGGTGGACTCCCCGCCGACGAAGGGAGGGCCGAAGCGCCGGGTGTCGTCCCCCCCGTCCGGCCTCTCGACCTTCACGACGTCCGCCCCCATGTCCCCAAGGATCATGGTGGCGTAAGGTCCCGCCAGCACTCGGGAAAGGTCCAGCACCCGCACGCCGGCGAGGGGGGAGGGAGGCTCTCGGACCTGGTCGGTGTCGCTCACGGCCGCGAAGGATAGCGCCAGCCCGGTCCCAGCGGTACCGGTGAGCGCCGGAGGGTTCAGCCCGGGGCCGGCACGGCGCTCTCGGCCCCCTGCGAAGGATCGGAGAGCAGGCGGGCGACGGCCTCCGGAACCTCCCGGTGGAAGCGCACCCCTTTCACCAGCACCGAGATCCCGTGCTCCCGGGCCAGGAACGCCAGGTCCTCGGGCATCGCGGCCGAGTAGAGGGCGCGGGCGACCACCCCTCGGCCCTCCAGGGCGAGCAGGAGGTCGAGGCCCGACTCGAAGCCGAGGCAGAGGTCCGAGAGCACCACGCGCACGCCGCCGCCGTCGATGGCGCGCCACGCCTCGGCGCAGTCCGCGGCGTACTCCACGCGGTCGTCGAGCCCCAGCGTCTTGAAGCCGAGTCGGAGGAGGTCCCTCTGATCGGGATCGTCCTCGACGACGAGGATGTCCCGGATGCGCGGGGTCTGGCCGGGGTGCGGCATGCCCGGAGCATAAGCCCCACCCGGGGGCGGGCAAGGACCCGGTCCACGACGGGCGGAAGGACCGCCGCTCCCCTCACGGGGCCGGGGAGGCGGCCGGGGAGCCCCCCGGGCCGGTCCCGCCGAGGGCGACTTCAGACGGATCGGTATTGATCCGACTCGGATCCCACAGCGGAAGCAGGTCGGTGGGCGCGCAGGGGCCCCCGGGGGCCGGGAGGCCGAGGGAGGTGGCCAGGGCGAGGACGATCCGCCGGGGATCGGCCCCCGCTTCCCGAAGCTCCGCGAGGGAGATCGCGCCGTGGCGCTTCGCGAGGCGCTGACCGTCGGGGCCGAGCACGAGGGGGACGTGGCCGTAGCGCGGGATCGCCGCGCCGAGGGCCCGGAAGATCGCGACCTGCCGCGCGGTGGAGTCCAGGAGGTCGGCGCCGCGCCACACCTCCCCCACGCCCTGGGCGGCGTCGTCCACCACCACGGCGAGCTGGTAGGCGGGCACGCCGTCCGCCCTCCACACCACGAAGTCCCCCATCCCGGCGGTGTCCGCCGTCCGCCTCCCCTGGACCCAATCGACGAGGTGGACCTGTCCCTCCGCCCGGAAGCGGACGCTGGTGCCCCGGGGCGGGGCGCCGCGCCACTCCGCGATCCGCCGCTCCCGGCAGGTGCCCGGGTAGACCGGACCCTCGGGCCCGTGGGGCGCGGACGCGGCCCCTCGCACGTCCTTCCGGGAGCATGAGCACGCGAACAGGTGGCCCCCCCTCGCCAGCGTCCCCATGGCGGCGTGGTAGACGTCCATCCGGAGGGACTGGACGTAAGGACCTGCGGGACCGCCGACGTCGGGGCCTTCGTCCCAGTCGATGCCGAGCCATGCGAGGTCCCGCAGGATCGCCCCGGTGGCTCCGGGTCGGCACCGCGGCGCGTCGAGGTCCTCGATGCGGAGGACGAAGCTCCCTCCCCGAGACCGCGCCGCCAGCCAGGCCGCCAGGGCCGTGCGGGCGGACCCGATGTGGAGGAGACCCGTCGGGGACGGAGCGAACCGGCCGCGGGCGGGATGGAGGGGAGGGGAGGGGGCAGGGGGCATCGGGCGGACCGTGGCCCCCAGGTTACCCCCGCCCGAGCCTCGGGGGGAGGCCACCGCCTCCATGGCGCGTGCTAGGATCCCCGCCATGCCGTCGCCGCACCCCTCGCCCCGCCCGGGCACCGATCCCGTCGCCCGGGTGCGCGGGCTGGTGAAGGCGTGGGCGGGTGTGGGACGACCCGTGCTGGACGGGCTGGACCTGGACGTCCTCCCCGGGGCCCTCGTCGCCGTCACCGGGGCATCGGGGGCCGGGAAGAGCACGCTGCTGGCGGTGCTGGCCGCCCTGATCCGCCCCGACGCGGGGGAGGTCCGGGTGGCCGGGATCGACGTCGCCGCCCTGGACGACGAGGGGGGAGCGAGGCTGCGGGCGACCCGGGTGGGCATGCTCTTCCAGGAGGCGCGCCTGGTGCCGCGGCTGTCCGCCGTCGAGAACGCCGCGCTCCCCCTGCTGCTGGCGGGGGTGCCCCCGGCCACCGCGTTGGCCCGGGCGGGCGCGCTGATGGCCAGGGTCGGGCTCGCCGACCGCGCCCAGGCCCCGGCTTCACGGCTCTCCGGGGGAGAGGCCCACCGCGTCGCCCTGGCCCGGGCCCTGGTGCATCGTCCCGCCCTGGTGCTGGGGGACGAGCCCACGGGGAGCCTCGACCGGGGGTCGGCGGAGGCCGTGGTCGCGCTGCTCCGGGAGGTGGGGAGGCGGGACGGGACCGCCTGCGTCATCGCCACCCACGACGAGAAGCTCGCGGCGGCCGCCGACGTCGCCCTGGCCCTGCGGGCCGGACGGCTGGTGCCCCTCGGCGTGGGAGGAGGCGCGGCCGGGGAGCCGGCGGCGGGACCGGCCCTCCCGGGTTAATCCTGGCGGGGGAAGCCGCCAGCCGGACGGGGCCGCGGCGAGCGTCCGGCCAATCGCGTTGACCGGTCCGGGCCGTGCCCTTATGGTAGGCCTCCCGGCCCGCGCCGGCGCGCATGGCGTGGCGGACGGGCCGGGGGCCGAGAGCACTTGTCGGAGGTACTCGTCATTCCGATCGCGGAAGCCTCCGAACACTCCTGGAGTCACCAGTGACCCCGCCCGACAGTGCCGCTCCCCGCACCGCGTTCTTCTCCGAGAGCCTGTTGCCCACCCGCCACGGCGAGTTCCGCGTCCGGGTCTACCGCGACCAGCTCTCCGGCACCGAGCCCTCGGCCATCGTGGCGGGCGACGTGCGGGGGCAGGACGGGGTGCCGGTGCGTGTCCACTCCGAGTGCTTCACGGGCGAGGTGTTGGGATCCCTGAAGTGCGACTGCCGCGAGCAGCTCGAGTTCGCCCTGGAGCTGGTCCAGCGCCACGGCCGGGGCGTCGTGATCTACCTGCGCCAGGAGGGCCGGGGGATCGGGCTGGGCAACAAGATCGCCGCCTACGCCCTCCAGGAGGAGGGCCTGGACACCGTCGACGCCAACCGCGCCCTGGGACTGCCCGACGACGGCCGGGAGTACGGCGCCGCCGCCGACATCCTCAGGGACCTGGGGGTGCGGTCGGTCCGGGTGCTGACCAACAACCCCGCCAAGCTGGAGCAGCTCCGGGCCCTGGAGGTGCCGGTGGTGGGACGCATGCCGGTGCTGGTGCCCAGCAGCCCCCACAGCCGCGGGTACCTCCAGGCCAAGAGGCGGCGGATGGGGCACATGATCGCCGAATCCGGCGACGAGCCCGCCGTGCTCGGCGTGCCGGTGGCGACGGCGACGGTGGCGGCCGCGGAGTGACCCCCCAGCGCCGTTAGGGCCCGCCGGCCGCCCGGCGGATCGCCTCGGCGAGGCGGAGCGCTTCGAGGACGAAGGCCCGGGTCGGTTCGGGCTCCGGCCCCCCCCGGAGGTGGGTCAGGACGTCCCGGAGGTCCGACAGGAAGAGCCCCTCGGCGAAAGGGAGCGGGACTTCGCCGCCGTCCCGCAGGACGCGGGAGCCGTCGGTCCAGAGGTGGCCGCGCTCGAAGCGGAGGTCCAGCACGGTCCTGCGCTCCCGGCACCGGGGACTCCGCTCCAGGGCGACGCCCAGGGAGGCCCCGGATCCGGTGCGGAGCCCGGCGCGGAGCCGCGCGTCGGCCCAGGCGAGGGGCCCGACGGCGGCGACCTCCAGCTCCGCCGCGTCCACGGCGAGGGGACCGGCCACCGCCACGAGGCGGGTGAGGCGGGAGATCCAGGCGAAGGACGGGAAGCCGGCCAGGGCGGGATCGGAGTGCCAGGAGGGATCCCCCGCGGGGCAGGGGATCCGGGCCTCCACGGAGCCCCCCACGAGGGGCCCCATGTCCCCGCCCTGCCGCGACAGGGCGCGGTGGGCGGGGGTCCGGAGCTCGATGTGCCCGCAGTGCAGGGAGACTCCCCGGGCGTCGGCCAGGGCGTACAGGTCCTCCGCTTCCCCCACCGACAGCGCGAGGGGGTACTCGACGACGACGTGGCAGCCGGCGGTCAGGGCCCTCCGGGCGTCCGGGGCGTGGGCGGCGTTGGCGTGGCAGAGGAGGACCAGGTCGGGGCGGACGTCGGCCAGGGCGGTGGCGAGGTCCGGGAACGACGGCGTGGAGGGGGAGGGGGCGACCGCCTGGACGGCGGCAGAGGGGTGCCGGGAGACGATCCCGGCGAGGGCGGCCGAGCCCCCCAGGGCGGTGAGGGCGCGCACCCGGGCCCGGGCCGCGACGCCGCTGCCCACGACGACCACCCGCGCCGCGGCCCTCACGGCGCGTCCCGCCCGGGAAGGTCCGCCACCAGGAGCCGATCCGTGCTCCCGAACCACCCGGCGATCCGCTGGGAGCGGACGGCGAAGCCGCGGGCTTCGAGGCGGGCCTGGATCGCGTCCAGCCCCGGGGGCGCCACCCGCTCGCCGCGGTTGACCCCCAGGGAGGTGGTCAGCCGTTCCTGGAGGCGGTGGAGGCCCCCCCTCCACCCCGCGCCGGGGGACACGTCCATGTCCCGCAGGAGCAGCCTCCCCCCGGGGCGGAGGCGAAGGATGGCCGCCTCCAGGACCGCGTCCTGCTCCTGGGGGGCGAGGTAGTGGAGCAGGTCCACCAGCACGATCACGTCGGCTTCCGGGATCGGCGCGGATCGCGCGTCCGCCCGGGCCAGGGCGACGTCACCACGTCCCCCGGACAGGTGCCGGGCCGTGCCGAGGCGCGCGTCGTCCCAGTCGAAGCCCCGGAGGGCACCCCGGTGCCCCCGCGCCGCGAGGACCGCCAGGAGCAGCCCCCGCCCGCACCCGACGTCGCACACGTCGGCCCCGTCGGGGATCAGGGGAGGCAGGGTGCGGAAGATCGGGTCGTACCCGAGCTTCCGCCGCACGAACTCCCGCTCGTAGCGGCGGGCGAACCGCCCCGCCCCCGGCGGAGGCGGGAGGGTGAGGGCCAGTTCGGCGACCCTTCCGAGGGCCGCGTCCAGCGCCGGATCCCCTCCGGGGGGCACCGGAGAGATCCCCGACTCCCGGTGGAGGGCCCGTCGTGCGCGGGCTCGCCGGGCCACGTCCCAGGTCAGCAGCCCTCCCGCGGCTCCGAGCCCCGCGCCCACCACCGCCGAGCCCAGGAGGAGGGGGCCGAGCACGGTGTCGGCGAGGCCCCGCAGGGTCCCCGTGGGGTCCGCCCCCAGGCGCTCCCGCAGCTCGGCGACGGTCCACGGCGCGAGCCTCCCGTGGAGCAGCCAGGACCCGACGTGGAGTTCGGCGACGACGAGGAAGGGGGCGAAGACCGGGTTCGAGACGTTGGCGGCGAGGTAGGTGACCAGGACGTTGAGGCGGAGCGCCAGGGCCGCCACCACGCACAGGGCGACGTGGAACCCGTAGAAGGGGGTGGCGCCCAGGAAGGTCCCCACCGCCACGGCCGCCGCCAGGCGAGAGGGCTCCGTGTGGTCGTGGGCGAGGTGGTGGAGGAGGAGCCGGAACGCCTCGGCCGGGCCCCGCACGCGCTTCAGCTCCCGGACGACCTGGCGGACAGACCCCGACCTCCCCGAGGCGCCCGGCGTTCCGGCGCCTCTGGGCGTCGCTCCTGGCAGTGGCGGGGGCGTGGGGGAGGTCTTCACGGCAGGGACGGCATGGGTGGGTGGAGGGCCCACCGGGGGCGGCGCGGCGGCACAGGTTACGGGCGGGGGAGGGGAGGGGCAAGCGGGCCCGCCCGCCGGCGGGGACGCGCCCTCGTCAGCGCCCCCCGTCGCCCCCCGAGCGGGAGGCCGGGGCGGAGCGGGGGCGGGCTTCCTCCCTGAGGTGCCCCAGCCCCGCGGCGAGGCGGCCGTGGACGGTGCGGCAGAGGGCCGCCGCGGTCATGCCCTGGTACTCCCGCGCGGCGATGGGCTCCAGGATCCGCACCCGGATCCGCCATGGCGGGCGGCCCAGGGGAAGGGCGGATCCCTTCGGCAGCGCCTCTCGGCTCCCGTCGATGACGATGGGCACGATGGTGGCCCCGCTGTCGAGGGCGATCCGGAAGGGGCCGAGATGCAAGGGCTGGAGCGCCCCGTCGGGGGAGCGGGTGCCCTCGGGGAAGAGGCACACCGAGATCCCCCGCCGGAGCCACTCGCCGCACTCCCGCATCATCCCCCGCACCGAGGCCAGGTCCCGGGGGTCGACCCCGACGTAGCCCGCGGAGCGCATGTGGGCGCCGACGAGGGGCACGGCGAAGAAGCGCGACGAGGTCACCCACTTGATCTGGATCGGCAGGCCCTGAAGGGCGAGCACGTCCACCATGGACTGGTGGTTCGGGAGCAGCAGGAAGGGGCCGGTCCCCTGGAGCCGCTCCAGGCCCTCGACCGATCGCCGCCAGAAGGGGTTGAGCCAGAAGGGGATGCGCCCCCATGCGATCCGGCTGACCCGGTCCAGGAGGCGCCGGCCGGGGTCCAGCCGCGGGGGCGCCAGCAGGCGGATCGGCAGCCCGACGACGTACGCCAGGGCGGCGAAAGCCACCACCAGGGTCCAGATGTAGAGCGCGGCGAGGCGGTTCACGTTGCTGGCGTCGCCCGGCGTTCGGGGCCGGGCCCGGGGTCCGGGCCGGCGTTGGCGGGACGGGGGACGGGGACGCCGGCGGGACAGGCCCCCGGCCACGGCCCCTTGACGCCCCCACCGCCCAGCGAGCATCATACACGCTTTCCTGCGACCTTCCGCGCACTTCCACGCCCCTCCGCCCCGGGAGGGAGACGCTGGAGCCCCATCCATGCCGCGTCCGAACCCCTTGAGGCGAGCCATCGCCGCCGCGATCGCCGCCCTGCTCCTGGGAGCCTTCCCGGGGGCCGCCCCCGCCTCGGCGTCCCCACCCACCGAGGCGGAGCTGTTCGCGCGCCTGGGGCGGCTCGAGTCCCTGGAGTCCGCCTTCGTCCAGAAGAAGACCCTGCGGATCTTCGCCCAGCCCCAGAGGAGCGAGGGGAGGCTCTCCTTCGCCCGGGACGGCTCCCTGGTCTGGGAGTACACCTCGCCCCAGCGCAGCTCCCTGACCCTCGCGGCGGGGAAGGTCACCATGTCCTACCCGGACCTGGGGCGCTCCGAGGAGTTCGACCTCGCCCGCAGCCCCGGGATGAAGGGGATCATCGAGTCCATGTTCCTGTGGCTGAAGGCGGATCCCGCCGCGCTCCGGAAGGACTACGACGTCCGGCTCGTCACGGATCCCGGGACGGAGCTGCGGCTGGTCCCTCGGGACGAGGGGATGCGGAAGTACATCGCGGGCCTGGCGTTCACGTTCGGGGACGACCTCCTCGTGCGGCGGCTGGTGATCTCCGAGCCCGACGGCGACACCACCGACATCGAGTTCACCTCCCAGAAGGCCGTCGACCGCTCGGCGCCCTAGGCCCCGAGCGAGCGGTCCCCTCCCCACGTGGTCCCCACCGCCCCCACCGCCCTGGCGATTGCAGTCTTGATCTGCCTGGGATCCGCAGGATGCGCCCACCGCACGCGCCTCCCGGAGCCGGGTGCTTGGGCCGTGGCGGGCGAGGAGCCCCCGGCCACCCTCCCCCGGTCGGCCCAGCTCGTCCACCAGGTGGAGATGCGCCTGCCGTTGCGGAGCTTCGTGTTCACCTCCTACACCCTGTGGGTGCCGGAGAGGGGCTGGATCCTGGTCGCGTCGACACCCATGGGGGTCGACCTCTTCCAGCTCGCCTGGACGCCCGCGGGGGCCCGGGCCGAGGTGCTGTTCCCGCCCCTGCGCCCCATCTTCCGGGGCGAGCCCCTGGCTCGGGACCTCCACCTCGCCCTGGTGGACCGATGCGCCCCCGGGGAGGGCGAGGTCGGGGAGGTGCCGGGGGCGACGGTGCGCCGCTGCCCGAGGGAGGGGGGCACCACGCTGGAGGTGAGGAGCGACGGTGCGCGCACCACCAAGCGGCTCCTGGATCGCCGGGGCCGGGAGCGGGCGGTGGTGGTGCTGTCGGAGCCCCTGCCGGGCCAGCCGCTGGTGCACCGGTCGGTGGACGTGGCGAGCCGGGCCCACCGCTACACGCTGCGCCTGCGCCTCCAGGACGCGACCTTCGACGTCGAGTACGATCCCAACCTGTTCGACGAGGCTCCCTCCCCGCGGTAGCGGAGGGTGGGAGGGAGCCGGCCGGTGCCCGAGCGAACGATGCGCGCCTGCGTCGTGATCCCCAGCTTCGACAACGCCGGCACCATCGCCGCCGTGGTGGCCCGCGCCCGGGCGGTGCTGGAGCCCGTGTTCGTCGTCGACGACGGGTCCACCGACGGCACCGGGGACCGGGCGCGGGAGGCCGGCGCGGAAGTCCTGGTCCACGAGGTCAACCGGGGAAAGGGGGCGGCGCTGGAGACGGGGCTCGCCGCGGCCGTGGCGAGGGGCTTCTCCCACGTCGTGACCCTGGATGGCGACGGCCAGCACCACCCCGAGGACGCGCCGGCCCTGCTCCGGGCCGCCGAGGGCGGGGTCCCGACCCTCGTGGTGGGGAGCCGTCCGTGGGACGGGCCCAACCGGAGCCGGGCCGCCCGGTTCGGGCGGTGGTTCTCGAACCTCTGGGTCCGCATCGACGGCGGGGTGACCGTCGAGGACAGCCAGAGCGGCTTCCGCGTCTACCCGGCGGCGGAGGTGCTCGCCCTGCGCCTCCGGGCCCGCCGCTACGACTGGGAGATGGAGGTCCTGGTCCGGGCCGCCTGGGCGGGCATCGCCATCGCCAACGTGCCCATCGGCGTCTACTACCCGCCGGCGTCGGAGCGGGTCAGCCACTTCGACGTGCTCCGGGACAACGTCCGGTTCAGCAGGGTCTTCGCGACCCTGTTCTTCCTCTGGCCCTTCCAGAGACTGTTGCCGGGCCGCCGCGCCACCCCCGCGGGGGGCGACGTGGGGTGGTCGGGCCAGGCCCAGGGGGCCGTGCTGGGCTGGCACCTCACCTACTGGGTGATGCGCCTGCTGGGCCGCCGGGCCGTCTACGTGATGCTGCACCCGATCTCGGCGTGGTACGCGCTGTTCGCCCGCAGGGGGAGGGCGGCGTCCGACGACTACCTCGGGCGGGTCCTCGGGCCGGCGTCCCTCCCGGTGCGCGTCCACCGGGTCCGCGCGCACTTCCGGGCCTTCGCCACCTACCTCGTGGACCGCTTCCTGATGCTCCAACAGGGCCCGGACGCCTTCGAGTTCGTCGGCGAGGAGATGGAGCTCCTCCGGGAGGAGTGGGGGAAGGGCCGGGGGGTGATGCTGTTGACCTCCCACTTCGGGAACGCCGAGCTGGCGGGGATCGCCCTGTCCCTGGGGCGGGACGTGCCCGTGAAGCTGGTGATGTTCCAGAACGAGAGGGCCGACGTCCGCCGCTTCCTCGGGCGCTTCGGCGAACGGATGCCCGAGGTGATCGGGGTGACGCCGGGCTCCATGGCCTCCCTGGAGATCCTGAAGGCGCTCCGCCGGGGCGCGGTGGTAGCCATGAAGGGGGACCGCCTCGTGGACGGCAACCACGTCTCGGTGCCGTTCCTGGGGGCCGACGCGGCGTTCCCCACGGGGCCCTTCGCCATCGCCGCCATCGCCCGTTCCCCCATCATGGAGGTCCACTGCATCAAGGTGGGACCGACCCGGTACCGGATCGCCGTCGACGGGCCCACCCGGATCGCCTTCCGCCCGGGGGAGGACCGGGACGCGCAGATGCGGGAGTGGGTCGCCGCCTACGCCGCCCGACTGGAGGCGTGGGTGAGGCGGTTCCCCTACCAGTGGTTCAACTTCTACCGGTTCTGGGCCCCTCCCTCGCCTCCGGGTGCCGCCACCGGGGCGGCCCCGGACCCGCCCCCGCGGGCCCTGGCGGGCGAGAGAGGGAGCGAGGTCGAAGCCCTCAGCCCGACGACGCCTGGTCCCGCCGACCCCCGAAGAGCTTCTTGAGCGTGTCGCCGTTGATCTCCATGTGGAGGATCTCCCGGAGGCGGGTCTGGCTCTCGGGGGACGCCGCGGGGGAGGACGGGGGCTCGCCCGCCACCGGTCCGGCGACCTGCCGCGGCGCGTCGTCCTGCGCCGCCACCGCGACCTCACCGCTCTTGAGCACCTGCCAGCACAGGCGCAGGCAGTCGTGGAGGGCCTTGGCGTCCACGGGCTTGCGCAGGTGCAGGTCCACCCCGCTCTGCCGGCCCCACACCATCTGGATCAGCTTCGGGTCGCCCCGGGTCATGGTGACGACCACGACCTCCCGGCGGAGGGGACCGGTCTTGACCCGCCGGCAGAACTCCCGGGTGGGGGTCTCGCCCCAGTCGTCGCTCACCAGCACCACCCGCGGCCTCAGCCGGCCGATCTTCGCCTCGGCCTCGGGCAGGCTGCGGGCGGCGTCCCAGGCGAACATCCCGTCCAGGAGCCCCGTGACCCTCTGGGCGTCCGCGGCGTTCGACTCCACCACCAGCACATGGGTCCTCTCCCTCGTCGCATCCATGCGCGGGCTCTCCAGGAGGCACACGGCCCCGGGCAGCGGGTCCGCCGGGTCCCCCGGCGCCAGGCGGGGCGCTCCGGGAGCGGCGGCGGGTGGACCTGGACAGTGTAGTGCAGGGGCGTGGCGGTCGCCACCGGCGGGGGATCAGGCGACGCCGGGGGGCTCGATCCCGAGGGCCAGGGCCGCCAGGTCCGGCCGGCCGAGGGTGTCCAGGCGCTCGGCCAGACTCCGCAGGAGCCGGGCGAGGTCCGGGTCCGCGGGGGGGCGACCCCCGAAGAGGGCGGTCGCGCGGCGAAGCTCCGCCTCCGCGGTGACCACGTCCGACGAGAGTGCCGCCGCGAGGGCCGAGGCGCAGACGACCAGCCCCGTCAGCCGAACCCGGCCCTGGCGCTCCAGCGCGCTTCGGGCGGAGTCCAGCCAGGGGCGCGCCCCGCCGGGATCGCCCCGCAGCAACGAGACCAGCCCGAGGTTCGCCTGGACCAGGCAGGCGTGGGGGCTCCGCAGCCCCTCCAGCCCCGCCAGGGCGTCGCGGTAGGCGACCTCGGCCTCGTCGAGGCGGCCCTGGTGGCGGAGCACGTCGCCGAGGCCGTTGGCGCTCTCCGCCTCCCCCAGGCGGCTGCCCGCCCGGCGGAACGCATCCCGCACCTCGCGGTACAGGGCCTCGGCGCGCGGGAGATCGCCCCGGTAGACCAGGGCGAGGGCGCGGCTCCACGACGCCTGGGCACACCCCACCCGGTCCCCGCCCCGGCTGAACTCCTCCTCCGCCAGGCGGAACGTCGCCTCCGCGCCGGAAACGTCCCCCCGGAGGAGGTGGGCGTGCCCGAGGGCCCGCAGGACCGCGGCGCTCCCCCGGGGGTCCTCCTCCTCCCGGTACGCCTCGAGGGAGGCCTCCAGCAGGGGGAGGCTCGCGTCGGCCTCTCCCCGCTCCAGGACGGCGATCCCCAGGGCCCGCAGGGCCTCCGTGCGGGCGCGGCGCTCCCACGAGCCCGGCTCGGCGTCCGGTCGCACCCGGGAGAGCACGTCCCGGGCGGTGGCCTCGACGGCGTGGCGGTCCCCGCCCCGGCGCCGGATCCCCGCCTCCCGCATGGCCAGGAGGTCCGCCGCGGGATGGGCGGGCCGGCCGCCGCGACCCCGGGCGGCAGCGCGGGCGTCGGCGAGGATCTCCTCCTCCTGAGCGTAGTCCCCAGCGGTGTGGAACGACCACGCGGCGTCCAGGAGGTCGGCGAGGCCCGCCTCGGCGTCCCCCGCGGCGAGGCGGTGACGGCCGATCCGCGCCCGGACCCAGCGGTCCGGGTCGGGGTGGAGTCCCGCCAGCGCCAGGGCGCAGGCGGCCTCCAGCCGGGCCCTCGTCCCGGACGCCGCCGCCTCCCGCACCAGGAGGGTCCGCACCAGCCCGTGGGTGAACGCGGCCTGCTGGGCTCCCATCGGGTCCAGCAGCCCCGACTCCGCCCAGGCGTGCCACAGCTCGGGGGCGCGTTGGACGGGCAGGCCGGCGGCACCCAGCGCGGCGGACCACTCCCTGCGGTCGGGCCGGGCGGCGAGGACGGCGAGGAGGTGGAGGGCGGAGCGCTCCTCCGAGGGGGGACGTGGGCAGACGACGTCCACCCGGCGCGCCAGGGCCTCCAGGAGCCCCCTGGGGAGGGGGATCTCCACCGTCCCCTTCGCATCGAAGCCGTCGGCCACGGGGCGGAGCTCGTCCCGGGCGGCGAGCTCCTCCACCACCTGGATGGCGAAGAGGGGGTTGCCCTCGCTGGCCTCGGCGATGCGATCGGCCAGCCCCCGGGCGAGGGGGACGACCCCCCGAGCCACGTCCCGGACGTCCGACCGGCCCAGGGGCAGGACCTCCCCGTGGTCGACCCCGGGGAGGCGCCGGGCGGCCTGCAGGCGGGGATCCTCGGGCTCGTGGGGATCGGCGCTGCGGGCCGTCGCCACCACCACCAGTCGGGGGGCGCGGGCGGGGTCCGCGGCGAGGTGCCGGAGGAGCTCGAACCCCTCGGTGGCGTGGTGGACGTCGTCCATCCAGAGGACCACGGGGCACTGGGACGACTCCATGGCCAGCACGCCGAGGACGAGGGACCAACGCTCGTCCGCGGTCGGCAGGGCCGCCCCTCCCTCCGCGCAGGACCCGGGCCGGAGCCACGAGGCCAGGGCGCACGCGTCGGTCCGGGTGAGCCCCCCCAGGTGGGCGGCCAGATGGGAGACCAGGGAGTCGCCCCTGCGTCCACCCACCCGCAGCAGCCGGGCGAGGGCGCCCCGGAGGCCGTCGAGGGGCCCTCCCTCGTCGGGGTAGCGGGCGACGGCGGCGCGCCCGTAGCCGTGCTCCTCGGCCAGCTCGCACAGCCAGCGGGCCAGGCGGCTCTTGCCGACCCCCTGGTGCCCCGTCAGCAGCACGATCCGGGTGCCCTCGCCCCGCGCCGCGTCCCCGAGGGCCGCCCAGAGGCGGTCCCGCAGGCCCTCCTGGCCGCCGAAGGGGGGAGGGCGCAGGTCCAGCAGGGACAGCCCGGCGGCGTGGCCGGCGTCCCGGCGGGGGGCGTCGAGGCCCCTCCAGTCCGAGGGTGGAGGGGGCGACTCCCCCCGGGGACGGAGCGGCGCGGCGCCGCGGGTGACGGCGTCCAGGGCCCGGGCGGCTTCGGCGGCGCTGGCGAAGCGGTCGCGGGGGGAGCCCGCCAGCAGCCCCGCCAGGAAGCCGAGGGTCCCCGGGGGCGGCGAGACCCCCGGGCGGGGCCGCAGGGGAGGCAGGTGGGCGACCAGGCGCGCCAGGGGAGATCCGGGCAGGTCGTTGCCGAAGGGGAGAGATCCGCAGATCGCGGACCACAGCAGGGCCCCCAGGGCGTAGAGATCGGCCTCGGGGCCGATCTCCGCGGAGCCGGCGAGCTGTTCCGGCGCCATGTACCCCGGGGTGCCGCAGCACCGGTCCCCCCGCCGGGCCTCCCCCGCGCGGGCGGTCCAGAGGCCCGAGAGCCCGAGGTCCGTCAGCACCACGTCCGCCAGGGAGTCCGAGGGGGTGCGGACCAGCACGTTCTCCGGTTTGAGGTCGCCGTGGACGATCCCCCGGGCGTGGGCGTGGGCGAGGGCCGACAGCAGCGCCCTGGCCAAATCCACCACGTCATCGAAGCGCACGCCCCGGGCGAGGCGGGCGCCGAGGGAGGGGCCCCGGGCCAGCTCCATCGCCAGCCACGGCGAGCCCGGCGAGAGGTAGTCTCCGCTCTCCTTCGAGGCCAGCCCGTCCACGATCCCGTGGTCGAGGAAGCGGATGATCCCCCGGTGGTCCAGGCGGGCCACGGCGCGGATCTCCCGCTCGAACCGCTCCAGGGAGCGGGCGGCGACGGCCCTCTCGGGCCTCAGCACCTTCACCGCGACCTCGTGGCCCGACGGCTCGTGGACGGCCAGGAAGACCAGGCCGCTCGCCCCCTCGCCGAGCCGGCGCTGGAGCCGGAACCGCCCCAGCTTCACCCGCGCCGGCAAGGGCTCCTCCCCGCGGGACTCACGCCCGCACGGGGTCCTCGAGCCCCTCGAAGTCGTCCACGGAGGTCAGGAGATCGGGGGAGGCGTCCCGGGGCGGGAACGGGGGGAGCGCGCGGGACTCACCGGACGACCGTGCGTCGGCGGGGATCTCCACCGAGTACTCCCCCGAGGCCGTCGCGCCTTGCTCTCCCTTCAGCCCCGACATCAGGGCGCTGTCGAACATCTGGAGCATGATCCCGGCGTCGGGGGGCCGCAGGTCGCCGCCCACCTCCAGGCAGGCGAGGGTGAGCCGGTCGAAGCCCGGAGGGACGATGGCCCCCCGCTTGCGCCGGGAGGGGAGGGCGGGGCGGCGCGTGTACGCCGCCAGCAGCTCCTGGAGCGTGGACGCCTTTCGGGGGGAGTGCCCGGTGAGGACGGCGTAGAGCATGGCGCCGAGGGCGTAGACGTCCGCGGCGGGACCCACCCGGTCCACCTCCCCCCGAGCCTGTTCGGGGGCCATGTACTTCAGGGAACCCACCACCTCGCCGTCCAGGGTGAGGGCGCCGCCGTACGCGTCCCGTGCCGTGGAGCCGACGCCGCGGGAAGCCCGGAAGGGGCGGGCCAGCCCCCAGTCCACCACCAGCACCTCGCCCCAAAGCCCGATCAGGACGTTGGCGGGCTTGAGGTCCCGGTGCACGATCCCCCGATCATGGGCGAACGCGACGGCGAGGAGGGCGCCCCGGAACGCCTGGAGCAGGCCGATGAGCCCCCCGGCATCGGCGGAGCCCGAGTGGTACTGCTTGATCCGCTCCCCGAGGGTCTCCCCCTCCACCCGCTTCATGACGTAGAAGACGTCGCCGTCCGGCGTGGTGCCCACGTCGTGGACGGGGATGATGTTCGGGTGTTCGAGCTGAGCGGCGATCTGCGCCTCGGCGAGGAAGCGCACCCTCTCGCGCTCCGTCGAGAACGCCGCGCGCAGCACCTTGTAGGCGACGTCCCGGTCGAGGGCGCGGTCGCGGGCGCGGTACACCACGCCGCCACCACCCCGACCGATGACATCGAACAGCTCGTAACGCGCCTGAGCGTCCATAAGTCCGCGTGGCCACCGGTCTGCCGTCGGCGACGCGGAAGTCTAGCACGCTGGACCGCGCATGCCACGCCCGGTCGTTCCCCCGCGGGGAACAAGCGGGGCCCTCCGGGTGTTGCGGCCCGCCGCCGACCGCTATCCCAAGATCCGCTCGAAGAACCAGACGCCGCCGACGGCGGCCAGACCCAGGGAGGCGGCCTGGACCCCCCGGGACGGGAACCAGCGGGTCCTCCCGAGGAACGCCAGGGCCGGAAGGGCCAGGGCCACCGCGCACATCTGCCCGGCCTCGACCCCGAGGTTGAACGAGACGAGGGAGGCGGCGAGGTCGGAGCGGGGCAGGTCCAGCTCCTTCAGGACCCCGGCGAAGCCGAACCCGTGGACCAGCCCGAAGGCGAACGTCAGGCGCCACCGGTGGCGAGGGCGTTCGGAACGGAGGTTCTCGAGGGCCACGTAGACGATGCTGGCGGCGATGGCCGGCTCCACCAGCCGGGGGCCCAGGTCCACCACTCCCAGGGTCGCCAGGACCAGGGTGATGGAGTGGGCGGCGGTGAACGAGGTGACGATGCCCGCCAGCTCCCGCAGGCTCCCGCCCACCAGCAGGAGGCCCAGCAGGAACAGCAGGTGGTCGATCCCCCCGAGGATGTGCTCCACCCCCAGCGCGAAGAAGCGGCTCGCCGTCGTCCACGTCGGCGGGGCGCCCCCCGCGGTGAAGGCCGGCTCGGCGGCGTAGGCGACGTGCTCCTGGACCTCGCCCGCGCCGTCCACCCGGGCGAGGTGCCGGTGCCCGGGCGGGAAGTCGGCGAGGTAGCCGATCCGGAACGTGGTCCGGGAGGGGGGCGCGGCGCATCGGGCCGTGGCCCCGATCACCACCCCGTCGACGTCGTCGAAGGCGACGGGACCGGCGGTGGTGACGCAGGGACCCTCGGCTGGGGACACCGCGACCCGCGCCAGGGTGGCGGCCAGCAGGGCCTCCCGCCCCCGGGGCTGGTCCGCGGGGGTGAGGGCGCCGTCGCCGTCGGCGTCCACCCCGGGGGAGGCGAGCACCACCTCCTCGGGGGAGAACTTCAGGCGGATCCCCACCTCGTGTCCGCGGACCTCGTACTCCCCGTAGGAGAGACCCACCTGGTGCGCCCGGACAGCCCCGGGGACGATCCCGACGGCGACGGCGGCGGCGAGCCCGGCGAGGAGGGGGGCGATCCTGGGTCTCATCTCGTCCTCGTGCCCGGGGTCCCGGCGGTGCTGGCTGCGGGCGGGCAGGATCCGCCGCGCGCGACCCGAGGCAGCATCGCCGCGAGGTCCGCGGCCTCGGCGGCGGGGAGGCCCGAGCGGACGGGGAGGGCGGCGCAGGCGAGGCGGGCCGCCTCGGCGCGCTCCCCCAGGGCCTCGGCGATGCGCCCGGCATGGTACAGGAAGGTGGGCTCACGGGTCCCGAGGGCCAGGGCGCGGTCCGAGGCGTCCTTCGCCTCCTCCCGCCGCCCGGCGCGGAAGAGGGCCCACCCCAGGACGTCCCGGGTGTAGGGATCGTCGCGGGTCGCGGCCTCCTTGCGGGCCAGGGCCAGGGCCTCCTCGCTCCGCTCCCCCCGCGCCGCCAGGAACGCGGCGAGGGCCCTCGGGTCCACCATGGCGCCGAGGCGGGACACCATGGCGTAGGCCCCCTCCGCCTCGTCGGCGCGCCCGGCCTCGGTCAGGGCGTCCCCCAGGGCCCAGGCGTGGTCGGGGAGTGGCTGCAGGGCGAGGGCATCCCGCAGGGGGGGCGCCGCGTCCCCCGGGCGGCCCAGCGCGAGGAGGGCCCGGCCCCGGCAGGCCAGCAGGAAGGGATGGGCGGGGATCCGCGCCGCGGCCTCGTCGCACACCGCCAGGGCCCCCGCGGGATCCCCCGAGGAGAGGCGCAGTCGGGCCAGGAGCGCGGCGGTCCAGGCGAAGGGCTCTCCCCCCGCCGCCCGGCTCGCCTCCAGCGCCGACGCGACCCGGGAGAGGGCGCCCGGGACGTCCCCGTGGAGCCAGGCCAGCCAGCCCGCCCGGGCCAGGGACGCGGAGGTGGGGCCGAGGGCCAGCATCCGTTCGCACGCCGCCACCGCCTCGGCGTCGTCGCCGATCTCGATGGCGGCGTCGAACAAGGCTCCCCAGGCGGCGGGGTCGGCGTCGTCGCCGGCGGTGGCCGCCCGGGCCGTCTCCCGCGCCTCGGCGAAGCGGTGCTGGGAGATCCGGGCGAGCGCCCGCAGGACCAGGGCCGGCGGCGAGCCCGGCGAGAGCTCCAGCGCCCGGTCCGACGCCGACTCCGCCTGGAGGAGGAAGCCCGGGTCCAGGTCCTCCCTCGCCCTCTGGACGAAGGCCCTCCCCAGGTCCTCCCAGGCGGCGGAGGTGGCGTCCGGGGACGCGGCGGCGGCTTGGAGGGCGGCGATCCGGGCGAAGCGGGGATCCCCCTCGGGGACCCGGGCCAGCGCCATGCGGCCGGCCGCCGAGGGGGGGCCGACACCCCCCCCTTCCTCCGGTGCCCCCGACCCGCACGAGGGCGCGGTGACGAGCAGCGCCAGGATGCCGAGGACTCCGCGGGCCGTCATGGAGGTCGGGACCATGCCTATCCGGATGCCACCCAAGGCGGCTCGTGACGACCGCCAGCCGTCGTCAATGGCTCGCCGTCCTGGGCTCGCCCACAGAGGCACGGAGCGGCCCGTCCGGGGCCCACAGAGAACACGGAGGGAAGGGCGGGGAGGCCCGGAGCTTTGGGCGGCAAACGGATAGGCGATGTCGGGACCATGCTCTGGGGGCGCGGCTCGCCGGGGCGGGCGGCGCGCTCCGCCCCTCCCGCGCTCGGGCGGCGATGTTATCATTCGGCGCCCCGCCAACGCCCGGGTGGTGGCGGGGCACGCGGAACCCGTGGAGGTGATCAGCGTCCCATGGCCGAAGCCCCGAGCAGGTCCAGCGTGAAGAGCGTCGAGGAGCGCCGCCGCGAGAAGGAGTCGGACTTCCGCTCGGGGGCGGCCCCGATCCCGAAGGTGCTCCTCGTGGTGGCGTCCCCCGAGGGGACCGCGGAGTTCGGGTACGTGGACCGGGTAGTCCGCGGTCTCGCGGTGTCCCACGCGGGTGGGTTCGGGGTGGCGCTCCCCCCCGGGGACCCCCACGCGGGAAGGTGGCGGGAGATCGGGGTCTCGGTGCACGAGATCGACTTGCGTGGCCGCTCCCCCCTGGTGGCGCGGTCCCTGGCCGGGGTCCTGCGGGAGGGGGGCTACAAGGTCATCCACTCCCATGGGCGATACGCGGGCGTGCAAGCGCGCCTCGCCGCCCGCCTGGCGGACCGGTTCGCCGTCCACTCCTTCCACGGCCTCCGCTACGAGGGCATGGAGGCGCGGCGCCGGTGGGTCTACGGGACCATCGAGAAGCTGATGTCGGGCATGGCCGCGTACTACGTGTGCCTGACCAACGCCGAGAAGGAGGAGGCGATCCGCGGCGGGTTCGGGGCGGCGGAGCGGGTGGTGGTGATCCCCGACGGGCTGGAGTTCGACGCCCTGGACGCGATCCCCGCCCAGCCGCTCCCGGGACACCCGGACGGGGTCCTGGCCATCGGCGCCGCGGGGCGCCTGGCGTCGTGGCGACGCCCGGACCTGGCCGCCCGGGCCTTCGCGACGCTCCTGGACCGGGGGGTCGACGCCCGGTTCTACTGGCTCGACGACGGGGGGCTCTCCCACGACGCGGCCCGGGGCGCGCTGGACGCCGCCCTGGCCACCCACCCCAAGGCCAAGGAGCGGTTCCAGGTGGTGGACGCGAGGGGGAGGGTGGAGGCGCTGATCCGGTCCCTGGACATCGTGGTGAGCACGTCGGAGCGGGAGGACTTCCCGTGGTGGCCCCTGGTGGCGATGTACGCCGGGCGTCCCACGGTGCTCTCCCGGGTGGCCGGGAACGGCGACGTCGGGGTGGACCAGCGGAGCACGCTGTACTTCGATCCCTCCGCGCCGGCGGACCTGGACCGAGCGCTGAAGCGGCTCGCCGAGGACCGCGCCCTCGGCGCCCGGATCGGCGAGGCCGCCCGGATCCGCGTGCGGGAGAACTTCGGGGCCAACAAGCTCGTCGAGGCCTCGGCCAACCTCTACCGGCGCTTCGGCGAGAGCGGCGTCAAGAGCCAGGGGGCGCCCGTCCCCACGAGGTGATCCGCCGCCGGATCGGTCACCCCCTCCGTTGCGTACCGCCGTCCACACCCTCGCCTTCCTCCTGCTCGCCGCGGCGATCCTCGCGGCGGTGTGGCTGTCCCGCGGTGGAGGGGCGGCGGAGGAGCCGGGACCGCGGCACGACCTCGTCACGCCCGCACTCCCCGACGCGCCGCCCGCGGGTCTGACGGGGATCGCGGCGCTGAGCTGGAGGCAGGGGGTGGCCTCGTGGCGGGCCGGCGACTACCGGGGCGCCGCGGCGATGTTCGGCCGCGCCGCCGCCGGGCGCCCCCACGATCCCACCCTGAGGTTCCAGCTCGGGGCGAGCTACCTGATGGATGGGCTCGCGGAGCCCGCCCGACAGCAGCTCCGCCGCGCGGTCCAGGCCGCCCCCGCCGACGCCCGATACCGCTACTACCTGGGGGAGGCCGAGGCCATGGCCGGGGACCCGGCCGCCGCGAGGACCGCCTTCGCCGCCGCCGAGGCCCTGGGTGGTCCCTGGGGAGAGGCCGCCCGGCGGGCGAAGAAGAGGAATGAAGCCCTAGATCCGTAAGAGATCCCGCGCCAGGCCACGGCCGCTCCCCGGGGCCTGGCCGCCGGCGCCCCGGCGCCGGGATGACCCGCCGCCACCGAGAAAGGGCCGGCATGCCCTGGCCCGCGGGGCGAACGTGGCTACCATGGACGACACCTGCCGCGCCACCGCGCACCCCGGAGAGACATGAGCCAGGCCAGGATCTCGCGTAACACCGTCGTCCGCTTCGACTACTCCTTGCGGGATCCGGGCGGGGAGCTGATCGACTCGTCGGAGCGGGACGAACCGCTGACCTACCTGCACGGGCACGGACAGATCGTGCCCGGCCTGGAGCGGGCGCTGGACGGCCGCGGCGTCGGCGACACGTTCGACGTCGTCGTCGCCGCCGCCGAAGGCTACGGCGTCTACGACCCCACCCGCATGGTCCGCGTGCCCCGCTCGGAGGTGCCGGCGGGCGTCCAGCTCGCCCCAGGACAGCCGGTGCAGGCACGGGACGAGCGGGGGCACGTCATCGACTTCGTCGTCGCCCAGGTGGGCGAGACCGAGGTGGTCCTGGACGGCAACCACCGCCTCGCTGGCGTCGACCTCCACTTCCACGTCGACATCCTCGAGGTCCGGGCGGCGACGGCCGAGGAGCTGGCCCACGGCCACGCCCACGGTCCCGGCGGCCACCACTGAGAGTCGAACGCGAGCTGCGGTCGCACGCCCCGCGTCCCCGCGGGTCGCGGCCGTCCCCGGGGAGCCCCCGGCCGGTCGCCGGGTGGACAGGGAGGGGAGGGGGCGCAGCGTTCTCACCGGGGCCCGCGGGACGGGCTCCGGGAAAGGCGTGGCATGGCTCGCTTCCACATGGCCGCGCTCGCGGGGGCGCTGGTCCTCGGCTGCGGAGACGACGGTCCGGACGACGTCGCCGACACTACGGGCTGCGCCGAGCCCGATCCGGGCGTGGCGGTGCCGGAGGTGGAGTTCCTGCGGGTGGAGTCCACGGGCCGCCTCGTCGGCCGGCTGGCCGTCGCCTGGCCCACCGCCGTCGTGGGGAACGCCATCGCCTTCGACGGCATGGAGGCGCTGGAGCTGTGGGTGGACGACGGCGAGGGGACCGAGGCCCGGCTCGTGGGGGAGGCCCAGATCGAGGGTCCGGCGGGGGACCCTTCGGGGGACTCGACCCAGGGGGCGGACGCGTCGAGCCTGGGCGGCTTCGTCCTGGACCCCGGCGAGCCCTGGGGCGCCGTGCGGGCCGCCTACGGGAGGGTGAGGGCCGGAGGAGCCTGTGGGCCCCTGTCGGAGCCCGCGCCGTTCGTGCAGCTCCGCATCCCCGAGATCCTGTCGCCGGAGGAGGGGGCGGAGCTGGACACGCTGGGGGAAATGGTCAGCCTCTGGTTCCGGGCCGACGATCCCGCCGCCGACAAGGTCCGGGGCCAGCTCGTGCTGCTGACCTCCACCCCCAGCGGCGGGGAGGTGGTGACCGAGATCGTCTCCCAGGAGTTCCCCACCGCCTCCGTGGAGCAGGAGCTCCCCATCGCGTGGTCCCTGATCGAGTCCGTGGCCGAGGGGCAGGCCGAGGCGGTCATCGACGCGGGGGCCGGGACGATCCGGCTGGAGTGGCGGGTCCGGGCGATGGCGCCCTTGGGGGTGCGGGGGGACCAGGAGGCGACCGCCGCCGCCTGCGTCTCGGGGTGGTACAACTCGGGGCAGCCGACCTGCTGGTACGGGCCCTGAGCCCGGCGAGGGCCCCCCGGGGAACTACTCCAGCATGGCCGATCCCGGCGGCGGGGACGACAGCTCCGACAGGTCCGTCCGGTCCGCCAAGGGCTCGGGGGAGCGGCCCGTCGCGCCCTCGTCGCCCAGTCGCTCCGCGATCACCGCCACCGCGAACCTCACCCCGCTCACGTCGCTCCGCACCTGCACCAGGAGCTCGCCGTGGCGCTCCAGCTCCGCCACCAAGCGCTTGCGTCCCTCGTTGTTCAGGTGGTGCAGCTCCGGGTTCATGAAGTCCTTGTAGAAGGTGACGAGGGGGACCTCGGAGCCGAAGCGGGCCCTCGCGGCGCGGAGCAGGGCGCGGGTCGCCTCCAGGTCCTCGTCGACGATGGGGGGCGCGGCCTCCCCCAGCATCGGGGAGCCGTAGGCGCGGGGGGGGACCGAGAGGTCGTCGGACACCTCGGACATGAGCTGGGAGGCGGGCAGGAAGCCCCCCCTCCCCGCCGCCTCCACCAGGTCCGCGCCGATGGCGTCCCGGAAGCCGACGACCGTGGTCTGGCGCCCGATCTCCCTCAGCCGGCGGACCAGGGGAGCCATGTCGCGGTCGCCCACCAGCAGCACGAAGCGCTGGAGATCGGGGCGTCCCATCGCCAGTTCGATGGCGTCCAGCGCCAGTTCCAGCTCGCCGGTGCGGGCCCGGCCCGGGGGGACGTACTGGGGGCGGATTCCTCCGGACATCAACCGCGCCGGAGCCCCAGCCAGGCCCATGGACTCCCAGTCCGCGTAGGCGCGCCGGACGACGACCCGGTCCCGATCGTCCCGCTCCAGGCGCGCGACGAGGCGGGCCATCATGTCGGCCCCCGTCTCCGCGGCGTCCCTCGGCTCGGTCTGGTGGTTGGCGATCTCCCGGCGAAGGTGCTCGAAATCGATCAGCAATGCGATGTTCAATTCGACTCCTCCTGGCGCCATCCATCGATAGGGCGGACGATCCGGCCAGGGTGGGTTCGCGGTCGGAGGTTAATGCGCCCCCCCGGGAGGCGCAACCGGCGCACGCGCCGGCCGGGGCGGCCCGTTCCCGGTCTCAGCCGCGGCGTCGTCGGACGGCGAGCAGGGCGGCGAGTCCCAGGGGCGGGGCGGCGACCCTCCCCGAGGAGTCGCACGCGCACCCTTCGGGGACGTCCGGAACCTCCGCCGGGGGGAGGTCCCCGCCGGGCTCCTCGTCGGGGGAGCCCTCGGCGGGGGCGTTGTGGACCGCCAGGAACCCCTCCCTGACCCAGAGGCCCGCCTCGTGACCGGGCACCCGGAGCCGGTACCACCCCCCCCACTGGAGGTCCGAGAAGAAGCGCTGGCCCTCGGGGATCCGCATCGCCACCCTGGACTCCGCGTCGTCGTCCTCGTGGGCGGGGGCGTACTCGACCCCCTGGATCCCCACGATCCCCCGCCCCTTCAGCACCCGGAACGAGGTGAGACCGTCCGCCATCCGCCCCCAGGACTGAAGGCGGGGCTCGACCTTCTCGAAGCGCACCGCGTCCGCGGCGACCCGCAGGGGCCCCCCCGCCGACGCCAGGCCCGGCTCCGCCGTGACCTCGACCGAGGCCCGGGAGACGTCCGCACCCGCCTCGAACCGGAAGGTGCCCAGGTCGTGCCACCGGTCGCCGTTCCGCTCCGGGCCCGCGCTCTCCCCCGACGGCGCCCCCGTGTACGCGACCTCCAGGTGGAAGGCGCCGGGGTGGCGGTCGCCGGCGGCGTCGCCGGGGGACTCCACCGCGAGCCACCAGGTCCCCGGGGCCGCGTCGGCCACCGCCACCGACTCCCCGTCCGCCTGGAGGCACTCCTCGAGGTCCTGCCCCGAGAGGAGCAGGAGGAGCAGGTCGGCGCCGGGCTCGACCCCCGACAGTACGGCCTCGATGGACCCGGCCGTGGCGGTCTCCAGGCGGTTGAGCGCCTCGGGGCCGTCAAAGTCCACCCCCGGGGCGCAGTCCTCCCTCTCCCACACTCCGTACGCCGCGAGGGAGTCCAGGTCCCCGTCGTCGGAGTAGGGCGAGGCCAGCACGATCCGGGGGTCGTCCGGCGCGCCGGAGCCGCCCCCCACCATGGTGACCGTCGCAGGGGATGACCCGTCGGCGTGGTGGACCGTCATCGGGACGTCCCGGGCGCTGGCACCGGCTCCCCAGGTGACGGACACCCGGTACTCCCCGTCCTCGGGGATCCGGGGGGCGAACACGGCGCTCCCGTGGCCGTCGGTGCCCCGGAAGCCGACCCCCACGGCGCCCGGCGCCCCCGAGCCCCCCGCCCACGTCGCCCACGAGCCCGATGGCTCGGAGTACGCGGCGGGATCGCCGTTCCCCCCTCTCTCGTTCCGGGACTCCACGAGGTCGCCCCAGGAGTCGGCCCTCCACAGTCGGAACCAGCCGTCGGACTCCCCGGTGGCGAGGTACTCGTAGGCGTCCTGGAGTTCGCCGACCCCCTCGGCGTCGTCCTCGGGGGCCGCGAAGAGGGGCGCGGGGTCGCCGGAGAGCCAGAGCCCGTTCAGGCCGACGAAGGGATCCCGCCACCAGGTCCCCAGCCACGGGTCCACGGGCACACCGTCCCGGAAGACCTCCAGGCGCAGGTGGCCCGAGCCCGATGCGTCCTCGCCGCCGCCGTACCCCACGAGGGAGCGGGCCTCCACCTCGTCGCCGACGGAGACCACCTCGGAGCCGCCCTCCTTCAGGGGGGAGCACCGCGTGACCCAGGTGACGGGGGGGCCTCCGTCCGGGGACTCCTCCACGAGGGTGACCTCCACGGAGTTGCCGATGGGGTCGTCCGCCGCGACGTGGTCCCGGACGGCGCTGACGACGCCCGCGGTGGGGGCGAGGACCTCGTGGTCGGGCTCCACCTCGAACTCCGTGGCGGTGCTCCCGTCCCGGCCCTGCCCCCGGACCTCCTCGGTCCCCCACCACCCGGTCCAGTCCTCGGCCCGCCCGGGGGCGGGATCGAGGTCGAACAAGGCGATCACCCGGCGGTCGTAGCCCCCCGCGAGGGGCATCTCCAGCGGGCCCTCGTCCCGCGGCCCCCACTCGGCCCGGGGAGGGGCCCCCCGGGCGTGGGGGGGGACCAGGACGGCGAGGCCCAGCGCCCCGGCCGCGACCAGGAGCCCCCTCACCGCCCCCCCTCGTCGATCCACCGCCGCACCCGGTCCCGGTAGAGCTCGGCGACCCGCGCCGTCACCGCCCCGACCCGGCCATCCCCCACGGGGCGACCGTCCACGGTGGTCACGGGGACCACGTCCTTGAGGGTGGAGGTCAGGAAGACCTCGTCGGCCGAGGCGAGGTCGTCCGGGCCCAGCGTCACCTCCTCGGCGGGGAGCCCCGCTCCGCGCAGCACCTCCAGCACCAGGGCCCGGGTGACTCCCGGGAGGATCCCCGAGGCCGTGGCGGGGGTGCGGACCCGCCCACCGTGGACCAGGAAGACGTTGGAGGTCGTCGCCTCCGCCAGCTCGCCCCGGGCGTTGAGCATCAGGGCCTCGAAGGCCCCAGCCGCCCGGGCCTCCCGCAAGGCCATGACGTTGTTGAGGTAGTTGCCGGTCTTGAGGGAGGGAGCGAGGGCTTCGGGGGAGGTGCGGCGGATGGAGGCGATCCGCACGGCGACGCCCTGGGTCGCGGCCCCTTGGGGCAGGGGGACGTAGGGGAGGGCGATCACGATGAGGGACGGCCGGTCCGCCAGCGCCGGGTCCAGGCCGATGGGCCCCGCGCCCCGGGTGACCACCACCCGAAGGTACAGGTCGCGCCCCGAGTCGCCCCGGGCGGCGGCGACGGTCCGCCCGATGGCCCCGTCGAGCTCATCGTCGCTCCAGGGGACCTGGAGGTGGATCCCCGCGGCGGAGTGGCGCAGCCTTTCGAGGTGGGCCTGCCCCATGAAGGGGCGGGCGCCGTAGGTGCGCATGGTCTCGTAGACGGAGTCCCCGTAGAGGAAACCCCGGTCGAAGACCGAGACCGTCGCCTGTTCCGGCGGCACGATCCGGCCGTCCACGTACACCGCGGAGTCCAACGTCCCGACCTCCCGGGGGCCCGCACGGGCCGGGGGGGATTGTACAGGAAACGCCTCCGGGGACGCCGCCGAGGGCGCGGGGCACGGTCCTTGAACCACTGCCTATCCGTTTGCCGCCCAAAGCTCCGGGCCTCCCCGCGCTTCTCTCTGTGTTCTCTGTGGGCCCCGGACGGGCCGCTCCGTGCCTCTGTGGGCGAGCCAAGGACGGCGAGCCATTGATGACGGCTGGCGGTCGTCACGAACCGCCCTGGGTGGCATCCGGATAGGCATGCTTGAACCCACCACCCGGCCGGGACCGCGTTCCCCGGGGACCGGCCCCGCGGGAGGTGAGATGCGCCTGGAACTCGACCGCACGGATCAGGAGATCCTGAGCCAGATCCTCCGCCGGGAGGTGGGCGAGACGAGGGCGGAGGTGCGCCGGACCTTCACCTGGGAGGTGCGGGACGAGCTGAAGGAGAAGCAGCGTCGGATCCGGGCGATGATCGAAAGGCTGGAGAGCGCGGCCGACCGCGAGAGGGAGCCCCCCCGCGCCTGACGGCTCGCCCCCCGGGGCATCAGGGCGCGGGGACGAGGGGCGCGGCGAGGGCTTCCCCCCACACCGCCCAGTCCTCTCCCCGGGGTTGGCCGGTGGCGAGCACCTCGGTGGTCCAGGCCCCCCCGTCCGGCGAGACGAAGGCGATCCCCCGCTCCTCGCTCAGCACGTCCTCGTCGTAGACCACCACCACATCGTGGGCGCCGTCCCCGGTCCAGTCCCCCGCGACGGCGTAGCCCCGCCCCGCGGCGGGGACCCCCAGGTCCCCCGCCTCCACGTAAGGCTCCAGGTCGAAGGCGGGGACGCCCGCCGCGGGCGCCAGGTCGCCCGATCCCCAGGCCACCCAGGCCTGCCCTGGGTCGTAGGCGTCGGAGAGGCCCATCAGCAGGTCGCCGAGGCCGTCCCCGTCGAAGTCCCCGCTGGCGAGGCCGTGGACCACCCCGTCCCCCTCCACCAGCGCCTGGGGCGTACCGAACTCCCCCGCGCCGACGCCGGGGAAGACGTCGCAGCGGTAGCGCTCCGCTCCCTCGCCGGGCTTGCTGGCGCACAGGACCAGGTCCACCAGGCCGTCACCGTCCCAGTCCCGGGGCGTGGCGTCCCAGGCCCCCGGGAAGGGCGATCCCGCCGCGTCGTCGCCCACCCATGGGACCTCGAAGCCCGCCTCCACCCGCGCGAACGATCCGTCCCCGCCGTTGAGCCAGGTCAGCCCGGCCCCATCCTCGGACCATCCCACGAGGTCCGCCAGGCCGTCCCCGTCCGCGTCGGTGGCGAACCGCACGTCCTCCCCGGGATCCAGGTCCAGGACGCTCCAGGCCGCGTACCCGTCGCAGCGGACCTCGATCGCCAGCACCGTGCGCGACTGCCACAGCTCGCCGGCCAGCTCAAGGTCCCCGTCGCCGTCGAGGTCCGCGATGGCCAGGCCGGTGAAGAAGTCGCTGGCGGCGCCCCCCACGGTGACGGGGGGACCCACCTCCGCAGGGCCCGTCCAGGCGCCCCCCGCCCGGGTGTAGAGCCGGATGCGCCCGAGCAGGGGCGCGCGGGCGAAGGACGAGGCGAGGTCCGGGGCCAGGCCGTCGTCCACCATCCCGTCGCAGTCGTCGTCGATGCCGTTGCAGGTCTCCGCCGCGCCGGGGTTGATCAGGTGCTGGGCGTCGTCGCAGTCGCCGCCACACGGGGTGAAGCCGTCCCCGTCGCCGTCGAAGCCCTCGTCCACGAGGCCATCGCAGTCGTCGTCGACGCCGTCGCAGTCCTCGGCGGCGCCGGGGTGGACCGCGGGGTCGGCGTCGTCGCACTCGCCGTCGCAGGGCCTCGCCCCGTCGCCGTCCGCGTCGGCCTCGTCCGGGGGCACCACCCCGTCGCAGTCGTCGTCGACGCCGTCGCAGTCCTCGGCGGCGCCGGGGTGGACCGCGGGGTTGGCGTCGTCGCACTCGCCGCCGCAGGGCCTCGCCCCGTCGCCGTCGGAGTCGACCTCGCCCGGGGGCACGGCCCCGTCGCAGTCCCCGTCCGCGCCGTCGCAGGCCTCGGCGACCCCCGGGCGGACCGAGGCGTCGTGGTCGTCGCAGTCGCCGCCGCAGTCGGTGGAGCCGTCCCCGTCCGCGTCGAACCCCTCGTCCACGAGCCCGTCGCAGTCGTCGTCCGCGCCGTCGCAGTCCTCGACGGCGCCCGGGTGGACCGCGGGGTCGGCGTCGTCGCACTCGCCCCGGCAGGTGGTGGCGCCGTCCCCGTCCTCGTCGAACCCCTCGTCCACGAGCCCGTCGCAGTCGTCGTCCACGGCGTCCGTCGGGTGACACGCCTCCTCCACCCCCGGCCCCACGGCGGCGTCGCCGTCGTCGCAGTCGCCGGAGCAGGGGCGGGCTCCGTCTCCGTCCCGGTCCTCCTCGTCCTCGGGGAGGGCTCCGTCGCAGTCCCCGTCTCGCCCGTCGCACGCCTCCGCCGCCCCGGGGTGGGCCGTGGGGTCCGCGTCGTCGCAGTCTCCACCACACGGGCGCACGCCGTCGCCATCGGAGTCGACCTCGTCCGGGGGCACGGTCCCGTCGCAGTCGCCGTCGGCGCCGTCGCAGAGCTCGGCCGCCCCCGGGTACACCAGCGCCGCCGCGTCGTCGCAGTCGCCGCCGCACCCGCGGGCGCCGTCGCCGTCGGCGTCGGCCTCCTCCGGGGACACGCCCCCGTCGCAGTCGGTGTCGACGCCGTCGCAGAGCTCGGCGGCGCCGCCGTGGACCGAGGGGTCCGCGTCGTCGCAGTCTCCACCACACGGGCGCACGCCGTCGCCGTCGGCGTCGGCCTCGTCCGGGGGCACGGTCCCGTCGCAGTCGCCGTCCCCACCGTCGCAGAGCTCGGCCGCCCCCGGGTGCACCTGAGCCGCCGCGTCGTCGCAGTCGCCGCCGCAGGGGGTCCAGCCGTCTCCGTCGCCGTCCTCCTCTTCGTCGACCTCGCCGTCGCAGTCGTTGTCGAGGCCGTCGCACGCCTCGGCCGCCCCCGGGCGGATCCCCGGCCCGGCGTCGTCGCAGTCGCCGCCGCAGGTGGTCCACCCGTCGCCGTCGTCGTCGTGGTCCTCGTCGACGGCGCCGTCGCAGTCCTCGTCGGCGCCGTCGCAGGTCTCGGCCGCGCCCGGGTGGACCGCGGGATCGGCGTCGTCGCAGTCCAGGCAGGGGCCGTAGCCGTCCCCGTCGCCGTCGAAGCCCTCGTCGGACAGGTGATCGCAGTCGTTGTCCTTCCCGTCGCAGACCTCTTCGGCGCCGGGGAAGGCCGCGGGATCGTCGTCGTCGCAGTCGAGGCAGTCCCCGATCCCGTCGCCGTCGTCGTCGAAGCCCTCGTCCGAGGCGTGGTCGCAGTCGTTGTCCCGCCCGTCGCAGATCTCCTCGGCCCCCGGGTAGACCGAGGGGTCGCCGTCGTCGCAGTCCTCGTCGGCGGGGGAGTCGTCCCGATCCCCGTCGACCACCGGCTCCACGCCGTGCCCCCGCAGCCCCACCACCCGGGCGCCGAGGCCTCCGAAGTCCACCGTCAGGCTGGACTCCACCACCCCGTAGGCGGCGGGGCTGAACCGCGCGTACACCCGGGTGTCCCCACCGTCGGCGACGGTGCCCGAGGCGTCCCCCACCAGCGAGAAGACCGGAAAGCCCCCCTCGTCCACGCGCACCGTGTAGTCGGCGTCCGCCCCTGTGGCGTTGGAGATCTCCAACGGGAGCGTGACCTCGCCCCCCACCTCCACCTGGGGGAAGTCGAGCACGTCGGGAGCGACGTCCGGGGCCGCGGCGGAGCCCTGGCAGCCCAGCGTCGCCAGGGCCACCCCGAGCCCGAGGGCGCGCCCCGCGCGTTCGAACACACCCGGCGTCCGTTCCACCGACATGCCCAGACCCCCGCGCCCGGCGGACCCGAGCGGAGGGCGATTGTACCCTCCTCGGGGGGCCGCGGGGCCCTTCGCGGCGCGGGGAACGGCTGGCGGCGGCCGTGGGGGACGCTTCCACCCGTGCTTGACGGAGCCGGGGGCGGGGCCTATAGGGGCGGGGAGCCCGTGGAGCCCCCATGCCCGGCCCCCCCATCGAGCCCGTCCGCCCTCCGGCCCCGTGGCTGCACGCCGAGGCGAAGGGCCTCCGGGACGAGGCCGTCGCCCGGGAGGCCCTCCGGGGGAGCGGGGAAGGGGCGGGGGACCCGGTCCTGTCCCTGGCCCAGATCAACCGCGCGGCCGCCCTGGACCCCGTCGGCGCCGCCCAGGACGCCGTCCTGGCCTTCCACCGGGGTGCCCTGCTGGCCCGGCTGGGGCGCGGGGACGAGGCCGCCGGGGAGCTGCGGCGGTCCCTGGTCGTCGACCGGGAGTACGGGGGTCTGGACGCGGGGCTGCGGGGCCGGGCCTGGCGAGGGCTGGGGCGGCTCCTGGGCCGGAGCGGGATCGACCTGGGGGATGCCGACCGGGTCCAGGAGGCCCTCCGGTGCCTCAATCGTGCTCTGGACCTGGGCGCGAGGGACGGCGTGGTCGAGCTGATGGACGAGCTCAAGGTCGCCCTGGACGCGCTGCCGGCCGGGGGCGTGGGGCTCGTCCCGGACGGGGACGTGGCCGGGCGCGGCACCGACGCCGTCGGCCTCATGGAGGTCCGGATCAACGACCGTGCCGAAGGGTTCGGAGACCGGGAGCGGGTGAAGGCCCGGCTCGGGCCGGTCTACGAGCGGGTCTTCGAGCCCCTCCGGCGGGGGCGGGCGGAGGAGGCGTCCCGCGAGGCCCGGGCCCTGCTCGCCCCCCGGTTCCGCGGATCCCGGGGCGCCGCCGGTGCCCTGGCGGAAATGGACGAGGCCGATCTCGTGGCCCTGGTCTTCCTGGGCTCGGCCCTGCGCGGGGCGGGCCGGGACGCCGAGGCCGTGGCGGTCCTGAAGGCGGTGATGGCCCAGGTCCCCTTCCAGTCCAGGGTGGTGCCGGAGGTCCGCTTCGTGTTCCGCCTGGCCTACCAGGACCTGAAGGGGATCGCCGCGGTCCGGGGCTGGATGTGGGTGAACACCCTCCCTTCGGCCCGCCCCCTGGCCGAGTTGCTGGGCGGCGGCGGGTGGTGGCCCGGGCGGCCCGGACGCCCGCCCCTGGCCGCCCTGGCGGGGCTCCTGGCCCTGGCGGGGGCCGCCCTGGGCGCGTTCCTGTCGTTGCGGTGAGTCCACCACCCCCTTCCCCGCCTCCCCGGAGTCCCCCATGCCCACCCCCGATCCCTTCGAGGCCAAGGTCGCCCTGGTCACCGGCGCGACCTCCGGCATCGGCCGCGAGCTCGCCCGACGACTGGCCCGCCGGGGGGCAGCCGTCGTCGCCACGGGCCGCGATCCCGAGGCCCTGGCTGCCGTCGGCCGCGAGGTCGCCGGGGCGGTCCGCCCCGGGATCGCGCTGGCGATGGACGTCACCCGGGACGACGACGTGGCCCGGGCCGTCGCCGAAGCCGAGGCTCGCCTGGGGCCCGTGGACCTGCTCTTCAACAACGCGGGGGTCGGGTACTTCCGCGACGGGTGGGAGCTGGACCTCGAACGCCTGGGGCGGGTGATGGACGTGAACCTGTACGGCGCGATCCGGGTCACCCAGGCGGTCCTGCCGGGGATGCGCCAGCGCCGGCGGGGGACGATCGTGAACGTCGCCAGCGTCGCCGGGAAGCGCGGCTACCCGCGGCTCGCGGGGTACTGCGCGTCGAAGTACGCCCTCATCGGATGGAGCGACGGGCTGCGGAGGGACGTCGAGGGGGACGGGATCGGCGTGACGGTGGTGTGCCCCCCCGCGGTGGACACGCCCTTCTTCGACCGCGCCGGCTACGGGACCTATCGACAGGACCACGCCGGGATCCCCATGATGAGCCCCGGCGACGTCGCCGACGGCATCCTCGACGCCGTGGCCGCGGGGCGGAGGGAGGCCATCCTCTCGCCCCGGGCCCGGGCCCTCTACCTGCTCTCGGTGCTGGCGCCCGGCGCCCTGGACCTGATCCAGCGCCGCCTCAAGAAGCCCATCCCCCGCGCCGAGTTCCGGGACGTGGAGCCATGATCGCCGACCTGCCCTCCCTGCCCTTCGCCGAGCGCCGCGCCCGGGTGCTCGCCGCCATGCCCGAGCGTTCGGCGGCGGTCTTCCCTTCGCTCCCGGTGGCGCCCCGCAACGGCGACGTCGAGTACCCCTACCGGCAGCACAGCGACGTGCTGTGGCTGACGGGGTTCAAGGAGCCCGAGACCGTCGTGCTCCTCCGGAAGGGGCTGGACGGGCCGTCGTTCGTGATGTTCGTCCGGCGCCGGGACCCGGAGATGGAGGTGTGGACGGGCCGGCGGGCGGGCGTGGACGGGGCCCGGGAGCGCTTCGGGGCCGAGGCCGCCCACGAGGTGGGCGACGTCCGCTCCCACCTGGGCGGCTACCTGCGGGAGGCGACGGCGCTGTACGTCGCCTTCGGGCGGACGGGGTGGTTCGGCCCGGTGCTGGACGAGGCGCTGGAGGGCCTGCGCCGGGCGAAGCGCCAGTCGTGGCACGGCCCCATGGCGCTCCTCGACCCTGGCCCCCTGCTCCACGAGCTGCGCCTCCGCAAAACCCCCGACGAGGTCGCGGTGATGCGGCGGGCGGCCGACATCACCGCCGAGGCCCACCGCCAGGCGATGGAGGCGGTGCGGCCGGGCATGGGGGAGTACGAGGTGCAGGCGCTGGTGGAGTACACGTTCCGCCGCCGGGGTGCCGACGGCTGGGGCTACCCGACCATCGTCGGCGCGGGGGACAACGCCTGCATCCTCCACTACGTCGAGAATGACGACCGGATCGAGGAGGGGGAGCTGGTGCTGGTGGACGCGGGGGCGGAGGTCTCCGGCTACACCGCCGACATCACCCGCACCTTCCCCGCGGGACGCCGCTTCGACCCGGGCCAGAGGGACCTGTACGACGCCGTGCTCGACGTCCAGAAGCGCCTTGTGGACCTGGCCCGCCCCGGCATGGACCTGACGCGCCTCCAGGACACGGCGATCCGCTGGCTGACGGAGCGCATGGTGGACCTGCGGCTGTTGCGGGGGGATGTGGACGGGCTGGTGGAGTCCAAGGCGTTCCGCCGCTTCTACCCGCACGGCGTCTCCCACTTCCTGGGCATGGACGTCCACGACGTCGGCGCGAGCGTCCTGGAGGGGCGGCCCCGTCCCCTGGAGGCGGGCATGGTCATCACCGTCGAGCCGGGCCTCTACGTCCCCCCCGACGCGCCGAAGGTGCCGAAGCGGCTGAGGGGGATCGGCGTGCGGATCGAGGACGACGTGCTGCTGACCGCGGGGGACCCCGAGGTCCTGACCACGGCGGCGCCCAAGGAGGTCGCCGACGTCGAGGCCCTGCGCCGCTCGGGCCTGAAGAAGTACGGGCGGTCGCCCGCCGCCTGATCCCCGGTCCTCCGTGACGACGTCCCCGATGCCGGTCCCGGCACGCCCGCCTCCGGGCCTCGACCTCGCCCTCTTCGCCGCCGTCGCCGCGGTGGGGTGGGCGGCGATCCTGGCGCGCCTGGCCGGGGGGATCCCCCCCGAGGTGATGGCGGCCTGGAGGCTCGCCCTCGCGGCGGCGGCGATCCTCCCGCTGGCCCTCGGGGCCTCGTTCCGGACCCCTGTCTCCACGGCGCCGGGCGTCCCCCGCCCGTCCACGGCCCGGGTGGCGGCGTGGGTGGCGGCGGCCGGGGCCCTGCTCGCCGTTCACTTCGTCGCGTGGTTCCGTTCCTTGGAGCTGACGTCCATCGCCTCCAGCGTGACCCTGGCGACCACCACCCCCCTCTGGGCCGCCGTCCTGGCCCCCCGGGTTCTGGGGGAGCCCACCCCGCGGGCCACCTGGTGGGGGCTGGCACTGGCCCTCACGGGGGCCCTGCTGCTGGGGGGCTCGGACCTCCTCCGGCAGGGGCCGGGGACGGGGCCCTCCGCCTTGCTGGGGGACGCCCTGGCCCTCGGCGCCGCCCTCGCGGCCAGCGCCTACCTGATGATCGGCCGCGCCCTCCGCCACGCCCTGCCCCTGGGCACCTGGTTCGGATGGGTCACCGCCGCGGCGGCGGCCTTCCTCGTCGTCGCCTCGTCGCTGCGGGGCCACTCCCTCACCGGCTTCCCCCCCCAGGCGTGGCTCGCTCTCCTGGGCCTCGCGCTGGTGCCCCACCTCCTGGGCCACGGCCTGCTCAACCTCGCCGGGCGCCACATGCCGGCCCAGCGGGTGCAGATCGCGCTGCTGGGGGAGCCCCTGTTCTCGGTGCTCTACGCCTGGCTGCTCTTCGCCGAGGCGCCCACCCCGCTCTATTGGCCCGCGGCGGCCATGGTCATCGCGGGGGTGTGGAGGGCGTCGCCGCCTCCCCCCGCCTCCGGTCCAGCACGGCGTTGAGCTCTCCTCCCAGCAGGATCGCGTAGGCGGAGACGTAGAAGTACAGGAGCAGCACGACCACGGCTCCCAAGGAGCCGTAGGTGGCGTTGAGGTCCCCGAAGCGCTCGATGTAGAGGCGGAACCCCCAGGTCCCCGCGATCCACAGGGCGACGGCGAGGAGGGAGCCCGGGCTGACCCAGCGCCACGGCAGGCGCAGGTTGGGCCCGAAAAAGAAGAAGCACTGCACCGCGAAGAGCAGGAAGGCGAGCATGGTCGGCCACCGCGCCACCGTGATCGCCGCCGCCGCCCAGCCCCCCATCACTCCGTAGCGCACGGCGATGCCCGCGGCGATCCCCCCGAGGGCCAGCGTCAGCAGGGCCACCACCACCATGCCCCCCGCGCCGACGGTCAGGGCCAGGGACAGCACCTTGAGCCGGAGCCAGTTCCGCCGGTCCCTCACGGCGTAGGCCGCGTTCAGGCCGCCGATCAGGCCGGAGACCGCCCGGGACGCCGCCCACAAGGCGCCGGCGAGGCCGATCCCAAGGAGGTCCTGGCGGGGCGTGGAGAGGAGCTGCCCGAGGTGCTGCCCCACGATCTCCCCCACCTCGGCGGGCATCACCTCCGCCATCATCGACTGGAGCTGGGAGACCTGTCCCTCCAGCGGGAACAGGCTGATCATCGCCACGAGGCAGATCAGGAAGGGGAAGACGCTGAGCAGCAGGTAGTAGGCGAGGGACGCCGCCTGGGTGCCGAGGCCGTGCTCGCCGGCGTCCGCCAGCAGCCTCTTGGCGACTTCGATGGGGGCTACGCGGCGCATGGGATCCTGATCCCCGGGGGAGCGTGCGCGACGGGGCGTGCCCATGCAAGTGGCCGACCCCACACCCTGCCCACGGGCGGGGCACTCTGCTAGCATCGGCTCTTTCCCGCGGGGGCGCGGGCCTGCGTCCCCAGGCGCGGGAGACGTCCCCCCCCCTCGCCTCCGACCCACGGCGGTTCGATCCCCATGTCCCCATGCACTTCCGGTCTCGACCGGCTGCTGGACGAGGAGCGCCACCTCGTCCGGGGCGGCTCCGTCGGGCTGATCTGCAACCCCACCGCGGTGGACCGGCGGCTCCACCACGCGGCCGACCTCCTCCACGCCGCGCCGGACGTCCGCCTGGCGCGTCTCTTCGGCCCCGAACACGGCGTCCGGGGGGACGCCCAGGACATGATCGCCGTCGAACCCGGTGACCGGGACCCGGTGACCGGCCTGCCCGTCGTATCCCTCTACGGGAGCGACGAGGCCAGCCTCGCCCCCCCGCCCGGCAGCCTGGAGGGCCTGGACGCGCTGGTCTTCGACATCCAGGACGTCGGCGCGCGCTACTACACCTACGTCTACACCCTGGCCGCCTGCATGGAGGCCGCGTCCCGGGCTGGGATCCGGGTCGTGGTGTGCGACCGGCCCAACCCCATCGGGGGCGAGGCGGTGGAAGGACCCCTCCTCCGGCCCCACCTGCGCTCCTTCGTGGGCCGCTTCCCCGTGCCCGTCCGCCACGGATGCACCGCGGGGGAGCTGGCCCTGCTGTGGCGGCACCAGCTCGGCCTGGACCTGGACCTGGAGGTGGTGAGGGTCCAGGGATGGCGAAGGGGCGCGTGGCACGACGAGACGGGCCTCTCCTGGGTGATGCCCTCCCCCAACATGCCCACCCTCGACACCGCCTCGGTGTATCCCGGCATGTGCCTGGTGGAGGGCACGCGCCTCAGCGAGGGCCGGGGGACGACCCGACCCTTCGAGCTCTCCGGCGCCCCGTGGATCGACCCCTCCCGCCTCGCCGCCGACCTGGAGCGGCGCATGGGGGCGGCGGGCGCGGCGGGCGTCCGCTTCCGCCCCGTGGTCTTCCGGCCCACGTTCCACAAGCACGCCGGGCAGGGGTGCGGAGGAGTGCAGGTCCACGTCACCGACCGCCGGCGTTTCGAACCGTTCCTGACGGGGATCGCCTTCCTCCAGGCGTGCCGCACCCAGGATCCCGAGCGGTTCGCGTGGCGGACCGAGCCCTACGAGTTCGTGTCGGACCGCCTCGCCATCGACCTCCTCCTCGGCGACGAGCGGTTGCGGGAGATGATCGAGGCCGACACCCCCCTTGCCGACGTGCGGGCCTCCTGGGCGGCGGACCTGCGGGAGTGGCGGGAGGTCCGAGCCCCCCACCTGCTCTACCCCGGAGGGGACTGCGATGGGCGCTGAGGGGGAGGCCGGAGATCCCCCGGCGGTGCTGAGGGTCGTGGTCTTCGACGACCTGCTCGCCGTCGGCGCGCTGGCCGAGGAGGTCCCCCCCGACGTGGACCTCCGGCTGTACGACCGCGCCGACGACGCCGTCGCGGTGGTCCGGGACGCGCGCCCCGACCTGGTGCTCATGGACTACGAAATGAACGGGCTCGTGGCGGGGGACGCCGCGGTGCGGGCGCTGAGGGCGGCCATGGGGGGGAGCCTGGCCATCCTGGCGATCTCCGCCTCCACCCGGGGCAACCAGCGGATGCTGGCGGAGGGGGCGGACGGGGTGGTGCCCAAGACCCAGGTCGGCGCGTTCCTGAGGGCCCGGGCGGCGCGGGCCCGCGGGGGCGCACGGGCGCCCGAGGACCAGGCCGAACCGGCGCTGTCGGACCCGTCCCACCGTGGCGGGAGGGAGGGAAGGTGAACGACTCGACGTCCCGCGCGCCCCGCGGCGCTCTCCGACCGATCGGAGACGTGGCGGCCTCCCTGGGCCTGGAGGCGAGCTGGATCGAGCCCTACGGCCGCGACAAGGCCAAGGTGTCCCTGGAGGCCCTGGACGCCTCGTCACGGCGCGGCCGGGGGAGGCTGGTGCTGGTGTCGGCGGTGAACCCCACCGCGGGGGGCGAGGGGAAGACCACCACCAGCGTCGGGCTCTCCCAGGGGCTGGCCCGGATCGGCCGGCGGGTGTGTGTGGCGCTGCGGGAGCCTTCGCTGGGGCCGGTGTTCGGGGTCAAGGGGGGAGGCTGCGGGGGCGGGCGGTCGATGGTGGAGCCCATGGAGGACATCAACCTCCACTTCACCGGGGACATCCACGCGATCACGGCGGCCCACAACCTCCTGGCGGCGGGGGTGGACAACGCGCTCCACCACGGCACGGCGGGGGAGCTGGACCCCCGGGCGGTGACGTTCCGGCGCGCCCTGGACGTCAACGACCGCGCCCTTCGCCGGACGGTGATCGGGATGGGGGGACGGACCGGCGGGGTCCTGCGGGAGGACGGTTTCGACATCACCGCCGCCTCGGAGGTGATGGCGATCCTGGCCCTGAGCGGGGGGTGGGAGGACCTGCGGCTCCGCCTGGGCCGGATCGTGGTGGGGGCGACGCGGCGCGGGGATCCCGTCACCTGCGAGGACCTTGGCTTCGCGGGGGCCATGGGGGCCCTGCTGCGGGACGCGCTGAAGCCCAACCTGGTGCAGACGACGGAGGGGGTCCCCGCCCTGGTGCACTGCGGCCCCTTCGGAAACATCGCCCACGGCTGCAACAGCGTGATGGCGACCCGCCTCGCCCAGGCGTGGGCGGACGTCGTGGTCACCGAGGCGGGCTTCGGCTTCGACCTGGGCGCCGAGAAGTTCCTGGACATCAAGTGCCGGGCTGCGGGGATCTGGCCGTCGGCGGTGGTGGTGGTGGCGACGCTGAGGGCGCTGAAGCTCCACGGGGGAGCCTCCCCCAGAGCCCTCGCCGAGCCCGACGGAGACCGCCTCCGGGCGGGGTTCGCCAACCTCGCCGTCCACGTCCAGAACGTGCGGAAGTTCGGGCTGGAGCCCGTGGTCGCCGTGAACCGCTTCGCCACGGACGACGCCGCGGAGCTCCGGTGGGTGATCGAGGAGTGCGCCCGGGGCGGCATCCGTGCCGAGGTGGCCGACCCCTTCGGCGGGGGCGGCGAGGGGTGCGCGGAGCTGGCCCGGGTCGTCGCCGAGGTGCTCGATTCCTCCCCCCGGGATCCCGAGCCACGCCCCCTCTACGCCCTGGACCTGCCGCTCCAGGAGAAGATCGGGGTGGTGGCCCGGGAGATCTACCGGGCCGAGGGGGTCGAGTACACCCGGCAGGCCCTGGCGGACGTCGCCCGCATCGAGAGGTGGGGGTGGGGAGGCCTGCCGGTCTGCATCGCCAAGAACCAGACCTCGCTCTCGGACGACCCGACCCTGGTGGGTTGGCCCCGGGACTTCCGGATCACGGTGCGGGAGGTCCGCCTGTCGGCGGGGGCGGGGTTCGCCGTCCCCCTCACCGGGGAGATCCTCACCATGCCGGGCCTGCCTCGGGTGCCAGCCTCGAGCCGGATCGACCTCGCTCCGGACGGGACGATCACCGGGGTGTCGTGAGTGACGCTCCTCGCCGCGGGCCCACGCCCGCCGTCGCCCGCTTGCCGGCGGAGGAAGATGCCTGATAAGGTGCGCCCGGGCCCTGGGGCGTGGACCGCGGTGCCGGCGGAGGGGCCGCGCCGAGCCGCGCCCGACGGCCTCCTGGGGAACGGAATGACGCGGATCCTGGCAGCGATGCTGCTCCTGCTGCTCGCCGCTCCGGCCCTCGCCGCCAGCGCCGACGTGGACCAGCGCTACGCCGAGGCCTATCGCCGGACGCTGGACGCCCGGGACCGGATGGAGCGCGACCCCGCGTCGGCCCGCCGGGACATCGAGAGGGCGCTGGTCGACCTCTCGGGCATCACCTCCACCGACCCCGACTACGCCCCCGCCCGTTTCGGCCTTGGCGTCGCGTACCGGGCCCTGGGGCGGTGCGCCGAGGGGGAGGCGGAGTTCGAGCGGTACCTGGACATGATCTCCCGGGATCCCGACCTCGCGCCCCTCTCCGGCCGGGTGGAGAGGGAGAGGGCCTCGTGGCCGTGCGAGGGCGAGTCGGGGCCTGCGGCGACGGCGGTCGCCGGGGCCTCCGGGGGGTCCAAGACGCCGGCCGCCACCGGCGCGGGAGGGAAGTCCACGGGGAGCAGCCGCTTCTCCAACGACATCGACGAGGAGTCGGTTCGGACCTCGGGCGGCGGGGCGGTGGCCGAGAGGAGCCCGGAGCGGACGGCCGCCGAGGAGACACCGTCGACGGCGCCGGAGGCGGAGCCCGCCCCGGCCCGTCGGGAGAGCGCCGGGGACGAGCAGGCGCGCTCGCCCGCCCCGGCGGTGGAGGCCGACCGGGCCGAGCCGGCCAGGACCCCGGACGGGGGCGAGGGGGAGCGGACCGAGACGGCCGCGCGGGGCGAGGACCCGCCCCCCGAGCCACCCCCGGCCCGGGCTGCCGGCGCGGAGGACTCTCGCCGCGCCGGGCGTGGCTGGGGGCGCTCCGACGAGGCGTCCTCGTCTTCGAAGCGGTCCGCGGCGGCGTCGTCGCGCCGGAGCGCGTCGGGTCCGTCGCCCCGAAGCCTGCTCGCGGGGGGGATCGTCCTGAACCTCCTCGGCCTCGCGGCGGACGGCGCGGGAGCGTGGTTCGTCTACCGCGGGCTCGCCATCCAGAACGCGGCCGCGTGGGAGTCGGGCCTGGACGCGGACTACGGACTCGACGCGATCCACCAGCGGAACCTCGGCTTCACCATCGCGTCCTTCGTCGGCGCGGGGGTGATGCACGGCACCGGGATCGCCCTGATGGTGGGCTCGGGACAGAAGCGCCGGAGCCTCGCCGCAGGGGGGGCCCTGATCCCGGGCCCCGACGGACGGCCGTTCGGCGTCGTCCACGTACGCTTTTGAGGGGGTAGTGCGCCTCGCTGGCCGTGGCGTCGCCGGCGTCCCCCAAATCGTCGGCTGGTGGCGCGCATCGATCCCGGCGGGGCGCTGGGGCAGTTCAGGCATTCGCTACGCTCAAGGCTGTCCCGCTTTCACCATCCAGGTGAAAGCGGGACAGCCCCGCGATTGGGCGGAAGTCCTTGCCGGTTCAGGCTTGGTCAATCGTCGGGTCCTCGCGGACCCGACGATCTGGGGCGTCCCGGAGGCCCTTGCCACCGCGGGCCCGCGCGCGCTATCCTGCCCCGCTTTGTGCATCCCATCCCTGGAGTTCCGTAGCCGGGACCGGGGACGCCCCGGGGAGGGCGCTCCTCCCGGGATCGTCTGGCGATGAAGATCGGTCGCTACGAAGTCGTGCGCCGCCTGGGAACCGGGGGCATGGGCGAGGTCCTCCTCGCGCGCCTGGCGGGCGAGGCGGGCTTCGTCACCTGGTTCGCGCTGAAGCGCCTGAAGCCCGAGGGCGCCACCGGACGCCGTTCCGAGTCGGACCTGATCCGCGAGGCGAGGATCGGTGGCTTGCTGAACCACGCCAACGTGGTCCGCATCCACGAGCTGCTCCGGGTCGACGGCGAGTTCGTCCTGGTGATGGAGTACGTCGATGGTGTCGACCTGGAGCGGGTCCTGGACCTGCACTGGCAACGTCAGCGGCCCTTCCCGCCGGAGATCGCCGTCGACGTCGGCGTGCAGGTCGCCGAAGGCCTCCACCACGCCCACACGCTGGTGGACCCGGAGGGCAACCCCCACCCGCTGATCCACCGGGACCTCAAGCCCGCCAACGTGCGGCTGAGCCGGGGCGGGGTGGTGAAGGTCATCGACTTCGGCATCGCCCGGGACCGGGACGCCACCTCCCGGACGGCGGTGGGCCTGCTCAAGGGCACGGTGCGCTACATGTCGCCGGAGCAGGCCGAGGGGGGCGAACAGCTCGGCACGGCCACCGACATCTGGTCCGCAGGCGCCATCCTCTTCGAGATGCTCGCCCTCAAGCCCCTCCACCCCGATCTGCCCCTGGCCGACCTGGTGGACCGGGTCCAGGCGGGCAAGGTGGATGATCGGCTGGATCTGCTCCCTCCCCTGCCGGAGCGGCTGCGGGGGCTGGTGGAGCGCTGCCTGGCGAAGCGCCCCGAGGATCGGTTCGCCAGCGCCCTGGACCTCTCCGAGGCGCTGCGCGCCTGCCGGGGCGATCTCCCTCCGGGGGAGAGCCTGGCCCGCTTCTCCGAGCGGGTGGACCGGGAGGTGCGGGAGTGGGACCGCCAGACCGCGGCGGGGGAGGGGCGGGAGGACCCGGGCGCCGAGGTGCCCGCGGACTCGGTGATCAACCCCCCGACGGCGGTCGGCCTCCGCCTGGCCGACCTGAAGGCGGGAGCGAACCCGGGGCCCCGGGCGGTCCATTCCCTCACGGGCGTGATGAGCCGGGAGGGCGCGACCCTGTCCGCCCAGCCCCACGCTCCGACGGTGATCGTGCAGAACCCCCGCGGGGGTGTGCCCCGGGGAGGGGCGGTCGGGGACGTCGAGACCTCCCGCCCCGCCGCCCCATCTACGCCCCCGGCGCCCGGATCCGGTGCGCCCAGAGGGGGAGCCGCCGGAGGTGCCTCCCCCGCAGCGGACCCCTGGCGGGACGACGAGTTCGGCCCCCGGTCGATAGACGCCCCGGCGGTACGGGACGATGTCGACACCGCCCGCGAGGTGCGTACCCGGGACATCCTGGGGAAGCGACCCTCCAGCGGCCGTCCCCGGGCCGCGCTGCCCGCGCGCACGGCTCCGAGCCCAGGGGGAGGCGGCCCGGCCCCGGCGGCCTGGGGCTCGCTCCCGACCTTCGGTCCAGGCTCCGCGGGGGCTCCGGCTCCCGTCCGGATTTCCGCTCCGCCGAGTCCTCCCCTGCCGCGCGCGCCGTCCGCGGGGCCGCCCTCGCCCCCGGAGCCTCCCCGTTCGAGCCCGCCTCCCGCGCGGCTGGACACCGGGGAGTGGGAGGAGCCCCTGGACCTGCCCGGCGTCGGGCGGGGCCGGGGCCGGGCGGTGGCGATGGTGGGCGCCGCGGCCCTCGCGCTGGCGGTGATGGTGTGGGCCGTGTTCTTCAGGACTCCGGCCGGGCCGGACCCGGTGACCGGCCTCCCCCCCGCGTCGCCGTGGGGCGAAGAGGCCCAAGGCCCCGTCGACGGGGGTGGAGGCGGCGACTCTGGAGATCCGCGTGGGGAAGCCCCCGCACCGGACGCCCCTCCTGGGCCGGAGGGCTCCCCCGCGGCCCGCCTGCCCCGGATCGCGGAGGGGCGGCCCACCGTGCTGACCCCGGTGGGCGTGGGGGCGGCCGATCCCCCCCGGGGTCCGCCTCCCTCGGCCGGGGGTCCCCCGGCAGCCATCGATGCGTCCGGCTCGGGCCCACGGCCGGGCCCGGGACCGGCGGCGGACGGTGGCGAGCGCCGTCCCACGCCGGCGACCTCCGCACCCCCTCCCGCGGCCGATCCCTCCCGCGCGCCCCCGCGGATCCTCCACGATCCCCAGCGCAGCGCCGTCATTGGCGGCAGCCCCCTCGCCTTCAGCGTGACCGTCCCGGGACGGACCGGCTGCGAGGTCGAGGTGATCTACCGGGTCGCCGGCGGCCCCAGCACCCCCCTGCGACTCGTCCCCGCCGGGGGTGGCGAGTACTGGGGAAGCCTGAAGGTGACGGCCGCGATGGAGGGCGGCCTGTCGTACTACGTCCGCGTCCGGGGCTGCGGGGAGGGATCCAGCGGCTCGCTGGCGAACCCCTACCGGGTCCAGGTGCTCTGACCGAGCCCGAGCCCGTCCGGACAGCGCCTCAGTCGTCGTCGTAGACTCGCCGCTCGCCCCCCTCCAAGCGGAACCCGGCCTTGCCCATCGCCGAGGTCTGGAGGCGGACCACGGCGGCGGCAGTGGCGCGGCGGGTGGCGGCGGCTTCGTCCGCGGCGGCGGCGATCCACGCCCCGGCGGCCTCCTCCTCCTCCCGCATCCGATCCCGCGCCAGCAGCAGGGCCTCTCGGTCCAGCAGGGCGTCCAGGCGAGCCGCCAGCAGGCTCCTCTCCCCCTCCAGCCGGGCGGCGAGGCCGCGGGCCAGCAGGGGAGGGTCCCCGGCGGCGGGTGGCAGGGGAGGGGGGGCAAACGGAGCCAGGGTGCTCCCGTCGGGGCGGGGTGCCGGACGCGCTCCCGCGACCTCCACCAGGATCCACCCGTCGACCTCCTCGTGGCGGAAGGACCGGAGCTCCAGCTCCAGCGCCGAGATCCGGGCCAGCGGCCCCGCGGGGGCCAGGGCGTCCAGCAGGTCGTCCACCAGCCGGGGAACGAGATCGGGATCCCCGCGGAAGCGGGCCGTCACCGGATGGAGGGGGAGGGAGCCTTCGGCCCGGGGGATCGCCCTCTCGACAGCCACCACCTGGAGGCCGGCGCCCCGGGCGCTCAGCTCCAAAGACCCCACCACCAGGGCGGCGGGGTCTCCGTCGACGCGCCCCCCGAACTCCGCCCGCCGCGTCCCCAGGGCGGCGACCTCCGCCCTCAGGTCCGCCGCCTCGGCGAGGGCCCGGTCGGCGGCGGCGCGCCGCGCCTCCGCGGCCCCCAGGGCGTCCCCCAGCACCGCCCGCGCCACCAGGGCGTCCCGGGTCGCCGATGCCACCGCCGCCATCAGGGCCAGGGCGGCCGCGGTCGCCCCCATCGCCCTCCACGCCCGGCGCACCCAGCGCTGCCCCTCGGGATCGGCGCCGGCGGCGGAGAGGGGGAGGGGATGGGAGGGGTGGGCGCTCACCGTCTCTCGCCGGGGCGGGCCGCGCCTGCGGGCGCCGCCGACCGCCGCCGACCCCCCAGGGTGTACCGCCTCCCCGTCCCGGGGGCAAGGCCGGGGGCGCGGTCCACCGGGGGCTCGCCGCGGCGGGCCCCGTGTGGCACCATCCGCGCCGCCCCCGGGAGCCCCGGGGAGGCTGGAGGTACCGGATGTTCGTGCGCCGACTCGACTTCGCCAGCTCGTGGGGCATGCTCCAGGCCTTCGACCTCGTCCAGGGCGACACCCCCGCTCCCCCCGCCGGGCGCCGCGACCTGAGCCGCCCGCCTCCCGCCGATGACCGCATGGCCATCCGGCGCGCCGAGGTCCACGACCGGAACCTCTCCGGCCTCTCCATGCCCGGCTGGCTGGTCGTCCGCTGCCAGGTCGACGTGACGGCGTTTCAGGACAGCGACCTCAGCGGCGCCGCCCTCGTCGAGTCCACCTTCGACGAGTGCGACTTCTCCCGGGCGGTGCTCCGGGACGTCGACCTCAGGCGGAGCGCCTTCGAGGGCTGCACCTTCGACGGCGCGGACCTCCGGGGCGCCGACCTGCGGGGCTGCGCGTTCGGCGGATGCTCCTTCGACGGCGCGGACCTGCGGGGCGCCACCGCCCACGAGTCCCAGCGCAGCGACCTCGCCCTGGACCCGGACCAGGCGGCCACCGTCCGTTGGACCACCGATCCCCCGCCGCCACTGCCCCCCATCTGAGGGGGTCGCGTACCAACACTTCTACATTCCATGCCCATCCGGACGCCGCCCAGGGCGGTTCGTAATGGCTGCCAGCGGTCGTAGATGGCTCGCCGTCCTTGGCTCGCCCGCAGAGGCGCAGAGTGGCCCGTCCAGGGCCCGCAGAGAACGCAGAGGAAAGAGCGGGGAGGCCCGGGGCTTTGGCCGGCAAACGGATAGGCAAGCTACGTTCTTCCTGCATGCGGACCCCGTCGAGGGCTGGACGGCAGGGGAAGGACCGCGGCCCTTCGGTCCCCCGGGGCACAGCGCGCCCCTTGCTCCCTGGGGGCGGGTGTGGTCCCCTGGCGCGGGGAGCTGTGGAGTTGGCGATGTCCTTCGGGTGGCGGTGCGGGTGGGCGGTCCTGGTGGGGGTGGCGGCGGTGGGGGCCGATGGGGGCATCGCCCGCGCCGAGGGGGGGATCGGGCTGCCCCTGGACCTGGAGCGCGCGGCGGTGCTCAGGGTGCCGCCGGGGGGCTTTGCCGACCTGGCCGAGGCCGTCGCCGCCCTGGTGCCCACATCGCTGCCGCTGGACGGGATCGCCGGGGAGGCGGTCTGCGTGGAGGGGGATCCTCCCCTGACCTACGCCCTGGCGGGGATCGTCGTGGACGTCGCGGTGGACGAGGTCTCCATCGCCCCCGGGGAAGGCCGCCTGGACGTCACCCTCGCCCTCACCCTGTCGGGGGCGGGGGGGAGCCTCGACGTCTCCGGGACCTGCCTGCTCCCCCTGGGGAGCGACGCGTGCCCCTTCGCCCTCGATCCCGCCCCCCTCCGCGTGGACCTGGGCCTCGCCCTCGCCCTGGACCCCACGACCTCCGCCGTGGTCGTGCCCGAGGGGGGCGCGACCGTGGCCGTGGACTTCCTGCCCATCCCCAACCCCCTCGATCCCGACGCCTGCCTCCTCGGGTACCTGCTGGAGGCTGAGGAGCTCTTCGACGTCCCGTTGCAGGAGGTCCTCCTGGGCCCCTTCCTGGACGAGGCCCTCGGCGGCCTCCCGGACGCGGTCGCCGACGCGGTGGAGGGCGCCTTCGCGTCGCTGGTCATGGACACGTCCCTCGACCTGGGCGCCGAGAGCCCCCTCTCGGTGCGCCTCGCCCCTTCCGCCCTCGCCATCACCGAGGCCGAGGGGCTGGAGCTGACCCTCGGCGGATCCATCGCCGTGGAGGTCCCCGCGTCCTGCCTGCCCGAGGACGTGCCCGTGGACGTCGGTGCCGCCGCGGGGCCTCCCCCCGCCTTCTCGGCGACCGACGGGGCCGGCGCTCCCTACGCCGCGGCGCTGATGGTCCCGAACGACCTCGTGGACCAGCTCCTCCTCGCCGCCTGGCGGTCCGGGGCCCTGTGCCTCGGCCTGGACGACGCCGCCCCCGCCGGCCTCCTGGGGCTGCTCTTCCCACCGCTGCTGGACTTCGCCGACGGGGACGACGCCCCGGTCCGGGCGGACGTGGCGGTGCTCGCCCCGCCCCGGGCGACGTTCTCGGGGGATCCCCTGGTGACGCTCCAGTTGGAGGGGGTGGCCCTGGACATCCTGGTGATGAGCCAGGCCCGCATGGCCCGCGCCTTCGGCCTGGAACTGCCCGCGATCCCCGCCCAGCTCGACGTCGACCTCACCGGCGGCGCCATCACCCCGGTGGTGGCCGTCGACGTGGGCTCCGTGGCGGCGGAGGTGGTCTACGCCGAGCCCTTCCCGGACGACGTCGAGGCCCTCGCGGCCGTCGTCCCCACCATGCTCGACGCGGCGGTCGGCGCGCTCCTGGGGGACGACCTCCTCGGGTCCTTCAGCGTGCCCGGCTTCCAGGGCATCGCCGTCGCCGACCTCCGCTTCGCCGCCGAGGGGGAAGGGGACTGGCTCGTCGCTTACGCCGGTCTCGACGCGACCGCCGCCGTCCCCCTGGAGATCGACCTCGCCGGGGCGTGCGGGGGAGAGGGCTGCGACGCCGGCTGCGGCGGTGACGCCGGGTGTGGCGGTGACTCCGGCTGCGGCGAGGAGGGGTGCGAAGGGGGCTGCTCCCACGCCGCCGCGGGCGGAGCGGCGGCCCGGGCGGGCCTCGCCCTCCTGCTGCTGGGTTGGACGGCGGGCCGACGGCGGCGCTGACCGCCCGGCCCCCCGCCTCGCGGGCGGAGGGGATCAGCGCCGCGCCGCCTCGCGGAACCGGTCCCTCTGCTCCAGCAGGTGGACCGCGCCGGGCTGGAGGGTGAGGGCCTGCTCGATGACCCGCAGGGCCTCCCGGGGCTGGTCCTTCCGGTAGAGGAGCTCGGCGAGGGTGTCCAGGAAGGCGACGTTGTCGGGCTCCTGGCTGATGGCGTCGGTCACCAGGGCGATCCCCTCGTCCAGGTTCTCTCCCCGCTGGGCATACTGCCAGGCCAGGTTGTTGAGGGTGACGGCGCGGCCCGGGTCCACCTCCAAGGCGGCCCGGTACGAGGCCACGGCGCGGTCGTAGTCCCGGGACTGCCCGTACACGTCCCCCAGGCTGTGGAGCACGTCCCAGCTCGCCCCGTCCCGACTCCGCAGCCCCTCCAGCAGGCCCGCGGCGGCCTCCTTCTCGCCCCCCCGGAGCATCAGCCGGGCGAGCTGGTACTCGACGGAGCCGAGGGGGATCCCCTCGGCCCGGAGGCCCTCCAGGAGGGCCCGGGCCTCCGCCGACTCCCCCCGGGACGCCCGCAGCATGGCTTCCAGGTAGCGGGTGGGGATCCCCCCCGGGTCGTCCCGGCGCATTGCCTCCAGCGCCGCGGGCGTGGGGACCTCGGCCCCCTCGGCCAGGCCCAGCTCGATGAGCCCCCGCGCGAACCTCGCCCGGGCGAGGAGGGGGACGCCCTGCCACGACAGCAGGTCCAACCCCTCGTAGCGCCCGCCGGCGCCCACCTCCCCCAGGTTCTCCTCGACGAGTCGCAGCAGGGTGGACAGCTCCTCGTCCCCCGCCGTCTCCGACGCACCCAGCAGGGTGGCCAGGATCAGGGCCCCCGCCGGGCCCTCGGTGGCGAGGATGGCCCACCGCTCGTCCTCCTTGACGAGGTAGAACACCAGGTGGAGGGGCGCGCCCGCCCCCGGCTCCCCGGTCACCTCCACCCGGGCCGTGCCCCGGGTCTCCTCCCTCACGTCCACCCGGACCGACGCCTCCACCATCGCCGCCGCCGAGCGCCGCTGGGCCTCGCTCCCGAGCCCCGAACCCAGGTCCCACAGGGGCGCGACCCGGTTCCGGACCAGCGCCTCGGGGATCCGCCGGGAGAACCAGCGGGTCCGCGCCGCGCCGTCGGCGGAGAAGCAGGCCTGGATGAACCCCCGTACGGTGGCTTCGGGGGACCGGGCGTCCTCGCCCGGCGCCGCCTGCCCCCCCAGGGCCATGGCCATGGCCGCATCCCGGACCTTCAGCGCCAGGGGGTGGTTCGGGGCGACCTGGAGGGCGCGGTCCAGGTGGAGCAGCGCCTCGTCCGGCCGACCCTGGAGGTAGAGGGCCGTCCCCAGGGAGATCCGGGCGATCAGCTCCTGTCGCAGGGGGAGGGGGGACGCGAGGGCCGCCTCCAGCCGCGAGGCCGCCTCGGCGAACCGGTCCGCCTGGAGCAGCGCCATGCCCTCCCCCACCGCGAACAGGGCCTCCTCGTCCGGGGACGGCGCCGTGGCCTCGGCCGCCGGGAATGCCTCCAGCCTCTCGACCCGATAGGTCTGCTCGGAGTGCACCGGGATCTCCCGGCTCTCGCCGGCGACGGGGTCCACCATCGTCACCTGGCCCCGTCCCGACACCCGCAGCTCCATGGCCTCGGGCCGCGCCAGGTCCGCCCGCCACCGCAGCCACCCCTCCACCGGCCCCTCCACCGTCAGCTCGATCTCCTGCCCGTCCCTCTCCCCCGACTCCCGGGTGCGGGCGGTCCCCGTGGCGGCGAAGCGCGCCACCCGCGGCTCCGCTCCCCTCTCGTGCCCCAAGAGGCGCCAGTCCACGTCCCAGGAGGTCTCCGCGTCCCCGTCCTCCGCGGCCCGGTAGGTCCGTGTCGGGTCGGTCATGCGCCCCCCGGGCTGCACGGTGCCCTGGGGGACGCAGGGGAGGAGGGGCAGCAGGAAGGAGTCCAGGCCCCGGGCGGCGGTCCGGTCGTCGAAGAGCCTCTCCAGCCCCAGGACCTGCTTGGACCCGCAGTCCGGCGAGACCAGCACCAGCAGGTGCCGGCCCGCGGCGGTCCGCTCCAGGGCGAGGGTCTCGGGGGCGGGATCCGGGCCCTCCATCCCCACCCGGAGCTGCTTGACCTCCAGCACCATGCGGCGCCCGATCCCGGGATCCGGGCGGAGGACCGCGTCGAAGACGGCCTCGTCCCTCTGGTAGAGCCGCTCGGTGCTCCCCTCGCCCCTCTCGAAGGTCAGCACCGTCTCGCTGAGCACCCGGTAGGTGGTCGCCGTCTCGGCCCCCGCGTCGTAGGGGAGCTCGACGGCACGGGCCCGCACCGGGGGCAGCCCGCTCCCGGCGCCCCGGGGGAGGTGGGCGCAGGCGGAGATCCCGAGGACGGCCACCGCGGCGGCGGTGACCGGGAAGACGAGGCGGCAGTAGGGGCTCAGGGGTGTTCCTCCGTCAGCGCGTCCCGGAGCGCGGTCACGCGGACGAGCTGGTGGCGGGTCTCGTCGAGGTAGGGGTTCGCGGCCACGGACCGCTCCAGCGCCTCCACCGCCGCGTCCAGATCCCCCTGACGTTCGCACAGGGTCGACAGGCGCGTCCAGGACCGGAAGTCCCGGGGACGCCGATCCACCACCCACCTCAGCTCCGCGATGGCCTCGGGGATCCGCTCCAGGGACTCCAGGGCGCTGGCGAGGCTGATGTGCGCCGCCACCGACCCGGGGTCGATGACGAGGGACCGCTGGAACGCCTGGACGGCCTGCTCGAACCGCCCCCAACGGAGGTGCACCAGGCCCACCCGGTACAGGACCTCGGCGTCCGCCGGGTTGACCTCCAGCCGGTCCTCCAGGTGGGCCAGGTCCGCCCGGGAGTCGTCCCGGGCGAAGTTCAGCACCAGGCGGCTCGCGGCCCTCACGTCGTCCACGAACGCCAGGAAGCCCGGCCAGGCCTCGGCGGGGAAGTGGACCTCCCGCAGCGTGAGGGCGTAGGCGACCTCCACCTCTCTTCCCCGCGCCTGCACCGTCAGGGCATAGGTCCCCGCGGGGCCCGATCGGACGACGGGATCCGGCACCCGGGGCATCGCCCAGCCCTCGGGCAGGGTGACGTGGACGACGCGCCGGACCTGCCGGGGCACGTCGAGCCACACCGGCCACCGCCGGGCGGGCTTCCCGGGCACCCGCAGGGTCTCCTCGAGGAAGTCCGGCGGGAGGTCCAGCCGCAGCCGGTCCCGGGCCGCCGCCGCGGGTCTCCCCCCGTCGAAGGTCAGCCGCATGTGGAAGTCGGTCTCGGGCCGATCGGCGTCCAGGACCTCCAGCTCCCTCAGGGAACCCTCCCCGTAGTAGGAGTCCACGTAGGGGCGGATCCGGGCCCGGACCTCGGGGGTGCCCAGGGAGCGGTACAGGTCCTTGTAGATCGCGCCCAGCCAGCCGGTGGCGACGGTGACCTCCTCGCCGGAGGCCGTCCCGTCTTCGGCCAGGCGCATGCGGACCGACTCTTCGAAGCGGTGGTCCTCCGCCGACGGGGCCGGGATCCTCAGGAGCCGGGCGCTTCCGGTCCCACCGTCGACGATCAGGGCCTCCCTCCCGGCGATCCCGGGGGGGACCACGCCGACGGTGCCGTCCCGGGAGGTGGGGTCCACGAAGAGCCCCCCCTCCACGTCGGGGACCCACGCCACGACGTGGTTGAACTGCCGCACCGCCGGCGATCCCCGGTCCAGGTCCGCGGGTCCGCCGGAGCGGACCAGCGCGGGGACCGCCCGGATCCCCACCACGTCCAGCATCGCCACCAGCAGGGCCGTCTTGCCCTTGCAGTCCCCCATTCGGCGCGTGGCGACCTCGTGGGCCGGTACCGGGACGAAGGCGCCCTCGCCGAACTCCAGCCCCACGTAACGCACGTCCCGCTCCACGGCGTGGAGGATCCGGGCCACCCTCTCCCGGTCGCTCCCCGCCCCCTCCACCGCCCGCCGCGCCCGGGCGGCCACCTCGGCGCTGGCGTAGGTGCGGGGGGCGAAACCGGCGTGGAACCAGGAGGCCACCTCCCTCCAGCCCACCGCGGGGGTCACCACCACCCCCGGGTGCACGACGTCCGCGGGGGGCATGGCGTCCTCCGCGCCGAATGCGGGCACCGCGCGCCTCTCGAAGACCCGCCCCGGCGGCGAGCCCGCCGTCGCCCCCTCGCTCACCTCGGTCCAACCCGCGGGGAGGGAGAACCGCGCCTCCAGCCCCGGCGGGAGGCGGACGACGTAGCGCGCCAGGCCCACGGGGAAGGGGTGGAGGGCCGACATCTCGTCGGACCAGCGCACCGGCGGCAGGGGGCCCCGGCTGACGAACGTGACCACCACCTCCAGCACGCTGCCGGCGTGCACGGCGGGAAGGGCCAGCACCAGCAGCCTCTGATCGGTGTGCAGCCCCCCCTCCTCCCGCCCGGGCGGCGAGGTCCGGAAGGCCGTGCTCCGGTCGAAGACGTGCTCAGCCCCGTCGGGGGTGACGGTCCGCGCCCGGTGGATCACCGGCTCCTCCGCCGCCGAATCGAAGGGGAGGTAGAGCTCGGAGAGGGACCGGGCCCCCGCCTCGGTGCCGACCCTCACGATCCGATGCACCGTCCGGCGGGCCAGGCGTTCGCCATCGACGGCGAAGACGCGCTCGTCCAGGACCACCTGGGCGGGGAGGGCCACCCCGGGCTGGGGCAGGGACGCGATCCCCGCCAGGTCGACCGCGGTGAGGTCCCCCGGGGCGGGATGGAGGGCGTCCACCATCGCGGCCCGCAGCCTGGGATCGGGGACCACGCTGGCGAGGCCCCGGGCGGCGGCCTCGTCGGCGGGGTCGAGCTCCAGCGCCCGGAGCCACGCCCCCCTCGCCCCCTCGGGATCCCCCCCTCCCAGACGGAGGTGCCCGAGGGCCACCAGCGCCTCCAGGCGCACCGGGGCCGGGGTCCCGACCGCCCCCGCGGCCCGGGCGAAGGCCGCCTCCGCCCCCGCGGCGTCCCCCGAAGCCGCCCGGGCGCGTCCCAGGAGGGCGTGGGTCTCGCCGTCCTCGGGGTGCGCGCCGGCGGGTCCCGCCAGCACGTCCGCGGCCTCCCGGGGGCGGGCGTCCGCCAGCAGGGCCTCCGCCAGCTCCCGAGCGATCCCGGGATCGCCGGTCTCCTCCAACGCGGCCCGGAGCTCCACCGTCGCCGCCGCCGGATCTCCCCGCTCCCGGGCGATCCGGGCCAGCACCCGCCTCGCCTCCGCCAGGCCCGGATCCCGGCCCAGCGCGGTCCGGGCCAGGGACTCCGCGGCCTCCGGATCCCGGCGCTCCACCTGGATCCGCGCCGCCGCCGCCGCCGCCCTCGCCGCCTGGGCAGCGGGCCCGTCCACGGTGAGGCGCAGCAGCCGGGCGAGGGCCTCCTGGTGGCGTCCCGACGCGTCCAGGGCGAGGGCCGCGTCCACCGGATCCGCCGCCCCCGCGGCGACGGGTGCCAGCAGCACCGCCAGCAGCATCCCGAGCAGCACGCTCGGCACGCCGAGTTCGGGACGACCGCGAAGGGCGGTACGCACACGGGCCTCCGGGGGAGAGGAGGCGGGGGCGCGGGGACCGCGGCCCCTCCCACGCACGGTAACATCGGTCCCCGGGACCGTCAACGTGAGGCCGGTCGCCTGCGAACCTGTATCTACTGGATAGTATTAATGATTTCGCAAGGCACGCAGGCCCCGCGGCGGGCCGGAGCGGGGCAGCGCCCGGTGGAGGGCGGGGAGGAGGGAGGTGGAGGGGAGACGGGACGGGACGGGTCGGGGACCGGCGCTCAGGCGGTGGCCTCCAGCTCCAGGACCTTCTGCTCGAGCCGCTTCTTCTCGTCGGCGGCGGTGGGGCCCTCCAGCCCCGCCAGCGCCTCCCGGTAGCGCACGAGGGCCTGGTCCCGCTGCCCGGCGCGCTCGTGGGCCATTCCCAGCACGAGCTGGGAGCGGTTGGCCTTCCAGCGGTCGTTCAGCTCGCGGCAGAGGCCCAGGGCCTCCTCCAGGGCGGCGATGGCCTGGGGATCGTCGCCCCGGGAGTGGAGGAGCTGCCCGTGGTTGAACAGGACCTCCTTCAGGATGGCCCGGTCCTTGTTCTCGCGGGCCACCCGGGCGGCCTCCTTGAGGTAGCTGTCCGCCTCCTCGCGGCCCGCCGCGAGGCTGAACAGGCCGCAGTGGTACAGGTCGATCTGCTCCTGCTGCTTGAGGCCGAGGTCCCGGGTGAGCTGGAGGGCTTCCTGGGCGAGATCCAGCGCCTCGGCGGGGTTGCCCGCGGCGGCCTCCGCCTGGCTCAGGAGCTGGAGGATCCCCCGGTCCCGCCTGGGGCTCCGGGAGCCGCGGGTCATCTGCCGCGCCTGCCGCAGCGCCCTGGCGGCCTCCTTGGGTCGGCCCGAGATCAGCAGCGCCTCGCCGGCGTTGACGGTGGCCTCCAGCACCAGGGCCAGGTTCCCGGTCTGGAGGGCGAGGTCGGCGGCCTGGCGGAAGCTGTCGGCGGCTCCTCCGACCTTGCGGTCCGCCTTCTGGAGCAGGCCCTTCACGAAGAGGGTGTGGGCGCGGACCGGGGGGATGTTGCTCGCCTTTCCGGCGAGGTCGACGGCCTTCCGGGCCGCCTCCAGGTCCCGGGCGTGGAGGGAGAGGATGGCGAGCTGGTTGAGGGCCTCGGCCTGCCTCACCGCGTCGCGCCGCGCCTCGGCGCCCGCGAGGGCGGCCTCGGCGTGCTGCCGGGAGCCGGGGAGATCCCCTCGGCGCAGCGCCAGGCGGCTGCGGAGCAGGCGCGCGAAGTCGCGGGCGGCGCCGTCCCCGGCCCGGTCGGCGTACCGCTCGGCCCGGGAGACGAAGTCCTCGGCCTCGGCGTCCGCCAGCGCGTTCACGGCCCGGTCCGCGACCCCCGTGAACGCCAGCGAGGCGAGGCCGGTGGGGAAGGGGACGTCGGCCCTCTCCTCGAGGACCTCCAGGCCGAAGCGGGCGACCTCCGGGCGGTCGGCGGTGAGGGCCAGGGTCAGCAGGTTCTGGGCCTTCCGCCGCTCCCCCGCCTCGGAGAACAGCCGCGCCGCCCGGGCCAGGTAGTCGAAGACCACCGGCGCGTAACCCCGGACCAGGATCCCGGCGATCTGGACGGGCAGGTCCCGCTCCACCTTCCCCCCCGGGGGGTTCCGCAGGAACCAGTCCCGGTAGAAGGTCCGCCGGAAGCGGTAGAGCCAGGTGTTGGCGGCCTCGACGAACTGGACCTCCTCCACGACCCCGGGCATCTCGTCCAGGAGGTCGTCGACCTCGTCCCGGGAGAGGGACAGGGCCTCCGCCAGCACCCCCGACGAGAAGACCTCCCCCTCGATGGCGGCGACGTGGAGGGCCCGGGCCATGCGGTCCCGGGTGGCCTCGTCCGCGGTGGTGGGCTCCCCTCCCTCCGCCGACTCCCAGGGGAAGGGGACGAGGGCGTCCCAGGCGAGGTCGTCCAGGTCTGTGTCCAGGTAGTACCCGCGGCTGGCGTCGGAGACGATGTCCTCGTCGTCCTCCAGGTGGGTGAGCACCTCGGCCAGGACCCCGGGGCGACCCCCGGTGAGCTTCAGCAGGCGCTCCGCGAACCCCTCCGGGAAGGCGTGGGGCCGGTAGGTCACCCGGAGCAGGTCCTCCACCTCCGCCAGGGTGAAGGGCGGCAGGTCGATCACCCGGGGCTCGGTGGCCCGGGTGAGGTCGTGGAGCCAGGTCGCGGGCCCGGGCTGGGCTTCGTCGGGAGCGCCGGAGAACCCGCTCTCGCCGGCGCTGAGGATCGCCAGCAGGGGCAGGCCGCGGGACCGTGCCTCGGCGAAGAGGGCGGACAGGGCGGCCCAGAACGCCGGGGAGGTGGAGTGCAGGAGGTCCTGGAGCTCCAGGACCACCGGCACCTTCGCCGCCACTGCGCCGATCCCCTCCACCAGGGCGAGGTAGGGGTTGTCCCGGGGGAGCTGGATCTGCAGGTTCTCGCCCTGGGGCCGGCCGCTGGCCTTCTGGACGGTGGCCACCAGCCCCTCCAGCCACGCCTTCCGTCTCTCGTCGGCCGCCTCGGCGGCGGAGCGCAGCGCGTCCAGGGCGCGGCCCCCCACGGAGTCGCCCCGGGCGAGGGAGGCGACGAAGGTGCCGTACAGGCGCAGGAGGGTGCGGACGCCGTCCTCCCCCTCGGCGGGGGCGAGGCGTACGGCGATGGCCTCGGGGACCACCTCCTCCATGAAGCGACCCACCAGCCGCTTCCGCCCCGAACCCAGCCCCCCGGACAGGAGCACGAAGCGTGGTCCGGCGGCGGCGTGGGACTTCTCCTCACGCAGGGCGAGCAGGGAGTCGGTCCGGCCGACGAAGGGGCGTTCTGCGGGCTGGGTCATCGGGAAAGGCTCCGGTCGCCGCGGGGTGGCGGGCGTCTTCGGGATCGCGCCCCGGCCGACGAAGGGGCGCACCATACCAGAACCCCCGCCGGCCTGTCAGGCGGGCCGCGGCGCGGGAACGAGGGGGCGGCACCCCTGCGGGCTCCGGCCGCGGCGCCCCCGGTCCGGGAGAACATGTCCGGCGCCACCGGGTCGTCCAGGGGCCGCCGGAGCGCCCTCCGCGCGGTGAGCGCGTGGTCCGCCCGCCGGGGCCGCGGTCCGCCATGATCCCCGCGGCACCGCCGAGGCTGTCCCATGCCCGATCCGGGCCCCATCCCCGGGCAGTTCGGCCCTTGCCGTATCCGCGAGTCGCTGGGAGATGGCTCTGGGTGTACGGGGCGGAGATCCAGGGGCCCCGGAAGTCCCGCAAGGAGATGGGGGACAGGGGCGGAAGGGACCTCGGGGGGCGTCAGTCCGCGGAGAAGACCGCGTCCAGATCGAGCTCGAAGCCGGGAAGGACCGCAGAGACGAGGCGGCCTGTGACCTCCTCTCGTTCCGCGAGTCCCTCGCCGAAGAACCGCTCGACGGGCCCCCGGGGGCTGGTCACCCAGTACTCCTTCACCCCCCCGGCTGCATAGACGAAGCGCTTGGTGACGCGGTCGTAGGCGCGGTCCAAGGAGGTCACCTCGACGCAGAGATCGGGGACCTGATCGATGGGGCCCATGTGGTCGAGGGGGATCCGGCCCCGTAGGACCCAGACGTCGGGCTGGAGGATGCGGCTCCGGGCGAATCGGAAGTCCTGGGGAGCGATCCCCACCGTCCAGGGCGCAGACTGCTGGAGGGCCCAGGCGCGGAGCGCGACGGCGATCTCGAGAACGACCCTCTGGTGCGACAGCGCCGGTGCGGGTGCCAGGATCACCTCCCCGTCCAGGAGCTCCACCTTGTCCACGGTCTCGGGGAGAGAGAGGAACTCCTCCTCGCTCACAAGGTCGATGCGGTGGGCCAGCATGGTCTCAACATAGCGCACGCCCGGGCGCGCAGCCAGCCCGCGGGCCGGGGCGGAATCAGGGCCCGTCCCGGCCCCAGGTCGTCGGGCGCCCAGGTCGCCGCGACGCCGCGTGGCCGCGGCGCCTCGTCCTTCCGGCCTCCACTGTCCGGGTGGAGGCCGGATCCGCTATGATCCCCGCGGCACCGCCGAGGCTCCCCCATGCCCGACCCGGGCCCCATCCCCGTGCAGTTCGGCCCCTACCGCATCCGCGAGTCGCTGGGAGAGGGCTCCTTCGCCCGGGTGTACCGGGCGGAGTTCCAGGGGCCCTGGAACTTCCGCAAGGAGGTCGCGCTGAAGGTGGTCCACCACCGGATCTCGGCGGCCAACGAGCGCTTCTTCCGCTCCCTGGTCAACGAGGCTCGGTTGGGGGGCCTCCTCAAGCACCCCAACATCATCGAGGTGTACGAGTGCGGGCAGGTGGGGGACCGCTGCTACATCGCCATGGAGTACGTGGACGGCGTCAGCCTCCGGGAGGTCGTCGCCCGCGCCGGAAAGCTCCCCCGGGGGGCCGTCCTGGACATCGGGATCCAGGGCTGCCGGGGGCTGCACCACGCCCACCAGGTCAGCCAGGGGGGGCGGGCCCTGGACCTGGTGCACCGGGACGTCAAGCCCGACAACTTCATGATCTCCCGCCACGACCTGTTGAAGATCATGGACTTCGGGATCGCCAAGGCGCGGCTGAACGCCTACCAGACGGCGCCCGGCGGGATCACCCGCGGCACGCCCCTGTACATGTCGCCCGAGCAGATCGCCGGGGGGGATCTCACCCGGAGGAGCGACATCTTCGCCCTGGGTGCCGTCCTCGGGGAGCTGGCCTGCGGCCGCCCCATCTTCGAGGACGACAACCTCATGGCGATCCTCAACCGGGCCCTCCGCTGCGACGTGGAACCCGGGCTCGCCCGCGTCGAGGCCGCCTTCCCCGACCTCGTCCCCATCCTGAGGCGCTGCCTCAGCAAGGAACCCGGCGACCGCCAGCCCACCGCCGAGGCCCTCGCCGCCGAGCTCACCGCCCTGAAGCCCCGCCACCCCTGGGGGGGGCGCCTCTCGTCCCTGCTCGCCGGCCTCTCCCCCGCCCACGTGGACCTGGACCTCCTGGACGCGCCGGAACGGGACGACCTCGCCGCCGCCCGGAGCACCCGCGCGTTCTTCAGCACCCTCCCCCACATGGAGGCCCCGGCCGGCGGACCCATGGAGCTGGACGTCGATCCCGCGGGGACCCGGACCATCGAGCAGCTCGCGGCGATGCGGCCCGCCCCGACCCTGCCGGAGATCTCCCTGGAGCTGCCCCAGCTCCCCGACCTCACCCTGGAGGACGTGTCGGAGGTGGCCGCGGCGGCGGTCGCCCGGGTCGCCGCGCCGGCCCGCCCCCACGCCCCCGGGGCTCGCAAGGGGGGTGCGGCGGGGGAGGCTCCCGCGGCGCTGCCGCCCCCGTTGTTCCTCCCCGATCCCGAGGACGAGGAGCAGGATCCCCAGGGGGGCCCCGACTTCGCCGATCCCCGGCCCCCATCTCCGCCCCAGGGGGAAGTCTCATCTCCGCCCCCTCCCGTAGAGGACGAGGCCCCGCCCGCCCGGGACGACATCGACGGAGGGGAGGCCGAGGCCCCCATCCCCGGGCCCGCGCCGTCATTCCCAGGCACGGCGGGTCCGCCGGGGGGCGGAGCCGGCCGGGCCCCCGCGCCCGGTCCGGGGGATCGCTATCCCATACCGTCGCCGCCCCTGCCCCGGATCGCCCCGCCGCCCCCGCGCCCTCCCGATCCCCCCGCCGCCGGGACACCTTTGGGGAGGCCGACGGAACCCGTCACCGCCGCCGAGGCCGAGGCCGAGTGGGCCCGTGCGTGGGATGGCGCGCCCGCGGAGCCGCCCCGCCGCGTCGGCGACCTCACCGACCGCATCCTCCTGGCCGGGGTAGCGGTGCTGGTGAGCGCGCTGGTGGTGACCTTCTTCACCATGTCGTGGATCCTGGAGCCGGCCGCGCCCTCGGGAAGGGTGGGGGAGGCGGGCGTCCGCCCCCCGGCGCCCTCGCCGTTGCGTCCCACCGAGGCCCCGGAGCCGGCCGTCGTCCGCTTCGGACCGGAGGTCCGGGTGGAGGGGCCGGGGGTGGCCTGGGGGCACCGCCCCGTGGAGTCGGCACCCCGGGACGGCGCCGTCCTCCTCACCGTCACCCTCCACCAGGGCGGCCCCGCCCGGGGCACGGTCCACGCCCGCCCCCGGGGCGCGACGGCCTGGTCCCGGATCGAGATGATGGCGGGGTCCGGCGGCACCCTCCTGGCCGCCCTGCCCCTCTCGGGTTGGGTCCCCCCGGACGTCCAGGAGGTGGAGTACTGGATCGACGTGTCCCGACCCGACGACGCCCCCCGCGGCTCCTTCGGCCGCGACTCCCGCCCCCTCCGCTTCCGGGTCCCCTGATCCGCGGGTCCGCTCCGGGAGTCAGAACCGCGCCTGGAGCAGCAGGTTGAGGCCGAGGGCGTTGGCGACGGTCTCGTCCAGGACGCGGACGGCGCCGCTGGGGTCCTCGCCGCCGGCGACGATCTTGGAGCGGTTGTAGTCCGTCGTCCAGGAGACCTCGCCCATGATCGCCATCATGGGGCTGAGCTCCACCTTGTGGGTGGTCTTGACCGAGAGCACGGTGAAGGGGTCCTGGCGCTCCGAGGGGAGGATGTCCAGGTCGTTCTCGCCCCGGATGATCACCAGGGAGGGGATCCCCCCCTCCTCGTAGCTGGGCCCGAGGTAGCTGGCGGGGAGCATCACGCCGAAGATCACGCCGGGGGTCCAGTGGGCCTTCTCGACGAAGTAGTCGACGTTCACCGCGAAGTAGAGCTGCGAGGACGTCTTGGAGTCCTCGCCGAAGCTGTGGAACGGGTAGAGGGAGGGGGTGTTGAACAGCAGGAACGCGGCGTCGCGGTACACCACGTCCAGGTTCACCCGCATCTTGTCCACCCGCAGCTTGAGGTTGGCGTCGGCGGCGATGGCGCTCTGCCAGGTGGTGGAGTTGGCGTGGTCGACGTCGATGAGGGTCTGGCGGAGCAGGTTGAACTCGCTACCGAACCAGAAGTGCACGCCCTTGGAGTACTTGACCGGATAGAGCCAGGACTGGGCCTGGGCGGGGTCCTCGCGGAAGAGGCGGAAGTCCACGGAGGTGCCGATGTCCCCGCCGCGGAACACGCTGACCTGGGCGCAGGTCCCCCAGGCGTAGATCGTGGTGTCGTCGAAGGAGGGGTCCTCGAATCGTCCCCGGTCGAACCACCCGAAGCCGGCGTCCACGGCCACCCCGACCTTGGCCGGGTCCTGGCCGCCGAACTGGCCCCGCACCCCGGCGAGGACCCCGTACTGGGTGTCGGGCATGTTCACGTCGGAGCGCAGGCCCAGGGCGGTCTTGAAGCCGGCGAAAGCGCGGAAGGGCCCGAGGTCGAGCTGGAGGCTCACGCCGGGGACCGGATCGGTGTTCTTGGTGAACATCCGCTTGCCGCCCCAGCTCAGGTCGTAGGTGTACCCCAGGCGGAATCGGTCGGAGTCGAAGGGGAAGGCGGTGATGGCGAAGTTGCGGCCCCCCTTGCCCTTCTCCATGTCCGCCTCGGAGAAGTACCAGACCGGCCGAAGGTACGAGCCGTTGTCCTCGATGCGGATCGCCGGCTTGCCGTCGTCGGGGTCGCGGTAGAACTCGACGTTCAAGGCGAGGGCCGCCTCGGTGAAGGAGTTCTTCACGAACCCGGGCAGCTTCTTGTAGGCGACGAGGTTCGTCTCCGTGACCGCGATGTTCTTGCGGGCGTTGAGCCCGTCGAAGAACAGCTCGGGATAGGCGTTGGTCAGGCCCACGTCGGGGGATCCGTCCTCCGCCCCGGCGAGCACGTTGTCGTCGCCGAAGTAGAGGGTGAGCTGGGTCTGGAGGAACTCGCCGGCCACGGCGCCGCGGGGGATCAGGATCGCGGCGGCGGCCAGGGCGGGCAGGGCGCGGGCGAAGGGGCGCGGGGGCATTTCGGACTCCGTCGGGCGCGGCCGGCGCCGACCGAGGGCGGGTGAGGGGGGAGCGGACAGGAGAGCGCCGTCGCGCCCGTGGGCGTGCGGATCTAGGGGGTCCACCCGCCGAAGTCGGAGGCGGAGCGGGGCTCCAACTTGAAGGCGTCGAAGCCGTAGTGCAGGACTCCGGTCAGCGTCGAGATCTCCTGCCCCGACGGGGGGTCCGGCGTGGTGTCGTCGTCGCCGCAGTCCGAGAACTCGAAGAAGAGGGAGTCCACCAGGAGGCACTCCTGGACCTCGAACTGGCCGAACCCGATCTCGTCCACGGTGCCGGTCACCGACACCGGGCCGACCCGGACCAGCACCCCCTCGTAGTCCTCGGCGTCGGCGCCGCCGGTGGCGATGGAGCAGGCGTCGGCGACGGTCACCGGCTCGGGGACGCTGGCGGTGCCGGTCCTGGTCACCGCGGCCCCGGAGTCGATGGTGACCTGGCTGAGCTCGTAGTACTCGCCGTAGGTGCCCTCGACGGTGAGCACGTCGCCGGGCTCGACGGCCAGGGTCCCGACCTGCTCTTCCAGGACGTTCACCGAGATCCCCGAGCGGGGGCCGCCCGCGGGGTCCTGCACCCAGAAGGCGCGCCGCGTGCATTCGCTGTAAGGCTCGGTGAGCCCCGTGGTGGCGATCACCCCCTCCAGGCGGACCCGGGTCCCCTCCGCCACGGTCCCCCCCTGGATCTCCGGCACGGTGACGACGGTCGGCACCACGGTCGACCCGTCGACCTCGAGGTCCGCGGCGTCCCGGGGCAGGATCTTGAACGCCCCGAACGAGAAGTTGAAGGGGCCGGCGGCCTTGGCCACCGTCGCCCCCACCTGGGGATCGGGGTCGGCCCGGTAGAAGAGGTCGTCGACCATCACGCCGTCCACCGCCCACTGGCCGTGGTCGTCGGCACCGGCGCTCACCGTGCCCGACACCTGGAGGAGGACCGACTCCCAGGGCTCGGCGGTGGCGGGATCGGCGAGGACCGAGGTCGCCACCGTCTCGGGGGTCAACTCCACCCCGGTCTTCTCGATGACCAGGCCGTCGGCGCTGCTCACCGTCAGCTCGCTGAGGGAGCCCGCGGGGTCGTCCTCGGGGTACTCGCTGTACTCGCCGCTGAGGGTGACCACCGCCCCGCGCCCGAGCCCCGGAACGGCGTCCACCACGTCGGCGTAGGTGTACACGTAGATCCCGCTGTGCTCTCCCCCCGCCTCCTCCTGCACGAAGAACCCCCGGGCGCTGCCGCTGCTGCTCTCGTACAGGGGGCTCGTCACCACGACCGACCGGACCGTGACGAAGGCTCCTTCGGTGACATCCCCCCGCCGGATCTCGTAGACCGTCGTGCTCCCGGACGACGTGTCGTCGTCGGAGGTGTCGTCGTCCGCCGTGGTGTCGTCGTCGTCGTCGCCGTCGTCGTCGTCCCGGGGGACGAGGTCGGTGCACGCCCACCCCGCGAGCAGGAGGGCGAGGGTGGTCCAGGGGGCCGCGCGGCCGGGGAAGCGGGGCATTTCGGGGCTCCTGTTCGTCGCGGCGCGGGGGATCGGGGGCCCCCCGCGGCGGAGGTCAGTCTTCGTCGTGGAGGGGGTACCAGACGCCGGAGCAGTCGGGGTGCTCCCGGTGGAAGTGCCGGGGTGCCGGGCGAGGTCCGGCGTAGTGCATCGCGGTCCGCGCCGCCGCCTCCTCGTCGGGGCAGAACCGGGCGCGGTCCGCGGGGTCCGTCAGGCCGTCGCAGCCGCCCACCTCGAGGATCCACTGGGAGTAGTCGGCGAACTCGTTCTGCCGCAGGTGACCCCGGAGCCCGTTCAGCTCGACGGCCTCGGGGGCGGAGACCGTCTCGCCGAGGCAGGCTTCGAAGCGCAGGTCCGGCACCGTGTACTGGTTGACCACCATGACCTTCCCGCAGCTCGCCCCCACCAGTCGAGCGGGCCACTGGCCGTAATCGCGGTAGGACGCGCACAGCTCCGCGAGGTCGCCGTCGTCGAAGGCCGACACCAGGCGCGAGACCTCCACCGGGGCCGACTCCCACTTCTCGAGGTCCAGGTCGTCCGCGGAGCACAGGGCCTCGTCGATGGAGACGGGCTCGGGCGGTGCGAGGCCCTCCCCGTCCACCCTCCACGTCGGGTACTGGATCTCCGTATAGCCCAGGTACTCGTAGACGTTCCCGTTGAGGTACCCGATGCGGTCCCCCACGTCCAGGTCCCGGGGTCGGTTGAAGCTGAAGGCGAAGAACGACGCGAACTCGCCGCCGGGCTCGGAGAGGTCCGTGGCGTAGAAGCCGTCCTGGGCCAGGGCGGTCACCACTACCTCCCGGTCGGCGGCCCGCAGGGTGACGTTCCTGCCGTCCAGGGGGGAGGTGAGGCTGCTGGTGGTCCGCTGCAGGTCCGCGGAGGTGGGCAGCGCGAAGTGGATCGCCGGGGAGATCCCGGTGGCGAAGGTGCCGGGGGACTCGTCGGTGCCCCGGTCCTCCACCCAGATCCGGACGTCCCCGAACCCCCGGACGAAGGACACGGGGAAGGACTCCGCGGTGCCGGCCTCGAAGGGGACCTGGTTCCCGCCCGCGATCAGGGCGGGCACCACCCTCAGGTACGCCGGGCCCGCGTAGGACTCCACCGTCCGGCCCTCGGCGTCCACCGCGCGGGCGGAGACCGTGAACGTCACCGGCGTCGAGTTGTCGCCCACGAAGGGCAGGGGAGTCCCCTCGCCGACGGCCGCCCCGGACTCCGCCAGGGTGACCTCGAAGCGCACGACCCCCTCGGGCGCCGTGCGGGCCGCGGGGGATCCCCCGCAGGCGGCGGCGACCGCGGCGGCGAGGGCGAGGGGGGCGAGGGGGGCGCGACCGGCCACTTCGGGGCTCCGTCAGGGGTCAGTAGACCGGGGTGATGCGCCCGTCGGACTCCGCCGCCGGGGCGTCCGCGGGCAGTCGAGGGTGGGCCTCGATGTAGTCGATCACCGCGTCCCGCAAGGAGATCCCGGTGTCCACCTTCGTCGTGTTCCGCTCGAGCACGTCGAAGCCCGATCCGCCGTAGGCGATGTAGTCGTTGGTGGCGAGCTCGTACTCGTACCCCGGGAAGACCGGCACCCCACACGCCCCCGCGGAGCAACGCTCGGTGGGGAGGTCGCAGTCCCCGTCGGACTGGCAGGGCTGCCACGTGCCGCCGACGGTCACCTGCTCGGCGAGGCCGCTCTCGCAGTTCATCACGAACCGGGCCCCTGCGATCTGCGCCTGGGTGTTGCAGCCCCGGGAGGCGGAGCGCTCCGTGACGTAGTCGAACAGCTCCTGCACCTCCTCCCCCGACAAGAACAGGGTGGTGATGGCGTTGTCGAAGGGCAGCACGTTGAAGAGCTCTTCCAGGGTGACGTCGCCGGCCTGGATGTTGGTGCGGATCCCGAGGCTGTTGGTCACCGCGAAGTCGGTCTCGACGAGGTTCCGGGTCTGGATGGCGTGGGCGATGAGGTTGCCGAGGGGGGAGTCGCCTCCGGACGGCGCGAAGCGGTCCAGCTCGAACTCCTCCTCGTCGGTGCCCTGGACCTGGCCGTCGCCGTCCAGGTCCCCCACGACGCCGATCACGCGGTCCAGCTCGATGACCCGCGCCATCTCGACCTCGTAGGGGCGGATCAGGTCGAGCATGTCGGGGTCCTCGGGCACCGTGGAGTCGACCGGGAACAGGGTGTAGTCGTGGGTGAGCACCTCGCCGTCCCGGATCACGAGGTCCAGGCGCCCGACGTACTTGGCGAAGGCCCCGGAGTGGCACACCACGATCCGCTTGCCGGGGATCGCCTCGCTCTCGATGACCTTGGGCGGGTCGATGGCGACGTGGAGGTGCCCGCCGATGATCAGGTCGACGTACCGGGACCGGCGGGCGATCTCCTCGTCGTTCTCGAGGCCGAGGTGGCTGACCACCACGGTGAGGTCCACCAGGGGCTCCAGCGCCGCGCCCCACGCCTCGGTGGTGTCCAGGTCCCCCTGGGCTTCGACGTCCAGGGAGTTGTCCCCCTCGCCGATGCTCGAGATGGAGCTGAGGTTCGCCATTCCGATCACCCCGACCGTCAGGCCGTCGAGGTCGAAGATGGCGACCTCGTCCACCAGGCTGTCGAGGGTGGTGTTCCAGGGGAACTCGTCGGAGTCGAAACGGTAGTTGGCCGCGAGGGCCCGGTACCCCAGCCAGCGGTCGAGCTGGTCGGCCAGGTTCGCCGCGCCCCGGTCGAACTCGTGGTTGCCGACGACGGCGGCGTCCACGCCCAGCTCGCTCATGGCCCGGACCTCCGCCTCGCCACCGAAGACGTTGAAGATCGGGGCCCCCTGGAAGCAGTCGCCGCTGTCCAGGTGAAGGACCCGCTGCGCCCGCGCCCGCTCGCGCCCCACGATGTGGGCGATCCGCGCGATCCCCCCGAACGGCCCGCGATCGGGGTCGAGGCCGAGCTGCTCCTGCTCCGTGAAGTTCGGGGTGTAGGCGTACGGGATCAGGCGGGAGTGGATGTCGGAGGTGTGCAGGATGGTCAGGCGGACGTCCTGACCGGCGAGGTCGGGGTCCCACCCCCGGACCGTACAGCCGGCGGAGGCCACCGCGGCCACGAGACCGACGACCGCGAGCGGACCCGGGGGACACTGGGGGGGCTTCATCGCGCGTCGACCCGCTCCGGCGCGGCTGGTGCCGCGCCACGCCGGCTCCCCGGAGGGCGGCGGAAGGGGTGGGAGCCCCGACCCGCCCCCCTCTCGGGGCGCCGAAAGGGGGCGCAAGCTAACACACCCCCCCGGGCCGAGCAAGGTGGATCCCGGCGGCGGGGAGAGGAGCCGGATCCTTGCAAGTACCCGATTCACAAACAATTGACAGCGGGTTGACACCCTCGTGGCCCGGGCCGGTAGATTACGCCTCCCGGACGCGACGTACCGGGGAGGTCGCCCGAACGAGAGGATCCGGACGTTGCCCGCCCCCGAGCGCCGAGCCCCCGCGAACGCGCCGACGAACCTGCCGGCGCGCCTTGACAGGTCGCGGGGCGGGTGTTTTCATGGCGCCGCCCTTGCCGGGGGGGCCCCCTGCCCACGTTCGCGGGCGGCGACACCCCCCAGGATCGTGCCGCCCTTGCCCACCACGGATCGAGAACCCCGCCCCCTCGCCGGGCCCCCCTCGTCTCCCCTCGCAGGACCGCCCGCCGGGACGGAAAGGCCGTGTCGATGAAAGCGATGAAAGCTGCCGCGGCCTTCGTCGTGGCCGCCCTCGCCGCCCTGGCCGCGGAACCGGCCCAGGCGAGCGCGTTCCAGACGCACACCTACCAGGCCGACCTGCCCCTGCGCCTCGTCGAGAGGCCGCTGGTCGTCGGCAAGGGGGTGCTCCAGCTCTCCGCCGGCTTCGACTGGAAGCAGTCCAGCTCCTACTTCACCGGCGACGACGACGAGCCGTGGAACTTCGGGGCGAAGGAGGGGGAGGACTGGCGGAGCTACAGCAACGGCGCGACCTGGTCCTACCGCCAGTTCCACCTCGACGTCGACTGGGGGTTCACCAAGAACTCCCAGCTCTTCCTTCGCATCCCGTTCGTCTGGGCCCACGTCGGGAACGAAAACGGGGCCGACCTGACCGCCTGGGGCCTGGGGGACGTCCGCCTGGGGGTGAGGCAGCAGATCGCCCGCAGGATCGATCCCGAGGGCAAGGCCAACGCCTCCCTCGCCGCCGGACTCGAGCTCAAGACGCCCACCGGCAACGAGTCCCCCGGGAGCTACCTCTCGTCCCCCGGCAACCTGACCTACGTGCCCATCGGAACGGGGACGTACAACCTCACCCTCGACGTCCTGGCCCGGCAGCAGGCCGGTCCCATCGCCATCCAGGGCCGCGCGGGCTTCGTCGCGCGGTTCAGCTCCGTGGTGCAGTACCTCGTCGAGGACCAGGAGAACCAGTTCAACATGAGGGTGGACCCCGGCGACGGGATCGAGTTCGACATCGGCGTGATCGGCCAGCTCGGGCCCTACGTGGCGCTGAGCCTGGACTTCCAGAACGAGTATCGGCTCCCCACCCGACAGGGGTCCACCGCCAAGCACATCGACCCCTGCCACGGGTGCGCCGAGATCGAGGGCAGCTCCGGCTTCTGGTCCGACCTTCGGGGAGGGGTGAGCGTGTCGCCCAGCAACCGCCTGCAGATCGACGGTTTCGTCGCGTACACGCTCGCGGGGAAGAACTCGACCTTCTACTGGCCCCTCGAAGACATCAGCCCGTCCCGGGGCGTCACCGCCGGCGGTGACGTCGCCTTCCGGTTCTGAACATGCGTCGCCTCGCGCCGCCCATGACCCGCACCGCCGTGCCGGGAGTCCGCATGCTCCGCCGCCTCCGAAGCCTGCTCGGCGCCGTCGCGCTCGTCGCGGCGGTGTTCGCCTTCGGCGAATCGCCGGCACACGCCGCGAAGTTCACCTCCTACTACAACTACCCGGGGCTCGACTGGTACGTCATCCAGACCGAGCACTTCAACGTCTTCTATCCCGTGAGCAAGAAGACGAGGGAGCAGGGCAACGAGCACTACGTCAACGGCGAGTGGTCGGCCCGGAAGACGGCGCTGGTCGCGGAGGAGATGTACCCGAAGATCTGCGGCCAGTTCAACTTCTACCTGAAGGAGACCGTCAACATCGTGATGCTGGAGTACCTCGACGAGCTCGAGGGCTACACCGTCCCCAACTGGGACTGGATCGTGATCTCCACGCACCACAGCGACCTCCTCTGGAGGTGGCGCGGACACCACGACTGGCTGCGGGTCGTGCTGTACCACGAGTACGCCCACGTCGTCTCCCTGAAGGCGGAGGGCACCTACGCCGAGGAGGGCTTCGGCTGGTACCTGGCGACCCGCTGGTTCGACGTCGCCAACAATACCGACGTCGGCGCCGAGGTCTTCGTCTCCGGCGGGCCTCCCTGGTTCTGGGTGGAGGGCGGCGCCGAGTACTACACCGACACCGCGGGCATCAACAACTGGAGCTCCAACCGCGACATGTTCATGCGGATGGACATCCTCCAGGGCACGCTGCTGACCCTCGGCGACATGCAGGACTACTACGGGGCCAACGGTGGCTTCGACGGCGAGCGCCACTACAACGAGGGATACAACTTCGCCCTCTACCTCGAGGAGAAGTTCGGGCAGGGGGTGTATCAGAGCTTCGCCCTGAACCGCTCCAAGAAGGGCTGGGAGCCCGACTGGATGTCGGTGATCGAGGACACCCTCCACGTCAGCGCCGACGAGCTCTACGAAGGCTGGAAGCAGTGGGCGACGGAGAAGTACGAGAGGGTCGAGGCGGAGGTGATGAAGGCCCCCGCCATCGGCGAGCCACTCGCCTTCAGCCGGCCGCCGTGGGACAGCGACGATCCCCAGGTGCGCGCCGATTTCGAGAAGTACCGGAAGCTCGAGAAGCGCAAGAAGAAGGAGGCCGACGGGCGCCACAACCTGTTCCAGCAATACAGCCCCGACGGTCGCTACTTCAGCTCCTACGACTACTTCGGCCAGATCACCGTCCAGGAGGTCCCCGAGGACGCCTGGCCGGCCTTCTCGGGGACGTGGGGCAACAGCGAGGACGCCGAGGTCGCCAAGGAGCGCCAGAAGCGGACCGCGGACCTCTCGGACTACCTGGGCGGGATCCCGGCCGCGTCGCAGTACGACTGGAAGCCCGACGGATCCGGCATCGTCTTCGTGTGCCCCGAGCGCCTGATGGGCAAGTTCGCGCGGAAGACGGGCCTCTTCGCCAACGTCCACGGCGGGTTCGAGCTGAACATGCTGTGCACCGCGGACCTGTACGAGAAGAAGAAGGGCAAGGAGACGCAGCTCGCCTTCACCGAGCCGGTACACATCCCGGGCACCATGCGGCCCCAGGACCCGGCGATCTCCCCCGACGGCAAGTCGGTGGCCTTCTCGCGGTTCGAGGACGGTACCCAGAACCTGATCGTCGTCGACCTGGCGACCGGCGAGCCCCGGCAGCTCACCCACTGGAAGGACGGCAACCGGGTGGAGACCATCGACTGGTCGCCCGACGGCCGGCAGCTCGTCTTCGGCGGATTCCGCCAGAACCAGGCTGACGTCTACGTGATCGACGTGGACGGGACCGGGCTGACCCCCATCACGTTCGACAAGTACGAGGACCGGGACGTCCACTGGGGACACGACGGCTACATCTACTTCTCCAGCGACCGGGTGGGGGGGATCTTCAACATCTTCCGGCACAACCCGTACTACGACCCCAAGGCGTACGACTCCGACCGCGACGGCTTGGTGGACGCCCAGGACAAGTGCATCGACGATCCCGAGACGGTGAACGGCATCGACGATCAGGACGGATGCCCCGACGCCTCCCCCGCCCGCCTGGACGCGGAGCGGAAGGAGATCGTCATCACCGAGCAGGTCTTCTTCGACCTGGACCAGGCGACGATCAAGCCGGAGTCCTATCGCGTGCTGGACGCGGTGGCGTCGATCCTCCGCCAGTACCCCGACGTGAAGTCCTTGGAGATCCAGGGACACACCGACGACCAGGGCAACGACGCCCACAACCTCAAGCTGAGCCAGGCCCGCGCCGAGGCGGTGCGGACCTACGTCTCCGGAGTCGGCATCGATCCCGGTCGCCTCGGGGCCAAGGGCTACGGAAAGTCCGTCCCCCTCATCCAGGGCGCCGACGAGGCCGCCCGGGCCAAGAACCGGCGCGTTCAGTTCATGGTCCTGCAGAGGGACGAGACGGTGACCCCGGTGGCGGTCGCGGAGAACTCCCCGGAGCCGGTCGTCGCGGCCCCGATGGCCCGCTCGACGGCGGCGGCCCCCGTGGGCGCCGTCGGCCGGGCGCGACTGGTACAGGTCTCCAACGTGGTCGGTGGCGCCTTCACCCCCTGGCTCACCCCCCAGGGGAACATCGTCTACTCCGGGTACACCGCCTTCGGCTGGAAGGGCTACGGGCTTCCCCGCCACGCCTTCCTGGAGCGGATCGCCGACGACGCCGCCCTCGACTTCCCCTTGACGATGGTGAAGCTCGACGTGCAGGAGGAGATCCCTTCGTACCAGGCCCAGACCAGCGAGGTGAAGACCAGCGGGATCCACATCCGGCCCCCCTTCGTGGTCCCCATCATCGACGTGCAGGCCGATCTCCAGTCCCACATGGGTGTCAACGCGGGCATCCAGCTCCTCACCGACACCTACCTCGATGACACCAGCGCCTACTTCCTCGCCCTGTTCGGGGAGGTCACCTACCTCTCCGGCGGTGTGACCCTCAAGCACCTCTGGCCCAACGTCTCCTTCTTCGGGACCTATGGGGCCTTCAAGTACGACTATGGCTTCTTCTTCGACCGGGACGAGAACACGGCGACCACCGACGACCAGTTCACGGGGGACCTCAAGAACACCCAGTACCTCGTCGTGGGTGGCGCCAGCGTGGACGTGCCCCTGAACCCCAACTGGCAGCTCGAGATCGGGCACATCAGCTACTCGTACGGCTTCCGGGGGACGTCCGAGGGCAACGCCTACGACCCCTACGCCTACAAGGCCCGGAACACCATCTCCACCGGGCTCAACAGCTTCTCGGACTACTACTTCTACAGCCCCCGGTTCCGTATCAACCCCCGGGGCGGCCGGCGGCTGTCCCTGGCGTGGTCCGTGAACTACTCCAAGAACCTCTACGCCGCGACCAACGGCCTCGAGGTGGACGACTACCAGTACCTCGACGACTACTGGTACAACGAGGTCGAGTTCGGATACGCCGAGTACATCCCCATCGAGATCCGGACTGCCCGCAAGTCCCTGGACCACACCCTCCAGCTCGACTTCCGGGCGGGCTTCGTCGACCGCAACGTCGGCTACAGCGACGAGTTCCGGGCGGGGGGCGGTGGCCTGAACTACGCGCGGAACCCCTGGCAGTCCAACTCCCTCTTCTCGGGGTTCCCGCCCTACTCGCTGGCGGGCGAGACGATGATCATGCTCAACGCCGCCTATCGGTTCCCCCTGTTCCGGGACATCGACAAGAAGGTGGGCATCCTCTACCTGGACAGCCTGTACGCCCAGTTCTTCGGCACGGCGGGCAACCTCTGGAGCTACAGGCTGAGGGACGGGGCGAAGACGGAGTCGGTGTTCAGCGATCACGTCGCCCTGGACCCGGACGACGTCCGACGCGAGATCCCCTTCGTCGACAAGGCCAGCCAGAACGGCAACTACCTGCTCTTCGACGCCGGCCTCGAGGTCCGCCTCTCGGCCAACCTCTTCAACCGGTCGCCCTGGGACTGCTACATGCGCCTGGCGTATGGGTTCAACAAGATCAGCGGCCTCGGCGACGTCGACGGCGACAACGTCTACTCCAACACCGACGACCCGAACATCAACACCAATTCGGCGGAGACCGAGCCCGCGGGCCTGCGGTTCTTCGTCGGTATCGGCACGGGCTGGTAGGACCGGCGGCGTCACTTCGACCGCACGGACACCGGAGCGAGCATGCGTTCATTTCTTCGCCCTGCCTCGCGGATCGGCCTCACCCTCTCCGGGGCCGGCGCGGCCATGGCCCTCTGGGGCTGCGGGCACGACTCCTCCCCCGCGGGGTCGAAGCAGATCGGCGTCGGGCTGGAACCCGGGCAGATCCAGTCCACTCCCGAGCCGCGGGGGGGGCTGATCGACTACGCCCTCGTCGACCTGCGGGGACGGTGGCTGGACTTCGGGTCGACCATCACCGGCCTTTACGGGGCGGGGGACGCGTTCACGAGCGCCGAGGATCCCTTCCACGCGGTGTTCGGCTTCTCCTACGTGTTCACTCCCGCCCTGACGGCCGCGGACGAGGTCAGCCTGGTCAGCCCCAAGGGCCCCGACGCCATCGACACCTGCTTCCCGCTGATCAACAACGTGGGCCCCCTGGGCAGCTTCACGACCGTGGACCTCGGGGACGGGATGCAGATCCGGGACCGGGCGTCGGCGGGCAAGCGGACCCGATTCACCCTGGATCGGAACCCCCTGGACTACCCGGAGCGGACCTCGGACGTCTTCATCTACTACATCGGTGCCCAGCCCTGGCTGGCCCGGGAATACATCGACGCCGACCCGCTGGGGTGGGCCCAGGAGCACCTGGCGTCCAACTGGGCGTTCGACGAGGAGATGGAGCTGTACTTCGGGGGGGGGATCCCGCCCGAGAACGCGCCCGTCGCCTCGATCCCCCTGCCCAGCGACGTCATCGACGAGCGTGCCGGGAAGACCACGGCGGAGAGCCCGCGCATCACCACGCCCTCGGAGCTGGACGGCCTCGTCGTCTCGACCTCCGAGGACGGGAGCGGCGCCGTCCCGGTGGAGTTCGACGCCGAGTCTCCGGGTCTCCCGAGTCCCTGGGACGGAACGTCGGGCGCGCTCCTCAACGTCGGCTGGGTGGCTCTGGACGAGGACGGGGGCGGGCAGGTGACCGTCGCGGTCCGGCTCCTCGGCTCCGTGCCCGACGGCACGACGGTGCCGTGCCCCGACGACCCGGGTCGCCAGTGCGGCTGTACCATCGAGACCGACGGGAGCGGCGCGCCGGTCCTGGACGTCTACGGCAACGCCGTCGACGACTGCGACCCCGAGTACGCCGCCCTCGCCGCGGCCGGCATCGACGACGGGCACGAGGGCTTCGGCGCCACGGCCACCGATCCCATGGACTGCGCCAACGGCCTGGACGACGACGGTGACGGGGGCTGCGACAGCACGGGCTGCTACGGATCCCTGGGGGAGTGGCTGCCGCCGGACATCGAGTGCCCGCGGCTCTACCCCATCTCCCAGTGCGACCCCGAGGCCCTGACCTGTCAGCCCACCGGGGGCAGCCGCGACACCGACGGCTTCGTGGGCGAGCTGGTCTGCACCGCCGCCGACGACGGCAGCTTCACCATCGGCGCCGACGACCTGGAGTCCCTGGAGGCCCGGGTCGACATGAGCCGCGTCCGGGGCGCGATCCTGGTGGTCAGCCGCACGCGGGAGGACCTGGTGCAGTTGCCCCTCGTCCGCAACGAGACGGGCGGTGCCGCGGACATCAACCCCGTCCGACTGCGGGCCTCCCACATGGTGGTCGGCCGCCTCGCGTACCAGCCGTGAGCGCCACGAGGAAGCGGGAGCCTACAGAGATGCGACATCCCTCCCCCCCGGGACGTCCCACCCGCCGCCTCGGCCGGGTGGCGCTGGCCGCCGGGCTCGCGTTCGCGGGCTGCGGCGAGGCCGAGCCGTACTACTCGGGCGATCCCCCCGAGATCGTCTCGATGACGCCCGCCTTCGAGGACGGGATCACCGGATGCAACGTGGTCCGGATCGAGGTCGACGACCCGAGCCAGTGCCAGCGGCCGTCCGTGGTGTTCGGGAACCGCAACGCCACGGTGGTGACGGACGCCAACCTCGACGCCCTCCGGGACTTCTGCGACACCTCGGTGGAGCTCCGGGACGACGTCATCACGGTGATCTCCCCGCCGGGTCCGATCCAGACCGGGAAGGTCGACGTGCGGGTCGGCTGCGAGCACGGCGTGGCGAGCCTGGACGACGGGTACGACTACCGGGTCTCCAGCCGGATCCCCGGCAGCGAAAACACCGCGGTGGAGTACGCCAGCCTCTTCGATGACGAGATCGGGTCGTTCAGCCTCCAGTACTACGACAGCACCCTCTTCGGCGGCGTGCCCTTCGTCGGCGGCTACGGCTTCCTGAACAGCCAGCCGTCCCCGCGGGGGGCGACCTTCTGGGGAGGCAACCCGGACAGCGTCGCCTCGACGACGGGGATCCGGGCCCAGATCCCCCCTCGGGCCTTCGCGCCCCCCGACGTCAACCGGGTCCAGGCCGGCGACCTCATCCGCTTCTACCGGAACAGGCACAACGTGCAGGACCCCATCGGGACCGACGCCGGAGTGCTCCAGCTCCAGGTGGCGGCGCCCGGGGCGGACTGCGACCCCGTGGACGTGGACACGGACGGGGACAACACCCCCGACGCCACCCAGGTGGACGGATACTGCTTCTTCGCCCTGGAGGGGATCGAGGGCGGGGGCGGCGACGTCGGGAAGGTGACCCTCTACTTCAAGGAGCCCGTCATGGGACTCCCGGGGGGCAGCTACTTCGCCCAGGTCTGCGAGGACCAGAGGGAGCTGGGGTTCAACAACCAGCCCTCCGGGCCCCTGGAGGAGGGGAACTGCCTCGACTACGAGACCTTCACCGCCCTGGAGCTCTCTTCGGGGGCCGAGAGCGTGACCCTTCCCGGCCAGAATGGCATCGACATGCGCTGGGACGGCGACATCCGGTACTACACCAACGACTTCCTCGGCCCCAACAACGCGCCCTTCGACAAGCCGATGTGCATGTCCTGGGGTGCCTCCTACTCCTACGGCGTGAACTTCGAGGCCGGAGACTATGGGGCCGAGTGCGCCCAGGGCCTGGAGAAGATCGAGGACATCAACGCCGCCGGGGCCATCACCATCCCCCCCATGGACATCGGCAGCGTCAACAACCTCACGCTGCTGCCCGACGGGGGCAACCTCGCCTCCACCATCGGAGCCGTTCACATCGGCGTGGGGACCCTCGACGAGCTCAAGGACGTGGAGGTGGACTGGGACGCCTTCGATCCCGAGACCCCCAGCACCTGTCCGGGGCTGCTGGTGCGCTGGGACACCGAAGAGGGCGAGCGGAAGATGTCGAAGAACGACTACTACACCGTGGACTTCCGGGTGTGGGACGACATGATGCCGTTCAACTTCTTCGGGACCTTCGAGGTCTTCCGCCTGACCGCCTTCGCCTGGCACCGCTCCGGGGGGCTCTGCATCCCCGCACGGGAGCTGGCCAAGGCGCCGCCCTCCATGTTCCCGTTCGGTTCCACCGTCGCCGACGACGAGTACGTCTCCACCCGGTACAGCGCCTACCTGTACATCAACCACCACCGGGTGCAGAAGATCCCCATGACGGCGCTCGGCAACATGGTGGTGGACGTGAAGACCCTCGACGTGACGATCTTCTCGAACACCGACAACTGCCACGACGCGGTGGACAACGACGGCGACGGGCTCGTGGACGGCGCGGATCCCGGCTGTGGGCTCGGTGACGGGATGTTCGAGGGGATTACGCAGTGCAACAACGGCGTCGACGACGACGCCGACGGCTGGAGGGACGAGAAGGACCCCGGCTGCTACCGGGTGGACGACGCGACGGGCGAGCTGGTCTACGACGCGCTGCTGGAGTCCGAGGGCGGCACCAACGCGGCCTACGACTGCAACGACGGCGTGGACAACGACGCCGACGGCGAGGTGGACGAGGACGACCGGGGCTGCGACGACGGCCTGGACGACGACGAGGACTCCAACAACTGCTCCGACCACGTGGACGGGGACGGCGACGGCTGGACCGACGGGGACGATCCGGACTGCGTCGACGCCGAGAGCCGGGAGGTGGGGCTCGGCACCACCGGATGCAACGACGGAGCCGACGAGGACGGGGACGGCTGGACCGATGCCGCGGATCCGGACTGCACGGAGGCCGGCGACGACGAGGTGGGCCCCGGCACCGCCGAGTGCAACGACGGGCTGGACAACGACCTCGATGGGTCCATCGACGCCCTGGACCCCGAGTGCGTGGAGGCCGACGGCGGCGAGGGAGACGCTCCGCCGGGAGGGTGCGAGGACGGGCTCGACAACGACGGGGACGGGTGGACCGACGACGCCGACCCCGACTGCGTGGACGCCGCCGCCGACGAGGTGGGCCCCGGCACCACGGGCTGCAACGACGGGACGGACGAGGACGGGGACGGCTGGATCGACGCCGCCGACCCCGACTGCGTAGACGCCGCCGCCGACGAGGTGGGCCCCGGCACGGCACAGTGCAACGATGGCGCGGACAACGACGGCGACGCCCTGATCGACGCCGAGGACCCCGAGTGCGTCGCCGCGGGCACGGGGGCCTGGGACGACGAGGCGAACGCGCCTCCTCCCTGATCCCGCGGGAGGGCTTCCGTTCCTCCGCCCCCCACCGCCCACCCGGTCCGTCGCCGTGACCCCGAACCCGAGCCCGACACCGCCCGCCGCGGCGACGTCCCTCGTCATCCGGGGTGCTTCCCAGGTGGTCTCTTCGCCGGACGGGGGGCCCCCCGAGGTGGTCGCCGGGGGCGCGGTGCTCTGCGCGGGGGACCGGATCGCCTGGGTGGGGACGGACGGTGCCTGGCCCGAGGCCCTCGCCCCGGGGCCGGGATGCGAAGTCCTGGACGCGGCGGGGGGCGTGATCACCGCCGGCCTCGTGGAGTGCCACACCCACATCGTCTTCGCAGGCTCCAGGGCCGGGGAGTTCGCCCGGCGCCTTGCGGGGGAGGATTACGCCGAGATCCTGCGCCAGGGGGGTGGGATCCTGGGCACGGTACGGCACACCCGGGCGGCGTCCGACGGGGAGCTGCGGGCGCTGGCCCGGGCCCGGCTGGAGTCCCTGCTGTCCCGGGGAGTCACCACCGTGGAGGTGAAGTCGGGCTACGGCCTGGACGCCGAGACGGAGCTCCGGATCCTGCGGGTGGTGCGGGACCTGGACCGGGAGGGGCCCTGGGACCTGGTACCCACCTTCCTCGGAGCCCACACCGTCCCGGCGGAGAGGCGCTCCGACCGCGGGCGCTACGTCGACGAGGTGGTGGAGGAGATGCTGCCCCGGGTCGTGGGGGAGGGGCTGGCACGGTTCTGCGACGTGTTCTGCGAGCGGGAGGCATTCAGCGCCGCGGAGTCCCGGCGGATCCTGACCCGGGCGCGGGACCTCGGGCTCGGGCTGAAGGTACACGCCGAGCAGATCACCCGCGCCGGCGGCGCGGCCCTGGCGGCGGAGCTGGGGGCGACCTCCGCAGACCACCTGGAGCGGGTGGAGGCGGCGGACGTGGAGGCCCTGGCGGGTGCGGGGGTCACCGCCGTCCTGCTGCCCGGGGCGATGCTCTTCCTACGGTCAGCGGCGCCGCCGGCTCGGGCGCTCCGGGGGGCGGGCGTGAGGGTGGCGGTCTCCACCGACTGGAACCCCGGCACGTCCCCCACGCCGGACCTCCTGCTGATGGGGACCTTGGGTTGCCTGGCCATGGGCCTGACCCTGGAGGAGGCGCTGGCGGGGATCACCGCCCACGCGGCCCGGGCCGTCGGCCTCGAGGGTGACCGGGGCCAGGTCCGGATCGGCGCCCGGGCGGACCTCGCGGTCTTCCGGGTGACGGACTGGCGGGAGCTGTTCTATGCCCTGGGCCACCGGCCGGCCTCGGCGGTGGTGAAGGACGGGCGGATCGTCTTCCGCTCCGACGGGCCGTCGTGAGGGAGGGCCCCTCGGAAGGGGGGCGGTCCCCGATCCACTGCCTATCCGTTTGCCGCCCAAAGCTCCGGGCCTCCCCGCTCCTCCCTCTGTGTTCTCTGTGGGCCCCGGACGGGCCGCTCTGTGCCTCTGTGGGCGAGCCAAGGACGGCGAGCCATTCACGACGGCTGGCGGTCGTCACGAACCGCCCTGGGTGGCATCCGGATAGGCATGCCCGATCCCCTGCTGACGCCGCGCTCCGCGATGACTATCATCCCCGGGCCGTCCCGACGGGCGGCCGGAGTCTTCCCATGACCTTCCCCCTCGCGCTGTGGAGCTTCCCCGGCGTCGGCGAGCTGCTGATCATCCTGGTGATCATCCTGTTCGTCTTCGGCGCGCCGAAGCTCCCCCAGACCGCCGCCGCCCTCGGCAAGGCGATCCACAACTTCCGCAAGGCGATGGGCGGGCAGGACGCCATCGACGTCACCCCGCCGGACGAGATCGAGCGCCCCGCGGGGGACTCCGCCGCGCTCCAGCCGGACGACGGCAGGGCCCGCCGCCGCTGAGCGGGCGGGCGGACCCGCCGCGCCCGGTCAGTCCTCGGATCCCCGTCCGTCCCCGCCCGCGCCCCCCGACATCGGGGGCTCGCTCCCGGTCCCTCCGCCGGGAACGCCTCCCTTCCGGCGCGCCCCCTCCAGCACCCGCGACAGCTCCTCGGGGTCCAGCCGGGCCCGGGCGTCCTCCCCGGGGGCGTGGGTACGGCGGCGGGATCGGCTCAAGGCGAGCATGACGTCCTGGCGGGAAGGCCGCTCGGGGGGCGGGGCCGCAGGAGGGTCCAGCGGTCGGGGCACGCGGCCGAGGGCCCGCCGCGCCAGCAGGTCGCGGGCGGCGTCCCGCACCGAGGCATGCAGGGTCTCGGCGCGGGCCGCCTGGTACAGGTCCTGGCGCAGCAGGTGGACCAGCAACGACAGGGCGATGTCCGCGGGGGAGTAAGGATTGAAGACCAGCGCCTTCTTCACCCGGTAGGCGCCGATCCAACGCGGGTGGCGGTGGACCTCGTTCAGGACGGCGGAGGTCGTGGGACGCATCGCGGCGATCCGGACCACGTCCCTCTCGGTCACCCGGGGGTTCTCCAGCAGGTTGCGGACCACGGCCGGGTTCCGGTCGAAGAGCAGGCGATCGAGCTGGAACCGGTCCCTCCCCCGGGCGATGGCGCGCCTGCGGCCCAACGGCTCCGATGCCAGCTTCTCGTTCTCGCGGTCCGGGTCCGACACCATGGCCGCCGCGGCCCCCCGGGCGACGAAGAGCCGCGCGACGTCGGGACGCCCCCCCAGGACCGCGGCCTCGTAGAGGGCCCGGACCTTGTCGTAGCCCAGGGACTCCTCCAGGGGGCGGGTGGTGGCGAGGTCCAGGAGGATCTCCTGGGACACGGGTTCCCCCGCTCCCGCCCCGTCCCACAGGGCGTGCATCACCTCCACGGCCAGGGGCGGGGGCAGCTCCCGGATCCGCTCGGCGACCACGTGCTGGCGGATCCAGCGGTCCGGCTGGACGGCGAGGTCGAGCCGCAGCCGCGCGACCTCCCGCGCCACGTCGTCCGGTGCGGAGCGGTCCTCGCTCACCCGAGGGACTCGGAGATCTGCCGGAGCAGTGCGCGGGCGGCGTCCGCCCGGGAGGGGGCCCTCAGCACCGGCCGCCCCACCACGAGGAGGTCCGCGCCGCGGCGCACTGCCTCCGGGGCCGGGAGGGCGCGGGCCTGGTCCTGGGCCTCCTCCCCCGCACCGCGGATCCCGGGCGTGACCAGCAGGAAGGGGGAGGGGAGGGCCGGCCGGAGCGCCGCCAGCTCCCGGGGGGAGCAGACCACCCCGTCCACTCCCGAGGCCCGGGCCAGCTCGGCGAGGCCCGTCACCTGGGCGCCCAGGGAGCGGGAGATCCCCAGGACCCCCAGGTCCGCCTCGGCGAGGCTGGTGAGCACGGTCACCGCCAGGACCCGGGGGCGCGCCGCCCCCGCCTCCCCCACGGCCGCGGACGCGGCCCGGAGCATGGCTCCGCCTCCCGAGGCGTGGACCGTGAGCAGGTCGACTCCCAGGGAGGCCGCCCGGGCGCAGGCGCCCGCGACCTGGTCGGGGATGTCGTGGAACTTCAGGTCCAGGAAGACCCTGAGGCCGAGATCCACCAGGCGGAGCACCACGTCGGGCCCACCGGCGAGGAAGAGTCGGCTCCCCACCTTCACCCGCGAGACGGTCCCCGCCAGGTCCCGGCCCGCGGCGAGGGCCTCCTGAGGCGTGTCGAGGTCGAGGGCGACCACCAGGCGCTCGCGGGCGCCCTCCAGGGGATCGGGGTCAGGCGGCACGGGACGCTCCGGGGTGGGCGCGGCGGGGCGGGGACCGGTGGGATGCAGCCACCGCGCCCCCGGAGGGTATCCCATGGACCTCGCCCGCGGCCAGAGGGGAGGGGGTCCGTACCGGATCGGGACGTGCGGGCCGTCCCCTTCACCATGCCTGCTGCCTGAGATCGGCGTTGACGCCAACCCATGGCGAGGGTTACCATCCGTCCGGCGGCACACCGGGCGGGGGCGGCGCCCGTGTCCATCCTCCCACAACTCCCGGGGTCTTCATGACCGGTTCACGCGAGAGCGAAGACGCGCTCCCGGCGGGGTCCACGGGCGTGACCCCGCAGGGGCAGCCGGCGGTCCAACGGCGCCGTTGGTACCGATTGCCCTTGCGCCTTTGGACGGAGGGGCGCGTCGACGGGAGGGTGGACCCCCACTACTGCACGAACCTGTCGGTGGGGGGGATCTTCATCGAGACCGACCCGCCGTACCCCAAGGGCAAGGAGGTCCAGATCGAGTTCAGCCTCCCGGGGATCCCGGAGTCGATGAAGGTGCGGGGCCGGGTGGTGTCGGAGCTCCACGCGGACGGTGAGGGGGTGCCCCGCTCGGGCAACGGTTTCGAGTTCGTCGACCTGACCGCCAGCGGACGGGCGCTCCTGGAACGGTTCATCGAGGCCCACGCCGCGGAGGGGTGACCCCCCGAAAGGGCAGGCGGAGGGTCTCGGGGGCGTCCCCTACGGCCACCGCCTCCTGGATCCGCTCCACCAGCCGCGTGCGCCTCCCGTCACCCTCCCCCTCCCGCAATGCCAGTCCGAGGGCCCTGCGGGAGCCCACCAGCACCACCAGCCGCCGGGCCCGGGTGACCGCGGTGTAGAGCAGGTTCCGCCGGAGCATCACGGCGTGCTCGGTCAGCAGCGGGACCACCACCGCGGGGTACTCGCTGCCCTGGCTCTTGTGGACGGTGATGGCGTAGGCGGGCTGGACGGCGTCGAGGTCCCCGACCTCGTAGGTGGCCTCGTGGTCGTCGAAGGCGACCCGCACCTCTCCCGCGCCTGGGTCCACCGAGGCCACGCGCCCGAGATCGCCGTTCCAGACCTCCCGGTCATAGTCGTTCCGCACCTGGAGCACCCGGTCCCCGGCCCGGTACACCCTTCCTCCCCGCCGCACCTCCCCCTTGGCGGGATCCGGGGGGTTCAGGGCCTCCTGGAGGGCCTGGTTGAGGGCCACGGCCCCCGCCACGCCCCGGTGCATGGGGACCAGGACCTGGATGTCCGCCCGGGGATCGAGGCCGAAGTGGCGGGGGATCCGCTCCGCCACCAGCTCCACCACCGTCCGGGCCACGGCGCCGGCGTCCTCCCGGGCGACCATGAAGAAGTCCCCCCCGCCGCCGCCTGCGGGGAGGGTCGGGGGTTCCCCGGACCGGATCCGGTGGGCGTTGGCGGTGATCAGGCTGCCCTCCCGCTGCCGGTAGACGTCCTCCAGCCGCGCGACCGGCACGGCGCCGCTCCCGATGAGGTCGGCGAGGACCCGCCCGGGCCCCACCGAGGGGAGCTGGTCCACGTCCCCCACCAGGACCAGCCGGGCGCCGATGGGGAGGGCCGCGACCAGGGCGGTGAAGAGGGGCTGGTCCAGCATCGACGCCTCGTCCACCACCACGAGTCCGGTCTCCAGCGGGCGCCTCGGCCCCCGGCGGAACCCGCCGTCCGCCGGGGAGTAGTCCAGGAGGCGGTGGAGGGTGCTGGCGGGGGCCGACGTGGCCTCGGTCATGCGCTTCGCCGCCCGCCCGGTGGGGGCCGCGAGGACGACGTCGATCCCCTGCCCCTCGCTGACGGCGAGGAGGGCCCGGAGCAGGGTGGTCTTGCCCGTCCCGGGCCCACCGGTCACCACCGCCAGCGGCGCGGAGAGGGCCAGGGTCACCGCGTCCCGCTGGGCCGGTGCGAGGCTCAGGCCCAGCCGGGCCTGGGCCCAGGCGAGGAGGGCGGGCGGGGGAGGCGGCGCGGGGGGAGCGCCCAGCAGCCGGGCGAGGACCGCGGCGGCGGCGCGCTCGGCGGCGTCCAGCTCGGCGGTGGCCACCAGGCGGCCGCCCGGTTGGGACGGGTCCGGCCCCTCCACCACCCTCCCCTCGGTCACCAGGTCCCGGAGGCTCGGCTCCAGGGCCTCCCGGGGGACGCCGATCCGGTCGGAGGCGCGCCGGAGGAGGGCGTCGGCGGGGAAGCAGGTGTGGCCGTGCTCCGCGGTCTCGGCCAGGTGGTGGAGCAGGCTGGCCCGCAGCCGGGCGGGGGCGTCCTCGGGGAGGCCCAGGGAGAGGGCGATCCGGTCGGCGGTGAGGAACCCGATCCCGGCGACCTCGTCGGCGAGCTGGTAGGGGTTGGACCGCACTACGGCCAGCGCCCCCGCGCCGTAGCGCTTCACGATCCGCCCCGCGTAGGCGGGAGACACGCCGTGTCCCTGGAGGAAGACCATCACCTGCCGCGCCTCCCGGCCCGTCGTCCACGCGCCCCGGAGCTCGGCGATCCGCTTCGGCCCCAGCCCCTCCACCTCGGCCAGGCGCTCGGGCTGGCCCTCGATCACGTCCAGCGTGGCGAGTCCGAAGCGCTGCACCAACCGGGCGGCGAGCTTGGGACCGAGCCCGCGGACGATCCCAGAGGACAGGTAGCGCTCGATGCCGGTGAGGGTCGAAGGCGCCACGGTCACGCAGGACTCCACTCGGAGCTGCTCGCCGAACCGGGGATCCCGAACCCAGCGGCCCTCGCAGCGGAGCTCCTCGCCGGCCCGGCTCCCCGCCAGGAACCCCACGACGGTGATGGCGCGACCGTCGTCGGCCTCCAGGCGGGCCACGGTCCACCCGTCGTCGGGGTGGGTGTGGATCACCCTCTCGACCACCCCCTGCACCACCGTCCTCGCCCCGTCCCCGGTGGCCGCCGGGTCCCGAGGACCGCGGTCCGCGGAGGGGAAGAGGGGACGCTGCTCCCGGGACATCCTCAGGCGCCGCGGACCCGCAGGGTCGCGCCCCAGGGGCGCCGCGGCCGGACGACGAGGGTCGGAGGGCGATCGGGGGCGGCGAGGGGCACCCGCCCCGAGACCATCAGCACCGCCACCACCGCCCGGAGCACCCCGTCCGACGGGACGATGCCCCAGGGATCCCCCAGGTCCAGGCCCGGCACCCCGCCATCGTCCGCGAAGTCGGAGACGGAGATCCGGGCCAGCACCGGCGCCCCGCGGCTCAGGGCCGCCCCGGGCGCCTCCAGCACCAGGGCCGCCATCCCCTCCCCGGGGGGGCCGTCGGACGTGGGGTGGGCCTCCCGGACCGCGGACAGCACGTCCCCCGCCACCACCACCATCGCCGCGGCGTCCCCGTCGGCGAGGCGGTCCAGGGCCCACGCGATGGCCTGCTGACCGGCCACGCCCGGCCCGCAGGCGGAGGACTGGGGGCCGCGCCAGCCGCCGGCGAGGCACAGGTGGCCCGCCGAGGCCCCGACGACGAGGTTCGGGAAGTCGGCGGGGGGGGCGAGGTGGGGACCCTTCGCGTCCACCCGGTCCAGGAAGCGGAGGACCCCCTCCAGGTCCCCGTAGGTGGTCCCGAAGGAGACGCCCACGTCCTCCGGGGCGACGGCCCCGAGGCCCGCCGCCGCCGCCGCGTCCAGGGCGCAGCAGGCGGCCAGGCGGGAGGTCAGGTCCATGCGGCGGGCCAGGGCGGGGGGGAGCGCGGATCCCTTGGGCTCGACCCGGATCCGCGTCCCCCGCACCCCCGCGGCGATCCCGGCCGCCAGCGCCCCGGCGCCGATCCCCTGGGGAGAGACGGCGCCGATCCCGGTGACGGCGGCCTCGTAGGGCGGGGAGAGGGCGACGGAACCCCTCACGCGCCCTCCACCACCACCGAGGCGTCGTTGCCCCCGAAGGCGAAGGCGTTGATCAGGGCCGGGCCCCGGGCCGCCCTGGGGGCCGAGCCGGGAGGGTGGTGGTCCAGGCGCCATTCCGGGTCCGGCGTGGAGAGCCCCCAGGTGGGGGGAAGCCTCCCCTCCCTCAGGCAGTCCAGGACGGCGACCGCCTCCACGGCGCCCGACGCCGCGAGCGTGTGGCCCAGCAGACCCTTCATGGAGGTGACGGGCACGGCATCGGCCCCGCGCCCCAGGAGTCGCTCCACCCCTCGGGCCTCGGCAAGGTCCGAGGAGGGGGAGCCGTTGCCGTGGGCCTTGATCCACCCCAGGTCGTCGGGCCGGAGCCCCGCGTCCCGGAGCGCCAGGCCCATCACCCTCGCGGCGCAGGCCCCGGTGGGCTCCGGCTGGGTCGGGTGCCAGCCCTCCCCGAGGCAGGCCCACCCGCGGACGTAGCCCAGCACCTCCGCTCCCCGGGCCCGCGCGTCCTCCTCGCGCTCCAGGACCAGGAAGGCCGCCGCCTCACCCAGCACGATCCCGTCCCGATGGGCGTCGAAAGGGCGCAGGGGGCCGGCGCCCAACACCCCCAGGGAGCGGAACCCCACGCAGGTCAGCCAGCCCAGGACCTCGACGCCGCCGGCGACGGCGGCGGGTACCCGTCCGGCCCGGACCGCCCGGAACGCGGCCCCCAGGGCGTTCAACCCCGACGAGCAGGCCGTCGCCACCGCCACCCGCGGACCCGCCATTCCAGCGGCCCCGGCGAGGGAGTCGGCGGAAGCGCCGGGAGCGCGCCGCGCGAAGGACGCCGCGTCCGCGGGTCCCCGGCCCGCCACCGGGGCGGCGAGGTACTCCTCCTCCGCCTCCTGCAGGAACGCGGACGCCCCGCCAAGGAAGAGGGCCGAACCGCGTCGGACCGGGTCGGGGATGGCCGCCAGGGCCTCCTCCAGGGCGGGCCGCGCGACCCGATCCGCGCGGCAGGTCCCCGGATCCGCCGGTCCGGGATCGGCGCACCGCATCGCCCGGGCGATGGTGATCCCCCGGTCGGAGTAGCACCCGAGGGGGCTGGAGACGTCGTCCCCCGCCGCCAGGGCGGCGCGCATCGCCGGCAGGCCGATCCCCGCGGCGCTCACGACTCCGAGGCCCGTGACGGCGACTCTGTGCACGGCGGCACCGTACCAGCGGCCCCCGGCGCGTTCAACTGCCGATCCCGCCTCCCTCCCGGCCCGCGTCCGGAGGGGGCGGTTGAACGGCCTGGCGGTCCTGTGCCATCCTCCCCCGCCGTGGCTCCGCCGAGGGAGGGCGCGCTCCGCGCCGCGGGTCGTGCCGGCGCCGCAAGGGAGGAGGATCCCCATGAATCTCGCCAGGTGCGCCGCCGCCGCGGCCCTCGTCGTGGCCACCGTGCTCGCCACGGGCTGCGTGCAGAAGTCCAAGTACGAGGTCGCCCTCGCCGACATCGCCCAGCTCCGGGACGACGTCGCCGCATGCCGCGCCGAGAATGAGGGGCTCGGCCGCGACCTCGGCAAGTGCCGGTCCGCCCGGGAGGAGGCTCTCGCGCAGATCGACTCCCTCATCAATCGGCTCAAGGCGCTGAACCAGGACGTCCGCAACCTCGAGGAGGAGAGGTCCCAGCTCTCCATGGACCTGGAGATGGCCGAGAGCCGGGCCCGGGAGCTGGAGCGCCAGAAGCAGCTCGCCCAGGCCCGCATCGACACCTTCCGGCGCCTCCTGGACCGGTTCCGCTCCATGATCGAGAGCGGACAGGTGGAGGTGAAGGTGGAGAGGGGCAGGATGGTGGTGAAGATGCCCTCCTCCATCCTCTTCGACTCCGGCAAGACCGACATCAAGGCCGAGGGCAAGGAGGTGCTGACGCGGATCGGCCAGGTGCTGGCGGAGATCCCCGACCGGAGCTTCCAGGTCGAGGGCCACACCGACGACCAGCCCATCAAGACCGCCCGCTTTCCCAGCAACTGGGAGCTCTCCACCGCTCGGGCCACCGAGGTCGTGAAGTTCATGGTGGACCAGGGGATGCCCGCGGGGCGGATCTCCGCCTCGGGCTTCGCGGAGTTCCAGCCCTTCGTCCCCAACGACGGCCCGGAGAACCGCGCCCTGAACCGTCGCATCGAGGTCGTCCTCCTCCCGAACCTCGACGAGCTCCCGGACCTGTCGGCCCTCGTCGGGGCCGAGCAGGCGGCACCGGCGGCGGACTAATAGGCTGGGGGCCGCCCGCGGCGGCGGCCTACTCCGCGCCCCGGGGCCACCCCCGCGGCACGAGGTGGGCCGGCAGGCCGCGGCCGGTCTCCGGGTCCAGGAGCACCACCAGGGGCCGCTCCGCCTCCAGCAGGGGCATCCGGTCCGCGACGAACCCCCTCACCGCGCCGCTGCATGGCCTGCCGCTCCCCTGGGGGACCTCCCAGGTGGCATTCACCCGGTAGAGGCCCGGCGCGCCGCCGGGTCCGATCCGCGCCACGCCCCCCCGGAGGACCACCCCCGCCCTCTCGCCGCCCCGGAGCCACAGGGTGGTCCGCCAGCGGTTCCGGGCCAACCGAGCCGCCGCGGCGATCCCGCAGGCGAGGCCCGGGAGGGCGACCGCCGCCGCCCACATGCTCCCTCCCGCGGAGACGGGGAAGGCCAGGAGGCGGGCGACGCCGGGGGCTCCGGGCAGGACGCGGACGGGTACCGGGCCATCCGCCGCCAGGGACCGGGCCGCCGCCGAAGGGACGACCTGCCTCAGCACCTCGCCCCCGGGGAGGCGTGCCGTCACCGACACCCAGGAGGTGCCGCCGGCGCCGGGAGCGGGCCACGGGTCCGTCCCCACCCAGGTGGCCTGGCCGGGCTGGCCCACGGCCCACACCCTCAGGTCCGGGGACAGCAGGGCGGCGGCGATCCCCAGGAGAACGGCGGAGAGGGCGGCGAGGGCGACCAGGGGGGGGCCCGCCTCCCCGGCGTCGATGAGGGCGATGGTGTAGCGGAGCCCCGTGCGCCGGGGCGGAGGGGGGAGCAGGAGGGTCGGTCCGGGCGCGGGCGGCGGTGGGGTAGGGGAGGCCATCGACCCTCGGTGTCCCCCACCGGCGCCGCCCGACCGCGGGTCAGTAGCAGCCGGTGCGGGTGGTGGTGGAGACGGTGTCGACCGCGGAGACGACGCCCGTGGGCCAATCGACGTCGCCGACGTACCACACCTGCCCCGCCGAGTTCATCAGGCGGGTGTCGGAGTGGACCAGGATCCCGTTCAGGTAGAGGCGGAGGGTGGCCGTCGTCGACGCGCAGGCCCCGCTGCACGTCGCGTGGGAGGCGCCGCTCCAGAACTCGCCGTAGTACACGACCTCGATGGCGTAGTCGCCGTTGGCCGGGGAGACGATGTTGATGTTCTCGGGGCCGAAGCCGTTGAGGTCGTCGATGTCGAGGGTCGGGTCGTCGCCGGTGGAGGCGCCATGCCACGAGGGGGTCTCGTTGCACCAGCAGCAGTCGTTGGGGCGGTCGTAGAGGGCGGTACCCGCCTGGAGGAGATGCAGGTCCAGGTCCACCCCGTCGGTGTCCCAGGTGAGCTGGACGTGGAAGTCCTGCCACGGGGTCACGGTGATCACCGCCTGGTCTTGGGTCGACGAGAGCCCGGTGGTGTCGGTCACCACCAGCCCGACGACGTACGTCCCCGCGAGGTCCAGGTACAGGGTGGGATGGGCGCTGGTGGAGGCCCCCAGGGCGGTGGTGCTCCCCGCGGGGCGGCTCACCAGCGTCCAGGCGTAGGTGAGGGGGATGTCGCCGTCGGGGTCGTAGCTGCCGGTGCCGTCCAGGGTGATGGTGTCGAGGGGGACCTCCGTGCGGTCGGGGCCGGCGTCGGCCACCGGCGGCTCCTCCAGGACGATGACCTCTCCCGTGCCGTTCAGGCTGACGTTGACGATGGGCTCGTCGGGGTCGTCGCTGGCGACGGCCACCACCCCCGTGTGGCTGGTCCCCGCGGGGGGCGTGTAGGTGACCTGCATCAACACGCTCTCGCCGGGGAGGAGGGTCCTCGGAGCGGGGTTCAGGGTGAGGCCGAAGGCCGAGGATCCGCTGAGGGTCAGCGAGGTCAGGTCCAGGTCCGCGCTCCCGACGTTGGAGATGGTCGCCGTCAGCGACGACGCCGATCCCACGGGGACGCTCCCGAAGGCCAGGGTGGTCGGCACCACCTCGATGTCGGGGTGGAGGGTGGCCTCCCCGAACAGGGCGACCTCCACCACCGGCTCGTCGGCGTCGTTGCTGGGGATCGACAGGATCCCCGAGTCGGCGACCTCGTCCGAGACGAAGTAGCTCACCGTCACGTCCACCACCCCGCCCGGAGGGACGGCGCCGGGGAAGGCGAGGGCGGAGAACGAGAAGTCGGCGCTCCCCGAGAGGCTGAGGGACCCGACGTCCAGGGTGGCGGCGCCGATGTTCCGGACCTCCACCACCTGGCTCGCCGTCGTGCCCACCTCGAGGGTGCCGAAGTCCACCACTGTCGGGGAGACGTCGATCTCGGGGACCGCGTCGTACAGGGCGACGAGGTCGATGTACACGGGGTCCTCGTCGGGATCGTCCGACGGGATGACCACCTGCCCCGTGCTCGCCCCCGTCTGGGCCAGGACCAGGGTGACCTCCACCTGCGCCGACTCCCCGGGCGCGAGCACGGATCCGCCGGGGTCGGCGGTGATGGCGAAGCCCGGCGCCGTCGCCCCGCTGAGGGAGAGGGAGCCCAGGGTCAGGTCGGCGCCGCCGGCGTTGCGGATCTCCGCGGAGCGGGTCGCCGCCGCCCCCAGCGCCAGCACGCCGAAGTCCAGGAGGGTCGGGTCGACCTCGATGTCCGGGGTGACCGTCCGGCTGCCGCTGAGGGGGACCTCGACGAGGGGGGAGTCGGGGTCGTCGCTCTCCACCAGCAAGGACCCGACGTCGTCGGTGTCGTCGGTGGGGGCGTAGACGACCTCGGCCACGGTCTCGGCGCCCGGCTCCAGCAGGACCGGCGCGGGGTCGCCGCTCAGGGAGAAGTCGAAGGAGGTCCCCGGGGACAGTGACACCGACGAGAGGTCCAGGTCCGCGGTGCCCACGCTCCGGATCAGCACGGTGCGGGGCTGGGCGGCGCCGGTGGGCACCGCGCCCCACGCCAGGGACAGGGGCTCCACCTGGATGGCGGGCACGGGCTCGGGCACGACGGCGGCCACGCGGATGGGCACCTCGACGATGGGCTCGTCGGGGTCGTCGCTGGCGACCACCACCACGTTCTCGGCCTCGCCGAGCTCCAGGGCGTCGAAGGTCAGCCGGACCTGGGAGGTCTCGTCGGGGACCAGGTCCCCGGCGAAGTCCTCCACCGAGAAGGCGATGCGCTCGGGGTACTTCAACGTCACCGACTCGACGTGGAGCGTGCCCCTCCCGACGTTCCTGAGGTTGAGCGCCTCCTCCTCCACGACCCCCAGGGTGACCGTGCCGATCACCACCTCGGTGGGATCCACCTGGATGTCGGGGGGGACGGCGGCGAGCTCGTTGTCGGAGCAGCCCAGGACGGGGACGGCGAGGAGGGCCCACGCGACGAACGCACGGGCGCACAGGGGGCGGGCCAGACCGCTTTTCAGGGGCGGCGACATGTCCGCGGGCTCCACCTCCCGGGAAGGCGCAGGTCCGCGAATGAACGGTGCCCCCCGGAAGCCGACAACATACCGCGGGCGGACGGAGCCGGCAAGGCGCTCCTTCGCCCCCGCTCGAGTCGCCCGAAGCCCGGTCAGGGAGCCGGATCGTCGGTGGATCCGTCCGCGTCGGTCGGCCGCGCTCCGGCGCGCCGCGCGGGGGATGCCGGAGCCTCCGCCGTGGCGTGGGCTCCCTCCCCGCGTCCGCCTCGGGCGTCGCCGTCGGCGTCGTCGGGGTCCTCGTCGTCTCCCAGGTCCTCGTCGTCCCCCTCCTCGTCCTCGTCCGCCGCCCCGGCGTAACCGCCCGTGGACTGCTCCACCGCCCGCCGGGTCGCCGGGCTGGCGTCCAGGAGGTCCTCCCAGAGCATCCTCGCCTGCTCGGTGCGGTCGATCCCGTCGGGGAGGACCTGCATGTCGAGCTGGGCGAGGCCGATGTCGAACCGCGCCCGGGCGAGGTCCGGCGTGTCGAGGGCGTACCGGGTGAGCAGGGCGCGGATCGCCTCGGGGGTCGTGTTGAAGCGCCGCGCCACCTGGGCCAGGTTCGTGGGCCGGAACGTGTTGTGGGGCGTGATGCCGAGGTGGAGCGCGCAGAACAGGTCGAAGGGTCGGATGGCTCCGCCGCGGCCGTTCTCGGCGGGACGCGGACCTCCCTGCTCCAGCCCGTTCTCGTCCGGGCCACGCCCGCGGCGCCGCCTCCGCCGACGCTTACGCCCACCCGGGGGCGGGCCTCCCCCCCGGCGGCCGTCGCCCACCCGGTTCTGATCCTCCATGTGGACCTCCTGCGCGAAATGCCGGCGCCGACTGCGGGGCCGGAGCGCCATCACCGCGGCGATCGTCGCCGCGGCCCCTCGGGGGGAGCCCCGGACTCCGCCGGTTCGGCCCCCTCCGTCCTCGGTGTGAGATTCGCCGCCCCGGGCCGCACCCTCGTGGCTGGGGGCCCACCCCACGCGACGGCCCCCCTCGTACCCGGGCTCAATCGGATCACGCTCTGCCTTGCTCTGGAAGATCCCCCGTCAGGATCCGGTCTCGGGTTCGACTTCGCGCCCCAGGCAGCCCGCGGTCGGGCCGCCCCCGGTGCCGGGCAGCTCCGTACGGCCCCCGGCCGGGCGGGTCTGCTCGACCTCCGGTTCCCCGCCGCGCGTCGGTCACGCGGGATGCCGCGGGGAGGAGAGGATGGAGGATGTCCTGCGGGAGAGGAAGAAAGGTTAACCCACTTTCCGGGCGTGATCCAGTCCCCCCCGTACACCCGAGTCCCGCCATCCATCACTGCCGGCAGCCCCGTCCCGTCCGTGCCCGTGCCCGTGCCCGACCCCCGGGGGACCGGGAAGGGGCCCCGGAGCGCAGGCGGGGTGCGGCGGGTCGAAAGTCGAAATACACTGCGGGCGCCCCCCCACTGGGGGACCGGGAAGGCGCAGTCCCCCGCCTCCCCCGCCCTGACCGCACCCGGCCGCCGCCCACCGCCCGAGGAGCCCATGACCCGTCTCTCCCTCTCCCTCTGCGCCGCCGCGGTCGCCCTGGGCGCGGCCCCTTCCGCTCGGGCGGGCGTCCGGTGCCATACGCCGCGGATCCTGCTGGAGGAGAGGGGCGAGATCCCCCACTCCGGCGTCCCCCGGGGAGCCGCCTTCCGCCCCACCAGCGTCGGCTCCATCGACTCCGCGATCTACCCGCTGCGGGTGCACTGGCGGAGGGACTCCGACGCGGACCGCGGCCCCGCCATCCTCGAGGACGCCGAGCACGCCTGGAGGGTCCAGGTGGAGGAGATGGGCTGGCCCCAGCCCCCGGGGGACGAGCCCCTGGGCGGGGACGACCGCATCGACTTCTACCTGACCAACGAGCAGACCTACGGCGGGGCCTACACCTGGGGGACCGGGGGAGACGCCGATCCGAGCGACGACCTCTTCAGCCTGCCCGCCTACGTCGCGCTGGACGAGTCCCTGACGGCGTCGGACATGCCGGTGTACGTCGCCCACGAGTTCAACCACGTCCTCCAGTACGGCATCGACGGCTGGGAGTACCGCGTGTTCGTGTGGGAATCCACCGCCCAGGGGATGGAGGACGTGGTCGTCGACGAGAAGGACTACTACTACTACGACATCGCCGACTTCAACTCGCTCCCCTTCGCCTCGATACTCCACGACAGCTACCAGGACGCCGTCGCGGACCACGCGCCCTACTCCTACTATGAATATGGAGGCTGCATCTTCTCCCACTTCCTGGAGCAGCGCTACGGCCTGTGGGACGGCACCACCCTCCGGGACCTCTGGCTGGCCCTGGCCGACGCCCACCCCACCGACGACCCCGACTTCCTCGACGCCGCGGAGGTGCTGTTCGCCCCGGAGGGGGACTTCGGGGACGTGTACCTGGAGTTCGCCTCCTGGAGGATGTTCGTGTCCAGCCGGGACGACGGCGCCCACTTCGAGGAAGGCGGCCTCTGGCCGGACCGGGCCCGGGTCTTCCTGGAGGGGGAGCCCACCTTGGACGAGGCCGTCGCCTCCCCCATGACCCCCTCGGAACCCCCCTACGACCTGGGCGCGAGCTACTGGGAGATCGCCCCCGGCGAGGGCGCCACCGGCACCCTCCGGCTCGCCGCCACCGGCGATCAGGGGGCGAGGTGGGGCGTGGTCGCCGCCGCGCTCCTGGGGGACGGCCCGGCCCGGCTCGCCTCCGCCCGGGGCCTCTCCGGGGAGTCCGTGACGGTGGAGGTCGACCTGGAGGGTGCCGAGCGGGTGCTGGTGGGGGTCGCCAACCTCGGTCCCAGTGGCCTCGACGCCGAGGACGAGCCCGAGCGTCGCGGCTTCGAGCTGGTGGCCGAGCTCCGGGCGCCGGACCCCGCCGGCGACGACGACTCGGCGTCCGGCGAGGACGAGCCGACATCGGGTTGCCAGGGGTGCGACTCCTCGGGGGGGCCCGGTCGGGCCCCGGCGGCGGCGCTGCTCCTCCTCGCCGCGTCCCGGCGGCGCCGCTCCCGCACGGCCACCCCCCTAGACCCCCCGTAGCGGGCCCCACCGCGCATCCCGGAGTCCCCGGTCCTCCTGGACGTTGGCGGGGTCGTCGGGGACGTTCTCCAGATCCACGTCCCGCGCTCCCCACCAGGCCCACACCCCCTCCTCCGGCCCCTTCGCCACCGCCGCCTGCCCGGGGCCGCCCACCGCCGTCGGACGTGAGATCCCCATGCGCCACGGAGCGGACTGGAAAGTCATGGATTTCTCCGATGGACGTTGACGCGAACCCTCCGACCCTCCTACAGTAGCGTCCGCTGGGTCCCCAGCCGGAGAGCACAGGAGGCGCCAATCTAATGCCCCCCCCCGCCGCTCGTCCCGCCCGTACCGGGCGACCGATCATTCGGATCGCCATCCCCGTGTTCCTCATCACGATCCTGCCCGCCGCGCGGGCCGAGGTCGTCGAAGGTGACCTCGATCCCCAGGGAGCCGACCTCGGCGGGCTGACGGCCGCCTTCGTCGCGGACGAGGACTCCAGGCTGCTGCCCCTCGTCGAGATCCGGGCGGCGGACACCAGGACGTACGAGTACTGGGTCCAGTGCAGGCTCGTCTTCTTCGACCTGGAGTATAGCTGGTCCGAGGGCCCCTTCACGCTGTCCCCTGCGGAGACGGCGTGGGTGGACGTCACCCCGCCGTGGGACGCGCTGATCCACGACGCCCAGACCACCCGCCCGAGCGACGTGATCGCGACCGTGCTCGGGGTGGACGTGGAGGCCGACGTGATCGCCCTGCGCCACCGCCTTCCCGTCGTGCATGCCTCCTTCGACGCGGATGGCAGCCTGACCGCGATCCAGGGAGACGAATTGGCTTCGGCGTGGCGAGAGGACCCGTCCCTCCCGCCGGAACTCGTCGAGGCGGCGCCCCCGGAGGGAGATCCCAACGTCGTCGGTGCCGTTTTCGACGGCGGTCCCTCCCTGGATGGGGTGGCCGGATACTGAACGGGCTCGGTCCGGCGCCGGTGTTCCGGCGGCCTGGTGTGGAGGGTCGGATGCGAAGGTTCGAGATCCTGTTGCTCTTCCTCACGTCCGTCGTGTGCCTCCCGGCGGGAGTGTCCCACGCCGCGACCCGGGACCTCCGTCTCTGCTTTGAGCTCAACCTCGACTTCGAGGATGGCGATGCCTGGGTGGGGGACGACTACTTGAACGCCCCGGGAACGTATCCGGCCATCGGCGTCCATGTGAAGGTCGAGTCGAACCAGACGCCAGACGTTCCGTTCGACGACAAGCTGAACAGCGTGACCCCACCCTACCACGGATGCACCCCCGTACTCACCCTCGACGACGACCAGACCTACCTGATCAGCTTCTGGAGCTACGCATGGGTGAACCTGAACAACGTCTATGTCTACAACAACCCGAACCACAACCAGGTCTTCTACACGAACCTGTGGCAATACTTCGACCCCGACGACTACGCCGCGGGATCGACGGTCTACGCGACGACGCCCGTGCGCAGGCACTGGAACATCCTCGGCGCGGCCATCTGGGCGCTGTATCGGAGCAATGCGGGGTTGGCGGGGGAGACATACAAGTTCTTCGACGAAGCGTACCAGGACGGTGGCACCTGCTTCTGCGAAGGGGCGGTGTACCTGACGGAGTTCAGCACCGGAAGGAAGTACCTCATCACCCACGAGATGGGTCACGCGGTGCAGCGCTACGCGAATCCGGAGGGGGGCAACGTCAAGGACTACGATTCCCGGCCCATCAACTGCTTCAACGACCGCGTGGACGAGGTGGATGGCGATTCGGTCATCGACCATGACTCCTGGTTCGGCGAGAGCGACCAGGGTTCCCACGAGATGAACTCCCGGGAGTACCAGAGCGCCGCCGCCGTGGAGGGACTGGCCCACTTCTTCGCCGCCGCCGCGTGGAACGCGCCGGGTCAGGACTGCTGGTTCGGATACTGGCAGAGCTGGATCGACTGGAACCTGGACCGGGTCCGCCAGGCGGACGAGCAGACGGGCCTGGTCGACTGCGCCGACGGTGCCCATGTCAGCCCCGCGGTCGAAGCCGCGGACTACTTCCATGCCCGGTGCTTTTCCGGGTACTATTCCGTGGGGAACGCCGTCGGCAATCGCGCCACGCCGTACGATTGGCTCCGCTTCTGGTGGGACATGGTCTCGTTTGGCGGGCTCTCGGTCGGGGACGTCTTCGACATGTGGGACGAGGCGGATCCCCATGACTGGAACGCCAACGACGTCGACTGCGTGATCGCTCCCTGCAATGCGGTCAACGATCCCGCGTCGCGGTTCGCTTCGGCGGCGACCACCCTCGGCTTTCCCATTCCGTGGGCTGTCTGGTCTTCCTACAACGGAGTCGCCGACTGATGGTTCACCGGAGTCCAGCTCGATCGGGAACAGGCGTCCCGCCGTCCCCCCATCGCCCCTCCCCGGGGTTGTTCGCGTGGAGCCTGTGGTCGCTGGTTGCGGGCTGCGTGCCCGACAGGCCGGTGACGGACGATCCGGAGCCCGTGCCGACGGGCGTGTGCGCGAACGAGGCGACGGGGTCCTCCGCCCTCTGCCATTACGATCTTCCGTCCGGGATCCCCTACACGGGTCAGTTCACGCGGTGGGAGCGGACCCACGTCACCTTCACCGCCCTGGAGGGCACCGTCGTTGACTACGAGTACGCGGACTTCGACCCCGACATCTGGGCCCTCCTGCCGGACCTCTCGCGGGCGGGGGAGGTCACCATGGTGGATGGGGGAGGCACCTGCGGGGTCGAGGTCTTCCTGCCCGGGAAGTCCCTGTACGTGTATCGGGGAACGCCGCCGGACGAGACCCCTCTCCTGCTCTTCCTGTCGAGTACCGGCTGGTCTCACCAGACCTACTCCCGATGGAGCTATCAGAACCTCGCCTCTACCTGTACGCCCCGGCAGGTGGAGTGGCACTGCGTCGACTCCGTGGTCAACTTCCCGGTCGAGTTCACCGTGGACGGGGAAAGCGCGACCCTCTACCAGGGCGAGGAGGCAATCCTCGGCGGGAACCGGGTCATGCTCTTCAAGGCGGAGGACAGGACCCCTCAGAGCGACCCCGACTGCGTGGACGCCGACTACAGCATCGTCTGCCTCGCCATCGCTTCCGACTCGCTCTACTGACCCATGGGGTGAAGACCCCGCGCGGGCCCCGACTCCGACGAGCACAACTGGACCGGAGCGCCCAGGGCCACCCCAGGTGGACTTCACTCTGTGGGGCACACCCAGGCCCGGACCTCGTCCGTCGCCCGACTTGCGCGGTCTACCCCGGCGCCCCCCCCCGGCCAGCGCTCGCAGCACCCTCCCTGCCCCTCCAGGTGTCCAGACAATGCGCTACAAGGACCACACGGGGCTCGGATTCCGCAGGGGATCGCTCCGAACGAACCCAGGGGGCCTCGCCCCATCCCCCACACCCACCTCGACATCGCGGCCTGGTCCGTTCTATCCTCCGGCGCCCACTTCGAGGAAGGCGGCCTCTGGCCGGACCGGGCCCGGGTCTTACTGGAGGGGGAGCCCACCCTGGACGAGGCCGTCGCCTCCCCCATGACCCCCTCGGAACCTCCATACGACCTGGGCGCGAGCTACTGGGAGATCGCCCCCGGGAACGGCGCCACCGGCACCCTTCGGCTCGCCGCCACCGGCGATCAGGGGGCGAGGTGGGGCGTGGTCGCCGCCGCGCTCCTGGGGGACGGACCGGCCCGGCTCGCTTCCGCCCGGGGCCCCTCGGGGGAGGCCGTGGCGGTGGAGGTCGACCTGGAGGGGGCCGAGCGGGTGCTGGTAGGGGTCGCCAACCTCGGTCCCAGTGGCCTCGACGCCGAGGACGAACCCGAGCGTCGCGGCTTCGAGCTGGTGGCCGAGCTCCGGGCGCCGGACCCCGCCGACGACGACGACTCGGCGTCCGGCGAGGACGAGCCGACATCGGGTTGCCAGGGGTGCGACTCCGCGGGGGGACCCGGCCGGGCGCCGGCGGCGGCGCTGCTCCTCCTCGCCGCGTCCCGGCGGCGCCGCTCCCGCACGGCCACCCCCTAGACCCGTCGGAGAAGCCCCCCCCGCGCGCCCTGGAGTCCCCTGGTGCCCATCGTCAGAGACGTCGTCAACACCACCCGCGGCGCCGTCCAGGCGGTGCGCGACATCCGGCGCCTGCGGGAGATCGCCCAGGTGCTGGTCCGCCACGGGTTCGGGTTCCTGGTGGCGAACGTCGAGGTCCCCGGGATCGCCCGACTCCGCTCCGGGGACGGGCAGGACCGGCCCATGCCGGTGCGGGCCCGCCTGGCGATGGAGGACCTGGGGCCGACCTTCATCAAGCTGGGCCAGGTGCTCTCCACCCGCCCCGACCTGATCCCCGAGGCGTTCGTCGCCGAGCTCCAGTCCCTCCAGGACAGCGTCCCCCAGGTGCCCTGGGAGGAGATCCGCGCGGAGATGGAGCGGGAGCTGGGACCGGCCCTGGACGCCAGCTTCGAGTCCATCGACCCGGAGCCCATCGCCACCGCCTCCATCGCCCAGGTCCACCGCGCCCGCCTCAGGGGAGGCGAGGACGTGGTGGTGAAGGTCCGACGGCCCGGCGTGAGGGAGAGGGTGGCCACCGACATCAACATCCTCTACTTCCTCGCGCGGCAGACCGAGGCGCAGTTCCCCGAGGCGAAGCTCCTGGACCTCTCGGGGATCGTCCGGGAGTTCGACAAGTCCATGGAGTCGGAGACCGACCTGCGGGTGGAGGCTCGCAACACCGAGAGGTGCCGGTCGAACTTCGAGGGCGACGACGACATCGTCGTCCCCACCGTGTACCGGGCGTGCAGCACCGCGGGGGTGCTCACCCTGGAGTACCTGCCGGGGGTGAAGCTCCGCCTCGCCCGGGAGAACGGCTCCGACATGCGGCGCGTGGGGGAGCTCTACCTCCACGCCGCGTCCCGGATGCTCTACGAGCACGGCTTCTTCCACAGCGACCTCCACCCGGGGAACGTGCTGGTCCTCCCGGGGGACCGCCTGGGCCTGCTGGATTTCGGGATGGTGGGGCGACTGACCGACGACATGAAGGACCACGTCGTCGGCCTGATGTTCGCCCTGCACCGCCGGGACTTCCGCACCATCGCCCGGATCTTCTGGGAGATCGGGATCAAGGACGAGCAGGTGAGCTACCCGCGCTTCGAGGCCGACGTCCTGGAGGTGATGGACCACCACTTCGTGGGCACGTCCATGAGCGAGATCCGGATCGGCGGCTTTCTCCGGGACCTGATGCAGGGGGCGCTGCGGCACCGGATCCAGGTGCCCACCAGCTACACCATGCTGTTCAAGGCCCTCATCACCACCGAGGGCCTCGCCCGGATGCTGGTCCCCGAGGTGGACCCGGTGGAGGAGATGATGCCCTTCATCACCCGCCTGGTGAGGGCGCGCTACTCCCGGGACCGGCTGGAGCAGGAGGCGCTGCTCTACCTCGGTTCCTTCCAGTACGCGGCGCGGCGCCTCCCCATCGCGCTGGGGCAGGTCCTGTCGGACTACCAGGAGGGGCGCCTGAAGGTGCCCGTGGAGCTGCTGCCCGGCGAGAAGGCCGCCGCGGCGGCGGAGAGGCGGGCGGACCGGGTCGTCGCCGCGGTGGCCCTCGCCGGACTGGTGGTGGCCGCCGCCCTGGCCCTCCCCCACGGACGTCCCGTCCTCTGGGGGATCCCACCGTTCTCGCTGGTGCTGTGCGCCCTCGCCGCGCTGGTGGGGCGCTCCCTCTGGTCCGGGAGGGGGCGCCACCGCCGGGGTTGAACTCCGCGGACCCAGGGGTCGGAACCGGCGGGAAAGGGTGCTATGATTGTCCTGCCCGCGGTCTCCCGCCGCGCCGGATCGCGGGCGGGTCCGCCGGTCCCGCGACGGGACGGTCGGGGTCCCCACCGGCGCCCACGGAGCGCTCGAAATGGGCCGTCACGCCGCGCTGGTGGCCGCGCTGCTCGCCGCCGCCCAGGTGGGCTCCTGCAGCAACCAGAGCCTCTCCCAGCAGACCTTCACCGACGTCTTCCGGCAGGCCGCCGAGAACAAGGTCGACATCCTGTTCGTCGTGGACAACTCCCAGTCCATGAACGAGGAACAGGAGGCCGTCGCCGAGAACTTCATCCGCTTCATGGACCAGATCGAGGAGAGCAACACCGACTGGCAGGTCGGCGTGGTCACCACCGACATGGTCGATCCGGCGCAGCGGGGCCGCCTGATCGCGGTGCCCCGGGATGGGAGCAACCCGAGCTCGACCCTGGTGAAGGTCCTCACCCCCGCCTTCCCCCGGACGGAGTACGTCGAGATCTTCAGCCGCATGGTCCACGTCGGCACCACCGGGAGCAAGCTGGAACGCGGCCTCGACGCCGCCCGCTTCGCCCTCACGCCGCCGCTGATCAACCACGAGAACGAGGGCTTCCTCCGGGCCGAGGCCGCCGTCGCCATCATCGTCGTCAGCGACGAGAACGACTGCTCCGACGACGGGGCGATCCCGGGCAACTCCAGCGAGGACTGCTCCGCCCACTCCGAGCTCCTCGTGCCGGTGGCGGACTTCGTCAGCGCCTTCCGAAGCCTGAAGGAGGACTCCAGCCAGGTGGTGTTCTCGTCGATCATCGGCGTGGAGGCCACCGAGGACCAGGCCGCCTGTCCCGAGTCCTACCCGGGGCTCCGCTACCGCCAGGTCACCGAGCTGATGGGGGGCCTGGTGCTGCCGATCTGCGACGACTTCTACGAGCTGATGGACGACCTGGGCGTCTCCGTGGGCCGCCCCCGGGACCGATTCCAGCTCTCCCGGACCGCCGCCGTGGAGACCATCGTCGTCACCGTCGAGCCCGACTCCGGCGAGCCCTGGACCGTCCAGATGAAGGGAGACGCCGAGGGGGCCAGCGGCTGGACCTTCGACCCCGAGACGAACTTCATCACCTTCTGGAACGACGCGATCCCGCCCCGGGGTGCCACCATCCACGTCGAGTACCGGATCAGCTCGGGGCCATCGACGGTCACCGACGCCTGATCCCTCCGCCGCCCTCCGGCCGGGGGACGGGAGCGCGCCGGAGCGCCCTCACTCCTCGATCCGCGATCCTCCCAGCCACGGAGCCAGCCGATCCAGGGCCTCGACGTCATGCACGTCGTCGTCCAGCTCCGGCAGCAGGAGGTACGGGACGTCGTCGCCGCAGCGCCGGCGGAGCAGGCGGACGTTCTGGCGGTCGATCTCCGCCCCGCGGATCTCCTCCCGGAGGTGCTCCCAGGTCTGGGACAGCATCGCACCCCAGGCGTCGGGGTCGGCGTCCACCCCTTCGGGGGGGCGCCGCGGGAGCCCGGCGGCCCAGGGGGTCTCGGGGAGGGCCCCGGAGGCCGGGCGGGGGCGCACGCGGTTGATCACGAAGGCCCCGAGGGGGAGGCCCCCCTCCCTCAGCCGGTCGTGGAAGTACACCGCCTCGGACAGGGAGAGGCGGGTCGGGCTCGCCACCATCACGAAGGCGGAGCTGGGGGAGCGCAGCAGGGACTGGACGTCGGCGGCCCGCCCCCGGAAGCCTTCCAGCAGGGTGGAGAACGAGGAGACGAACTCCGAGATCCCCGCCACCACCTCGGAGCCCGTGAGGCCCTCGAAGAAGGAGAAGAGCTTGGCGCCCCCCTGCCCGAAGACCCGCAGTCCGGCGCGGGCGGCGGAGAACCGAGGCATCATCAGCCACTTCAGGGCCCCCTCCTCCAGGGCCGCCAGGAGGCGGCGGGGGGCGTCGAGGAAGTCCAGGGCGTTGCGGGTCGGGGGCGTGTCCAGGACCACCAGGTCGAAGCGGCCGTCGGTGGCGACCTCCAGCAGCTTCTCCATCGCCATGTACTCCTGGGACCCGGAGAGGCTCTCGCTGGCCCTCTGGTAGTAGTGGTTGGCGAGGATGCGCCTCCTCGCCTCGGCGCTGGGGGCGAAGCGCTCCACCAGCCCGTCGAAGGTGCGCTTCGGGTCGAGCATCATCGCCCACAGCTCCCCCCCGGGGGCGACCTCGCCGGGGATAGGGATCCGCGTGGCCTCGTGGAGCTCGCTCCGCACCCCCAGGGAGTCGGCGAGACGCCGGGCGGGATCCACGGTGAGGACGAGGGCGCGCCTCCCGGAGCGGGCCGCCAGCAGGGCCAGGGCCGCGGACACCGTGGTCTTCCCGACGCCCCCGGTGCCGCAGCACACCAGCACCGACTTGCCCGCGAGCAGCTCCCGGGCCCCGGGGGGGCGGTCGCCGGCGCTCACAGCCAGGGCTCCAGGCGGAGGGCGATGGGGTCCAGGAGGTCCTCGGCCCGGCGGCCATGGGGCAGGAGGGGCACCTCCACCAGGGGGAGGTCCGCCGTGGCCGCGAGCTGGCGGATCTGCGCCTCGTGGCGGGCCCTCCGGTGGACCATGCGTCGAGCGGTGCGGGCCGCGTCCTCGGCGGGGCCGTGGTGGCGCGCCGCCCACCGCTCGAAGGCCCGGAAGGCGGCCAGCTCGTCGCCGTCGAAGGGGCGAGGGCGCACCCCGTTGACGACGATGCCGGTCAGCTCGATGGGCACCTCGGCCCTCAGGCGGGCCACCATCTCGCTCATCTCCTGCACCGGCATCTCCTCGGCCAGAGACACCCCCAGGAAGCAGGTCCGGCGGTGGTCCTCCAGGAGGTCGCGGATCAGGCGGGCGTTCTGGTAGAGGGGGCCCACCCGGGTAATGTCCATCATCGTCCGGGGCGTCCGGAGCATGGAGAGGCTGTGGCCGGTGGCCGGCGCGTCCACGACCACCAGGTCCCACGCCAGGCCGCTCGGCCGCGTGGCGTCGACCATCCACTCCAGGTCCATCACCTTCCCCACCGAGATCAGGTCGGAGAGGCCCAGGACCGCGTTCATGAACGGCTCGATGAAGCGGTTGCCGAAGACCAGGTTGTACAGGACCCGGAACTTGAGCTGGCGGACCAGGTACTCCTCGACCGCCGCGGAGGGGGTGATGCTCACCGCGTGCAGGCCCGGTCGGAGCTCCCCGCCGGCGTAGCCCACGGGTCCCCTCCCGAAGATGTCGGCCATGGTCTCGGACCCGTTCATCTCGGCGATGACGGTGCGGAGGCCCCGGCGGGAGGCGGCCAGGCCGAGGGCGGCGGAGATGGTGGACCGCCCCACGCCGCCCTTGCCGCCGACGAACACGACCCTGTGGGAGAGGAGGGAGATCACGCCGGACCGTCCCCCGGCACCTCGACGGCCCCCCCGCCCCCCGCCGCCGGGGCGTCCGCGACCGCCGCGGGCGGGACCTGCGCGGCCGCGAGGCCGAGGCCGTCGGCGATGGCCCTCCACCCGCCCAGGGACACGGCGAGGCCCAGGCGTCCCTGGCCCTGCACGACCCGGACCTCCGCCCCCGCGGGGGGGCGCGACTCGGTGGGGAGCACCCAGTCGTCGTCCCCGGCGGCGATGGAGACGAGGGGGGGCGCGACCCGGCCGGCCGCGTCCTCGAACGCGGCGTTGGCCTCGCGGACGAAGGCGCTGTCCGGGGCCAGCTCGGCGGCGGCGATGGCGGGGAGCAGGGCCCCGGCCCGCGCCCCCTGCCAGGGGACCGCCACCCCCACCATCCGGCCCACGGGGAGGTCGGGCGCGGCGGCGAGGGCGGCGCCGAGGGAGAGGCCCGAGGTGCCCAGGGCCACCACGTCCACCGGCGAGCCGCCGTGGAGGGACGAGATGGCCCGGAGCCGCCCGGGAAGCTCACGGGCCCGGTCGCCGGGGCCCCCGAACAGGGGGCGGGGAGCCACGGAGAACACGGGGCCGGCGCCGCGGCGGACCAGCCACGCGTGCATCGGCCAGAGGGAGGCGCGGGTGTGGCCCCACCCGGCGAGGAGCACCACCGGGCGGGAGCCCTCCCCGGAGGAGGGGCCGAGGCCGGGGACGAGGCCCAGCGGCCAGGTGACGAGGCCCCAGAAGGCGACGGCCGCCTCCCGGAGCCACGGCGAAGGGCCGCCTGGAGGGGCGGGAGGGGGAGCGGCCCCCTCGGCGTACCGGCGCAGCGCGCGGCCGAGGCCGGTCGCCGACAGGGCGGCGGCGAAGGCGACGAGGCACAGGATCAGGAACGCGCGCATGGCCGGCCGGAAGTAACATCGGGTCCGGGACCTGTCAACGTCGGTCCTCCGGGGGCGGGTCGGTCGCCTCCGACGCCCGATCGCTTCCGTTGACATCGGGGGATCGGTGACTATCATGCGGCCGGTCACCGCTTCCGGCCCGGGTTTCCCGTGCCCTCGCCGGCGCCGGGGATGGTGCCCTCCCCCCGGGTCCACCGGCGCGATCTTTCGGGTGATGGCATGCCGATCTACGAGTACGACTGCTCCGCCTGCGGCGATCGGTTCGAGCGCATCCAGCGGTTCTCGGACCCCGATCCCGAGACCTGCCCCGCGTGCGGCGCCGCCTCCCCCAAGAGGCGGATCTCCGAGAGCGCGTTCCACCTGAAGGGCTCGGGCTGGTACGTCACGGACTACGCCCGCAAGGGCGCGGACAAGGGTGGCGGGACCGCCTCCAAGGCCGCGGAGCCCGCGGCCTCCTCGCCGGACGCCGGAGCGGCGGCCCCCGCGACGCCCTCGCCCGCGCCGGCCCCGGCCAGCCCCGCGCCCTCCAAGCCCCCCGGAGGGACCGCCGCGGCCTGACGGCCCGCCGTCGGCGCCGGTGCGAGCCGGACCCTGGACACCCCTCCTCCCCCCGCGGGAGGCTCCGCGCCCCGGCGCAGGCGGAACGCCGATGATCCTGGAAGGCAAGTCCATCGCCGCGGAGGTCCGCAGGGACGTCGCCGCCGGAGTCGCCGAGTTCCGCGCCCTCGCCGGACGCCCTCCCGGGCTCGCCGTGGTCCTCGTGGGCGCGGACCCCGCCTCGTCGGTCTACGTCGCCAACAAGGAGCGGTCCTGCGACAAGGTGGGGATCCGCTCCTTCCCCCACCACCTGCCCGCCAGCACCACCGAGCCGGAGCTGCTGGCCCTGGTGGACCGGCTGAACCGCGACGCCGAGGTGGACGGGATCCTGGTGCAGCTCCCGCTGCCTTCGGGGATGGCCAAGAACCGCGTGCTCTCGGCCATCGACCCCGCCAAGGACGTCGACGGCTTCCATCCCCTCAACGTGGGCCTCCTCGCCCTCCGGCGCCCCCGCTTCGTGCCCTGCACTCCCTTGGGGATCCTGGAGATCCTCCGGAGGGCGGGGGTCGACGTCGCGGGGAGGCGGGCGGTGATCGTGGGGAGGAGCCGGACCGTCGGCCTCCCCATGTCCATGCTGCTCAACGCCGCCGACTGTACCGTCACCGTCACCCACCGCCACACCACCGACCTGGCGGGGGAGGTGGGGCGCGCCGACCTGCTGGTGGTGGCGGTGGGGCGCCCGGGCCTGATCCGGGGCGACTGGATCCGCCCCGGGGCGGTGGTCGTCGACGTGGGCATCAACCGGGTGGACGGCGCCCTCGTGGGCGACGTGGAGTTCGAGGGGGCGAGGGCCCGGGCTTCCGCCATCACGCCCGTGCCCGGCGGGGTCGGACCGATGACCGTGGCGATGCTGCTGCTGAACACCCTGCGGGCGGCGCGCCTGGCGGCGGGGCACGAGACCTACACCGGCGCCAAGACCCTCGGGTACGGGCCCCTCCCGGGCTGAAACCCTCCCGTCCCCCACGGCCCCGCGCCCGTGTTGACTTCGCCGGGGGGTGTCCTCAAGATGGCCGCCTCGCGCGGAGCAGTGCCCCATGGCCGACCTGAAGCGGACCCCCTTCTTCGACCTCCACCGGGCGGCGGGCGGCCGGCTCATCGACTTCGGGGGATGGGAGCTCCCGGTGCAGTACCCCGCTGGGTTGCGCGCCGAGCACTCCGCGGTCCGGGAGGCGGCCGGGCTCTTCGACGTGTCCCACATGGGCGAGATGGAGGTGCGGGGGCCCCGCGCCCTCGAGGCCGTCCAAGGGGTCGTCACCAACGACGCCGCGGCCCTCCAGGACGGCCAGGCGATGTACACCGCGGTCTGCCTCCCCACGGGGGGGATCGTCGACGACGTCCTGGTCTACCGTTTCAGCGACCGCCGCTTCTTCTTCTGCCTGAACGCCAGCAACCAGGAGAAGGACTTCGCCTGGATCCGGGACCGGATCGGCGGCACCGCCGAGTGCGTGTATCGCAGCGAGGAATTCGCTCAGCTCGCCCTCCAGGGCCGGCGGGCCCAGGAGATCCTCCAGGCCCTCACCCCCTCCGACCTCGCCGCGCTCCGGTACTACTGGTTCACGGAGACGGAGGTGGCGGGGACCCCGGCCATCGTCGCCCGCACCGGCTACACGGGCGAGGACGGCTTCGAGGTGTTCTTCGCCCCCCACCACGCCCGCCGGATCTGGGAGGCGCTGATGGACCGGGGCGAGCCCCTGGGACTGGTGCCGGTCGGCCTGGGGGCCCGGGACACCCTGCGCCTGGAGATGAAGTTCGCCCTCTACGGCAACGACATCGACGAGACCACCACCCCCATCGAGGCCGGCCTCGGCTGGGTGGTCAAGCTCGGCAAGGGGCCCTTCGTCGGCTCGGACGTCCTGGCACGGCAGAGGGCCGAGGGCACCACCCGCAAGCTGGTGGGTTTCGAGATGACCGAGCGCGTCATCCCCAGGCACGGGTACCCCTGCCTGGTGGGGGGCGAGGTCGTCGGCGAGGTCACCAGCGGGACGATGAGCCCCTCTCTCGACAAGCCCATCGGGATGGCCTACCTTCCCGCCGACCAGAGTCGGATCGGGACCTCCTTCCACGTCGACGTGCGGGGGAAGGCCCGGCCGGCCGTCGTCGTCAAGACTCCCTTCTACACGCGGCCCTACTAGCTAGGGCCCTTTCGCCGCAGCTCGTCGGATCCGCGCGGGGCCCGTCCGGTGGTGTGGACGCCCGCTCGACGCCCGACCCAGAGAACGGGGTTCACAACGATGCAGTTCCCGAAGGACCTCCGCTACACCGCCGAGCACGAGTGGATCCGCGTCGAGGGCGACGTGGCGACCATCGGCATCACCGACCACGCCCAGGACGCCCTGGGGGACATCGTGTACCTCGGAGACCTGCCGGACGAGGGAGACGAGGTCGAGAAGGAGGACGTGATCGGGGTCGTCGAGTCGACCAAGGCCACATCCGACATCTACGCCCCCCTGACCGGGAAGGTGCTCGAGGTGAACACGGACCTGGTGGACTCGCCGGACGTCATCAACGAGGACCCCTACGGCGAGGGCTGGATCGTGCGGATCGAGGTCGCCAACCCCGACGAGCTCGAGGGCCTCCTCCCCGCGGCGGAGTACAAGAAGCTGCTGGACGAGGGCGAGAAGTAGCGCCTTCTTCCGATGGGTCTACCCGCGCAACTCCGCGGGTGGCACGCCGTCGCCCTACCAGGGCCGGGCCCCGCCAAGGCGGCGACGCGCCCTCGGGTGCCCGTGCGCCTCGACGCTCCCGACCTTCATCTTCTCGAAGGGGGCCGCTGCCCCCGTCGCCGAGGACTCCCATGGCCCACGAGATCCCTGCCCCCGAGCGTTTCGTCACCCGGCACGTCGGGCCGAGCGAGGACGACGTGGGCGCCATGGTGCGCGAGCTGGGCTACCCGGACCTGGACCGTTTCGTCGAGGCGGTGGTGCCCTCCGCGATCCGCCTGGGTCGGTCGCTGGACCTCCCCCCGGCCAAGGGGGAGTTCGAGCTGCTCCAGGAGCTTGAGGAGATCGCCTCCGCGAACCGCGTGCTCCGCTCCTACATCGGCATGGGGTACTCCGACTGCGTCACCCCCCCGGTGGTCCTCCGCAACGTCCTCCAGAACCCCGCGTGGTACACCGCCTACACCCCCTACCAGGCGGAGATCTCCCAGGGTCGGCTGGAGGCGCTCCTGAACTTCCAGACGGCGGTGGCGGACCTCACCGGCCTCCAGGTCTCCAACGCCTCGCTCCTGGACGAGGGGACCGCGGCGGCCGAGGCCATGGCCATGGCCCATCGGCTCCGGGGGAAGGGGGACGGCGAGGTCTTCTTCGTCGCCGACAACTGCCACCCCCAGACCATCGAGGTCGTCCGGACCCGCGCCCGCCCCGTGGGGATCGAGGTGGTGGTGGGGGAGCCCTCGCCGGGGGCCCTCCCCGAGGGGGTCTTCGGGGTGCTGGTCCAGTACCCCGCCAGCGACGGCGAGGTGGGGGACCACCGGGACCTGGTGGCGGCGGCCCACGCCCGGGGGGCGAAGGTGGTCTTCGCCGTCGACCTGCTCGCCCTGACCCTCCTGACGCCGCCCGGGGAGCTGGGGGCCGACATCTGCGTGGGCAGCGCCCAGCGGTTCGGCGTCCCCATGGGGTACGGCGGTCCCCACGCCGCGTTCCTGTCCGCCCGGGCGGAGCACATCCGCACCATGCCGGGGCGGATCATCGGCGTGTCCCGGGACGCCCGGGGCCAGCCGGCGCTGCGCATGACCCTCCAGACCCGGGAGCAGCACATCCGCCGCGAGAAGGCGACGAGCAACGTGTGCACCGCCCAGGTCCTGCTGGCGGTCGTCGCCGGCCTCTACGCCGTGTGGCACGGGCCCGACGGGCTCCGTCGCATCGCCCGGCGGGTGCACGGGCACGCTCGGACCCTGAGCCGGGGCCTGACCGCCCTCGGCTTCACCCCCCGCCACACGGCGTTCTTCGACACCCTGCGCCTGGACGTGGGCTCCCCGAACGCCGACGCGCTCATGGCCGAGGCGGAGTCCCGGGGCATGAACTTCCGCCGCATCGACGCCGGCTCCCTCGGGATCTCCCTCGACGAGACCACCACCGAGGCCGACGTCGAGGCGCTCCTGGGGGTGTTCGAGTCCGTCACCGGACAGCGGATCGGCGCCTCGCCCCCCGCCGACGACGGGGCTGGCCTGCCGGCCCCCCTGCGGCGGACCAGCCCGTTCCTGGAGCACCCGGTCTTCCACCGCCACCGGAGCGAGACCGCGATGCTCCGGTACGTGAAGTCGCTGGAGGCCAAGGACTTCTCGCTGGTGCACGGCATGATCCCGCTGGGATCCTGCACCATGAAGCTCAACGCGACCTCCGAGATGTCCCCCATCACCTGGCCGGCCTTCGCGCGCATGCACCCCTTCGCGCCGCCGAGCCAGGCCGAGGGCTACCGGCGGATGTTCCGCCAGCTCGAAGCGATGCTCGCCGAGATCACCGGCTTCGCCGGGATCTCCCTCCAGCCCAACGCCGGGTCCCAGGGGGAGCTGGCGGGGATGCTGGTCATCCGCGGCTACCACGAGAGCCGGGGGGAGGGCCACCGGGACGTCTGCCTGATCCCGTCCTCGGCCCACGGCACCAACCCGGCCTCCGCCGTCATGGCGGGGTACCGGGTGGTGGTGGTGCGCTGCGACGAGGCGGGGAACATCGACCTGGACGACCTCCAGGCCCGGGCCGAGCAGCACCGGGAGCGCCTGGCGGCGCTGATGGTGACCTACCCCTCGACCCACGGCGTCTTCGAGGAGGAGATCCGCGCGATCTGCGACGTGGTCCACCGGGCGGGGGGCCAGGTCTACATGGACGGCGCCAACATGAACGCCCAGGTGGGCCTCTGCCGGCCCGGGGACATCGGCGCCGACGTCTGCCACCTCAACCTCCACAAGACCTTCGCCATCCCCCACGGTGGCGGGGGGCCGGGGGTGGGCCCCATCGGCGTCGCCCCCCACCTCGTTCCCTTCCTCCCCGGGCATCCCGTCGTCCCCACCGGGGGGTCCCGGGCTGTGGGGCCGGTCTCGGCGGCCCCCTGGGGCAGCTCCAGCGTCCTGCCGATCTCGTGGGTCTACATCCGGCTGCTGGGACCCGACGGCTTGAGGAGGGCCACCGAGGTGGCGATCCTCAACGCGAACTACGTCGCGCACCGCCTGGAGGGCCACTACCCCGTGCTCTACAGGGGCCACCGGGGCCTGGTGGCCCACGAGTGCATCCTCGACACCCGGTCCCTCAAGGCCAGCGCCGGGATCGAGGCCGAGGACATCGCCAAGAGGCTGATGGACTACGGCTTCCACGCGCCCACCATGTCCTTCCCCGTGGCCGGCACGCTGATGGTGGAGCCGACCGAGAGCGAGCCCCGGGAGGAGTTGGACCGCTTCGTGGAGGCGATGATCGGGATCCGCGAGGAGATCCGGGCCATCGAGGAGGGCCGGGCGTCCCGGGAGGACAACCCCCTGAAGAACGCCCCCCACACGGCGGAGGCCGTGACCGCCGACGCTTGGACGCACCCCTACCCGCGCCAGGCGGCGGCCTTCCCCACCGCGGCGACCCGGCGGGGCAAGTTCTGGCCGGCGGTGTCTCGGCTGGACAACGTGTACGGGGATCGCCATCCCGTCTGTACCTGCCCGCCGGTCCAGGACTACGACGGGATGGAGTGAGGGCGCTCCAGGTCTCAAGCCCGGCGCCCTCAAACCGATAGGCGTAACGGGAAGGTTCGGAGGGGTCCTCTGCGGAGGTCCCCGTGACTCGCCTGAGCCACCGGTGGGCGGTCGTCCTCGCCCTCCTCGTCTCCTCCCCCTCGTTGGCCGCCGCCCGGGGGGAGTCCCCCCGCGATCCCGCGCCGGCGACCTCGTCGGGTGTGGCCGCCCGGGTCCTCCCCCAGATCGAGGCCGAGGCGGATCGGGTCGAGGTCGAGCTGTCCCGCGCCCAGCCCTGGCTGGCCCGGCAGCGCGTCCACGCCGCCGTCACCCGCCTGACGGCCCTGATCCAGGGGGGTGCCGTCTCCGGCGGAGATCCCCGCGTGACCGCGGTGGTGGCGCGCCTGGCCAACCTCGTCGGTCAGGCCGAGCACCAGTCGGACCTGGTGGAGCGGCTCGACGACTACCTCGCCGCCTTCCGCGCCACGCCGGTCCCCGTCAACCCCCGGGACGACGAGCTCTGGCAGCTCTCCCTGGCGGTCCGGTCCGTGCCCGCCGCCGAGGCGACCGCGACCCTCCTCCGGGGCCTGGCCCCCCGCGCCGACGAGGGCGCCTACGCCGACCTGCTCGCCGAGGTGGAGAGCGCCCGGGGCGCGTTCCGGTCCGCCATCGACGTCGCGGTGGCCGTCCAGTCGGGGCTGGTGGAGACCTACCTCGCCGACGCCCGCGGGGAGTCGGATCCGGCCCTGCGCTCCCTCGCGCTGGCCAGCGGCCGGCAGGTCGCCGCGTCGCTGGCCCACCTCGACCCGGGCAACCGCCTCGCCGCCCACGCCCTCGGCGCCCAGGACGCCATGGTGGCCACCGACGGCACCGAGTTCGGTGACTGAGGCGGGCGGGCCTCAGCGCGGCGACGTCTGGAGGCCCGGGAACATCACCCCCTGGCGGGGATCGATGCCGTTCATCTGGGCGCGGGCCCGGCCGATCTCGATGTGGAAGCCGAAGTCCCGGATGTGCACGGAGCCGTCGGACTCCACCATGCCGGCCGGAGGGTTGGGGAAGGGCGCCGCGAGGCGGAACGCCTGGGCCAGCGCCTCGTCGAACTCGGGGATCCCCGAGGACTCCACCACCCGGATCGCCTCCAGGCGGCCCTCCTTGTTCAGCATCGCGTGCATCACGACGTCGTAGCTCGCCTTGTTCGGGGCCTGGCGGGGCACGGCGTTGTTGAGGGTCTGGTCGGCGTAGAAGCTCACGAGCCGCTTGACCCGGTTGAGGAACGCGGCGTACCGGAACTCGTGGGTGTTGAGGGTGGTGGAGTCCCCCTTCGCCTCGTCCTTCAGGTAGTCGTTGCTCGGCGAGCCCTGGGGCTGGCCCCAGCCCCGCTGGGCCGCCGCCTGTCCCCCCTCCGCCCCCGAGGGGCCGGGTCCGCCGAGCTGCCCCATGTGGCCCGAGGAGCTCTCGGGTCGCCCGAGGTCGTACTTCGAGGAGAGATCGGGCACGTAGGACATCCGCCCCCTCTCGGAGGAGGCGTCCCGGTCCTGGCCGGCCCCCGTGGAGGGGACCGGCTGCCCCTGGAAGGGGGTCGGAGACGCGGCGTCCCCGGGGGTCCGGGAGGCCATCCGCTCGGCGCCGGTGGCGTCGGCGCCGTCGGCGGGCTTGTCCACGTCCTCGCGGCCGGTGCCCTCGATCCCCGGGGCGTCGGTGGGGGAGTACCGCTGGGAGAGGACCGGCGAGTTCAGCCGGAACTTCTCGCTGGCCATCTCCTGCTCGACCTTGGAGTCGTGCTCGGCCAGGTAGTCCGCCTCGTCGGGCCTCTCGGACCGGGGGGGCTTCGGCACCTCCACCACCTGGCCGCGGGCGGGGGCCTTGTGCTCGGGGTCCGCCTCCTCGGCGACCTCCTCCTCGGGGGTCGGAGCGAGGGGCACCACGAAGTCTCGGGGCTCCAGCAGGTGGGCGCCCGGGATGGAGGCGACGTCGGGGTAGTACTCGACGGCCATCACCGGCTCGGCCTCGGGGGTGGCCCGGGGCGGCGTGGGCCGGAGGGCCAGCCCGGCGACCACGAGCAGGTGGAGCAGGGCCGAGCAGGCCAGCGCGAGCGAGGGCGAGCCGCGCCGCGTCCGGCGCTTTCGGTAGCGGGGATCGATCACTTCACCATTCTAACCGCGGCGAGTGCGACTCGGGACCTCCCCCCGTCCGGGAGGGAGGGGAGCCGGGTGTACTCCGGTCAGGACCCGGGCAGCCGTAGCTCTCCGAGGGTGGCCACTTCGCCCGGGATCACCGGGGAGGTCGCCAGGGTGGCGCCGGGGGTGCCGCTCCCGTCGGCGTCCGTCACGGCGAGGCCGAGGGGGACGCGCCCATCGGTGTCGCCCAGGGCGGAGAGGGGGATGGAGAACTCCAGGAGCCAGCCGTCCTCGACTTCGCGGAAGGAGGCGCGGGCGTCGCGGACGGCCTGTCCGTGGGCACCTTCCCCCCCAGGAGGCCAGGCGCGGGTGATGGCGGCGGGCCGTCCCTCCCGGGGGTCGAGCTCGAGACCGGTGAGGTCGGCTCCGCTCCGGAACCAGACCGCGACCCGCTCCCGCGGTCCCGGCCCGGCGAGGCGCGCGTCCTCGTCCCGCACCCGTGCGAACAGGCCGAGGCGCCCTCCGGCCACCCTCGCCTTGACGAAGAACGACAGGTCCGCGGGCCCCGACCAGGCGTCCCTCCCCGCGATCAGGTGCCCGGCGGTCTCCACGGGGAAGGGCTGTCCCTGGTCCCACTCCGTGGCGAACCCGTCGACCACCACTTCGGGGCCCACGGTGGCCCGGAGGTCGCCCAGGGGCGAGAAGCGGGCCTCTACGTGGGGCGCCAGGTCCCGGGGAGGCTCCCCCTTGACCCACTGCACCGACACGATCCGGGCGACCCCCGAAGCCAGCCGGCGGGTGTCGCGGTCGGGGCCGGCGAGGTCCAGGGCCCCGTCCCGGAGGCGCAAGAGGAAGCCGGCGTCGGGGCCGACGTGGAAGTGGAAGTCGGCCGCCTCGGCGGCGGGCGGAGGAGGGGGGCCGGGGAGCCGGAAGGAGAGGGTGCCGAGGAGGGGGGAGAGGGACTTCGGCAGCGGGAACGCCACCTCGAGTGCCTTGTCGGGGCAAGGGGGAGCGCCGGATCGGGCGGGGGTGAACACCACCTCCAGGTCGTTCCGCCGGGGCCGGAGGGCGAAGGAGTCGGGGTCGAAGGATCCGCAGGTGGAGGAGCCGGCGGCGGGACCGGCGCCCCCGGGATCGAGGGCGTCCCGCGCGCGCGCCACCAGGGAAGCGGCCTCGGGCCCGGGTACCAGGTCCGCCAGGGAGGCGGGCTTGCCATCCAGCCAGGTCCCGAACCTCCGGGACTCCCGGACCTCCCCGCCCGGGGTCTCGTCACGGCCCCCGAACTCCAAGGAGACGGCGGAGCCCACCACCGAGAACACCGACGCCCGGGGATCCGAGGCCGTCCCCGCCCCCGCCCGGACGAGCACGCTCCGGCGCCCCGTGCGCACGTCGGACACCACGACGTCCTCCCCGGGGGGCTCCCCCTCGGGGACGGCGGTCGGGAGGGCGACGTGTCGGAGATCGGAGCCGTCGTAAGCCAGGATCCCTGGGGCCAGAGCGACGCGGGCCGGCGCGTCGGGGCGGGCGAAGTCGACCCACCAGCTCGCGTAGGGCAGGGCCGCGCGGTCCAGCGCGGCCACCACCACCACTCCGGAGGGCAGGCCCTGGGGTCGCCGGGCGTCGGCGGGGGAGGTCGAGGGCCGGGCGGGCTCGACCGGCCGGGGTGCCTCCTCCCCGCCGCGGCACGCGGCCACCGCCAGCAGGGCGGAGAGACCCAGGACCGGCAGCCCGCGGATCAACTCCGGCGCCCCCTCCGCCCGGCGATCCCGCCGAGCAGGACCAGCGCTCCGACGGCCGCCCCGTGGGGGGACGGCCCCCCCGACGCGCATCCGCAACCGACGCTCTCGCGCACGATGCTCACCGTGCCGCCTTCCCCGGCGTCCCACCAGCCCGAGTCTCCCTCGTAGGCGTCGAAGACCTCGGGCTCGTGGACCGCCCACGCGCCGAGGGCGATGAGCGAGGCCGTCCACAGGTGGGGCACCGCGACGCGGTTGTCGAAGGCGTCGTAGGCGCCGTCCCCGTCGGTGTCGAGGGAGCACCAGACCTCCCCCACATGGAGGGTCCCCTCCGTGGGGAGGTCCCGGACCAGCACGTCCACCAGGGGGGCGAGGTCCTGGGCGCGGCGGTCCTCCTCCGCGGCCCAGGCCCGGGCGAGGGTGAGGACCTTCTTCTGTACGTAGGAACCGCCCTCGGTCCGGAGGGAGAGGTCGTCCTGGGCCTCCGCCAGCAGCGCGCCCGCGAGGGCGGTCATTCGAGGATCGTCCAGGGGAAGGGGAGGGTGGGGCCAGAGCATCCAGTCCGCGCGCCCCTCCCAGCCTCCGGATGCCTCATCCCAGTACATTCCGGCGAGGGCCTGGGCGAGCTCCTCGGCCCTCTCGCGGTACCATGCGACCCGCGCCGGGGCCTGGCCCATGTCCTCCAGCATCGCCGCCGCCGCCAGGAGCCCGGCCCGCACGGTGTGGGCGCCGTAGAGGGAGCGGGTCTGGGCAGGGTCGTCGTCCTCGTTGGCGAAGCAGGGCAGGAACCGCTCCCACTCCCCCGCGGCGAGGGCCTGGGAGCGGGCCTCCTCCTCGCCGGGATCGGCCCCCCCCTCCACCAGCCCCCGGAGGGTCGCGCCCACGTCCTGGCCCGAGGCGGGGGGGTAGGGGTAATCGTCCTCGACGCAGGTGGAGAGCAGGTCCGCGGCGAGGATCACCGCGTCGTCCACCGCCAGCAGGTACTCCCGGCGCCGGGCCGCGGAGGGGATCCGCTTCCCGTGGTCCCACAGCCCCCAGGTGTACAGGGCCGTCTGGTCGATCTCGAAGGGGATGGGGCCGCCGATCCGCCCGTCCGCGTAGTAGTTCATCGCCCAGGCCCCCCGGGGCGTGACGTTGCCCACCTCGTCCACGATGTCCTGGCGGGCCTGGAGGGAGGAGAGCCAGAGCTTGTGGCGGGTCACCTCCTCCTCGAACCCGGCGATGTCCAGGGCGAGGTCGATGAAGGTCGCGTCCCGGGGCCAGTCCTGCCGGTACGGGGGCTGGGTGGTGATGGCGGCGACGATGGCCGAGGACCGGTCGGTGCCCTGGAGCACCGAGACCAGCCAGCGCTGGGCGAAGGCCAGCACCTCGGGGGTGGCGGCCGGCAGCCGGGCTCCCGCCACCACCCCGCCCCAGTGGGCGTCGACCTCGTCCAGCAGTTCCCCGGCCTCCCGGTCCCGGGCGCCGTCCAGGGCGGCCAGTGCGGCGTCCCGATCGCCGGCGGCGGCCAGGAGCACGTCGAAGACGGCGGCGTCCCCGCCGGACGCCCCGAAGGAGTGGAACCAGCCCATGGCGCCGTTCGCCTGGCAGCCCGCCGCGATCCAGCCGGAGAGCTCTCCGTCGGCGGCGTCGGCGAAGGCGTCCTCAGGCCGCGTCCCCCACTCCGTCGTCCAGCGGCAGCCCTGGTCGGCGTCGGCCCCCGCCTGCACCTGGTCCGGGGCGGAGGCTCCGCCCAGCGCGATCCAGACGCCGCCCCCCACCGCGTCCGCGACCCCCTCCCAGGCGGCGGCGACGGCGTCCGCCTGCTCCTCGGGGGTGGAGAAGGCCGGGCCGACCAGGGGGTCCAGCAGGGAGACGTCCGGGTCCTCTCCCTCGGGGCGGAAGGCGAGGAACGCCTCGGCGGACGGGTCCCAGACGAGCCCGAAGTCGTTGAGGCCGTCGTCCAGCCAGTCGTCGGTGGGGTAGCGCTCGGTGTGGTCCAGGGTGGGGGCGAAGTTGGCGTAGTGCAGCAGGCGCACCGCCACTACGGGGGATCCCTCGCTCCGCCGCACCTCGAAGCGCCGGACGAGCACGTCGGCGTCCGGGAGCACCCCGTCGCTCTGCTCCACCACGAGGCCAAGGTCCTCCCGGACCGACCGGGTGAGCACGACCCCGCCGTCCTGGGACCGGTAGGACTGGGAGGTCTCCCACGGGGCGTCCCGGGTCCACGAGGTCCCGGCGAAACCCTCGGAGGTCCAGATCGCCAGCCCCGCGAAGGCGCCCTGGTTGGGGCGGGCGCCGAAGTAGGGCAGGTCCCGGGCGTCGGGAGTGAGGGCGGTGAGGTAGTCGAGCTGGTCGGCGTAGGAAGGGGACGGCCAGCCCAGCACCGTCAGCTCGCCGGTGGCGGCGATCCCCACCGTCAGGCCTCCGTTCCCGGCCTGGGCCCCGACGCGGGTGGGACCGAACCACTCCTCGGTGCCGACGCCGTCGGCACCGGCGTGCCCGGGCGCGAGGACGGCGGCGAGCAGGCCCAGGAGGCCCGCGGTCACGGCGCCGCGGGTGGAGCGCGGGCCGCCCCCTGCCATCGGCTTCGGTTCCTGGACCAGGGTCATTCCGCCTTCACCTGGGAGAGTCCCCGGGAGAGCACGACGCGCTGCGGGTCCAGCTCCACTTTCGAGGGCTTGCTCTCCAGGCCGGGGAACGAGAAGGGGGTCTCGGGGCCGGCGAGGGTGATCGTCTCGTAGAGGACCTTCTTGCGGGAGAGATGGATGGCGACGGGCACCACCAGGCCCGGGGCGGCGGGGTCGCTGCGGACCTTGCCCGAAACCTCGAAGGCGTCCCCCGCCTGCTTCACGTCCAGGGACCAGGTCAGGGAGGGCAGCTCGGTCCCCCGCACCCAGAAGTCGAAGAAGGGCTCCAGGCTTCCCGCCTCGGTCCCCTCCAGGGCCTTCCGCATGGCCTCGGTGGAGAGCCCCCCCGCGGGGGGGCGGTTGAGGATCCCTTGGAGGGTGTGCACCAGGAAGCCCGAACCCACCCGCTCCGCCAGCATGGAGATCACCGCCGGTCCCTTCCCCCAGCCCAGATCGGGGAAGGCCGGGCCCAGGCGCGAGCCCAGGGCGAGGGGGCCCTGATCGCTCCCGCCCCGGGCGTAGTCGTGCCAGAGCTTCACCCGGGACTCGAAGGCGGAGTCACCCTTGGCCCGGTGGAGCATCAGCGCCGCCGACCAGCTCGCGATGCCCTCCACCAGCCAAGCGTCCTCCGGGCGGGCGGGGCCCACCATCTGCCCCCACCACTGGCGGGCGGTGCGGGCGGCCTGGTACATCAGCAGCGCGTTGGGGTTCTGGGTCCAGAGCTGGTTGAGGGTGTTCGCCTGGATCCGGTCGGTGGACGGCGCGGTGGTGGGCAGGTGGATGGAGAGGCAGCCCGTGGACGACTCGGCGAAGCCCTCCCAGGGCCACAGGTCCCCGGGGGGAGGGCAGGTCCACCCCGCCTCGGTGGCGCCGGTCATGTTGACCCGGGGATCGTAGTTCCAGTTGCCCGACGGCATGGGCAGCAGGTCCACCATGTTCAGCGAGGAGTAAGGGAAACGGCCCCAGAGCGTCTCCATGAACCGGACCACGCGCCGCTGGTCCTCGAGGACTTGGCGGGCGATCTGGCGGTTGGAGTCGAGGGTGAAGAGGCGGATCCGGGGGTGCCCCTCGGCGGGATCGCTCTCGAAGACGACGTACTCCCCCACCATCGCCGCGCCGGAGAGCACGCCTCCCTTCTCCTCGTAGCGCATGGTCCTCCCCTTGGCCACGGGGTCTTCCACGTCGGAGACCAGGTCGCCGGTGGCGACCCCCCGCACGAAGCGGTCGGTGTGGAAGGTGACGGCGAACTGGTGCCGGTCCGAGCGGAGGGGGCGCGGGTACCAGGCCCAGCCCTGCAACGGGGTGAACCGGGCGTTGGAGCCGGCGCCGGAGTCCTTCACGGGCTGTACGAGGGGCCCGCCGTACTCCAGGCGGAGCACCTCGACCTCGTCCTTGCCCAGCGGGGTGTTCAGGGCGACGAAGAGGCGGCCGCGGCGGTGGAGGGTCGCGGGCTCCTTGTCGGCGTAGTCCCGGATCCGTGACAACTTCAGGCGGCCGAAGTCCTCGTCCCCCACGCAGCGCCGCACGCCGTCCCCGAGCTCCAGGGTCAGGGCCCGCACCGGCGTCTCGGCGGTGTTGGTGAACCGCTGCTCGACCTTCAGCGCCACCTTCGACAGGTCGCGGTCCATCCCCTTGGCGCGGGCGGTGAGGTCCACGTCGACGGAGATCATGTCCCAGGTGGGCGCGGGCGGGGGCTCGGTCCCGGGGGCGTCGAAGCTCGCCGCCAGGTGGACGACGTGGGGCGCCGATGCCCGGGAGGCGTGGGTGAAGACCGACGTGTTCCTGCCGGGTTCCAGCGCCCCCCGCGGGTTGTGGAGGTACCCGACCCAGCCGGCCCCCTCCACGTCCAGCTCCACCAGGACGTGGCCGCCGACGAAGCCCGAGCCGAAGAGGTCCTCCAGCACGTCCAGCTCCAGGGCCGGCGTCCACTTCTCCCACCGCGGGTCCATCAGCAGGGCGTGGCGGGCCTGGTGGAGCGCCACCGCCGCCGGGGCGCCCTCCGGGGCCGGGGTCCAACCCGGCTCGGGGGGCACCAGGGTGTCCAGGGTGTCGTCGGTGAAGAGCATCCACGCCTGGCCGAACCGGCGGGGGCCGGGGTCGCCCCGCAGGGTGCGGGCCAGGGAGGCCGCCTCCACCGGATCGGGCGCGGAGAGGGTCACGGCGCCCTCGCCCCGGAAGACCAGGCCCACGACGCGGCCGTCCCCCCGCACGACGGGGTGGAACTCGCCCGAGGCGAAGGTCGCCTCGAGGCCCGGGCGGGACAGGGAGCGGCCCGCGGCGTCGGCCCGCCGGGTGGCGTCGACCTTCCGGTCGGCGATGCGGTCGTGGAGCTCGATGAGCTCCCCGGACGTCACCCCCAGGGCGGGGGTGGGCAAGAAGACGGCGGCGAGAGCGGCGACAAGAGGCAGGGCGAGGCCCGACGGGCGACCCATGGAGCGCTCCTCCGGCGCGGCGCCCCGGGCGGGAGGCGGCCGGGGCGGGTGGGGGGCGGACGGCCAGGGGGGCGGCTCCGCCGACGAGGCGCGGGATGATAGCACAAGCTCCCCCGGGGGCCCGGGGGAGCGGGGACCAGGTCCCCGCCCCTATAATCCCGGCATGGCTCCCCGCGCGCCCCGCCGTCCGCCCGACGACCTCCTCGCCCCCGAGCCCCGGGTGTGCGGGCCCGGCTTCAACGAGAGGGTGTGGGAGGTCGTCCGGGGGATCCCCCCCGGGAGGGTGACCACCTACGGCGCCGTGGGCGCGGCCCTGGGTTCCCCCCGGGTGGCGCGTCAGGTGGGGTGGGCGCTGGCGGCCCTGCCTCCCCACCTCGCCGAGGGCGGTCGCGGATCGGTCCCGTGGCACCGCGTGATCAACGCCCGGGGGGCGATCTCCCACCGGGGCGACTTCGTCCGGGCCGAGGTCCAGCGCCGCCGCCTGGAGGCGGAGGGGATCCCGTTCGACTGGGAGGGGCGCTGCGACCTGGCGCGCCACGCGTGGTGGCCGGACGGCGGGGAGTCCGGCGGCGGGGCCCCGGCAGGGGAGATCCGCGGGGCCTAGGACGCGCCCCAGCCTCCCCGTGCTACCATCCCCGCCGCGGTCGGCCGGAGGCGGGGCCGGGGCGCGGGAGGTCCTTCGCATGTCCGAGGTGCCGGGCCGCGGTCCGCGGGGCCGGATCCTGATCACGGGCGGGTGCGGTTTCATCGGCAGCCACCTCGTCGAGCACGCGCTGGAGCGCTGGCCCGGGGCGGAGGTGGTGAACCTGGACCTCTGCACCTACGCGGGTCCCCCGGAGAACCTGGCGCACCTCGAGGGCCACCCCCGCTACCGCCTCGTCCGGGGAGACGTCGCCGACACCGCCGCCGTCTCTCGCGCCTTCGAGGGCGGGATGGACGTGGTGGTCCACGCCGCCGCCGAGAGCCACGTGGACCGCTCCATCGCCGATCCCGGCCCCTTCCTCAGGACCAACGTGCTGGGCACCGAGGTGCTGCTGCGGGCCGCCCGGGGGGCGGGCGTGTCCCTCTTCGTGCAGGTCTCCACCGACGAGGTCTACGGGTCCATCGAGGACCCGATCCCCCCGGCGCGCCCGGAGGACCCCCTCCTCCCGGGCTCCCCCTACGCCGCCTCCAAGGCGAGCGCCGACCTGCTGGCGCTGTCCTGCCATCGCACCTACGGCCTGCCGGTGGTGGTGACCCGCTGCACCAACAACTACGGCCCGCGGCAGTTCCCCGAGAAGCTCCTGCCCGTGGCGGTCCTCGCCGCCCTGGACGGCCGGGCGGTGCCGCTGTACGGGGACGGCCTCCACCAGCGGGACTGGCTGCACGTCCGCGACCACGCCCTCGGGCTGGCGCGGGTCGTCGAGGCGGGGGTGCCGGGGCGGACCTACCACTTCGCGGGGGCCCACCCCAGGCCCAACCGCGACGTGGTCCTGGCGGTGCTGGCGATGGCGGGCAGGGGGCCCGAGGGGATCGCGTCGGTGACCGATCGCCCCGGCCACGACCGGCGCTACGCCCTGGACGACGCCCACACCCGCCGGGACCTCGGGTGGGCGCCCTCCATCCCCTTCGTCGCGGGGCTCGGAGACACCTTCGCCTGGTACGCCGAGAACCGCGGCTGGTGCGAGCGGGTGCTCGCCCGGGCCAGGGACCTGGGGGATGGGGGAGGGGAGCGGTAGGAGGGAGGAGGACGGAGCGGGGGAGGCGGGCGGCGGGGTGTGGGGCGGCGCGCCGGGTGACGCGCCGCCCCCGTGGGATCAGGTCCCCTCGGTGTAGTCCGCGGCGTAGCGGACCTGCTCCTCGGTGAGCTGGTCGATGGCGATCCCCATGGTGCCGAGCTTGGTCAGGGCCAGCTCCTGGTCCTGCGCCCCGGGGATGTCGTAGACGCCGGGCTTCAGGTCCCGGCCCTCCGTCGCCATGCGGATCATGCCCAGGAACTGGTTGGCGAAGGACATGTCCATGACCTCGCTCGGGTGGCCCTCGGCGGCGGCGAGGTTGATGAGCCGGCCCTGGCCGAGGAGGTAGAGCCGCCGGCCGTCGGCCATGACGAACTCCTCGCAGTTGGGCCGGATGGTCCGGACGCCCTTGGCCAGCGCCTTGAGGTCGCCGCCGTTGATCTCGCAGTCGAAGTGGCCGGTATTGCAGAAGATCGCGCCGTCCTTCATCGACTCGAAGTGGCGCTTGACGATGATGTCCCGGATGCCGGTCTGGGTGATGAAGATGTCGCCGACCTTGGCGGCCTCGTCCATCGTCATCACCTGGAAGCCCTCCAGGGTCGCCTTGAGGGCCGCGGTGGCCTTGACCTCGGTCACGATGACCCGGGCGCCCATACCCCGGGCCCGCATCGCCACGCCCCGGCCGCAGTGGCCGTAGCCCGCGACCACGAAGTTCTTGCCGGCGAGGAGCACCGACGTGGCGCGGAGGATCCCGTCCAGGGAGGACTGGCCGGTGCCGTAGACGTTGTCGAAGTCCCACTTGGTCTCGGCGTCGTTGATGGCCAGCACGGGGTAGCGGAGCTTCCCGTCGGCGGCCATGGCCCGGAGGCGGTGGACGCCGGTGGTGGTCTCCTCGGTCCCGCCGTAGACGCCCGCGGCGAGCTCGGGGAACCGCGTGTGTACCCGCATGATGAGGTCGGCGCCGTCGTCCAGGGTCAGGGTGGGCTTGAAGTCGAGGGTGCGGTCGATGCACCAGTAGTACTGCTCGGCGTCGAGGCCGTGCCAGGCGTAGATGCTGACCCCGTCGGCGGCCAGGGCGGCGGCGACGTCGTCCTGGGTGGAGAGGGGGTTGCAGCCGGACCAGGAGATCTCGGCGCCCGCGGCCCGCAGGGTGCGGATCAGGACCGCGGTCTCCTTGGTGACGTGGAGGCAGCCGGCGACCCGCATCCCCTTCAGGGGCTGGGTCTCCTGGTACTTGCGGCGCAGGGCCATGAGCACGGGCATGCGGGCCTCGGCCCACTCCACCTTGAGCATGCCGCCCTCGGCGAGCGCGAGATCCTTCACCTTGTAGTCCATGCGGGAACGCTCCTGAGCCACCCTCTGCCCCGTCGGGGCCCGTGGCGTTGGGGGGACGCGGTTGATACCTTCGTGGGGCCCGGCTGTCAACCGCCGTGTCCGCCGCGGGTCGGGCCCCGGGTGACCGCGCCATGCCCGACCGGCTCCTGGAGCTCGAGCCCTACCCCGAACCGCCGGCCCGTCCGGGCCTGGGGGCCTCGGACGCCCTCGCGGCTTGCGCCGTCGTGCTGATCGCGCTCGCCCGCTTCTATCCGTTCGACCGCCACCCGGTGGTGGTCTGCTCCCTGAAGGCCCTCACCGGGATCCCCTGCCTCACGTGCGGGATGACCCGCTCCTGGGTCCACCTGGCCCACGGCAGGGTGGGCGAGGCGTTCGTCCAGAACCCCCTGGGCGCCCTGCTCTGCCTCGCCGCCATCGCCCTGCCGGCGCTGGTCGCCCTCCGGCACGCCGCCCGGCTGCCCTTCCCCCGGGTGAGGCTCGGGGGGGCCCGGAGCGCGGCGTTCGCGGCCGCCGGGACGCTTGCGGTCCTGCTCAACTGGCTCTACGCCTGGCTTTCCGGCGTATCCTGAGCCCTCCCCCCCTCGGGGAAGGTCGCGTTCCCGTCCGCTCGGGCTTGCCCCGGCGGCCCGGTGCCGGCAAATTCGAGGGGTGGACGTCGCTGGCGGCTTGAAATCCGCTCCGACGAGCCGTTCAGGATCGAACCGGCGCGTCGCGGGAGGCGCCGGTCCCCCCGGGCGGGGCCTGTTCCCCGGAGGCCGCGATGGGATTCTTGACGCTGGACGAGCTCTGGGCCCGCCGGAAGAGGCCCACCGAGGTCGAGGGCGGCATCCCCTCGCCTCCCGAGGACCTGGCGGCGGCCGACCTGCTGGACGCGGTGATGGGGGGGCGGGCCGAGGGCCTGGCGGTCCAGGGGGGGCGGGCCCTGGTGCGGACGGCGCGGGGGGTCGAGGTAGTGGACCTGACGGGATCCGCGCTCCGCCGGGTGGCGAGGGTACCCCTGCCGGGAGCCTGCCGGGCGGTGGCCGCCACTCCCGCTGGCCTGCTGGCGGCGGACGACCTGGGGGGGCTCCACCGGGTGGAGGACGGCGGGATCCGCACCCTCGTCGAGCTGGGTGCCCCCATCCGCTGCGTGGCGACCCTGGGCGACCGCATCGCCGTGGGCACCGCCGGCGAGGTGCTGGTCTTCGACGTCCCGCCCGGTGGGGACCCGACCCCGGCGTCCCGCACCGCCCTGCCGGGGGGCGCGGTGCCCGAGGACCTCGCCTTCCTGGGGCCCCGCCACCTCGCCGTGGCCGCCGGTGGAGCGGGGGTCTTCGCCCTGGGCCTGGACGGCGCCGAGGCGCGGGTCCGGGGGTGGGCCGACCGGGACGCCCGGGCCGCGGCGCCGGCCACCGGGGCCGAGGACCGCCGGATGGTGGTCACCTGGAGCCCCGCCGGGCGGATCGACGTCCTGGAGTGGGCCGAGGAGGGTCCGCTGCTCCCGGTCTCGTCCCTGGACCTGGAGATCGACGGCGGCGCGCCGGAGGGGGGCGCCGTCGTGGTGGACGGCGGGACGGCCTACGTGGCCACGGACACGCGCCTGCTCCACGTCGCCGACCTGCGGACGGCCCGGGACCGGTGCGGTCCCACACTGATGTCCACCTGGCCCCTGGGTACCTGCACGACGGGGGTGGCGGTGAGCCCCCACCGGGTCTTCGTCAGCGACGCCTACGGCGGACTCTACGTCCTGGATCGCCAGCGCCTGGACCGCTACGACGACGAGGACCCGGTGCTGGACCGGCTGTCCTTCGGCCGCTGACCGGGGGGGTGTCGGGTCCGGTGCGGCCCGGACCGGGCCGCGTCATCGCCCCCTCGCGTAGGATGGTCCCGGCCGCCGGATGATCGACCTCCCGCTCCCCCTCGCCGTCCTCCTCGGGCTGGCCTGCCTCGCCGCCGCGGCCCTCTACGCCCGCGGCGCGTGGGAGGTCGCCCGCACCCGGCGCCTCGGCGACGTCCCCGCTCCCGATCCGCCCGCGTGGCCCCTCCTCAGCGTCGTCGTCGCCGCACGGGACGAGGCCGAGACCCTGGAGGACGCGGCCCGGACGCTGCTCCTCCAGGACTATCCCGCCCTCCAGGTCGTGCTCGTCGACGACCGCTCCACCGACGGTACCTCGGCCATCGTCGATCGGTTGGCGGAAGACCCGCGGGTGGAAGCGGTCCACGTCCCCGACCTGCCGCGGGGCTGGCTGGGCAAGGTGCATGCGATGCACCAGGGGAGCCGCCGCGCCCGGGGCGACTTCGTCCTCTATACCGACGCCGACGTGCGGTTCGCTCCTGGGGCCCTCAGGCGGGTGGTCGCCGTCGCCGAGGCCGAGCGCGCCGACCTGCTCTCGGTCATGCCCCTCATCGAGGGGGGCGGCGTGGCGATGCAGGCGACGGTCTCGATGTTCGGCCTCGCGTTCTTCGCCACCACCCGCACGTCCGCGGTCGGAGAGCCCGGCTCGGACGCCTACGCCGGCGTCGGGGCCTTCGCCCTGGTGCGCCGCCCCGCGTTCGAGGCCACCGAGGGCCTGGAGTGGCTGCGTCTCGAGGTCGCCGACGACCTGGGGCTGGCGCTCCTCCTGCACCGGCACCGGGCTCGCGCCCGCTTCCTGCTCGGGCACGACCACCTCTCGGTGCGGTGGTACGCCGGGCTCGCGGAGATGATGCGGGGACAGGAGAAGAACGCCTTCGCCGTCCTCGCGGGCTACAGCCTGCCCCGGGCGGTCCTCACCGCCGCGGTCCTTCCGTGGCTCGCCCTCGCCCCGCCCCTCGCCCTCTTCCACGGCCGCCCCGCCCTCGCGGGCCTGGGTGCCCTGGCCGTCGCCGCCCACGTCCTCGCCGCCCTCGTCGCCTGGAGGCGGGCCCGCCGCCCCCTCGGGGCGACCCTCCTGATGCCGCTGGGGCTCGTCGTCATCCCGGTCACCCTGCTGCGATCGGCGCTGGTGACCCTGCGGCTGGGCGGCGTACGGTGGCGCGACACCCACTACCCCCTCGCGGAGATGCGGGCGGGACAGCGGGTGAAGCTCCCCGGGAGGGGCTCCGTCCGGACCTCGGGTTGAGAGTCGAACACGAAGTGCGGGCGTACACCCGGGCGACGATGCATCCCGCCTCGCGGCGTCACCCGCGCTTTCGCTCGGTCGAGCTACGCTCGGCATCCCTTCCCTCGCGAAATCGCGGTGTTCCTTGCGATCCGGGCGCCTCGCCGCCGAACCGTGCGACCGCCGGTCGTCACGGCAGTGGCGAGGGCAACGGCCGCGCCAACCTGTTCCGTGTCCGACTTCGACTCGGGTTTCGCATTCCTGACCTGCTGCGGTCCGTCCTGGTCCTCGCGACGCCCTGAGCGCCATCGCCGGGCGTACGCCGCGCACACGCGCAGGCTACTCCCCCGCGGCGGGCCCGCCGCGACGCCTCCCGCAGACGAGCAGCAGCAGGCCGGTCGCGGCTCCTCCTCCTCCGCAGCCCCCACATCCGTCGGGGCCCGAGGGCGCCTCGCCGGGCGCAGTGGGGCAGTCGACGGCGTCCACGGCGTCGGTAGCGCCGTCGCAGTCGTCGTCCACGCCGTTGCCGCACTCCTCGGAGGCGGCGGGGGATCGGGCGGGGTCGGCGTCGTCGCAGTCCCTCCCCCCGGCCTCCTCCCCGGCGTGGCCGTCGCCGTCGGCGTCCACGAGGTCGCCGCCGTCGCAGTCCTGGTCCAGGCCGTCGTAGGGGACCTCGGCCGCCCCGGGGTGGACGGCGGGATCGGCGTCGTCGCAGTCGCCGTCGGCGCAGGCGTCCCAGCCGTCGCCGTCGCCGTCCCCCTCCTCGGGGTCCAGTTCCCCGTCGCAGTCGCCGTCCCGGCCGTCGCACGCCTCCACGGCCCCGGGGTGGATCCCGGGGTGGGAGTCGTCGCAGTCGTCGCCCCCGCACCCGGCGTCGAAGTGGCCGTCGTCGTCGAGGTCGTGGCACGAGCAGTACAGGCCGGCGGCGGAGAGGCCGTCCACCAGGCCGTGGCCCTGCTCGTTGTCCGGGGTCCCCGCCCGGGAGGCGGTGGACGTCAGGGCCGCCGCCACCTCCTCCGGCCCCCACTCCGGCCACGCCTGGAGGAGCAGGGCCACCACCCCGGCGGTCAGGGGGGTGGCGAAGGAGGTCCCGCTCCCCCGCTGGTACTCGTCGGCGGTGCCGGGACGGGCGACCAGCACGTCCTGGCCCGGAGCGGCGACGTCGGGCTTGACCCGGCCGTCGGCGGTGGGACCGCGGGAGCTGAAGCCGGCGGTGCTCCCCGAGAGGTCCACGGCGCCCACGGTGAGCGCCGCCTCGGCGTCGGCGGGGGCGATGAGGGTCCCCTCGCCGGGGCCCAGGTTCCCCGCCGCGTTCAGCACGATCAGCCCGCGGGAGGCCGCGATCTCCGCGGCGACGGTGGTCACCGCCGTCTCGCCGTCCAGGTCCGCCGGGGAGTACCAGTCGAGGTACCCCAGGGAGGACGTCACGAGGTCGGCGCCCATGGCCTCCTGCCACTCCAGCCCCGCGACCCAGTGGTCCTCCTCGATGGGGACCTCCCGGGACACGTCCTCGGTCTTGGAGAGCAGGAACGTGGCCCGGGGGGCGACCCCCAGCATCCGCCCCGGGGCGTCGGCGGCCACCAGGGACATGACCTGGGTGCCGTGGGTGTCCTGCCCCCGAGCGACCTCGTCGGCGCCCTCGTCGGCGGTGACGTCGTCGCCGGTCAGGAAGTCCCGTTCGGCCAGCACCTGGGCGCCGGCCAGGGCGGGGTGGGAGCGGTCGAAGCCGGTGTCCTGGATGCCCACCACCACCCCCGCGCCATCGAGGCCGCAGGCGTGGAGGTCCGGGACGCCGACGAGGGCGAGCTGTTCCCACGCCTCCCCGTACTCCTCGATGTCCGGAGGCCAGCCACCCGCCCCCTGGCGCCGGGCCGGGGGGAGGGCCACGTCCCACGGGGGCTCCTCCGGGCTCGGGAGGCGGCGGGCCACGGCCTGGACCGCCGCCACGGCGGGCAGGGCTCGGATCCGGGCCTCCTGCTCGGGGCTGGCGTCCACGCTGACCGCCCCCAGCCAGCGGGAGACGTGGCGGATCCGCGCCCCGGTCCCCCGCACCGAGTCGAGGTAGGCCGCGGGGATGGCCTCGTCGGCGAAGCCCACGGGGGACTCGGGATCCATCCGTGTCCGGCGGGCGAGGGAGCGGGGGGAGAGGCGGGCCCGGGCCTCCGCCCGGGAGGCGGAGGTGCCCGCCTCGCCCCCCTTGTCCCGGAAGACGACCCAGATCGGCCGGTCGACCGCCCCGGCGGAGGCCTCCCGCGCTCCCCCCAGGACGGCCAGGGCCATGACCAGCGCAGCGACCTTCGTGGGGACGGGGGGCATGGGCGCAGGATGCCCCGGCCCCCGCCCGGGGCGCAATCCGCGGCCCGGAGGTGGTATGGTCGGTCCATGGAACGGTCGCAGCGCGGGGTGGCCCGGAGGGGACGGGGCCGAGGGGGACCGTGGGCGGCGGCGGTGGTGCTGGCCGGGATCGCCGTAGGCTGTTCGTCGGCGGGCCGGGCGGTGGCGGAGACCGGACCGGGGGAGGGCGAGGCGGGCGCCCCGGCCTGGCAGGTCTCTCCCCTGGACGAGGCGCGCTACGTCGCCGCCACGGCGGCCCTGGCGTGCGCCTCCCGGCCGGTGGCGGGGGCGGTCCCCGGAGGAGATCCCGCGAAGGTGGACGCGGTGCTGGCGCGTCACCACACCACCGTCGCCGACGTCGCCGCCTTCGGGGCGGCGGCGAACCGCGGCCCCGAGGCGATCCGGCTGGGCGCGGCGGTGATGAAGGGCATCGAGGCGTGCGATTGACGGCTCCCGCCGGGCTTGCCGCTGTGGTAGGTTGACCCCCGGTCAGGTTCCGTGATGCTGGACGCGGAGGGGGGCGACGGCCCCCGGTTGTCATGACGCAACCGACGGCGGCGAGGGAGGCGGTGCGGGCGGGCGCCGATCCGGTGCGGATCGCCATCGTCGATGACGAGCCCACCATCCTGCGTACCCTCTCACGGGTCCTGGGCAACGTGGGCTACGAGACCGTGGAGTTCGACCACGGGCAGGGGGCGCTGGACCTGCTGGCCTCCCAGCCGCCGGACCTGCTGCTCTGCGACATCTGCCTGCCTCCCCCGGACGGACTGGAGATCCTGAAGATCGCCAGGACCCGCCAGCCGGACATGCCGGTGATCATGCTGACCGGCCAGCCCAGCGTGGAGGGGGCCGTCCAGGCCGTGAAGGAGGGCGCCTTCGACTACGTGACCAAGCCGTTCGAGGCGGACGAGCTGCGGGTGGTGGTCGAGAAGGCGCTCCAGTTCCGAAGCCTGACCCAGGAGAATCGGCGGTTGCGGGCCGACATCCGCGACCGCTACGACTTCAGCACCCTCATCGGGATCAGCCGCCCGTTCACCGCGGTCATCGACCGGGTCAAGCGCGTCGTCGACACGCGGTCCACGGTGCTCATCACCGGCGAGAGCGGCACGGGCAAGGACGTCCTGGCCCGGGCGATCCACTACAACAGCCCCCGCCGGGACCGCCTCTACGTCGCCGTCAACTGCACCGCCATCCCCGAGCAGCTCATGGAGAGCGAGATGTTCGGGCACGAGAAGGGCGCGTTCAGCGGCGCGGTTCAGGCCCGGAAGGGGTTGTTCGAGGAAGCCGACGGCGGGACCCTCTTCCTCGACGAGATCGGCGACCTGCCCCTGGCGATGCAGGCCAAGCTGCTCCGGGTGCTCCAGGACGGGATGGTGAGGCGGGTCGGCGCGACGCGCCACGTCCAGGTGGACACCCGCATCGTCGCGGCCACCAACAAGGACCTGCTCCGGGAGGTCGCCGACGGCCGATTCCGCGAGGACCTCTACTACCGGCTGGCGGTGGTGCAGGTCCACATGCCGCCGCTGCGGGACCGGGTCGAGGACATCGCGTTGCTGGCGCAGCACTTCATGACCCAGTACTCCCGTCTCTACGAGAGGCCCGCCCGGCGCCTCTCCCTCGCCGTCCTGCGGGACTTCCAGTCCCGGCGCTGGTCCGGCAACGTCCGGGAGCTGGCGAACGCCGTGGAGAGGGCGGTCCTGCTGACCGAGCAGGAGCAGATCGAGATCGCCGACATCATGGCCTCGACACCCGCGGTGCTGGACGAGGCGCGCCAGGCGGCGCCCCCGCGATCCGCCTCCGTCCCGTCCGGCGGGGACCTGGACATGAAGGGAGCCCTGCACCGCGCGGTGGAGTCGGTGGAGCGCCAGTACATCGAGAGGGCCCTACACGCCACCGGGGGCAACCGCACCCGCGCCGCCCGGGCGCTGGGGATCAGCCACCGCAACCTGATGTACAAGCTGAAGCAGTACCCCGAGCTGGCGGCGAGCCGGCCCGGGGAGGACGGGGCCGGCTAGCGGGCCCGCTCGGGCCGACGCTCCGGAACCCCTTCGGGCTACCGCCCCCGTTCCAGGATCCCCGGCAGGATCCCCCCGAGGGCCCCGAGGTCCGGCTTCTGGTCGTAGACCAGGGCCAGCAGGCGGCGGCCGGGCAGCTCGGCCACCGCGAGGTGCAGCTTCCCCACCGACGCCTCGGTCCAGGCACCGCCCCCCTCGCGGAGGCGGAGGGCGTGGGCCTGGGCGGTGAAGGCGGCGATGCGGTCCCTCTGCCCGCGGTCCTCCAGGGTCGAGGCCAGGACCCTGCCCGACAGGGTCGAGATCTGGGCACCCGCGGGCCCCACCCGCCGGGCGATCAGCTCCTCCACCGCCCGGTAGACCGTCTCCACCGGGCCTGGCCCGTCCTCCACCAGCACGATCGCGGTGACGGGCTCCGGGGGATCCGCCGCGGGGCGGGCCCAGGGGGGCTCCGGTGCCACGACCGACTCCGGGGGCGGAGCGCCGGGCGCCCCTGGGGCCGCGTCGGGGGGCAGCGAGGGGGGCGGCGGCGGAGGAAGGAAAGGGCTCCGCTGGGGGCGGGGCGGGCGCGTCGGCGGCCGGCGGACCACCGAGTCCCCCCACCCGTCGGGGGCCGGAGGGACGACCGGGAAGGGGGTGGCGGCCTCCATGGAGGCCGTGGCATCCAGCTCGGCCTGGTCCAGTGAGGGAGCGTCAGACACCGCCACGACCTCCACGGAGGAGGGCGACAGGGGTTCCGCGGGGGGTGGGCGGATCGCCGGGGGCTCCCGTCGGGGGGGGCCGGGCGCGCTGGGAGACCGTGGCACCTCGGGGCGGCCGACGGCCCGCTGGAACGCAGCGGTCGCGGGCCCGTCGAGGGGGTCGATCCGGGGGAGGCGGCCCTCGTCCAGGAGGCGGAAGCCGTCCATGAGCACCCCCAGGGTCGGGCCGTCCACGGTCCGGAGCGCACGCTGATCGCCGGTGACGAAGGCGAAGCTCCCCTCGTCCCGCGCGAGCGCCTGGAACACGGCGGGCCTGCCGGCGAGGAGACCGAACTCCGCGTGGTACAGGACTCCGTCTCGGAAGTGCAGGAACGCGTCGGTCCCCTCCCCGGGGAAGCGGACCCGGAGCCAGCCGGTCCTCTGCTGGAGCCCCATCATGTTGACCAGGTCCGGCAGGGGGAGCTGGGAGCAGGAGCCTTGGAGCTCCGCTGCCGGCCACGCGCCGTCGTCCTGGGTGGCGAGCAATCGCTCGATGCGGACCAGCAGCTCCTCCAGGGCGAAGGGCTTGCGCAGGAACTCGTCCGCGCCCAGGCGTAGCGCCCTCACCACGTCCCCGGGCGCCGCCGCCGCGGACAGGAACACGAAGGGCACGCGCTCCCCCCGCTCCCGATCCCTCACCGCCTCGAAAAGGGCCCACCCGTCCACCGCGCCCGAGCCCTCGAGGGTGCCGGCGACCACCAGGTCGGGGTCGTGCTCGGCCAGCCAGGCGAGGGCCTGGGAGCCGTCCTCGGCGACGGCGACGTCGAACCCCTTGAGGCGCAGGGTCGCCTCCAGGAGGCGCAGCACCTTGGGATCGTCATCGACCAGGAGGATGGTGCGGCGCACGCTTCCCCGCTCGCCCGGCCCGGCCCGGGACGACGAGGTTTACTATGCGGGGATCGCGGATGGCAAGGCTCGGGAGGTCGCCCGACGCCCCGGGGAGCCCCATGGTCCATGATGGGACCCGCGCCGTCGCCCGCCGCGGCGCTTCCCGCGCCCACCCTCGCCCACGGACCCACGACGCCCCATGGCCCGACACGCTCCCCTCCTCCTGGCGCCTCCCGAAGCCTCCGAAGAGGACCGGTCCGACGCCGAGCTCTTCCGAGCCGAGACCGATCCCGACGTCCTCGCGGGCTTCCTCTCCGACGCCGCCCGGTACCCCGGCTGGGCCGAGGGCCTGGTCCGCCCGCGGACCGAAGGGGAGCTGGCGAGGTTGCTGGTGGAGGCGGGGCGCCGGGGCGTGCCGGTCACGCCCGCTGCCCAGCGCACCAGCTTGACGGGGGCGTCCGTGCCCGAGGGGGGCTGGGTGATGGACCTGTCGGCCCTCGGGCACGGGATCGGCGCCGTCCGGGTGGACCGGGGGGTGCGGGCGGCGACCGCTCCGGCCCGGGTCCTGCTGGGGGAGTTCCAGGGCAGGGTGGAGGAGGAGGGGCTCTTCTATCCCCCCGATCCCACCAGCCGCCACGAGGCGTCCCTGGGGGCCACGGTGGCCTGCAACGCTTCCGGGGCCCGGTCGTTCCGGTACGGCCCGACGAGGGAGTGGGTGGCCCGGGTGCGGGTCGTCCTCCCCACCGGCGAGGTCGCGGACGTCCGGCGGGGCCAGTGCACGGCGGAGCCCGGGGGGGAGTTCGTGCTCCTCCGGCCGGGGGGAGGGGAGCTGCGCGTGCCGGCGCCGGGCCCGGTGCCGGAGGGGGTGAAGAGCAGCCTCGGCTACGGCGTGGGGCGCGGGGAGGCGCCGGACCTCGTGGACCTCTTCGTCGGCTCCGAGGGGACCCTGGGGGTCCTCACCGAGGTCGAGGTGAGGCTCCTGCCCGTCCCGGAGCTCACCCTCGCCGCCCTGGCCTTCTTCCCCACCGAGGACGCGGGCCTGGCCTTCGTGGAGGCGGCCCGGAGGGGCGGTGGTGGGGTTGCGGTGCGTTGCCTGGAGTGGTTCGACCGCGGCTCCCTGGAGCGGGCGCGGGGGCGCTTCGAGCGGTTCCGGATCCCGGGGGATGCGGCCGCGGCGGTCTACTTCGAGCAGGAGTGCGACGCCGCCGCCGCCGGGGACGTCGCCGGGGCGTGGTGGGGGCTCCTGGCGGCGAGCGGGGTCTGCGGGGGCGACGACGGGGTCCAGGTGGCGGACGACGATCGGGGGCGAGAGGCGTTCCGGGCCTTCCGGCACGCGGTCCCGGCGGCGGTGAACGAGGAGGGGGCGCGCCTGGGCCGGCGGAAGCTGGGCACCGACCTGGCGTGGCCGCGCCCCCTCTTGCGTCCGATGATGCGCACCTACCACGAGGTGCTGGACGACCTGCCGGGCTCCCTCCCGGAGGCCGACCTCGCCGCACTGAGGCTCCGCCACGCCGCGGTACCCCGCTCGGTCCCCTGGCTGCTCTTCGGACACGTGGGGGACTGCCACCTCCACGCGAACCTCCTCCCCCGGGACGACGCCGAGGCCGAGGCCGCGGCGATGGCCTGCCGCGAGCTGGCGCGCCGGGCCGTGGCCGCCGGGGGATCGGTGGCGGGGGAGCACGGGATCGGCAAGTCCAAGCGCTCCCTGCTGCGGGAGATGGTGGGGGAGGAGGGGATCCGCCGCATGGCCCGGATCAAGCTCGCCCTTGATCCCAAAGGGTTCCTTGGTCGGGGGAACATCATCCCTCCGGAGTCCCTGGGGCTGGGGAAGCCCGCTCCCACCGGAGCGTGACCCGGTCCGGCCCGGAGTGGCATATCATCGCCGCTCCTGGCGGGCACGGGCGCGGGCATGGGCGTGGGGGTCCGCCTGGGCCGGGTCCTGGCTTGCCGGCGCGGCCGGCGGGACGTATGAACCGCGGTCAGCCATGGCCGGAGGTCGAGTGTCGGCGACGATTCGCAAGGGCGACGTTCTGGAGATGGTGCCCGACCGGTGGGGAGACCGGGGGGAGGCGCTGGCCACCGCCCGGGGTTGGGAGGTCCGCGTCCGGGACGGGATCCCGGGGGAGAGGGTCCGGGTCCGGATCGGGTGGGTGAGCGCCGGGGCCCGGGTAGCGGCGGGGACGATCCAGACGATCCCCGCCCCCGCGAAGGAGAGGCGGAAGGCCCCGTGTCCCCTGCACGACCGCTGCTCCGGGTGCGGGCTCCAGCACGTCCGGGAGCCGGCGGCCCTCGCCCACAAGAGCGAGGGCGTGGTCCGTGCCTTCGCCGCCGAGGGGCTGGCGCTGGAGGAGGTCCAGCCGGCGATCCCCTCCCCAAGCGGCCTGGGCTACCGCGCCAAGGAGGTCCTGCTGCCCCAGGGGATCGGGAAGCGGCTCGTGCTGGGGGCCAGGCCCCACCGGGGAGATCGGCTGGTGGAGACCGCCGGATGCCCGGTGCTCCACCCGGCGGTGGAGAGGGCGGCGGCCCGGTGCCGTGGCCTCCTGGCCCAGGCGTTCTCCGCGGGGGCCCTCCCGCTCGCCGGACCGGAGGACGGCGACGGGCTGCGTTCCCTGGTGTTGCGCGGCAACCGCCGGGGCGAGGTCCAGGCCACCCTGGTCCACCGCGGTGAGCCGACCCCGGGGGTCGAGGCGGCGGCCCGGGGCCTCGTGGGGGGCCCCATCGTCGCCGCCTGGCTCCAGCGCCACGACGTGCCCGGGAACTCCGTCACCGGTGCCGCGGCGCCGGTCCTGGTGGCAGGGCAGGGGCCGATCCGCGAGAAGCTGCTGGGGCTGCTGGTGGAGGTGCCCCCCACGGCCTTCTTCCAGGTGAACCCCCTGGTGGCCGAGGGCCTCTACGCCGAAGTGGTCCGCCGCGCCGCGGTCCCCTCGGGGGGAAAGCTGCTGGAGCTGTTCTGCGGGGTCGGCGTCGCGGGGATCGCCGCCGCCCGGCAGGCGGGGGCCCGGCTGGTGGGGGTGGAGTCCTCGGCGCTTGCGACCGGGGCCGCGGAGCGGAACGCCGCCGCCGCGGGGCTCGCGGCCCGCTTCGTGACCGGGCGCGTCGAGGACGAGCTGCCCGGGCTGCTGGCCGAGGGAGGGTTCGACGCCGTCCTGGTGAACCCTCCCCGCTCGGGCTGCCCGGAGTCGGCGCTGCGGACCCTGGCGGCGGCGGGGATCCCGCGGATCGTCTACATGTCGTGCAACCCCGCGACCCTGGCCCGGGACGCCCGGATCCTCGCCGAGCTGGGCTACCGCGCCGCTTCCGCGATCCCGGCGGACCTCCTGCCCCAGACCCCCCACGTCGAGGTCGTCGCCACCTTCGTGCCGGGGGTGGCGACCCGGGTCGAGGTCGCCGCTCCGCCCCCGGTCGAGGCCGCCCCGCCGCCGCCCCCCGGGGCCACGGTGGTGGAGCGCCGCCCCGCCGCCTCCCGCCCCGTCCCGATCCCTGCGCCCGACGCGGCCCCGGTCGTGGAGCGCCGGGGCGCCGGGGCGGGACGGCCCGGACCGGTGGTGGAGGAGAGGGGGAACCGTTGGGAGAGGCCCCGTCCGGCCCCGACCCCGGAGCCCGCCCCCGAGCCCGGTGGCGAGCCCCCGCCGAGGATCGGCGCGCGGCGCCGCATCCGCTGAGCCGCGCCCGACCTCAAGGGGGAGGGTCCGCCGCGGACCACCGTCGGCGCACCTCGGCCATGGGCTCCCGCAGGCCCGGCGTCTCGGAGTACAGCCCCTGCCATTCGACGCCGGCGGGGTGCTCGTCGAGCCAGCGGACGAAGGCGCGGGCGACCTGGGGCTCCTCGTCCAGCAACGAGAAGAAGTGCCGCACGCGGGAGAGATCGGTGCGGTCGGCGGCGAAGCCGAGGGTGATCTCGTGGAACGCCTCCGCGGGCTCCCCCTCCACCAGAAGTCCCAGGCCCAGGTTGAAGTGACCGGCGCCGAAGTCCGGCGCCACCTTCAGGGCGGCCCGCCACGCCGAGATTGCGGCGGGGCCGTCCCCCCGGGCCGCGGCGGCGTTGCCCAGGTGCAGCAACGCGAAGTGCTCCACGGGCGCGGGCTCCAGCACCGGCAGGCCGGCCCTCTTCCGGCACAGCTCCAGGGCCGCGGCGAAGGTGGCCTCGGCCTCCGGTGCCTGCCCCGCCGCGAGCAGCACCTCGCCCATGCCCACCAGGGCGGCGGGGTTCCGGGGCTCCACCCGCAGCGCCCGCGCCCACATCTCCCGGTCGGTGCGGAAGGTCTGCTGGTAGCGGAGGGAGGGCACCACCAGCAGGGCCCAGGCGGCGAGGACCGCCAGCTCCCTCGCCCCCGGGCGCCGGGAGCCCAGGCGGGACCACGCGGAGATCCCCAGGGCCGCCACCGACGCGGTGGCGGGGAACGCCTTGTAGTCCACCACCGCGGCGCCGGGCACCAGCAGCGCCGGGAGCAGCGACGCGATGGTCCAGAGACCACCGAAGGCGAGGGCGGGGGCGCGGCGCCTCAGCGCCACGGAGGCGACCAGGAGGAGGGCGGCGGCGATGGCGGGGGGGGGCCACCCCTCGTAGGGGTCCTCGGCGGCGTGGCTCACCGCGTAGGGCGCGAGGGGCGGCGCCGCGATCAGCACCACGTAGCGCCAGAAGCTGACGGTCTGGACCCTCCAGAACAACCACGGGACCCCTCCGGGGAGCCGCCGCGCCAGGGCCTCGCCGGTGTGCCCGTAGCCCAGGACCAGCCACGCGAGGGCCCCGATCCCGAGGGCCACCGCCACGGCGGCGCCGATCCCCACCCGCCACCGCCGCGCTCCCCCGTCGCCGGGGAGGGCGTCCCCAACCGCCGGAGCCCCGGGACGGGTGAGCGCGACCCCCCCCACCAGCCCCGCCACCATGGGGAGGCCGACCTCCTTCGCCGTCGCGGCGACCGCCAGGGCGGAGAGGGCGCCGAGGGCCAGGGCCGCGCGCCGCCGCGGGGGACGCCCCGGCTCCAGCGCCTCCCAGCCGGCCCACACCGCCAGGAAGGCCCCCGCCGTCGCCAGCAGGACGCTGCGCTGGAACACGTAGAGCACCGGCTCCACCGCCAGGGGGTGGGCCAGGACCACCGCCGCCCCCACGGCGGCCGCCGGGCGCGCCTCGGGACGGGGGACCAGCAGGCGGGCGAGCAGCCCGCCGATCCCGAACGCGGCCGCGGCCAGAATGGCGAGGTTGGCGACCTGGAAGGGGACGGGGGTCGCGACGCCGGAGAGTCGCACCTGGAGGGCCAGGCTGAGCCCGGTGGCGAGGCGCGAGACCCCGAAGCTGGCCAGCAGTCCGGGCAGGTCGAAGGCCCGGAGCGCCGCGTGGTCCACCACCCCGGGCAGGTCGTCCAGGCGGAACGGGGCCCCGATCCCCCACGAGCGCAGGAAGGCGGTGGCGAGGGCCAGGGCCACCCAGGGCGCGGCCCGGGGTGGAGACGGGGCGGCGGCGTCCCGGGGCGAGGGGGGCCGCGCCGGCCCGGCGGGGCGCTCCTTCGGGGGCGGGCTCTTCGGGGGACGTCGTCTCAACCGGGGGCGGGCTCGGGGCGTGGGGTCAGGCCGAGGTCACGGCCGGGCTCCCCGGCTCCGTGAGGGCCAGGGCGGCGATGCGGCCGGGGCGCATGCGCCATCGTACCCTCAGGGCCAGGAGCACCGCGACCGCCGCCAGCCCGGCGCTGAGGCCCCACCACAGGCCGTGGACCCCCGCCCCGGCGTGGAAGGCGAGCCACCAGCCCACGGGCAGGCCGATCAGCCAGTGCCCGGCGAGGTTCGCCCACATGGCCGCCCGGGTGTCGGCCATGCCCCGCAGCACGGCCCCCCCGACGACCTGGGCCCCGTCGAAGAGCTGGAAGGCGGCGGCGATGGGCAGCAGCGACGTGGCGACGGCGGCGCTGTCGGCCTCGGTCCCATAGAGCGACACCAGCGCCCCGGGGGCGAGGGCGAAGAGAGACGCGGACAGCCCCATGACCGCGAGCCCCGCGACGTAGCCCGTCCAGCACGCCCGGATCGCGCCCCCTTCGTCGCCCCGTCCGACGGCCTGGCCGACGCGGACCGAGGTGGCGATGGCGATCCCCAGCGGCACCATGAAGGCCAGGCTGGCGAGGTTCAGGGCGATCTGGTGCCCCCCCGCGGCGGCGGGGCCGAGCCGACCCGCGATCAGGGTGGCGCCGATGAAGACCCACACCTCGAAGCCCAACTGGAGCCCCACGGGGACGCCGATGGCGAAGAACCTGCCGATGGCGCGCAGGTCGAGGGCCTCCCGGGAGGGGAGGAGCCCCAGGGCGGCGCGGTCCTTCTGGGTGAAGACCACCCAGGCCATCCCCAGGGCGAGGAAGGTCCGGGAGGCCGACGTGGCGTGGCCCAGCCCCGCCGCGCCCAGGGGAGGGATCCCGATGCCCCCGTAGACGCAGACCCAGTCGGCCGCGGCGTTCACCCCGTTGGCGGCCAGGGCGATGACCAGCGCGGGGCGGACGATCCCCCGGCCCTGGAGGTGGTTCCGGAACGCGAAGTAGAGCAGGAAGGGGAGGATCGACCAGGACTGGGCCCGGACGAACGCGCTGGCGGTGGGGACGATCTCGGGGGGCTGACCCATCCACGCCAGCATGGGTCCGGCGACCCAGAACGCCGCCAGGAGGGGGACGGCGAGGAGGACGGCGGCGACGCAGGCCCTCTGCAGGGCGATGCCCGCATCCCTGAGGCGTCCGGCCCCCGCGGCCTGGGAGGTCAGGGGGTCCAGGGCCATCATGATCCCCATGCCGGTGACCAGGAGGGCGAAGGAGTAGGCGTGTCCGACTCCGACCCCGGCGAGGGCGGCGGTGCCGAGGCGCCCCGCGAACAGGGTGTCGACCACGCCCATGGCCATGCTGGCGAGCTGGGTCAGCACCACCGGGGCCGCAAGGCGCCACAGCTCCCTGGTTTCGCGGACGAGCGCCATGGGGTCGAGACCTGAGGGCCAAGGGGGCGGCGCGGCGCGGCGAGGCGCGATCCGCGCTTCCACCGGCCGAGACCCCGGCCGGAGCGGCCCATCATGGTTAGAATCGCGGCGCGGTCAAGCAAGGCCGCCGCCAGCCTGGAGTGCGCGCGTGGTCCCGTCGCCCCCGAGAGGCCCCATCGTCGACCCCTTCGGCCGCCGCATCCGCTACGTGCGGGTGTCGGTGACCGACCGCTGCAACTTCCGCTGCGTGTACTGCATGCCGGCGGCCGGCATCGACGTCCGGCCGAGGGCGGAGATGCTGACCTACGACGAGATCGTCCGGCTGGCGGGGGTGCTGGCGGAGATGGGCGTCGACAAGATCCGGCTGACGGGCGGGGAGCCCACGGTCCGGCGGGACTTCGTGAAGCTGGTGGAGCGGCTGTCGCCGGTGCCGGGCCTGCGGACCCTGACGATGACCACCAACGGGTGGAACCTCGCGGAGATCGCCCGCCCCCTGCGGGACGCGGGCATGACCCGGCTCAACGTGTCCATCGACAGCCTGAGGCCCGACCGTTTCCGCACCCTGAGCCGGGTGGGGGAGCTGGGGGCGGTGCTCCGGGGCATCGACACCCTCGTGGACATGGGCTGGACGCCCTTCAAGCTGAACGTGGTGATGGTCCAGGGGGTGAACGACGACGAGGCCGGAGAGTTCGTGAGCCGCTTCGCCGACGTCGACTGCGAGGTCCGCTTCATCGAGTGGATCCCCTTCGGGGTCGAGGGCTGGCGCCTGGTCCCCTGGAGGGACGTGCGCGCCCGCATCGAAGAGAGGCACCGCCTGGAGCCCCTGGACGGCGCCGACGGTCCCGCCGCCCGCTTCGCCGTCGTGGGCCGCCGCGCCCGGGTGGGGCGGATCGCCGCCCTCTCCCACCAGTTCTGCTCGGCGTGCGACCGGGTGCGGGTCACCTCCGACGGCAGCCTGAAGACCTGCCTCGCCTACGAACCCCGCATGGTGAGCCTCCGGGACGTCATGCGCGCCACCCACGACGACGACGCCCTGGAAGCCGCGATCCGCGCCGGCATCGCCCACAAGCCCCTGAGCCACGCCTGCGACGAGGAGGGGGAGGGCCGCTTCGAGGGGGCGATGGTCCGGATCGGGGGGTGAGCCCCGGCGCGCTCCTCCCGGGCCCCGGGGCGTCGGCCGCTTGACCCGGGGCCCCCTTCCGGCTCCGATCTCCCGGGGCTCACCTTGGTACCCGGGGTGCCGATGAGGGGGGCGGAGGTCTGGGAGATGAAGGGCGTCCTTCTGGCGGGCGGGACCGGGTCCCGGCTGGCGCCGCTCACCGCGGTCACCAACAAGCACCTGCTCCCCGTGGGCCACGAGCCCATGGTGTTCCACCCCCTGCGGAAGCTCCAGCGGGCCGGGGTGACCGAGGTGCTGCTGGTGACCGGCCGGGAGCACATGGGCGACATGATCGAGCTGCTGGGGAGCGGGCGGGACCTGGGGCTGTCCCTGACCTACCGGGTCCAGGACGAGCCCGCCGGGATCGCCCAGGCCCTCTCCCTCGCCGAGGTCTTCGCCGCCGGTTCCCTGCTGGCGGTGGTGCTGGGGGACAACGTCTTCGAGGACGAGCTGGCGGGGCCCTGCGCCCGGTTCCGGGAGCAGGGCAGGGGGGCGCGGATCCTCCTCAAGGCCGTGCCGGATCCCGAGCGATTCGGCGTCGCCGAGGTGCGGGAGGGGAGGGTGACCCGGATCCTGGAGAAGCCGGAGCGCCCTCCCTCGGACCTGGCCGTCACCGGAGCGTACTTCTACGACGCCCGGGTCTTCGACCTCGTGCGCGGCCTGCGGCCCTCCGCCCGGGGCGAGCTGGAGATCACCGACGTGAACAACGCCTACCTCGCCGCGGGGGAGCTGGAGCACGAGGTCCTGGCCGGCTGGTGGACCGACGCCGGTACCTTCCCGTCCCTCCTCCGCGCCAACGCCCTGGCCCTGGGCTACCCGCCCCCCGACGGCCTCGGATAGTCACCGGCACTCCTGGGAGCGGCTGTAGGTGTCGATGTCGCAGAAGTCGTAGAACGCGGCGCAGGCGAAGCCCCAGCTCCCGCTGGAGCCGCAGCCGGGGATGCTGCTCTTCCACCCCTCGGAGTTGAAGTCCTCGCAGTAGATGTCGACGCCCCAGACGTCGTAGCAGTCCCACGAGGCGTAGCTGGTGTACCGCTGCTGCTGGCTGCCGTTGCAGTCGTAGTCGTGGCTGCCGTCCCCCCGGTGCGACGTGAACCACGACGTCTGGCCGGGCTTGGCGTTGGAGTTGCTGTCGTAGCAGTCCCCGGTCGAGGTCGCCCGGTAGTTCCCGTTGGTGGAGCACATGCACCGGTAGCTGCTGGTGCCGTACCCGTCGCCGTCCTGGTCGTAGTAGTAGTTCGTGCAGCCGCTGGCGTTGTCCTCGTTGATCGTGCCGTCGCAGTCCTCGTCCGCGGCCCCGCAGGTCTCGGGATCCCCCGGGCTCACGTCGGCCCGGGTGTCGTCACAGTCCCCGGCGCAGGTGGTGTAGCCGTCTCCGTCCCCGTCCCCGACGTCGTCCACCACCCCGTCGCAGTCCTGGTCCGCGAGGTCGCAGGTCTCCACCGCCCCGGGCCTCACGGCGGCGTTGGCGTCGTTGCAGTCCCCCGCCGCCAGGGCCGTGTAGGGGGAGGACGGGCCGCAGAGGCAGCGGGCGCTCCCGATCCCGTAGCCGTCCTCGTCCCCGTCGGCGTAGTAGGGGGTGCAGCCCGAGCTGCCCTCCAGGTCGTAGGTGCCGTTGCAGTCGTCGTCGAAGCCGTTGCAGGTCTCCACCAGCCCGGGGTGGGCGGCGGGGTTCCCGTCGTTGCAGTCGCCCCCGCAGGTGGTCCACCCGTCCCCGTCGACGTCGAAGCCGTCGTCGGCGACCCCGTCGCAGTCCTGGTCCAGGCCGTCGCACACCTCCGTCCCGCCGGGGTGGACGGTGGCGTTCGAGTCGTCGCAGTCGAGCTGCGCGCAGGCCGCGACCGTGCCGTAGCCGTCCCCGTCCAGGTCGCTCTCGGCGCAGGTGCATGACCGGTCGGCGCCGGAGCAGTCCTGGTCAATCCCGTCCCCGCAGGTCTCGGCGGCGCCGGGGTGGACCGCGGCGACCGCGTCGTCGCAGTCGATCCACGCCGCCGCGCACTCCGGCGCGTCCCCGAAGCCGTCCCCGTCGCCGTCGGAGGCGGCGCAGGCGCAGTCGTCGTTGGCGCGGCCGGGCGTCCCGAAGTCCCCTCCGGACACGATGGGGGTCGTCGCCCGGCACCACGCCGATCCGGCGTCGTTGGCGGCGGCGTCGTAGGAGCCCGGATCGAGAGTGAGGGCCGCCCCGGCGGGGACGGTGAAACCCAGGTCGTCCCGGTAGCGCACCTCGTCCACCACCACCCCGGCGAACGAGAGGACCACCCCGTCGGACTCGTTGTCCAGGGTCAGCCCGGTGTACTGGTAGTCCCCCTCGAAGCCCCCGTTGGACGCCTCGCTGGCGTTCCGGGCCAGGACCACGACGTCCCCCGGGGCCAGGGTGGGGGCGGAGGCGAGGGTGTGGCTCTCGGAGAGCCCGTCCCCCAGCACCCAACCCGAGAGGGAGATCGCGTAGTCCGCGGCGTTGTAGACCTCGACGTACTCCCCGGCGCTGTCGGAGACCGTCGCGGGGTCCACCATGACCTCGGTGACGACCAGGTCCCCCACCCGGGGTACCACCAGCTCGGACGCCTCCCCCCAGGGGCCCGCGACGTACCCGTCCAGGGCCCGGGCCTGGCAGCTCCACTCGGCGCCCAGGGCCACCAGGGCGCCCGAGACCGCGTCGGAGGTCAGGGACGCCTGGAGGACGCCGTCCCTGTACCACTCGTACTCGTAGGTCTGGCCGTCGGGATCGGGGTCGGCGCCCGGGGACACCACCACGCACGCGAGGTCGTCGCCCGGATGGGGCGGCGAGGGCTCGACCGCGAGGGCGGGCGCCCCCGGGGGGGTGTTCTCGATGGTGACCACGCCGCTGCTCACCGGCGCCCCCTCCACCGTCCCGTCGGTGGGGTAGACGACGCACTGGACCTCGTCGAAGTGGTCGAAGTCCGCGCCCGCGAGGGTCGACCCGGCCGCCCCGAGCAGGGCACCCGAGACCCACCACTCGAAGCGTTGCCCCTGGGGATACCCGTCGGGATCGCTCCAGCCGTAGGGGGTGCAGGTCAGGACGCTGGTCTCGTAGGCGGTGGACGGGGTCAGGGTCACGGACGTGAACGAGGGGGCGGAGTTGTCGATGGTCACCGACGCCTGGCCGGGATCGCTCTCCAGTCCCTGTTCGTCGGCGGCCACCGCCACGCAGGTCCAGGTCTCCCCCCGGGAGGTGTGGGAGGCAGGCAGGGTGGGGTCGCCCCAGGCGTAGCTCGCGCCCTCCTTCAACCAGGAGTAGGTGTAGACGACCGTTCCCCCCTCGGGGTCGACGGAGCCCGCGGCCTGGCAGGCCAGGTCGTCGCCGTCCCCGGGGCCGGGGGGATCGATGAACACCGCCGGGGGAGTGGGGGCGCGGTTCTCCGGGATCACGGTGATGACCACCTGGTCCACCGCCTGGAGGCCCCCGCCGTCGGTGACGGTCACGGTGATGGTGTGCTCCCCAGGGGCCAGGTCCGACCAGGCGAACGCCATGAGGCCGTCCGCTCCCGGGGGCTCGGAGTCGAGCTGGCCGTCGATGTCGCTGTTCCAGGAGACCGAGAGCGCCTCCGCCCCCCGGTCGTCGTCGGCCGATCCGATGAAGTCGATCTCGTCGTGCTGGTCGAAGACCTCGCCGTCGTCCGGCGAGGCGATGGTGACGGTGGGCGGGGCGTTGGGCTCGACGATCGCCACGTCCACGTAGTCGTAGGCGGTCAGCCCGTCGCCGTCCTCGACGCCGACGCGGATGGTGTGGACCCCCTCCACGAGGCCCGTGGCGTTCAGCGTCGCGCGCCCGCTGGTGTCGGCGGGCGATCCGCCGAGGTCCTCGGTGACCTGGGCCCCGTCCGCGGTGTGCGTGGACTGCCAGGAGATCTCCAGGTCCTCCACCGGCGTGACGTCGTCCTGCACGGTGGCGACGAAGGTGACGGTGGCGCCGACCGCGAACTCGGGGATCCCCGTGCCGTCGGTGGGCTCGACGATGGCCGCTTCGGGGGGCTGGGGGTTGTAGGCCACCGGGCTCTCGGTGCAGGCCGGGGCACCGAGCAGGGCACCGAGGGCGAGGGCGGAGTGGGCGAGGCGGCCGGCGAGGGTTCGCGGCATGGCGGGGCTCCCGGCCCCGAGGGGCCTCGGCCGCGGCTCCCCTGGGGGCGAGCGCGGCCCGTGTCGTCGGACACGCCATTGAACCACATGCCAGGCCTCCTGTTGAGCGTGGCGGCCCCGGCGGGCGGACTTGACACCGGGCGGCTCGGGGGTGCCAGATCCACCGTCCAGCCGCCCAGGTCACGGGGACCCACGGAAATGAGCACGCGCCCTCTCTCCCTTCCCGCCGCCGCCACCCTCGCCATCGCGGGCGCGGGCCTGCTCGCCTCCGGCGCCGACGCCCGGGCGGCCTCCCACTTCGGGGGCCCGGACGGGGGTGGCTACGTGTTCCGGGACTCCCTGGAGATCGGCGGCCCGGCGGCCCTCTGGGTGGACAGCACCTCCCTGGTGCCCCAGGCCACCTTCGGTGACGACTCCCACGTCGCGGTCACCCTGCCGGCTCCGTTCACCTTCTACGGCGTGTCCTACGACTCCATCGAGGTGGACTCCAACGGCTACGTCGTGTTCGGCAGCACCACCAGCCGGCCCACCCCCGAGACCCTGCCCACGAGCGTGCAGGCCCCCGCCCTCTACCCGTGGTGGCAGGACTGGGACCCCACGGGGAGCGCCGCCATCGCCTGGGGGCAGAGCGGCTCGGACTTCGTGGTCTCCTGGGACGGGGTCCCCTACAGCGGCGGCGGGTCGGGACTGTACCAGTTCCAGCTCTGGCTCCGCTCGAACGGCAGCGTGCTCTTCGTCTACAAGACCGTCGCCGCCAGCGACACCCCGGACAACGGCGCCCTGGCCACCATCGGCATCGAGAAGGGGGGCGGCGGCCCCTTCCTCCAGTACCACGGCGGCACCGCCGATCCCCCGCTGCTGGCGGGCCTCGTCATCGAGTTCCGCCCCTGCGTGGACGCGGACGCCGACGGAGACGGCGTGACGGAGTGCGGCGGGGACTGCCAGGACGCTCGGGCGGACGTGGCGCCGGGGGCGGAGGACGCCTTCGGCGACGACGTCGACCAGAACTGCGACGGGGCGGACGGCGTGAACACCGAGCCCGATCCCAGCGACGACGACACCGCCCCCGGGGACGACGACACGGCGGGGGAGCCGGGCTGCGAGGAGGCGGAGTCCGTGTGCGACGACGGCGTCGACAACGACTGCGACGGTCGGATCGACGCCCTGGACGGACAGTGCGTCCAGGCCTGCGGGTGGAAGCCCGCCGAGGACGCGGGCGGCGAGGCCCAGGCGGCGGCCCTCCCCGTCGCTGCCCTGGCCTTCGGCCTCTTCCGCAGGCTGCGCCCCCGTTGAGGCGGCCCTCCCCGGCGCCGGTCCTCGTCCTGCTTCTCGCCCTCGGAGGGGCGTGCGGCGGGGGAGGCGCACCCGCGGTGGGGGAGGGGAAGGCCCCGGAGGCGGACGCGGGGCCCGTGGACGGGGACATGCTGGTGGTGGACATCGGCCTGGACCCCGGCCACCTGGTCCCCATCGTGCTGCCCTACCAGGTCTCGGGCCAGATCTCCCACCTCGTGGACCTGGGACCGACGGAGAGGCGCTTCGACGCGGGGCGGCTGGAGTTCCGGCCCGACCTCGCCCTGGCCCCCGAGCGCTCCGAGGACGGGCTGACGGTCACCTACCGCATGAAGCCCGGAGCGGTGTGGGAGGACGGCACCCCCGTCACCGCGCGGGACTTCGCCTTCACCTGGGAGATGACCTGTGACGAGGCCGTGGCCTCCAACTGGCTGGGGGACTGCAAGGCGTTCGCCGATCCCAAGGCCCCCGTAGAGGTGGTGGATGATCGGACCGCCCGGGTCGCCTTCCGGACGCTCCGGGACCCCCTCCTCCAGGACAGCGTGCTCCACCGGACGCTGCTCCCCCGCCACGTCCTGGAGTCCGCGGACCGCAAGACCCTCCGGGGCCACGACTTCGGCCGGGCGCCGCTGGCCAACGGGGCGTTCCGGGTCGAGCGCTACGATCCCGACCGGGAGATCGTCCTCGTCCCCAACCCGAAGTCCGGGGTGCGGAGTCGGCCCCACCTGTCCCGGGTCGTGTTCCGGGTGGTGCCGGAGTACACCTCGCGGGTGATCGACCTGGAGAGCGGGGCCATCGACCTGTTGCCCGACCTGGAGGTCGGGGACCTCCAGAGGATCCGCCGGGATCCCCGGCTGGACGTGGTGAAGATCGGGCACAACTCCCTGGCTTACGTGGGCTACAACCTGGCGGACCCCCTCTTCGCCGACCCCCGGGTGCGGCGGGCGCTGGGGCTCGCCGCCGACGTCGACGCCATCGTGCGCTCGGTCTACACCGCCGGGGACGAGACCCTGGCGGTGCGGGCGGTGGGCACGGTGTCCCCGGCCTTCCAGGGGGCCGTCCCCGGGGACCTGGAACCCCTCCCCCACGACCCCGGCCGGGCGAAGGCGCTGCTCGCCGAGGCGGGGTGGGCCGACACCGACCACGACGGCGTCCTGGACCGTGGGGGGAAGCCCCTCGCGTTCCGCCTCCTCCTCCAGGCCAGCGCCGCCGCCGAGCGCAAGGTGGCGACCATCCTCCAGGCCCAGTGGAAGGGCGCCGGGGTGGCGGTGGAGATCGAGGCCATCGAGGAGAACGCCTTCATCGGCCGGATCCGCGAGAAGCGGTTCGAGGCGATGATCTGGGGCTTCGGCGCCGAGCCACGGCTGGAGGAGTCCATCAAGTTCCACTCCGGGTCCCGGGGCCAGTACAACTGGGGCGGCTACCGGAACCCCGAGGTGGACGCGGCCCTGGAGGCCCGCCTGGCGGCCCGCACCCCCGAGGAGGTGCTGGAGGCGGTCCACCGGGTCCAGCGGCTGGTCTACGCCGACCAGCCCATGACCTTCCTGGTGTGGAAGCCGGACCTCGTCGCCATCGACCGGCGCTTCCGAGGGGTGGCCTGGGACTCCTACTCGCCCTACCTGGACCTGGAGAAGTGGTGGGTGCCGAAGGGGGAGCAGAAGTACCGGTACTGACGGTGCGGGGCCCCGTCAGGACCCGCGGCACGACAGCGTCTTCTCCTCCCCCGGCCCCGGGTCGTAGCGGTCGAGGGTGACGTTCAGGATGCTGCGGCCGCCGGGGGCGATGCACTCCACCCGGTGGGCCCGGCCCGGCTCCACGGGGAACTGCCGGCCGGAGATCTCCCCAGGCCCGATCCCCACCCTCTCCCCGTCGATCCGGACCTCCACGCCCTCCCCGACCTCGAAGGCCAGCCGCGCGGGGATCAGGTCCAGCGTGGGCCGGACCGTCGCCGCCTGCCCGGGGAGCACCACGACCTCCTTCCGCCAGTCCTGGATGTAGGCGCCCCGGATCTCCAGCACGTAGCGCCCCGAGCGCCACCGCTGGCGCTGGCGCATGTCCGTCGACTTGCCCACCTCCCGCCCGTCGACGTAGGCCGTCCAGTTGTCGTTCCCCGGGGTCAGGACCTGGAGGGTCCCCCACCCGTCGGGGATCGGCTCCGGCTCCTGCTCCTGCGGCGGGGCGGACTCCAGGGCGGCGATCCGGGGGCCGGAGCCTCCGGCGTCCGCGTCCGCGTGGCGCTCCCCGGGACCCGCGCCTTCCCCCGCCGGGTCCGCGGGTCGGGGGACCGAGGGGCGGTAGGACCTCAGGGTCGCCCCCTGCTCGAGGCGGGGGGAGAGGCTCGCGGTCCGGGCCCCCCGGGGTCCCGCCTCCGGGGGTGGGGAGGCGGCGGTCCGCCCGGCCTCCGCCTCCGGGGAGGGAGTCGGGGGGGACTCCCGCGGGTCCTCCCGGAGCGGGGCCGGCTCCCTTCGTTCCGGAGGGGGAGGCGTCCCCGCGCCGCCCGCGTCCGCGCCCGCGCCCCCCGCCGCGGCCACCCTCGCGGCTTCCCCCGACGCCGTCGCGCCCCCGGCGCCGCTGGTCCCCAGGCCCACGATCCATGCGAGGGCCACGGCGGCAGCCGCCAGGGAGGTCAGCCCCACGGCGGTCGCCGCCGGGCCCGCCCACGCAGGCCGCCGCGACCTCCCCAGGCGGGCCACGATCTCCGGCACCTCGCGGTTGTCCTCGTCGATCACCAGCACCCGGTTGAGGGTGGCCATGGCCTCGGCGGTGCGGCGGCGCGCCAGCAGCTCCCTGCCGGTCCGCACCAGCAGGGGGACCAGGTGCTGGCGGAGCCTCTCCCGGTACGCCCCGGGGTCGGCGAAGAAGGCCGCCGGCGAGAAGCGTCCGCCCCCGCCCTCGGGGCCGATCCCCAGGGGACGTAGGCAGGCGTCGATGGCCTCGATCAGGGCGGCGACGTCGGGGTATCGGTCCTCCCGCGAGGTGCGCATGCAGCCCTCGATCACCCGGGCGAGGCCGGGGTCCAGGTCCGGGGCCAGGTCCTGGGGCGGAGGATGCTCCCCCTTCAGGATCGCGTGGAGCACCGCGGCGGTGGTGGACCCGGAGTAGGGCATCTCGCCCGTCACCATCTGGTACATCAGGGTGCCGAGGCTGTAGATGTCCGTCCGCCCGTCGACCTCCGCCTCCCTCACCTGCTCGGGGGACATGTAGGCGGGGGAGCCCACGAGCCCGCCGGTGACGGTGACCCGGGCCTCGTCGATGAAGCGGGCGATCCCGAAGTCCATCAGCTTCACGTGGCCCGTGGCGTCGATCATCACGTTCTCGGGCTTGATGTCCCGGTGGACGATCCCCCGCCCGTGGGCCAGGCTCAGGGCCCCGGCGAGGTCCCGCACCATGAGGGCCGCCACCTCCCCCGGCAGGGGGCCCAGGTCCTCCAGGGCCCGCCCCAGGGTCCTGCCGTGCACGAACTCGGTCACGATGAAGCAGCGGTCGCTCTCGGGACCGGAGTAGTCGTAGATCCTCAGGATCCGCTCGTGCTGGAGGGACTCGATGGCCCGCGCCTCCCGCGAGAAGCGCTCCCGGTTCCGGGCGCTCCCCGAGAGGTGGGGGTGGAGGACCTTGATGGCGACCTCGCGGTCCAGGGTCAGGTGGCGGCCGCGATAGACCACGGCCATCCCCCCCTCGCCGATCCGCTCGAGGATCTCGTACTTCTGCTCGAGGACCTGGCCGATCAGGGAGTCCAACGCCCGCCCCCGCGGTCCCGCCGCGGGCCGCCGGACCCCGCTCCTGCCCGGCCGGGCACGGGAGGCGCACCGGGGAGCTGGCGCGGGGGCCGCGACCGGCCCATTCTAGCCCGGCTCCACCGCCCGTGCACGGGCCGCCCGCCCGCGCCGCCCCCGGGACCCGATGGCCCCCGATCCCGCCCCCCGACTCGTCCCCGTCGTCGGCGCCCTGGTCCGCCGGGGGGACCGCGTCCTGGTCACCCAGCGCCCCCCGGGGGGATCCTTCGGCGACCACTGGGAGTTCCCCGGCGGGAAGGTGGAGCCCGGCGAGGACGACCGCTCCGCCCTGGCCCGGGAGATCCGCGAGGAGCTGGGTGTGGAGGTACGCGTCGGCGCCCTCTACGACCGCTCGGTCCACGCCTACCCGGACTTCGTCATCGACTTCCGCGTGTACGAGTGCGCCCTGGATGACGGGGCCGAACCCGTGGCGGTCCAGGTCCAGGACATCGCGTGGGTGCTTCCCGGAGAGGTCCGCCCCGAGGTCTTCCCCCCCGCGGACCTCCCCGTGCTAGAGAAGCTGAGGGCCGAGGCGGCGGGCGCGATCAGGGAATGACGGCCAGGCCCCCCGGGGTGCCGAGGGTGGCGCCGGTGACCAGCTCGGCGTAGGTGCCCGAGGGGGTGACCTCCAGGAGCGCCGCGCCGAAGAGCCCGCCGCCCCCCAACCAGAAGGGGCAGAGCAGCAGGTAGTTCCCGCTGACCGGGTCCACCTCCAGCTCCCCCATGGCCAGGGCGTCGCCGAAGGTGGGCACGATGGACCAGGCGGCGCCGTCGGGGGTGATGCGGTACAGGCCGGGGAAGACCCCCGCCGTGGGGCCGACGCCCACCACGTCCCCGTCGGGCTCGACCCCGATCCCCGTCAGCGCCACCCAGGGGGCCAGAGTGATGGGGCGCTCGGAGACCGCGCCGCTCCAGGGGTTGACGTCGTAGATGCCCCCCAGGGCGTCGGCGACGACGATCCGCCCGGAACCGTCCACCTCGACGTCCATGAGGGTCAGGGTCGCGAACTCGGCCAGCACCGTGGCCTCCCAGTCCTCGTCCACCAGCCAGAGGCGGGTCTGGGTGATGAGGGCGTAGCCGCCCCCCGGGCGCCGCGCCAGGCGGAGGGGCTGCTCCATGCCCAGGCCCACCACCGCCACGGGGACCGCCGTCCCGGCGTCCGGGTCCACCTCCACCAGGTCTCCGTCGTTGACCAGGATGAAGGTGCCGTCCCCCGTCGCCTCCAGCGCCCCGGGGGTGGTGCCCGCCATGCGATGGGAGGCGAGGGCCGTGCCCGCGGTGTCGAAGGTGAGCACCCCGATCTCGCTGGTCAGCAGGAAGCTGCTCGCCACCGCGTAGCCGCTGACGGTGGTCTCCTCGTCGACGGCGTCGTCGCAGTCGTCGTCGATGCCGTTGCCGGTGTCCTCCACCGCCCCGGGGCGGATGCCGGCGTCGTCGTCGTCGCAGTCCCCGGCGCACACCGGGACCCCGTCGCCGTCGACGTCCTCCTCGCCGGGGGCCACGGACCCGTCGCAGTCGTTGTCCTGTCCGTCGCACAGCTCGGGTGCCCCGGGGTACACGGTGGAGTCCAGGAGGTCGCAGTCCCCCGAGCAGTTGTCCACGCCGTCCCCGTCGGCGTCCTCTCCCTCGCTGGTGGTGTAGTCGCAGTCGTCGTCGATGCCGCCGTTGCAGACCTCCACCGCCCCGGGGTGGATCGCGGGATCGGAGTCGTCGCAGTCCCCGTCGCAGTACCCGTACCCGTCCCCGTCGGTGTCCCCGGCGAAGCCCTCGTCGGTCTCGCCGTCGCAGTCGTTGTCCTTCCCGTCGCAGACCTCGACGCCGCCGGGCCGCGTCCCGGGATCGAGGTCGTCGCAGTCGGGGGGATCGCCGCAAGTGAGGTAGCCGTCCGAGTCGAGGTCGAACCCGTCGTCGGCGTCGCCGTCGCAGTCGTCGTCGATGTCGTTGCACACCTCGCCCGCGCCGGGGTAGCGGTCGTCGTCGCCGTCGTCGCAGTCCCCGCCGCAGGTCGTCCAGCCGTCCCCGTCCTCGTCGAAGCCCGGGTCGATGACGCCGTCGCAGTCGTCGTCGATGCCGTTGCAGATCTCCATCGCGCCTGGGAAGACGTCGGCGTCCTCGTCGTCGCAGTCCCCGGAGCAGAAGGGGACCCCGTCGGCGTCGGCGTCGTAGTCCTCGTCGATGAACCCGTCGCAGTCGTTGTCCTCGCCGTCGCAGGTCTCGAAGGCGTCGGGATGGGTGGAGGTGTCGGCGTCGTCGCAGTCCCCCTCGCAGGACGTGAACCCGTCCACGTCGCCGTCGGGGACGTCGTCCACCACGTCGTTGCAGTCGTCGTCGATGTCGTTGCAGATCTCCGTCGCGCCGGGATGCACGTCGGGATCCCCGTCCCGGCAGTCCAGGGTGGCGGCGGTCCCGAGGCAGCCCGAGGCGGCGTCGGCGGTGAGGAAGCCGTCCTGATCGAAGTCGAAGCCCTCGTCCGTGTCGCCGTCGCAGTCGTTGTCCTTGCCGTCGCACTGCTCGGCCGCGAGGGGGGACACCGAGGGATCTCCGTCGTCGCAGTCCTCGGAGGCGGAGACCCCGTCCCCGTCCGCGTCGTCCGGGTCGTCCTCGGGCGGCGCGGTGCAAGCGGACATCAGCGCCGCGAGCGCGGCAAGGGCCAGCGGCTTCCAGGGAAGCGCCATCGTCGATCTCCTCGGGGGACGGGGATGGGACCGGGGCGGGGGGCCGGGCGGTCCTGGGGAGTGACGTGTTACCGGATGGCGGCGCGGTCGTCAAACGGGCCCCCCGGGGGGGGTGGGGTCTTCCGCGGCCGGGGTGCCGCGACAGATTTGCCGCCGGAGCCAGCCCCTTGAGCGAGTCCACTTCCCCCCACGTCCTCGTCGTCGATGACGAGCCGGAGATCCTGCTCGTCATCTCGGACGTCTTCGCCGAGTACCTGCCCGACGTGCGCCTGGACACGGTCACGGGGGGCGAGGAGGCCCTGACCCGCTTCGAGGAGCACCGCTCCGACGTCGTGGTCACCGACCTGATGATGCCGGGCATGGACGGCGGGGCGCTCCTCCAGGCACTGAAGGAGAAGGCTCCCGAGCTGCCGGTCATCGTCATGACCGCCCATCCCACCATCGACCGGGCGGTCTCCCTCCTCAAGGCCGGCGCCCACGACTTCATCCCCAAGCCCTTCGTCAACGCCGACCTGGCGAACCGGGTGCGCCTCGCCCTCCAGCACGCGGGGCTGCGCCGGGAGGTCCTGGAGGCCCGGGACCGGCTCGCGGCCATCGAGGGGCCGGTGATCTTCCGGGGCGAGCCGATGGAGGGGATCCTCCGGCAGCTCCCGGTGATGGCCGCCAGCGCCGCGCCGGTCCTGATCACCGGCGAGAGCGGCACCGGCAAGGAGCTGGTGGCCCGGGAGCTCCACCGCATGAGCGGCCGCAGGAGCCGCCACTTCACCGCGGTCAACTGCGGCGCCTTCACCGAGACCCTGCTGGAGTCCGAGCTGTTCGGTTACCGCAAGGGGGCCTTCACGGGGGCCCATCGGGACCAGCCGGGGATCATCCGGGTGACCGACGGTGGCACCCTCTTCCTGGACGAGATCGGCGAGACCAGCCCCCAGCTCCAGATCCGCCTGCTGCGCTTCCTCCAGGAGGGGGAGGTGCGGGCGGTGGGGGACACCGCGGTCCACCACGTGGACGTCAGGGTGATCGCCGCCACCAACACCGACTTGCAGGAGGCCTGCCGCCAGGGTCGCTTCCGCGAGGACCTCTACTACCGGCTCAACGTCCTGCCCATCCACGTCCCGCCGCTGCGGCAGCGCCGGGGCGACATCCCCCTCCTCGCCCAGGCGTTCCTGGACCGCTACTCCAAGGAGGTGGGGCGAGAGCTCCGCCTCTCCCCGGAAGCGGCGAGGTCCCTGCTGGAGTACGACTGGCCCGGGAACGTCCGGGAGCTCCAGAACCGCATCCAGCGGGCGGCGATCCTGGCGCGGGGGACCGAGATCGAGCCCAACGACCTCTGGGAGGAGGTGGGCCAGGCTCCCCCCGTCGACCCCGCCAGCCTGGGCTACCGGGACGCGCGGGAGCACGTCCTGCGCCGGTTCGAGGAGTCCTACGTGCGCCGCCTGATGGGGCGCCATCGGGGGAACCTCGCCGCCGCCGCCCGGGACGCGGGCATGGACCGCAAGAGCTTCTGGCGGGTGATGAAGCGCTGCGACATCGACCCCGGGGGGTTCCGGGAGGGGTGAGGCCGCCGACTCCCGCCGGGCGCGCGCCCCCCCAGCGTCGCCTGGCCCGCCATGCCGCGGGCATGGGCCCCTCCGCTTCCGACTTGACCCGGGGGCTCGCCGGGCCGTTGCGAGGCGCCCGCCGCCCACCTAGACTGCGCCCATGGACGACCGCGAGGTGATCACCATCGAGCCGGGCAAGCGCGGGGGAAGGCCCTGCATCCGCGGGATGCGCATCACGGTCTACGACGTCCTGGACTACCTCGCCGCGGGGATGACCGAGGCCGAGATCCTGGCGGACTTCCCGGAGTTGACGGTCGAGGACATCCGGGCCTGCCTCGGGTTCGCGGCCGATCGCGAGCGCAGGCTCCTGGCCGCGACCGCGTAGTCGGGGAAGGGGCGCCGATGAAGCTCCTCCTGGACCAGAACCTGTCGTGGCGGGTTGCGGATGCCGTCCAGGACCTGTTCCCGGGCACGCGGCACCTGCGGGACTTCGGGTTGGAGCGGGCGGAGGATGCCACGATCTGGACATTCGCCGCAGCCGAGGGCTACGCGATCGCGACGAAGGACGACGACTTCCGGCAGCGTAGCTTCGTGCTGGGCCATCCCCCCAGGGTCGTGTGGCTGTGCCTGGGGAACTGCACGACACAGCGGGTGATCGAGGCGCTCCGATCCGCAGCGCCGGCCATCGCCGGGTTCGAGCGCGACGAGGACGCAGCGTTCCTGGTGGTCTCCGGCGGGGCCCGATCCCGAGGGTGAGGGGGCTCGACTTCCGGGTCAGTCCGAGTCGGCGTCGTCGTCCGGGGGATCGGACCGACACGCCAGGCGCTTCAACACCCAGGCCACCCTCTCCTCCGGGTCCCGGACCCCCGCGGGGAGCGCCCACAAGCTCCCGGCGGGGGCGTCGCGCCAGAGCATCCCCTCCAGGAGCCGCTGGAAGTGGAGCTGCCGGTAGCGGTTCGGGCTCCGGATGCCGTCGGCGACCAGGGGGATCTCCCCCCAGGGCAGCAGGACGACGCCGTCGTAGCCCCCGAGGCACCAGGCCCTCGTCTCGGCGAGGAAGGCATCGGGCCCGTCCTCGACGTCGGTGAAGCCGTAGTAGAGCCAGAAGGCGGCGTAGTCCACGGAGCAGCGGTCGGCGACGAAGCCGCCGTGGCGGGCCACCGCGTCCTCCTCCTCGGCCCTCTTCTCCTCCCAGAGTCCGCGGACCAGGTCCCGCAGGGCCGGGCGGTCCATGGAGTGGAGGTCGAGGCCCCGCTCCAGCCGGCGTCTCATGCCCTCGGGGAGGTAGGGCAGGTCCAGGCGCCGGGCGAGGCTCAGGCAGAGGGTGGACTTGCCCACGCCGGCGCTGCCGGACACCGCCAGCCTGGCCCGGGCCTCGCCCCCCCGGATCACTGCCGGTCGCTCCCGGTCCAGGCCCTCTCCCCGAGGGTGGTCATCACCCCGCCCGCCTCCGCCCACCCGAGCTGGGTGTGGCTGGCGTAGCCCGGGGCCAAGCGGAGCGCCTGGTCCAGGTCCAGGCCCAGGAGGGAGCAGCACAGGACCCGGATCACGCCGATGTGGGTCACCACGAGGAAGCGCCCGCCGGCGAGGTCCGGGAGGGCCCCCCGCCAGAAGGCCAGCACCCGGTCCCCCATCTCGGCGAAGGTCTCGCCCCCCCCGGGTCGGGCCCGCAGGTAGTCGTCCCAGAAGGCCGCCACCCCGGCGGGGTCCTCGGCGTTCAGCTCCCGCCACTCCCGGCCCTCCCACGCCCCCATCCACTGCTCCCGCAGCTCCGGGTGCTCCCGGACGGGCAGGCCCAGGCGGTCCCCCAGGTCCCGGGCCAGGGCCCGGGTGCGGGCGAGGTCCGAGGTCAGCACCCCGTCGGGCCGGGGCAGGCGCGCGACGCAGAAGTCGGCCAGAGCCCGGCTCTCGGCGAGCCCCGCCTCGGAGAGGGGGTCGTCCAGGTGACCCCGGCACAGGCGGCGGTCCCCGCCGACCACCTGCCCGTGGCGCAGCAGGTGGAGCCAGGTGACCTGGTCGCTGGGCATCGCCCCCCGGGTGAGGGGATCGTAGGTCCGGGGGGAGCGCGGGGAGGGGGGCATCGGGGGGATCCTACCCGACTCGCCCCGGGGCGGGGCGCGGGGGAGGGCCGATCAGTGCCCCGCCTCCTCCACCCTCTTCTTCACGCTGCCCACCAGCACGGCGACCCCGGATGTGGCGATGGCGAGCTGCATCGAGGGCTTCTCCAGCAGGGAGTCCACCACCGGGCCCACCCGGCCCATCTCGGAGCGGTTGCTGTAGAAGAGGATGGTGCGCCGCCCCCCGTCGATGGCCCGCAGGGTCCAGCTCCCGTCGTTCCGGGCGAGGTCCCCCCGCACCATCCGGAAGCGGACCTCGCCCCCCGGGGCCAGGTCGTAGTGGAGGCGGTAGCGCACCCTCTTGGCCAGGGCCCCCAGCTCGAACCTCAGGGTGAAGTCCACCACCACCGAGGCGGGATCCCGGGAGACGACCTCGGCCTTCTCCACCTGGGGCATGAAGGCGGGGTAGTCGGCGAAGGCGAGCATGGTGGCCGCCACCCGATCCGGCGGCGCGTCGATGACGGTGGCCGCCGTAGCCATCTCCAGGGCCCCGGCGGCGTCCTGCCGGACGGCGATGAGGGGACCCCCGGCGGTCAGGGCCTTCAGGGTCTCGGCGTCCAGGGCGTCCCAGTCGCCTGCCGCCGAGGGCCCGGGAGCGGCGGCGAGGGCGGCGGCCAGGACCGCGGCGGGAAGGAGGCGCATGGGGGCTCCGGGGCGGGGTGGGGCGCCGGGGATCTTATCCCGCCCGCCGAGGCGATGAGAAGGGAGGTGCCGGTCGCCAGAGTGTGGTTGCCGTACTTCGATCCAGAGTGCATGGTCTTGCGCATGAAGACGACACGGGTCATCGACGACGGGCTCATGCGCCGGGTCAAGGCCGAGGCGGCGCGCCAAGGACGGACCCTCTCCGACCTCGTGGAAGCCGCCCTCAGGGCCTCCCTCGACCGGGTGGAAGAGGCGCGCGAACTGCCGCCTCTCCCCAGCTTCCGCGGTGGCCGGCCCCTCGCGGACATCGCCTGCCGTGGGGTCCTCCACGACGCAATGGAGGGCTTGACACCATCATCGCCTGCGCCGCGTGCCGATGGGCTCATCCCGCCACCGCTCCCGTGACCCTGCGGGCGCCCTGCCGCCGGTCTACTGGCTCGGGGGTCGCCGCTTCACCCACGGGGAGTGGGAGGCGATCTGCGACGGGTGCGGCCTGTGCTGCTACGAGAAGGTACGGGAGCACGGGCGGGTGGTCGCCACGGGGACGCCGTGCCGCTTCCTCGCGGACGACCGGAGCTGCCGCGTGTACGGCGAGCGCTTCGAGGCGTGCGGCGAGTGCGTGAAGGTCACCCCCGAGGTGGTCCGCCAGGGGGAGGTCCTCCCGGACGAGTGTCCCTACGTCCTGCTTTGGCGGGAGATCGAGGACCAGGAGGCCGACGGGGCGCTGGGGCGGCGGCGTGGGCGGCGCCGGCCTTGAGGCGGCGCCCTCCCCGTGCCAACATCCCGGCGCCCCGACGGAGGAGGAGACGCGATGCCGACCCGGCGTGACGACGAGCCCGAGGACTTCGAGCCCGAGGTCCCCCGCGACGAGGGCCGCCCCCGGCGCGGCGAGGAGCCGAGCCTCCGGGACCTGGCCCGCCGGGTCCTCAAGACCGGGGCGGACGCCCTGAGCGGCACCCAGGAGACCATCCGCAAGGCCCCTGGGGTGCGCCTGGACGCCAAGGAGCTGGCCTCCAGCGTGGTGAACCTCACCGCCCGGGGCCGCGAGGAGGTGCTCAACCTCGTGGTGCGCGAGGTGAAGAGCTACCTGGAGCGCCTGAACCTGATGGAGGAGTTCCACGCCCTGGTCACCAACTACTCCCTGGAGGTCCACGCCAGCGTCCGCCTCAAGCAGGTGCCGGAAGCCCAGGAGGAGGAGGCGGCGGAAGGGGAGGGCACCCCAGCGGAGGAGCGCCCGCCGGCCCGGCCCAGGAAGCCCCGGGCCCGGACCGCGCCGGCCAAGGGGGGGCGGAAGAGGGGGTGAGGGACCGGGGCTCGGGCGGGTAGGGCTCGGGGCCCGGAGGGTGCGCGCTGGCGCCCACCCTCCGCTCAGTCGCGATCCGCCTCCTCCGCGATCTCGTCCGCGTCGTACTGGAACGGCGAGGCGCCGAAGCGTCCCAGGGCATCCAGGAAGGCGGCCCGGCTGAGGCCGGCGATCTCGGCGGCGCGCTCCTGGGAGACCAGGCGCATCTCGTACCACTTCACGGCGGCGGCGAGCCGGAGCTCCCGTCCGAACCCCTCGGGGTCTCGGCGGAGGGGAGCGAGGGCACCCTCAGGGATCTCGATCTTGAGCTCAATCACCGGTCCTCCGTCGCCCCAGGCCACGACATGGCCCTCGGGGCAGGCCCAATCGGCATGATGCCGACTCCCAGGGTTCGGGGCCAGCGTCGTGCGCCGCCGAGCGCTCGCCTGCCAGGTCGATGCCGGCGCTGGCGCGGGCCCTGGCTCGTCGGGGACTCACGCCCCGCTGGGGGGACCGCCGCCATCCGGTTCGTCGCGGCCTGCCGGATCGCCCCGTTGCCGTCGGGCCTCCTTCCCGGTTGACACTATTTTTTTGGCACGTTGCGCTTGCGCGGATGGGGCCGCTCGGCAGGGTGCGGGGCGGGCATCCGGGCGCCGGGGCGCGGGGTGGCCCACGCACCGGGAGCAATGGACCGGCGCCCGGGAGGGCGGATCGGGAGGGAGCATGTTGGACGCGCGTTCTTGGGCGGTGCGGATCCTGGGGGCGACCGTGGCCCTGGGGGGCATGACGGGCTGCGAGGAGACCGTATCGAAGGCGGACTTCGATCTGCTGGTCGCGGAGGTGGACCGGCTGAAGGATGATGTGGGGACCGGCGGCGCCGTCACCCGGGAGGAGTTCGACGCCCACGTCGCGGCGTACGACACTCTGGCGGCGACCGTGGCCGCCCTGGAGGTGGAGCACGAAGCGCTGGCGGCGACAGTGGCCGCCCTGGAGGCGCGGATCCCCGCGCAGGGGGACCTGGTCACCACGGAACAGGGCTGGAGTTCGCCCACGCCCTCCGATCCCCCGACGGCCGCCCCCTGGGGCTCGTGCACCGGGACCTGAAGCCCGCCAACCTGATGCTGACCCGGGACGGATCGGTGCGGGTCCTGGACTTCGGGATCGCCAAGGCGATGGACGCGGGGGGAGACGCCACCGCCACCGGCCTGATCCGGGGCACGCCCCGCTACTCGGCCCCCGAGCAGGTGGACGGCGCGGCCTGCGACCGACGGTCGGACCTGTTCTCGCTGGGTGCCTGCCTCGTGGAGGCGCTTACCGGACGGCCCCTCTTCGAGGCCGAGGGCGTGACCGCGATCCTCCTGGCCGTGAGCCGGGCCGACGTCGCGGGGAAGCTGGAGGAGGTGGGTCGCTCGGCCCCCTCTCTGGTCCCGATCCTCTCTCGCCTCCTCCGCCGGATCCCGGAGGAGAGGCCCGGCGGCGCTGAGGAGGTGCGCCGGGCCCTCGCCGCCGTCCTTCCAGGCCTGGAGGGGGCCAGCCTGGGGGACGGGGCCGCCGTCCTCGCCTCCTCCCCGGCCCCCGCCGCTCCGGACCCCACCGAGCGGCCCGCGAGCCAGCCGACGCTGGAGCCGTCCCGGCGGACCCTGGTCCTGCCCGCGGGGCCCCTCGGGGCGAGCCCCGATCCTCCGCCGGTCCCGCCCGAGACGGTGTGGCAGGCCCCGTCCGCGCCGGTCCCCACCGGTGGGCGGGGGAGCGCCGGGGGACGCGGGAGGGTGGGCCTCGTCCTCGCTCAGTCCGACGCACCCGTCCTCCCGTCGCCCGCCGCCTCCTCCTCCCGCGGGGGGTACTTCTTGGAGCGCACCCGCACCAGGACCCCCTCCTCCCGGAGGAGGCGGACGATCTCCTCCCGGTCGATGAAGGAGAGGTTGTCCAGGACGCGCTCCAACTTGGCCACCACCTCGTCGGCGCGTTCCCCGGCGCGGGCGACGTCCTCCACGGCGGGGCGCAGGTCCCGCACCATCGCCTGGACCTCCTTGGAGGTCTCGGGGAGGCCATCGGTGGCGGCGTCCAGGCGGGCGGCGAGGGTGTCGGCACGGGCGAGGACGGCGTCGGCCCGGGCGACGGTGGAGGGCAGACCCCGGGTGGCGGCGCGGGCGTCCCGCAGGAGGGCGGGCAGGTCCCGGCGGAGCTCGGGGGCGGCCTCGCTCAGGACCTCCAGGTTCGCCAGGACCCGGTCGGCCCGGTCCAGCAGCGGCCCCAGCTTCCCCCCCTCCTCCCGGGCGATCCGGGCCGCGGTGGAGATCAGCACCTCCACGTCCGCGGGGTCCACCTTCTCCAACAGGGGGCCCAGCGCCGTGACCATCTGGTCGATCTCCATGGGGATCCGGGTCTCGGCGATCTCGTCGCCGTCCTGGAGGAGGGGCTGGGCGGGGTCACCCAGGGTGAGGTCCACGTACTTCTCGCCCAGCACCGAGCGGGCCCGGATGGTGGCGACGCCCCCGCGCCGGAGGCCGGTCCGGGCGTCCACCGTCAGGGTCGCCACCGCCCTCCCGTCCCGCACCGCGAGGTCGGTGACGGACCCCACCTTCACGCCGGCCACCCGCACCGCCCCGTCCTCCACGAGGCCCGATGCGTCGGGGAAGGTGGCCGTCACCCGCACCGCGCGGGTGACGCCGTGGAAGGCGCCGATCTGGAGGGTCAGCCAGATCAGGACCAGGAGGGCGGCGACGAGGAGCAGCCCCACGCCGATCTCGTGCTTTCGGGTTCGTCGCGGGCTCATGGGCTCTCTTCGCGTTCGCCGGGGAGGGGAGGGAGGGGGATGTTCCGCCTGAGGAAGGCCCGCACCACGGGGTCGGGGCTGTGCCTGATCTCCTCGGGGGTGCCGCGGGCGACGATCCGCCCGCCGTGGAGCATGGCGATGTGGTCGGCGATCCGGAAGGTGCCGACGATGTCGTGGCTGATCACGATGAACGTCTTCCCGAGGCGCTCCCGCATCTCCACGATGAGCTGGTCGATGGCGTCGGAGGTCACGGGATCGAGGCCGGAGCTGGGCTCGTCGAAGAGCACGATGTCGGGGTCCAGGACGATGGCCCGGGCGAGCCCCACCCGCTTCCGCATCCCCCCCGACAGCTCCGACGGCATCCTCTCCTGTGTGCCCGGCAGGCCCACGGAGGCGAGCACCGACGCGACCGCCGCGTCGATCTCCGGCTCCCTCATCCGGGTGTGGCGCCGCAGGGGGAAGGCGACGTTCTCGCCCACGGTCATGGAGTCGAACAGGGCCCCGTCCTGGAAGAGCATTCCGATCCGCCGGCGCAGCCGGTACAGGCCCTCCTCGTCCAGGCGGGTCAGGTCCTCCCCCTCCACCAGGATCCTCCCCTCGTCGGGCTGGAGCAGGCCGACCAGGAGCTTCAGGAAGACCGACTTCCCGGCGCCGCTGGGCCCGATGATGACCGTGGTGCGGCCCGCGGGGATCCGGAGGTCCACGTCCTGGAGCACGACCCGCCCCGAGAACGCCTTGGAGACGTGGGCGAACTCCACCGCCGGGACGCTCATCGGTAGGCCACGGCGGTCACGAGGTAGTTGAGCATGACGCAGACGACGCAGATCGCCACGATGGCCCGGTTGGTCGCCCGGCCGACCCCTTCGGGCCCGCGCTCGCTGGTGAGGCCGAAGAAGCCGCTCACGGTGGCGATCACCGCGCCGAACAGGACCCCCTTCAGGACGGCGATCCCCACGTCGGCGAGGCGGATGTTGTCGAAGACGTAGTCCCGGAACTCCCCGGGGTTCACGTCGAGCTGCCACACCGCCACCGCCGTCGCCGAGGCGATGGCGGCGGCGAGGGTGAGCACGGTGAGGGCGGGCATCACCAGGACGATGCCCAGCAGGCGGGGCGCGATCAGCTCGGCGTAGGGGTTGACCGCCATCACCTCCAGGGCGTCGATCTGCTCCTTGGTCCGCATCACCGCGAGCTGGGCGCAGATCTCGGTGCCGGTCTTGGCGGCGACCATCGTGCCGGCCAGGAGGGGGCAGACCTCGCGCACCCCGGCGAGGGCCACGAACATCCCAACGAGGCTGTGGGCCCCCAGGGTGCGGAAGGCGGCGTGGCCCTGGATCGACAGGTTCGTGCCCACGAAGACCGCCATGGTGACCAGCACCGGCAGGGAGCGCACGCCGATGACGTAGGCCTCCCGCAGCGTGGCGTCGGTCCGCAGGCCGTGGCGGAGGGTGGCGGCGGCGCAGTCCCAGGTGAAGCCGGCGTAGCCGCCCACGGTGGCGAGGAAGCGGGCGGGGATCCCGGCGGCGGCGGTCATCCCGCGGCCCCGGCGCCGGTGAACATCAGCGTGGACAGCAGGTAGTTCAGCACCAGGATCGAAACCACGCAGATCACCACCGTGTCGTTCACCGCCCGGCCCACCCCCTCGGCGCCCCCGCTGGAGTGGAAGCCCCGCCAGGTGGATACGAGGCCGATGGTGACCCCGTAGACCAGGCCCTTCACCGCGCTGGCCCAAAGGTCCCAGGTCCCGATCAGGGCCACGGTGTGGGCGGCGAACTCGCCGTGGGGCAGGCCCCGGCCGTACACCGCCACCACCCAGCCCCCGGCGATCCCCCCCACGGCCGCCAGCACCGTGAGGGCCGGGGTGACCAGGGCCATGCCGAGGACCCTGGGGACGACGTGCCAGGACACGGGGTCCACCGCCATCACCGCCGTGGCGTCCAGCTCCTCCTTCAGGCGCATGGCCCCCAGTTCGGCGGCGAAGGCGGACCCCGCCTGGGCGGCGACCAGCACCGACGTGAGCACCGGCGCCAGCTCGCGGATCACCAGGAGGGCCATGAGCCCCGAGAGGAGGCGGTGGGCGCCGAAGAGGTCCAGGATCTTCATCCCCTGGACGCCGATCACCATCCCGAAGGGGACCATGCTGACGAGGACGGGGAGGAGGCAGCGATAGCCCACGACGTAGGCGTGGCGGACGACCTCGGCGGCGGACCAGGGCGGGCGGAGGGCGGCGGCGCCGACGCGGTAGGCGTAGGCGTGGAACGCGGCGCTCGGCTCCCGGCGCCTGCGGCGGGGCGGGTCGGCGGGCGCGGACGGGGGAGCGAGGCTCGTTGCGGACGGCATCTGCGGCGCGCAGCATAGCGCGCCCCCGCCCTCAGGTCACGGTGGCGCCGGCGCGGCCGTCGCCAGCGCCAGTCCGAACGCCGGCTCGGGTGCCGCCCACCACCGGACCAACCGGAGATCGGCGGACTGCAACAGGTCCCGGACTTCTCCGGGCAGGTACTTGCGGCTGATCTCGGTGTGGAGGGTCTCCCCCTCCGCGAAGTCGACGTCGAGGTCCAGGGCGCGGAACCTCACCCGGTGGGCGAGGCGGGCCCGCAGGTGCATCTCCATGCGCTTCGCCCCGGGGTTCCAGAAGGCGAGGTGCTCGAACCGGGCGGGATCGAAGTCGGCGTCCAGCCCCCGGTTCAGGACCGCCAGGAGGTTCAGGTTGAACGCGGCGGTGATGCCCTCGGAGTCGTTGTACGCGGCGAGGAGCACGCCCTCGTCCTTCACCAGGTCCAGGCCGAGCAGGAGGTGGTCCCCCGGCCCCAGAACGGCCCGCACCTGGGCGAGGAGGGCCAGGGCCTCGTCGTCGGAGAGGTTGCCCATGGTGCTGCCCAGGAAGGCCACCAGCCGGCGCCCTCCCTCGGGGACGGCGCCGAGGTCCCGGTGGAAGTCGCCCACCACGCCGTGGACCCTCAGGAGGGGGTAGGCCCGCAGCAGGTCCTCGGCGCTCCGCCGCAGGGCGCCCTCGCTGACGTCGAACGGCACGTACCGCACCTCCCTCCGGGAGGCGCCCAGGGCGTCCAGCAGCGTCCGGGTCTTGCGTGCCGAGCCGCTGCCCAGCTCCACGAGCTCCGCGGCGCGGGTCGAGTCGGCGACCTCCGCCGCGACGGACTCCAGGAGGGCCACCTCGGCGCGGGTGGGGTAGTACTCCGCCGTGCGGGTGATCGCCTCGAACAGGGCGGACCCCCGGTCATCGTAGAGGTACTTGGGCGGGAGGGACTTGGGGGAGGCACCCAGCCCCGCGACGACGTCCCGGGCGAGGTCCGGGGCCCCGGGCGGCTGTCGGACGTCGACCCGGAGGCGGGCTCCCGTCGCCGCCGTGATGTGCGGGTCGCCCCGCCGGGAGTCGCCTCGATCCGACCGGTCGTCCCGTCCCACGCCTCGACCCCCCCTCCTCTCGGATCCCCGCGATGAACATGGCGGCCCACCCCCGGGCGTCCAGGGCGGTCCTCGTCCGGGTGCGGGAGAGGGGGCGAGGTGACGGGGGGCAGACTCGTGTTTCACGCTTTCGGGCCGTCGCGAGGTCCAGGACGGGCCGAGCCCCGGCCAGGAGCAGGGCCGGGTTTCGCGGGAGGTGTGGTGGACCCACATCGACCCAGAAATCCGGCACCGCGACGCCGCCGCGGCCGGCCAGGACGGACCGCAGCAGGCCAGGAATGCGAAACGCGAGTCAGAGCTCTCCGGGCCGAGGCCGGGGCACCCGGTCGACTCCCAGGGCGAGGGTGGCCACCACCACCGCGAGGGCGGCAGCCTGTCCGACGAGCACGAGGTAGCTCTGGCGGAGGAGCACCGCGAGGCCCGCGGTGTGGCCCTTGCCCCAGTTCTCCTGGCCCATGGCGAGCACCCGTTCGATGTCCGGCCCCTGCACCAGCGCCCCGTGGCCGGCCAGGGCCACCAGCGAGGCCGAGGCCAGGAGCGCGACCCAGCGTCCCCGGCGGCGGGAGCCCGCCAGCGCGGCGTGGCCGGCGACCGCGCCCAGGAGGGGGAGGCTCGCCGCGGCGGCCAGGGTGTCGAAGCGCGCCACCATCCCCCCGATCGCCGCCAGACCGGCGGCTCGGGTCGGCGAGACGGCGAGGGCGACGGGAGTCGCCACGGCGTCCAGGGTGAGCAGGCCGCCGAGCCAGAGGGCAGAAAGGACGACGGCCAGGCCCCGCAGCGCGCTCGCGGCGTTCATCGGTCCACCTCCCGCGGCGACCGGGGACATCGCGCCCCCGGAGGAGCCCGGGCCGCTCCGGCGTCCGCACGCGGGAGTCTACCCGTGGAGCCGGGGAGTGGGGGAGGTTCGCGGAGAGGGATGGGGAGGGGCGTAGGAGAAAGGGTGCCCCGGCGTCCCGCGGGGGGCACTGGGTTCCGCGGGACTCCGGGGCACCGGAGGGCCTGATCGCGCTGGGCCTCTACAAGCCACGTGCCAGCTCCGGGTCCGTCCCCTCTCCTCCAGGAGAGCCAACGCCGTGCGCGCCGCCGCGTGGACCGGAGACGGGCCCGGCGGGGCCCCCGCCGCGACCCCGATGTCGCGTCCCGACCGGGTCCGTACGCACCCGGGCACGGGACGGCCCGATCCGGGGGCGCGCCGGCACGGCGCACGGACCGGTTGACTCCGGGCCGCCGGTGTGCTCGGCTCTAGTCCCGCAGGGGGCTCGCGCCCACGCGCGGACCCGGGCGATCCCCCGTCCGGTCCACGCCGGTCGAACATACCCCGGGGGTGGATGGGACCGATGAACGGACGCAGCTCTCTCCTCGGCGCCGGCCTCCTGGGCCTGGCCATCCTCGGGGCGGTCCCCGCCCGGGCGGGCAAGGCGACGACGCCGCCGCCCGCGGAAGACGGCCTCCTGCCCCTCTCCCTGGCCTGGTGCGCCACCCGCGAGGAGGTGGACGCGAAGGTCGCCGACGCCGTGGAGCTGGCGGAGGGGCTTCTGGACCTGCCCGGGGATCTGGACGGCCAGCGCGGGCGCTTCAACCTGGTGCTGGAGAGTGGCCGGCTCAAGCAGGTCCGCTTCCGCACCTTCGACACCGACACCGGGTACGCGACCATCGAGAAGCGCCTGACCCGCAAGTGGGGTGCATCCTTCGTGGAAGAGGGCCTGCCCACGTGGAAGGAGGCGGACTCCACGCGGATCCGGGTCAAGCGGCAGTCGGGGGACATCTTCGTGATCTACTCCCCCGATCCTTCGGTCCAGTGCCCCGGAGAGGCCGCGGCCGGTCCGGAGGGGCCGACCGACGCGGAGAAGGCGGGCCTGGACAAGCGCCCGGTCTTCGACTACGACCCCTACGCCGACGACCCGCTGGAGGACGACAGCCGCGGCCAGGAGGTCGAGGCCCAGAGGAAGGCCCGGGAGGAGGAGGAGCGCCGCAAGGCCGAGGAGGAGAAGCAGGACCGCAAGGTCGACATCCAGTGGGGGAGCGAAGGCGAGGACTCCACCGAGCCCAAGGACCCGTCGAAGTAGCCGGCCACGGTGTCAGGCACCAACACTTTTACATTTCCGCGGCCGGCCCGCGCCTCCGCGGCGCGGAGGGCGGCGGCTCCACGGGGCCGCGACGGGTGATGGCGGGCCTCGCGCGGCGGGCGCTGGCCGTCGGCGCGGTACTCCTGGCCGGTGGCGGGATCTGGTCGGCGCTGCCCCGAGACCCCGCGGTCCCCGCCTGGGCGGCGGGGCTGGACGGTCCGCCCCACCCCGACGTGGTACCCGACCTCTCCGCCGCGCCGGCCATCGACTCCCCGGCCCTGCCTCGGATCGACTGGTCGGCGCGCCCCCTCGAGTGGTACCCCTTGGGCAGCGCGCCGGGCGCGGGCTCGATCACCGGTCGGGTCGCCACGGTGGAGGGTCGACCCGTCGCGTCCCTCGCCGTCACTCTGCTCCCGGACGTGCTGCGGGCCGATCGGATCGCCTTCGGCCTGCTCCCACCCCGCCGGAAGGCGGATCCCGCCCACGCGGTCACGGACGGCGGCGGGCGCTTCGGGTTCTCGGGTCTCCCCCTCGGCCGCTACCGGATCCGCCTCGACCGGCACCCCTTCGGCCTGCACGAGGAGTGGATCGGGCTGGTCCCGGCGGCGCCGCACCGCGAGTTCAACCCGGCGGTGGCCCCCTACGGCACGGTCACGGGGGTGATCGTCGACCGCCGGGGCTTCCCGGTCGAGGATGCGGGGGTCCTGACCGTGGCCCTGGATGGGCCGGGGGGCACGAACCAGCGGTGGGGCGTGAGGCACCCCGAGAGCGAGAGGGGCAGCGATCCCCAGGGACGCTTCTCGCTCCGGGGGCTCCCCGTGGGCCGGGTGTGGATCGCCGCCAGCAGCGCCGGCAGGCAGTCCCGGCCCGTGCCGGTGGAGGTCCGGGCGGGGGCGACGGTGGAGGGGATCCGCCTCGTGCTGCCCGATGAGACTACATCGGGTCCAGGGCGGATCGCCGGCACGGTGCGGCTGATCGTGTCTGCGGGTCTCCGGGGGCCGGAGGTCCGCCGCGTCCCCGAGAGCAGCGTGGCCCGGGGACTGCTGGAGGAGGGGGATCTCCTCGCCACCATCGACGGCCGGCCGACGCTGCGGATGAGCTGGGTGGAGTTCGTGTGGAGCCTCGGAGGCGCGCCTGGGAGCCCGGTCCGCCTGGGGCTGGTGCGGCGCGGTGCGGCCCGGGAGGTCGCGCTGGCGCGGCAGCCGGTGGGCGCGGCGCGGGAGTGGCTCTAGTCCAGCGCGCCCTCCAGGACCCGCTCGCGGTGGTGGCAGGCCACCCGGTGGCCCGGCCCGGCGGGCTCCAGGGGCGGGACCTCTCCGCAACGGCCGTCGGCCAGGGGGCAGCGGGCGCGGAAGCGGCAGCCCGCCTCCCAGAGGGAGGGTGGGGGGACGACGCCGGGGATGGGCACGAGGCGGCGCCGGAGGTCGCCGGGGCGGGGCAGGCTCCGGAAGAGGCCGACGGTGTAGGGATGGGCGGGGCGGCGGAAGACCGCGTCCACGGGGCCCTCCTCCATCACCCGGCCGGCGTAAAGCACCACCACCCGGTCGCAGGTCTCGGCGACGACGCCCAGGTCGTGGGTGACCAGGAGCACCCCGAGGCCGCGGGCGGCCTGCATGTCCCGGAGGAGGTTCAGGATCTGGGCCTGGATGGTGACGTCCAGGGCGGTCGTCGGCTCGTCGGCGATGAGCAGCTCGGGGTCGCAGGCCAGGGCGATGGCGATCATCACCCGCTGCTTCATCCCCCCCGAGAGCTGGTGGGGGAAGGCGCGCGCCCTCTCCTCGGGGGAGGGGATCCCCACCTGGCGCAGCAGGTCCACCGCCCTCTCCCGGGCCTCGGCCGCGGAGAGGCGGAGGTGGGCGCGCATGCCCTCGGCGACCTGGTCCCCGGCCCGCATGACGGGGTCGATGGCGGTCATGGGCTCTTGGAAGACCATGCCGATCCGTCGCCCCCGCACCCGGCGCATCTCCCTCTTGGGGAGTGGCAGCAGGTCCCGGCCCCGGAGGAGCACCCGGCCCCCCGCGATGCGGGCCGGGGGCTCGGGGAGCAGCCGCATGATGGAGAGGGCGGTGACGCTCTTGCCCGAGCCCGACTCCCCCACCAGGCCCACGGTCTCCCCCGCGTCGACCTGGAGCGAGATCCCGTCCACCACCGCCACGGCGCCGGTCCGGGTGCGGAACTCGGTGCGGAGGCCGCGGACCTCGAGGAGGGGAGGTGTCGTCGGGACGGCGCTCATGGGCGGTCAGGATACGGGTCCCCGGCGGGCCGTGCTACACTCCCGCCGCCCATCCACTCCCGCGTCCGCCCGGTGGCGGCGCCCACGACCCGGAGCCCGGCCTCCCGGCGGAGATCCCCCATGTCCCGGCTGGCCCGCTACGTCAACGCCCAGCCCAGGCTGATCGCGGTCGTGGGGGAGTTCCACAAGGAGCTGATGGAGGAGATGGTCGCCTCGGCCCGCGCCCGGGCCGAGGAGAGGGACGCGACCCTCCTGGACGTCGTGTGGGTGCCGGGCAGCTTCGAGGCGCCCCTGGCCCTCCACCGGGTCCTGGGGCTGGACTTCGTCGATGCCGCCGTCGTGCTGGGCTATATCGAGCGGGGAGAGACCGCCCACGGCGAGGTCATGGGCCACGCCGTCAGCCGCGCCATCGTGGAGCTGGAGATCCGCCACGACAAGCCCGTGGGACTCGGGATCATCGGGCCCGGCGCCACCCTGGAGCAGGCCCGGGCCCGGGCCTCCGGCTATGCCTCCCGCGCCGTGGACGCGGCCCTGAGCTTCTTCACGCGGGGCTAGGCGCTCCCGCCGATCCGACCGTGGCCAGCACCCGCCCCGCCGCCGCCTCGCCGCTGGCGACGGTGTCCTCCATCGACACCCCCGCGAGCCAGTTGCCCGCCAGGGCGAGACCGGGGACCTCCGCCGCCCGGGACGCCACCGCCGCCATGCGGGCCCGGTGACCGACCACGTACTGGGTGACGGCCCGGGGCCACTCCCGCGCCGTCTCCACCGCCGGCTCTCCCCGGACCCCCAGCATCGCCCCCAGCTCCTCCAGCACCCGCCCCCGGTCCTCCGCCAGGGGGCGCTCCAGCACGTCCCGGTCGTGGGCGCCCCCGACGAAGACCGTCATCGCCACCCCGCCGGCCGGCGCGCGCCCCGGGAAGACCGAGGAGGGCCAGAGCACCCCCAGCAGCCGGGTGCCCTCGGACCTGGGCACCAGCGCCCCGAACCCGTCGCAGGGGTGGGTCACGTCCCCCCGGCGGAAGCCCAGGCCCAGCACCCGCATCGGCACGGACTCCACCTCGCCCAGGGCCGCGGACACGCCGGGGAGGAGGCCCTCCAGCAGCGGCCCCGCGGCGACGGCCGGGACGGCGCAGACCACCGCCTCCGCCTCCTCCTCGTCGCCCCCCGACGGCGACTCCCAGGCGACCCGGAAGCGACTCCCGTCCCGGGCCAGGGTCCGCGCGGCCGCACCGGTCCGCAGGTCGGCGCCGAAGGCCGCCTCCGCCGCCGCCGGGAGCGTGCCCAGCCCCCCCGCGAGGCTCCACAGGGCTCCCCCCCGGGGGGCGTCGGGGGCCTCCCGGCGGGCCTGGCGCATCGTCCGCACCGCCCCCCGCACCACCGATCCCGCCTCGCCCGCCGCCGCGTACAGCGCCGGGAAGGCGTCCGCCGCGCCCAGGCGCCCCACGTCTCCGCCGTAGACCCCCGACACGAAGGGGTCCAGCAGCCTCTCCACCACCTCGTCTCCGAAGCGCCGGCCGATCCACGCTCCCAGGCTCTCCGGCCGCCCCGGCGGGCGGTCCCCGCGGAAGGGCTCCGCCAGCACCCGAATCCTCGCGCCCAGGGTCAGCAACCGGCTGGTCAGCAGGCCCGGAGGGGAGGAGGGGAGGGGGTGCATCCTCGCCCCCCGGTACACGTAGCGCCGCCGCGCCTCGGGCCGGGACGCCACGATCTCCTCCTCCAGGCCCAGGGCGGCGGCGAGCCCCCGCAGCGACCGCGCCGAGGACGTGAACGAGTTGGGCCCGGTCTCGAAGGCCCACTCCCCCAGGCGCTCGGTGCCCACCACGCCCCCGGCTCGGGGCCCGGCCTCCAGCACCCGCACCCGCCACCCCGCTCCGCGGAGCCGCACCGCGGCGGCGATCCCCGCGAGGCCCGCCCCGATCACCACCGCCCGGGCCGTCACGACGGCCTCCCCGGCTCGGCCCGGCCGGGGGGGCGGGCCGCCGCGGTCTCGGCGGTCCGCGCGAGGGCCGAGATGAACGCCGGGTCCGTGCCCAGGGCGGGGACCCGGTGGAAGCCGGCGATCCCCGCCCGCAGCGCCGCCTCCCGCACCTCCCCGTCCAGCTCGTCCAGGGTCTCGATGTGCTCGCCCACGAAGCTCACCGGCACCACCACCAGGTGGCGGACCCCCTCGCGGCCCAGGCGGGCCACCTCGTCCAGCGTCTGGGGACCGACCCATCTCACCGGTCCGACCTTGCTCTGCCAGGACACCGACCAGGGCCCCTCCCACCCCAGGTCCCGCACCACCGCCCGCGCGCAGGCCCGCACCTGGGCGACGTAGGGATCCCCCCGCCGCACGTAGCGCTCGGGGATGGAGTGGGCGCTGAACAGCAGGTGAGGGGCCTCTCCCCCGGGCACCCCACCGAGGGCGCGGCGCACGGTCGCCCCCAGCGCTCCCACGTAAGCCGGATCGTCGTGGTAGTCCGCCACCTCCCGCACCCGGGGCCCGTCCCCGTTGGGCCAGCGCTGGGCGAGCCTGAGGCGGAGCTCGTTCAGGGACGAGCCCGTCGAGGTCATGGAGTACTGGGGATAGAGGGGCAGGGCCACCAGGTCGGTCACCCCGTCGGCGGCGATCCGCTCCACCGCCTCCTCCGTCAGGGGGTGCCAGTACCTCATGGCCACGTGGACCCTCGCCCCGTCCAGGGGACCGCCCGCGAAGGCCGCCTCCAGCGCCCTCGCCTGGGCCAGGGTGGTGTCCACCAGGGGGCTCTTCCCCCCCATGGCCGCGTACCGGGGGACCACCTTCGGCGCGCGGCGGCGGGCGATGAAGGCGCCCAGGGGGCGGCAGTAGAGCCGGGCCAGGGGGAGGACCGAGAAGATCTCCGGGTCCTGGAACAGGTTCCGCAGGAAGGGCTCCACGGCCTCGAGGCTGTCGGGTCCGCCCAGGTTCAAGAGGACCACCCCGTCCCGTCTCGCCGTCACGCTCCCCCCTCCGTCCCCGACCGGGGGGCTCAGCCCACCGGCGCCGGGGACAGCTCCTTCACCGCCGCCACGAAGGCCCGGGCCCCCGAGACCGGCGTGCGGGGCAGGATCCCGTGACCCAGGTTGAACACGTGTCCGGGCTGGCCCCCGTGCTGGGCCCGCACCAGGGCCCGGACCTGCTCCTCGGGCCCGAAGAGGGCCGCGGGGTCCAGGTTCCCCTGCACCGCCAGCCCGGGGAGGCGGCCCCGGGCGCGGTGGAGGTCCTGCATCCAGTCGAGGGAGATCACCTCGCAGCCCAGGTCCGGCAGGTCGTCCAGCACCCCCGCGGACCCCTTCATGTAGTAGATCACCGGCGGGCGGGGCGTCCCCA
>JAKLKC010000019.1 GCA_023150875.1 Myxococcota bacterium | reverse complement strand
GCGCAAGGGGCTGGCGCGGGAGCGCAGCGACACGGGCCCCTTGCGCCGGACTTGCCGGAGCGGCCATCACCGGGGCACGGGCCGGCGGGCAGACCCCACCCCGATGTCTCGTTGCCCCACAGCGAGGGGAGCCCGCCGTCCTGGCGCAGTCCCCACCCACGGCATCGCCGCACCCCGTGCCCGTGGCCGTGCTCGTTCAGGTGGGCCTGCTCGCGTTCGTGCTCGCGCTCGTGCTCGCGCTCGTGCTCGCGTTCGTGCTCGTGCTCGCGTTCGTGCTCGCGCTCGTGCTCGCGCTCGTGCTCGCGTTCGTGCTCGCGCTCGCGTTCGTGCTCGCGCTCGCGCTCGTGGACGCGCTCGTTCACGGGCACCACCGGAGGGGGTCGCTGAGCGCCTACCTCCACTCCAAGTACAGGATCTCGTTCGCTCCCGGCTCCAGCGCAGGAGCGATGATGTCGCAGTGCTCGGCGGAGGGCGCGTGGATCAGCTCGAAGCGCCCGAGCTGGGACCTTCGCCAGTGGCCGAGCTTGAGGACGGTGGTGTCGGCGGGCTCGGGGAGGTGGACCCGCAGGGCGAGGTCGCGGACGGTCTCGGTGCCGCCGTTGGTCACCCGGACCACCAGGCGGTGGTTGGCGCCCGCCTCCAGGGTCACGCCCACGGCGCCCCGGCGGCGCCACCAGCGGGCGACGTCCGCCGCGGTGGCGAACCAGACGCCCTCGCGCTTCAGCCTGCCCACCAGCGCCTCCAGGGCGGGGACGGCGTCGGGGGAGGCGAAGAACTCCTGGTGGAGGGTGATGGTGAACAGGCCGCCGATGGGCTCCACCCTCTCGAAGGCGTCGGCGTAGCGGGCGGTGATCGTCCAGGGATCCGTGTCCCCGGCGGCCAAGGCGATCCCCAGGTCGTCCTCGACGGTCCGGGGGACCAGGACCACCGGGGGGCTCTTCTGCCAGAAGCGCCAGAAGGGGGCGGGGAGGTGGCGGAGGTCCGGCACCATGCCCCGGGCGTCCCGCCCCCCATACACGTACTCGTAGCCCGCGGCGTGCAGCGCGCGCAGCGCGTCCTCGTCGTACGCCTCGCCGGGGGGCATCAGGCCGTCCACCACCCGGTCCCGGTCCTCCTCCCGGAACAGGGACACGAGCTGCTCCCGGGCGTCCACCAGCTCCCGCTCCTGGTCCTTCCAGTCCCGGTCCCGGAAGAGGCCCCGGTCCAGCCCCCGGGTGGCGATCTCGCCGGCGGGGGCCGCCAGTCCCCCCTCCCGGGGGGTGTGGGCGCCTCGGACGAACACGTCGGGGCCGTAGAACCAGGTGACCGGCACGTCCAGGCGCCGGAGCTTCAGGTCGGCCTCGGCGGGGGCGGTGTCCCCCCCCGTCAGGTCCACCGCCAGCATCACCGCCACGCCGGCTCCCCGGGGCCACGGCTGCACCTCGAACACCGGCCGCGACGAGAGCCACCGGAAGGACTGCACCAGCATCCGGCTCACCGGTCGCCGAGAGGGGGAGTCCGGAGGCACCCCCGCCGGGTCGAACCCGAAGAACACCCACCGGCCCTCGCCGATCCGCCCCCAGCGGGTCTGGACCCGGTCCACCCCGGGCAGCTCCCCCTCCTCCTCGCCGTAGATCCGCTCGTACAGGGGCGTGCCGGGGGGCGAGCCCTCGTCCTCGGGGAGGGGAGAGGCGGCCACCACCGTCGGGCTCGGGGGGATGGGGGCGGCGTCGGCCTCGAAGGTCATGCCCACCACCTTCGAGCCCGCGGTGAAGTAGATCCCCTCGCCCCGGGGGATGCTCCCGAGGAAGGGGCTGCCCCCCTCGAAGGGCAGGAAGACCCGGCGGTCGAAGGTGTGGATCCGGGCCGAGCGCAGGTTCAGGAGGCGTCGCCAGAAGGTGTCCTGGAGCAGGATCCCCTGGTCGTCGTGCATGTGGCTGCTGATGGCGAAGAGGGTCCCCTTGCCCGACGAGATGGCGTGCTGGAGAGCGCGCCGCTCCGACGAGGTCAGGCCCTCGGGGGTCGGGACCACCACGAGGTCCACGTCGTCCACGCCGTCGAAGCCGCCCTGGCCGTTGGCGGGGAGGACCGTGGCCGTCGCGCCGACCCCCTTCAGGAACTCCCGCCAGTTCTGCACCGACGCCTCGGCGACCGCCGGGCTCCACAGGCGGCGCAGGCTGCTGTCCACGACGCCGACCCGGAGCTCGTCCTGGCGGCGCAGGACCGCCGAGCCCCCCTGGTCGAGCTGCCACGCCCCCAGCAGGTCCTCCAGCACCAGCACGAAGAGGAGCAGCGCGAAGGCGAACAGGCCGGTGACGCTCAGGGCGATCATCGCCCCGTAGGCCCGAGGCCGCGGCGCGGCGGTCGGCGAGGTGGCGGCCATCCGTCAGCCGTCGCGCCGGTCGCCCCGGCCCGCGGGGGTCGCGGGCGCGCCCTCCCAGGCCGGCGCCTGGCCGTTCCGCGGGCCGGCGTAGCCGACCGCCCCGGGTGCGGCCTGCGCAGGCCCCGGGACCGCCAGGAAGGCCCCTTGGGCCGTCAGGACCTGGCCCCCCTGCCAGGGGCCGCCCGCCGGCGGGGCGAAGAAGACCTCGGGGGCGTACTTCCGGAAGAAGTCCGGCACCTCCTCGGGCTGCTGGGGGCGGCGGCGCTGCCGGACCTTGTAGCCGATGTAGCTGAACACCGCGATGATCAGCGTCAGCACCGTGGTGATCAGGATGATCACCGACAGGACCTGCACGATCAGCGAGAGGTTGGACAGGGTTCCGAACATCTCCCGGGTCCTTTCGGGGCGAGGGGGCTCGAAGGCTCAGATCCGCCCGAGGCGGACGAGCTTCCCCCAGGTCATGCCGACGCCGAGGAACTCCTCCAGCGTCGCGAACACCTTGCACACGTCGACGATCAGGATGAAGAAGACGCGGTAGAGGGCGGCGTAGGGGACGAGGCCGATGTCCTCCTCCTCCATGCCCACCACCAGCAGCGTGATGGCGACGTCCAGGGCCGTCAGCATCAGCCACCACACGAACATCAGGGAGCTGACGCCGAAGGCCCACGCGACGTAGAGCAGCATCAGGTTCGCCGCCACGTTCATGATGGGCCAGAGCAGCGCCTCGAAGAGCATGTACCACAGCACGCCGGCGTGGACCGGGTTCCGCCGGGGGTGCCAGAGCACCTCGCGGTGCTTGGTGACCGCCTGGATGATCCCCCGGGTCCAGCGGTACCGTTGCTGCAGGAGGGCGCTCAGCGTCTCGGGGGCCTCGGTCATCGCCTTGCCCTCGGGCTCGTACTTCACCCGCCATCCCCGCTGGAGGAGCTTCAGGGTGAGGTCGCAGTCCTCGGCGAAGGTGTCCCGATCGTAGCCGCCGACGTCGTACATCGCCTTCTTGCGGAACATCCCCACCGGGCCGGGGATGATGTTCACCACCTGGCCCCAGCCCATCGCCTGCCGGACGATGTTCAGACCCTGCACGTACTCGATGGCCTGGAGGCGGGTCAGCAGGCGCCCGGTGTTGACCACCTTCACCGATCCCGCCACCGCCCCGACGTCGTCCTCCGCCAGCAGGTGGCGGACCATGGCCTTCAGGGTCCCGGGGGCGATGGTGCTGTCCGCGTCCATGCAGAAGACGTGGTCTCCGAGGGAGGCCTCGATGCCCGCGTTGAGGGCCGCAGCCTTGCCGGCGTTGGGCTGGGTCAGCACCCGCACCTGCCCGTCCGCCAGGGCCGCCGCCTCGATCGCCCGCAGGTAGGTGGCGTCCCGGGAGCCGTCGTCGACGACGATCACCTCGTAGCGGGGGTAGTCCAGGCGCAGCAGCGACGCGATGGAGGCGGCGATGACCTTCTCTTCGTTGTAGGCGGGGACGATCACGCTCACCAGGGGCAGTGAGCCCTCGTCCAGCTCCTCGGGCGGCTGGGGGGAACGCTCCTCCTCGCCCACCTGGAACTGGAGGAAGGCCGCCCCCAGGAGGACGACGTACCGGACGATCACGATGAGCAGGAAGACCAGCAGGCTCCCCGCTGCGAACCAGAAGAGCACGTCCTGGGTGAGCCTCCAGGTCTCGGCCCACCCCCCGAAGAGCAGGAAGACCAGGAGCATGCCCACGAGCTGGGCCGCGGTGAGGGCGCCGAAGAGCAGGGCGCGGCGCCGCCACGTGCGGATCTGCCCGTCGGCGATGGCGATCTGGTTCTCGGTCACCGGCTCCGCCCTCCCATCACCAGATCCCCACGGCGGTCAGCGACAGGGTGTGGGCCCGGTAGTACGCGGTCACCAGCCCCGGCCCGCTCTGCCCGAAGCCGTAGCGGGCGTCCAGGGTGAACCGCTCCCCGGCGCGCCAGGCGAGGGCCGCCTGGAGCCCGTAGGTGAGCACGTCGGCGTCGGTGGACGCCATCGTCACCTCCCCCGCGGGGAGCTCCGCGTCTAATGCGCCCCAGCCGTCCTCGTGGAAGCCGCCAACGGTCCCCTGGAAGGAGACGTCCAGCCCCGGCGCCGGGGACAGGCCGTAGGCCAGGAGCCCCCGGGCGTGGATGCCGTTCCGGGGGTCCCAGTACAGGGTCGAGGGCCGCATCCAGGTGAGGTAGTCGAAGAGGAACCCCGCCCTCAGCCCCGGGAGGCGGCGGGGGGACAGGACCAGGGACGCCCCGGCGTCGTGGAACACGTTCCCGTCCCACTGCACCGAGCCGAGGTAGCTCCCGTCGATCCGGACCTCCCCCTCGCCGGGGGCGACGCCCACGTGGGCCCGCTGCCAGAAGGCGTGGCGGCCGGCGTCCAGCACCCCCATGGACTTCAGGTCCAGCCACGCCGCGCGGTACCACGCGGCGTACCCGGCGGTCAGACCCGCGGGCAGGCGGTCCAGCTCCGCCTGGATCCGCAGGTCCGGTCCGGGCCGCAGCAGGTCCTGGTCCAGGTCGGCGCCCACCTGTCCCGAGAGGGTGAAGGAGCGGCCGAAGCGGTGGTGCGCCTCCAGCACCAGCGCGTGGACCGCCCCGATCCCCGGCTCCGCGAGGGTGACGGCGGCGCCGGAGGCGTCGGTGGACTGGAGGGGCTCGTGGAGCCGGCCGAAGGCCAGGGTGTAGCGGGCCCCGAGGTAGGTCCGCAGGTTCGAGAAGCGATGCCCCGCCGCCGCCTGGGTGGTCAGGGAGACCAGGGAGTCGGAGTCGGCCACCAGGTCCAGGCGGCCCTCGACCCGGGGGCCGCTCCGGAGCTCCAGGCTGGCCTTGGCGCTGCGGGCCGCCTCCCGCACCTCGGGGGTGGCGTCCAGCTCGCCGCTGACGATGAGCCGGTAGTCGGCCAGGGCCCGTCCCCCCTGGAACCCGGCGTCCAGGGCCTGGGCCCGGGCGAGGATCGCCTCGGCGTCCCGCGGGCGGCGCTCCGCCAGCGCCTCGGCCACCTCCAGCGCCTCCTTCACCCTCCCCGACGCGATGGAGATCCGCACCAGCCCCAGCTCGGCGCCCCGCCGCTCGGGGTCCAGTGGACGGCGCTCCAGGACCGCCCGGTACTCGTGATGGGCCCGGGGGAGGTCGCCCAGGTCCGCCAGCAGCGCGGCCAGCAGCAGGCGCGCCGCCACGTCCTCCGGTCGCCGCCGCAGGTAGGCGTCCAGCAGGGGGACCGCCCGGGCGCGGTGGCCTTCCACCCCGCTCCAGGCCAGGGCCCGGGCCAGGTCCAGCGCGTACTCGTCCCGGGAGGGGGCCGCCGCCGCCAGCCCCTCCAGCAACGAGATCGCCTCCGACCACCGCTCCTCGGCGATGAGCAGCCAGGCCATCTCCCTCCGCACCGGGTCCTCGGGGGCGGCGTCCCGGGCGTACTCCGCGAACAGGGCCGCCGCCCGGGGGCGGTCCCCCAGGCCCGCGAGGAGCCGTGCGAAGGCCAGCAGCCCCGGCCTCGGGAGGACGCCCCGCTGGTGCAGGGCGTGCAGCCGGTCCAGCCAGGGGCGGACCCGGTCCGCCGGCGCCGACGTGGCGTTCAACGCCTGGACCAGCAGCACGATGGCGTCCACGTCGTGGGGTCGCCGGGCGAGGGTGGCCTCCAGCAGGGGGATCGCCTCGGCGTCCCGGCCCAAGCGGGCGAGGACCAGGGCGTGGGTGGCCCGCCCGTCCTCGTCGTAGGGGTTGACCTGGCGGTACAGGGCGATCAGCTCCTCGGCCCGGACCCACGCCTCGATGTCGGCGTAGGCGAGGGCGAGGGCCTTCAGGGTCTCGGGGTGCCGCGGCTGGCTGGCCAGGAACCGCTCGTAGGTCTCGATGACGAACTTGCGGTCGTCCTCCCCCTCGAGGCCCCGCCAGGACACGACGTCCGCCCGGGCCTTGCGCGCCACCAGGTCGTCCGGGCGCCGGGCCAGGTGGCGGTCGATGGCGGCGAGGCTCAGGTCCCACAGCCGGGCCGAGTTGAGCATCCCCACCATCTCCATCAGGACCTCGACGTCGTCGGGGTGGGCCCGGACGTAGGCGTCGAAGTGGCCGTGGGCGGCGTCGGCCCTCCCCGCCCGGGCCAGGCCCCGGGCGAGCTCCAGGCGGATCCGGCGGTCGCCGGCGTGGGCGGCGAGGTAGCGTTCAACCAGGGCCAGCACCCGGGGATCCGGCGAGGCGCCGCCCCCGACCCGGAACACGGCCCGCACCAGGGCCAGGACCAGGGCCTCGTCGTCGTCCCGGGAGCCCCGGGACTCGAGGAACCGCATCGCCTCGTCCAGGCGCCCCCCCTCCGCCAGCACCAGGGCGTAGGCCCGGGAGAGGTCCCGGTCCCCGGGGCGCGCCGCCAGGGCCTTCTCCAGGGCCTCGGCGGCCAGGTCGTAGCGCCGGGCTTCGCGCCAGAGCTGGGCGATGGGCCCCCAGACCCAGGAGGCGTCGGGGACCGCCTGCTGGTAGCGCATGTACAGGCCGACGACCTCCTCGACGCTGCCCGGTCGCGCGGGGCCCGCCCAGTTCAGCGCGTTGGCTCGGTAGAGGTCCAGGCAGGGGCGGTCGGCGTAGGCCTCCCCCGACCGCTCCAGGAGGTCCGCCGCCAGGTCGTACTGACCGATCTGGTAGTAGAGGAACGCGAGGCGGAGCCTCACCCGGTGGTCGTCGGGCTCGATGCGCAGGTACTCGGCGTAACGCCGCGCCGCCTCGGCGAGGTCCGGGGAGCTGCGGGGGTGGGCGGAGAGGGCGCCGCGGCGGCTGTGCAGCCAGGCGAGGCCCAGGAGGGCCTGGCGGTCCTTCGGGTCCTTCTTCAGCGCCTCGGTGTAGCGCAAGAGGACGTCCGCCTGGAACTCCCCCGGGTCCTTGAGGTCGGCCTCGGGGAGGCGCACGGGGTCGGCCACGGCGCACCCCGCCTCGGGGCCGAAGACGCTCCGCAGCGCCTTGGCCCTCAGGCGGTCAAGGTACTCCCGGAACGTGGCGAGGCCCAGGCGGCCCGGATGCCCCGGGGGCAGGGCGAGCACGTAGGCGTGGTACAGCTCCGCCAGCTCGTCGAAGTCCCCGGCGCCGTAGTAGGTCATGCCCCGGGACAGCAGCACGTCGAGGGTCAGCGTCGGATCCCCGGTGGCGAGGTCCACCCGGGGCAGGGGGAACAGGAGGTCCTCGCCGGGGTCCTCCTCGACGAACTCGACGCGGTGGGAGCAGGCGTCCAGGGCCGCCTCCTCCCAGAAGGTCGTCGCCGCCCGGGTGGCCACCGCCCACGCCTCCTGGGCTTCCCGGTTGCCCGGCTCCAGGGATAGGGCCAGGCCGAACCAGTACAGGGCGTCGTAGGGGGCCTCGTCCCACAGGCTGGACCGGCCCATCCCCAGCAGGAGTCGCACCCGCGCGGGGTGGCGGGAGAGGAGGTCCTGGAAGGTCCGCCGGGCCCGGGCGTATTCGCCTCCCCACAGGTAGATGAACGCCAGGTCCTCCAGCAGCAGGTCCCTCTTCTCGGGGACGCGGTCGATGAGGTAGAGGCACTGGCGGATCGCCAGGGGGTGGTCCCCCAGGTCCGCGAGGACCCGGGCGTAGGAGCGGCGCGCCCGGGTGTCCTCGGGGTAGAGGGCGACGTAGTCCCGGTAGAGGCGGCCGGCGCCCTCCACGTCCCCCATGCGGTGGAGCAGGTCCGCCAGCCCGAGGGAGCCGTCGCGGTCCAGGGGGTCGAGGTTGTACTTGCGGATCTGGGCGGGCAGCAGCGCGGTGTAGTCGCCGTCCAGCAGCCGGAGCTGCTGCCGGATGGAGGGATCCCCCGGGTTCCGGGCCTCGGCCTCCGCAAAGCCCCCCCGGGCGCGGTCCACGTCCCCCTTCCACATCCAGGTGTAGGCGCGATACAGCGACACCCGGGGGTCGTCGGGGGCGATGGTGCGCAGGGCCTCCAGCTCCGCCAGGGCTTCGTCGTACTCCTCGAGCCAGCCCAGCAGCCGGGCGTACTCCAGCCGCAGGACCAGGTCCCCCTGGCTGTCCCGGAGCAGCCCCTCGTACACCTCCCGCGCCCGCAGGAAGTGGCCGGTCTGGTAGTAGAGGGCAGCCAGGGTCCTCTTGACCCCGAAGTGGCTCGGGAACTGCCGCACCCGGGCCTCGAAGAGGCGTACGGCGTCGTCCCCCCTCCCCAGGGCGACCAGGAGGTCCTTCAAGGCCTCGGCGGCCTCGAAGTCCTGGGGCGCGCGCTCCACGTCGGAGCGAAGCCGCTCCAGGCGGCGGTCGATCCCCTCCTTCAGGTCCCGCAGCTCCGCCGGGGTCTGGCGCCCCGCCTGGCAGCGCGCCAGCACCGCGTACTGGCGGGCGGCGGCGGCGGGCCGGTCCGCGTCGAGGTAGAGGCGGGCCAGCACCCGGCGGAAGCCCCCCTCGTCCCCGAAGCGGGCCACCGCCTCGTAGGCGACCTGGAGGGCCTCGGGGGCGCGGGACCGCTCCAGCAGCAGGTCCACGTACCCGCTCCAGCCCTCGATCTCGTCGGGGGCGACGAGGGTGAGGCGGCGGAACTCCTCCAGTGCGGCGTCCACCTGGCCCAGGGGGCGGAGCACCCGGGCGAGGCGCAGGTGCATCGCCGCGACGTCCTCGTGGTTGAAGATGTAGTAGCGGTAGACCTCGGCGGCCTCGGCGGCCTTCCCCTGCCCCTCCAGGGCCGCGCCGAAGCGCAGGTGCCACTCGGCGCTGTCCGGGGACACGCCGGTGGGGGAGAGGGCGGCGCTCCGGGCCAGCACTTCGCGGTAGCGGGCGGCGTTGTCGGCCCGGAGCTTCGCCGCCGCCAGGCCCTCCCGGGCGGCCTGGGTCTCCTTGTCCGGCTGGGCGTACTGGAGGGCGCGGTGGAAGGCGGTGACGGCCTCGTCCCAGCGCCGAAGGTGGAGGGCGCAGTCCCCCAGCAGCCTCCAGATCCGCCTCTCGTCGGGGTGCTTCTTCAGGTAGAGCCCGAAGGCGTCCGCCGCCTCGGTGTACCGCCCCGCCTCGTAGTGGCGCAGGGCCTCGGCGATCCCCGACGCCGACTCCGCGGTCGGCCCGGCCGCGGGGGCGGGGGCGAGCCTCCTCGGGGCCGGCGCCTCGGCCCGGGCCGCGGGGGCGGCGAGGGCGAGGAGCGCGGCGAGGGCGCCGATGCGGCCTCGGGCGTTCATCCCAGGTTCGGCAGGTCCGCCGGGTGGGAGGGGGTCGAGCCCGGGCCGCCACCCCCCGCGAGGGGGAAGTAGCGCCGCCTCTCGGGGCGGAGGAGCTGCTTGTAGAGTTCGTCCACGTCCCCCGCGTCCTGGGGGCAGACGGCCGTGGACACGATCAGCTCCGCGCTGGCGGGGGCGTGGGCGAGGCGCTGGCGGAGCCTCTCCACCATCCGCTCGATGGCCCGGTCCAGCTCCAGCGAGCCCACGCCGTAGAGGCGCGCCACCAGCAGCCCGTCGGGGGAGAGGGCGCAGGCGTCGTCGGAGCGCAGGATCGCCACCAGGTCCCGGGCCAGCCGGGAGGCGACGGCGTTCAGGGTCGCCGCGTCGGTCCCCGCCGCCCGGAGCGCGATGGCCACCAAGGTGACGTGACCCCCGAGCGCCTTCAGCGACTCCGCCTGGGCCTGGAGGTGGTCCTTGAACACGCCCCACTGCACGGTCCCCTGGTCCCCGGTCCGGGGCAGTTCCAGGCTCGACTCCAGGCGGAGCAGGTCGCCGGTCGCCTGGGGCAGCAGGCCCAGGCGGACGACCTGGCGCCGCACCCGCTCCCGGATCTCGGGGAGGGGCGTGTCGAAGGTGAGGAGGTCGTCGGCGCCGTGACGGAGCATGGCGGCCCGGTCCGCCCCGCGACCCACCTGGCGGCTCAGCACGAAGATCGGGGCGACGGAGCCCCGGCGGCGCAGCTCGTCCACCAGGCCCAGGGCCTCTCGGAAGCCGGCCCCGGACTCGATGACCACCACCGGCGGCCGGACCCGGGACTCCACGGCATCGGGCAGGCGCATGGAGGCGGGGTGCCGCTGGACGTCGAACGAGGCGCCGAGGCTCATCCTCAGGTCGGCGAGCATGCGGGTGTCCTCGCCCACGTAGTGGACGGCCACCGTCTGGAGGGGGGACTCGATGTCCACGAGGCCGACCCCGCGTTCGATGCGGGTGCCGTACTCCAACACGCCCCCACCGCAGGAAGGCTCCTTCTCGATGCGGAAGACCCCGGAGTGGTCCAGGGCGTCGGGCTCGGAGCGGAACGTGAACCATCCGAACGACGAACGCTGGAGCTCCCGGCACAGGGAGCTGCCGCCGTCCCGGGGCAGCACCCAGCACGCCACCGCGCGGTGCTCCTCGACGAGGGAGGTCTCCAGGATCTCCAGCGCCTCCCGGACCTTCACGTTGGGGCGGACGTCCATGGGCTCGTCCAGGAGGATGGCCCGGTTGATGGGGCGGTTGTTGGTCTTGCGCCTCAGGTCCTCCAGCAGGAAGTCCCGCATCGCCGGGTTGGAGACCTTCTCGCCGAAGCGGCGGTCGTAGGCGAGGATCTGGAACTGGTCCCCGTGGAGGACCCGGGCGAGGGGGATCTCCAGCCGCTCCGCCTGGAGGAGGACGGCCTCGGGGTCCTCGGCGGTGACCAGGACGACCACCTCGCCGTTCTGGACGCCGGCGTGGGCCATCTGGAGGGCCAGGACGTAGCGGTCGACCCCGGCATCGGCCTGGAAGAGGTATCGCTTCTGGAGGCGGAAGCCTCCGGTCACGCGGTCCACGAACCCGAACCCGGAGGGGACGATCCGGTATCGCCCCGCGTACTGCGCCGCCGCGCCCGCTGCCATGCCGTCCACTCGTCACCTCCGCAAGGGTCTCGCCCGCGGTGCCGGGGGCACCCCGCGCGCACGTCCCCGGCCGCTCGAGCCGCCACCCCGAGGCCCGCTCCGCTCGGGCCTCGGCTGTCATAGCACAGACGATGGCGACCACGGCGAAAAAAGTCTCACCGGACGGAGTCATCCTTTGTGACGGCGTGGGTCCCGCGCCGTCCATGGTCTTTCAGGCCCTCGAACGTCGAGCCCTCTCCGAACTCGGCGCGCCAGAGCGCGAAGCGCGTCACCCCCAGGGCGCGCACCGCGGCGACCTTCTCGTCGAGCCCCTGTATCGGCTCGCCGAAGACCCGGTGCACCCTCCCCTCGGGATCCCGATAGGCGGCTCGGAAGACCGCTCCCACCTCGGTCCCCCGGGCGGCCTCGGGGAGCGCCGGGGGGTCCATGGGTTCGCCCCGGGACGCCCCCCAGGTGGGCAGGTCCCGCTGGGGGACCGGGACGGCCTGGGGGCCCCCCCAGTCGTAGCCGTACAGGGGCAGGCCCAGGCGGACCGAAGCGGCGGGGGAGGCGGCCACGGCGAAGCGCGCCACCTCGCGCACCCACCCCAGGGGGGCGATGGGGCCCGGCTCCCCGCCGGGCCAGGACCAGTCGTAGGCGAGGTAGACCAGCTCGTCCGCCAGGAGGGCGAGGCGTACGTAGTCGAAGGCGAGGGGAGCGTCCCAGGTGGGGTCTGCGGAGGTCCGCGCCGGCACGCACACCGAGAGTCTCTTCCCCCGGGCGTGAAGGGCGGCGGCCAGCTCGGCGACGAAGGCGGCGAAGGCGTCCCGGTCGCCGGGGGTCAGGGACTCGTAGTCCAGGTTGAGCCCCGCGTGCCGATCCCCCACGACCGTGGCCACCAGCGCGGCGACGTGCCGGGCCCGCGCCGCGGGGTCCGCCAGCATCGCCCGGACGGGGGCGGCGTCGAAGCCCGAGTCTCCGAGGTTCTGGACGGCGGGGAGGACGGCGAGCCCCAGGTCCTCGGCCCGGGCGATCAGGGCCCGGGCCCCGTCGCCGCCCACGCCGCGGATCCCCGCCCCCGAGAACACGTGGAGGACGGGGAAGAGGGTGGTCAGGGACGACAGCGAGGGGGCGAGTCGGGCGGCGGTGTCGGCGTCGGAGCCGCCGTCGATCCAGGCGGCGACGTCGATGGTCGGCGGGGGCGCCTCCCCGCCCCGGGCCGCCGCTGGGCCCGGGGCCGCGCCCAGGCCGGCGAGGAGGAGGGCCACCAGGGGCGGGACGACGGCGCGCCCGCCGCCCCCGGGGGTGGGGGAGTTCAGCGTGCCCCCGGCGCCGGGCGGCGGCGCTGGAGCCCCGCCGCGGCGAGGGCGGCCAGGGCCACGAGGGCGGACGGCGGCGGCGACCGGACCGGGGAGGCGGAGCAGGCAGCGGCCGCCGGGGGGGGCGCAGGGGGCGCGAAGAGCCCGCCGTCGTCCACGAGGAGGATCCCGTGGGGACCCGCCCAGTACGGCGTGATCCCGTGGGCCGGATCCGCGAAGGTGCCGGAGCCTCCGTCGGCGGTCAGGACCGTGACGGTGTTCCCGGCGGCGTTGCTCACCCACACCGCGCCCTCGCAGTCGACCCCGAGGTCCCAGGGGTTCCACAGGCCGTCGCCGCCGTCACCGATGACCTCGCAGGACAGGGTGGCGAGGTCGCAGGTCCACACCCGGTTCGCGTCGGTATCGGTGAACCAGATCCGCTCGCCCACCACCTCCATCCCGAAGGTCTCGGTGAAGCCGATCCCCGCGTAGGTGAGCAGGGGAGAGGGGGCGACGGGATCCCCCAGGGCATCGAAGCGCGAGATCCAGGCGCCGGCGTGGTGGGCGACGTAGATGAGCCCGTCGTCGCCGATCTCCAGGGCCACGGGGTCGACGATCCCGTCGGAACCGTCCAGGAAGACCGACACGGACCCGGTCCCGGGGTCGATGACCCAGACGGTGTTCTGCACGCGGTCGGCGACGTACACCAGGCCCGCGTCGTCCACGGCCACGGACCAGGGCTGGGCGATGCCGTCCTGCCACCAGTCGGCGATGGCGGTGACGGCGCCGCAGCCCGGCTCCACGGAGTACACCGTGGCGGCGTTGAAGTCGGTGAGGTAGAGGGTCATGTCCGGCCCGGCCGCGACGTCGGTGATCCCGTCGAATCCGTCGGCGCACACGATGTAGGAGCCGTCGGGCTCGTACCGCAGCAGCCTCTCGTTGGCGTCGACGACGTAGATCCCCATCGGCTCGCACACGCCATCGCAAGAGGCGTGACCGTCGCCGTCGAGGTCGAAGTCCTCGTCCACGAGGCCGTCGCAGTCGTCGTCGTCCCCGTCGCAGACCTCGGCGGCCCCCGGGTTGACGCCGGGATCGGTGTCCTCGCAGTCTCCGTCGCAGCCGGTGAACCCGTCCAGGTCCGAGTCGAAGCAGACCGTCACCGTCTCGGCGACGCCGGGCAGGTAGTCCTCGCCGATCCCCGCGTCGGAGAAGGACCCGGCGAACACGTTGACCCCGAAGCCGGGGGAGGGGTCGGAGCCCGACGAGACGGGGAGGGTCGAGAACGACGCGACGGTGAACTCGACGTCCGGCGCCGCGGCGTCGGGGCTGCCGAACACCGAGCCGGTGTGGGCCGCCAGGGCGGGGCCGAAGGCGTAGGCGGGGGCGTAGGGGCTGCCCGCGAACTCGGCGACGGCGAAACCCGAGAGGTCGTCGTCCCCGGAGACCCCGGCGATGACGTCGAAGACCCCGTCCTCGTCGACGTCCAGCATCAGCGCGAAGGACTCGGTGCCGCCGAAGTCGGCTTCGTCCACCCCCCCGAGGAAGGCGAGGAGCGCGCTGGTGCCCCCGGGATCCCCGTCGTCGTCCACGTCGCCGGCGATGGTGTAGGCGTCGATGCCGACGTAGAGTACGTCCGCGCCGGTGTCGTACCAGAAGCGCGCCGCCGCGATGTCGTTGCCGCTGATGGTCCCGGCGGGGAACGCGTGGGGGATGCCGACGTCGACGGCCCCCGGGTCGTCGATGGTCACGGCCGCCGGATCCGTGAAGTCCGTGGGGACATCGCCGGTGAAGCTGACGGCGGCACCGGCGGGCCCCGTGGCGAGCAGGATCGCCGGGAGCGCCAGGGAGACCAGGAGGGGGCGGCGGAGCTGGGGAGACACGGGCGACTCCTGCCGGAGGCGGCGAGGCTCCACCCCCGCGCCCATCCCCGCACAGCGGATGGGCGCGAAGGCGGCGCGAGCCGTCCTCGGGCAGGCCCTTCTCCGTCCCCGACGGGCGGGAATCTACTCGGACGGCCGAGGCCGCCGCAACAGGAAAGTGGTGGACGAGGTGCCGCACCCCGCGGTGTCCCGCGGTCCCGGGGGGGCACCGCCCGGACACCCGCCCGGGTGTCCGGGCACCGGGCGACCGAGGTAGCATGGGCCGATGGCGGCCACCCTTTCCCCCTTCCTCCCCAGCGCCGCGGCGGTTCCCGATCCCCCCGGCCCCCTGCCCTGTGCCGCCGCGCTCCCGGTCCCGCTCCCCGCGGCCGCGATGCTCGCCCGGCCCCTTCCGGCCCTCCACGACGAAGAGGGGGCTCGGGTGCCCGAGGCGTTCCCCGAGGTCGTCGACGCCCACGTCCACCTCTTCCCCGACCGGCTCTTCGAGGCGATCTGGGCGTGGTTCGAGCGCTGGGGGTGGCCCATCCGGTACCCGCTGCGGACGCCTGAGGTCATTGAGTTCCTGCTCTCCCGAGGGGTGGGGCGCATCGTGGCGCTGCACTACGCCCACAAGCCGGGGATCGCCCGGTCGATGAACGCCTACGTCGCCGGGATCGCCCGGCTCCACCCCCGGGTCACGGGCCTCGCCACCGTGTTCCCCGGCGAGCCCGGCGCCCGGGAGATCCTGGAGGACGCCTTCGCCGATGGGCTCCGGGGGGTGAAGCTCCACTGCCACGTCCAGTGCTTCGCCCCCGACGACGACGCGCTCCACGAGGTCTACGCCGCCTGCTCCGAGGCGGGGCTACCCCTGGTGATGCACGCGGGCCGGGAGCCCAGCAGCCCCGGCTACCGTGTCGACCCCCACTCCCTGTGCGCCGTCGGGAGGGTCGAGAGGGTGCTCCGGGACCACCCCCGCCTCCGGCTCTGCGTCCCCCACCTCGGCGCCGACGAGTTCGCGGAGTACGCGGCCCTGCTGGAGCGCCACGACAACCTCTGGCTCGACACCACCATGGTCCTGGCGGGCTTCCTGCCGGGCCCCGACGTGTCGGACCTGCTCCGGGTCCGACCGGAGCGCGTGCTGTACGGCTCGGACTTCCCGAACCTTCCCTACGCCTGGGACCGGGAGCTGCGGCGCCTCGGAGGGATGGGGCTGTCCGATGAGGTGCGGGAGAGGCTCCTCGGGGGTACGGCGCGGGAGTTGTTCGGGATCGGGGGGTGAGGGGCGGGTCGCGTCCGGGGGCAGGATCACGTTCGCGGCCACGTCCACGCGCACGATCACGTCCACGTGCACGATCACGTCCGCGATCACGTCCACGTGCTCGTGCCTCGTGCCTCGTGCTTCGTGCTTCGTGCTTCGCGCTCGTGCCTCGTGCCCGTGGCTCGCGCCTCGTGCTCGTGCCTCGTGCTCGTGCTTCGTGCCCGCGCTTCGTGCCCACACCTCCCACCCCCCACTTCCGCTACAATCTCCCCATGCGGAAGGCCACAGCCCTCACGACGTGCCTCCTCCTCTCCGCCTCCTGCGCCCCCGGCTGGTCGGAGGGCGACGCCGTGCCGCCCGTCACGAGCCCGCCCGGGGGCGATGACGACGCGGTCTCCGGGCTCCGGACGGCGGCGCCCCCCTTCGAGCCCCCCGAGGTGGCCGACGACGACACGGCCCCCGATCCCGGGCTCCCCGGCTGGATCGGGAGCCCGTGCGAAGACGTCACGGACTGCCCATACGACGGGGCGGTGTGCCTCACCGACGGCTTCCCCTCGGGGATGTGTACCCAGGCGTGCGACTTGTACTGTCCGGACGAGGACGGCTACCCCGTCACGTTCTGCGTCGACGGCGGTGGCCTCCCCCCTTCCGCCGCCGCCCTCGGGGACGGGGCCTGCCACTCCCGCTGCGACTTCGAGCTGTACCCGCCCACGGGGTGCCGGGACGGCTACGGCTGTGCCCGGGTCTCCCGCGCCAACGAGCCCGGGACCGAGGGCTGGGCCTGCCTCGCGGGGCGGGCCTCGGAGCTGCCCGCCTGTTACCAGGAGCTGGCCGACCGAGGCCTGGCGTTCGAGCCGACCTTCGTCGCCGACGACCACCCCGCGGACCACCCCGAGCTGACCTGCCACCTCCAGGACCCCCTCTACCTCGTCCCTCCCGTGCTGGGCGTCGAGATCCGTTACGTGTCCCACTCCGAGCCCGACCGGGTGCTGGTGGACTGCGACACCGCCCACGCCATCGCCGACACCGCCCTGGACGTCGCCCCCGAGGGGGTCTCCGAGCTGATCCACATCGGCACCTACAACTGTCGCACCATCAGCGGCACCTCGACCCTGTCCCAGCACGCCCTCGGCCGGGCCATCGACATCGGAGGGTTCACCTTCCACGACGGCACCACCGTCACGGTCTACGACCACTGGGAGGACGGCGACGCGGCGCCTGAAACCGACGAGGGCCTCTTCCTGTTCGACGCCGTCCACCGCTGGTACGACGCCTGGATCTGGAACATCATCCTGACCCCCGAGTACAACGACGACCACGACGACCACTTCCACGTCGACATGTCCGAGGGCAGCCACACCCTGCACTTCGCGTCCGAGCGCTACCTCGGCCCCGCCCCATACGACGACTGAGGCGTCTCGGGCGCGGGCGGGTTGGATTGGAGGCCAGACCCCCATGGGAAGGCTCGAACCCCGGCGGCGCCTCGGCGGTCCGTTGGTGGCCCTCGCCCTGGCGTCCGCCTGCGGGCCCCCTGCGGGACCGGGCGGCGATCCTGGGCCGGACGACGACACCGGCACTCAGGACGACGACTCCAGCGCCCCAGACGACGACTCTGCCGGTCCCGACGACGACACCGAGCCTCCCGACGACGACACGACCGAGCCCCCGGCTCTCCCCGCCGGCCTGAGGGTCCTCGACTCCGTGACGGTGGTGGACGCGGGGGGAGCGCGCCCGGGGTGCGCGGTCCTGATCTCCGGCGACACGGTCTTCGGCGTCCGCGACGCGGGGGGCCCCTGGCCGGGGGATGCGGAGGTGTTGGACCTGCCGGGACGCTTCGTCGTCCCGGGGCTGGTGGACTCCCACGTCCACCTCGCCCACTCCGGAGCCACCATCTGGACCGGGGATCCCCTGGCTTCCAACCTCGCCGCGTCGCTGTACCACGGCGTGACCGCGGTGCTGGACGCAGGGGGCCCTGAGGTCCTCTTCGAGGCCCGGGACGCCATCGCCGCGGGGGACCTGCTGGGGCCGGACGTGCTGGCCACCGGTCCCTTCCTGACCGCCGTCCTCTCTCACCCCTGCGAGTCTCACGCCGACCCCGATCTCTGCCTCTTCGTCGAGCCCGGCACCGCTGGCGCCGCCGCCGCGGGCCTGTTGGACCGGGGGGCCGACGCCCTGAAGGTCGCCCTGGCCGACGCCGCGTTCACCCCGTGGCCGACGCCGCGCCTGGACCTGGACGCCCTGGCGGAGGTCGTCGCCACCGGCGCGCCGGTCCTCGCCCACGTGGACGCCGACGCCGACATGGTGGACGCGGTGGCGGCGGGCGTGGAGGTCCTGGCCCATCCCGCCTTCGCCGGTCCCATGGACGCCGCGGCCCTCTCCGCCGCCTCCGCCGCCCGCGGCGTCCACACGACGGTCTCCGCCTTCCAGGCGGTGGTCGACGTCCTGGCCGGCGACACCGACCTGGCCGACCCGCACCTCGTGGCGGGGCCGGGGGTGATCGACAACTGGGTGTACGTCCGCGCCCACCCGGAGGTCCTGGAGGCCGGCTGGGCCGAGGCGTCGGCGGAGTGGGCCGAGGCGGCGCGGGAGAACCTGCCCGCCCTCCGCGGGGCGGGGGCCACGCTGCTTCCGGGGTCCGACGCCGGCTACTACTTCGTGCCCCACGGCATGGGGCTGCACCGGGAGTTGGAGGCGATGGTCGACCTCGGTTGGACGCCCTTGGAGGCCCTGACCGCCGCGACCCTGACCGCCCGAGAGGTGCTGGGGCTTCCCGGCGGCCGGGTGGAGGCGGGTTCCCCCGCCGACCTCGTCGTCCTGGCCTCGGACCCCGTGGCGGACGTCCACGCCCTGGCGGACATCGAGACGGTCGTCCGCCGGGGGATCCCCTGGGAGCGCGCCGCGCTCCTGACCGCGGATCCGTACGCCGGCCCGGGGGCGGAGGGGGCGATCTGCCTGGAGGCCGCCGACTGCACCCCGGGGCTCGCGTGCGACGCCGTCGCCCGCCGCTGCCGCCCGGAGTGCGCCCCCCTCTACGCCGCGTCCGGCGCATGCGACGTGACGAGCTGGTGCATGCCCACGGACGGTCTCTCCGCCCCGGAGGGCGTCTGCCACGAAGAGGAGGGCTGCGACCTGTACGCCCAGGACTGCGCCCCCTCCGAGTACGGGATGGCCTGCGCGCCCATGGACGCTGACACATCGGCGTGCATCCCGGGGGGACCACGCACCGCCGGCCAGACGTGCTCGTACGACGTCCCCGACCTGGCGTGCGAACCCGGCTCGTTCTGCTCCTGGGTGACGGGGCGCTGCTATGTCCTGTGCGATCCGGACGCGGTGCTGGACCCGTGCGCTCCTGGGGGGTCCTGCGTCATCCAGTACGCCGCGCCGGGGGTGCCTTGGTTCGGGCTGTGTCTCTGAAGGGTGCTGGACTCGATGCGGTCTGGGCGGTCGGGGACAGGGGATCGTTACACCGGTGAGGGTGTTCACCGCGGCCGATGAAATGAACCACAGAGACACAGAGGACACGGAGTTATGATACAAGAAGATCAGGATTGAACGCAGAGACGCAGAGACGCGGAGGGGGGCTGGGGCAGGCCGTGACGTTGGGGCATGGGCGTGGTGGCGAGAGGGTGGAACGCGGCGACGGGGAGGGGTGGACGGGTTCGGTTCAGCCGGAGAGGCCGTTGACGGCGCGGCAGATGCCCTGGGTCACGCGGCGCTCGCGAAGTTCATCACGAGGGCCGCTGCCGTCGTTCACGCCCCACCCCCGCTCTGCGCCTCCGCGCCTCCGCGCCTCCGCGTTGACCGCAGCCCCGCTCCCCCCACCCCATCCCGTCCTCGCCGCGCACCATGACAAGCCGTTCGGCGTCGATGTCCTTCCGCGGGCCGTCCGAGAACTGCGGGCTGGCGGTGGGGGTGCTGGCGATCCCGACATTGTGATCCGGGTCCCCTGCGGAAGCCCCTTGCGCCCGAGGGGGCGGAGGGTCAAAATGGTGACCGATGAGTCACGGTTTCCCCACCCCGGAGGACCCCGGCCTCGGGCCCGACGCCCGGCGGATCCTCCTGAGCGTCGCCCAGGTCGCCACCCCCGCGGGGCGTGTCCTCGGGCCCCCGGACGCCGGGACCGTCCAGGCGACGGAGCGGCTGCTTGGTGGCATTTCGCCAAGAGTCCTGCGAGGTTACGGGGTGCTGCTGTCGGCGCTGGACGCCGCGGCCCTGCCCCTCGTCGGGGGACGCCTCTCTCGCCTGCCCGCGGAGCGGCGAGGCCGGGCGCTCGAGCGGCTCGCCGCCCGGGGGGAGACCGCGTGGCTGGTGCGGGCGGTCTGTGGGCCCCTGAAGATGGCCCGGGTCGACGACCCCGCCCTGGAAAGGTCCCTGGGGATGGAGGTCCCCCGGACCACGCCGGTGGCCGAGGAGCGGCACCGCTGGCAGCAGCGGATGACCGACGCCCGGTCCCTGCCGGAGGACGTCGAGATCGAGGCGGACTGCGTCGTGGTAGGGACCGGGGCCGGGGGGGCGCCGGTGGCGGCTCGCCTCGCGGAGCGGGGGCACGGGGTGGTGCTGCTGGAGGAGGGCAGCCACTTCACCCGCAAGGACTTCGCCGGGCGCCCCTTGGCCCTCCACCGGAAGCTCTACCGCCAGTCGGGCCTGACCCTGGCGATGGGGAACACCCTGATCCTCGTGCCCGTCGGGCGCTCCGTCGGCGGGACGACGACGGTGAACTCCGGGACGTGCTATCGCACCCCGGGCGACGTGCTCCGGCGCTGGCGGCTGGAGAACGGACTGGACGCCCTCGGCCCCGGCTCCCTGGACTCCTTCTTCGAGAGGGTCGAGGAGGTGCTGGGGGTGGCGCCGTCCCCCCCGGAGGTCCTCGGGGGGGTGGCGAGGGTGATCGCCCGGGGCTGCGACGCCCTCGGCTACGCCCACGGCCCCCTGGCGCGGAACGCGCCGGGCTGTGACGCCCAGGGGGTCTGCTGCTTCGGATGCCCCACCGACGCCAAGCGCTCCACCAACGTCAGCTACGTCCCCCTCGCCCTGGAGCGGGGCGCGGTGCTCTACCACGACGCGAGGGTGGAGCGGGTCCTGCGGGAGGGGGGGCGGGCGGTGGGCGTGGAGGCGTTCGCGGTGGCGCCGGACGGAGGGAGGCGCCGCCTGGTGGTCCGGGCGAAGACGGTGGTGCTCGCGTGCGGGGCCCTCCACACGCCGGCCCTCCTCCTGAGGAACGGCCTCGCCAACTCCTCGGGTCAGGTGGGGCGCGGCCTGACGATCCACCCCACGTCCTATGCCTGGGCGAGGTTCGACGAGCCCATCCGCGGCTGGACCGAGGTTCCCCAGGGCTACGCGGTGGACGAGTTCGTCGGCCAGGGGCTGAGGTTCGAGGGGGGCTTCGTGCCCCTGGAGATCGCTGCCGGCACCTTCTCGTCCCTCGGCCGGAGTTGGACGGAGGAGGTGGAGGGCTTCGATCGGCTCGCCAGCTTCGGCTTCATGGTGCGGGAGTCGTCCCGGGGGAGGGTGACCCTGGGCACCGGTGCCGAGCCCCGGGTGAGCTATCGGGTGGGGGACGCCGACGTGCTCACCATGCTGCGGGGACAGGAGGTGCTGGCGCGGATCTTCTTCGCGGCCGGGGCCAGGAGCGTCCACCCGGCGGTCGCGGGGTTCGGCACTTTGGATGGCCTGGCGGACGTGGAGCGGATGGCGAGGGAGGGGCCGGGAAGGGTCAGGGCGCGCCACTTCGACATCAGCGCCTACCACCCCCTCGGGACCTGCCAGATGGGCGCCGATCCGCGGCGTTTCGTGGTGTCGCCGGAGCACGAGACCCACGACGTCGAGGGGCTGTTCGTGTGCGACGGCTCGGCGGTGCCGGGGCCGCTGGGGGTCAACCCCCAGGTGACCATCATGGCGCTCTCGGAGCGGGCGGCGGCCTTCGTGGAGAGGCGCATCGAGGGGCGCGCCCCCGGGCGGGGTGCCCCCGCCCGCCGCCGGATCGCGTTCCGGGAGACGATGGCGGGGTCGTGCGACGACGCCCGCACTGGGGAGAGCCTCGCCACGAGCTTCACCGTGGACGTTGCCCTGGAGGCCGGCCTCGGCCAGGTCATCGGGGAGAGGGGGGGCACCTGCGGGCTGGAAGGCACGGTGACGGTTGCCGGGATCGCCGCCTCCCGCCCCTGCCGGGGATCCCTGGCGCTCCGCCCCCTGCGGGCCCGGTCGAACCTGCTCTACGACCTGTCGTTCGAGGCCGACGACGGCTCGCGCTGGACGCTGCGAGGCGAGAAGCACGCCCCGGGCTTCGCCCCGCCGGGCATGACGACCCTCCACACCGAGCTGCGCCGGGAGGGGGAGGTCATGGCCCGCGGCCGGCTCCACTTCGACCTCCGGGACGTGCCGGAGTGGCTGGCGAGCTTCCGCCTCGGGTGAGCCCGGGGGACCGGTGCGCCGCGGGGCACCGTCAGCCGGCGCGCCGCCGCTACACCGGGATCAAGGACCGCGGCGGGGGGAGGAGGGTCACCACCTCACCCGCCTTCGTCCGCCCTCCCCCCCGTCCTCTCCTTGACCCAGGCGCGGGCCTCCCGGCCGAAGGCGGCGATCCGCAGCCGCGCCCGCCCCAGGACCTCCAGGGCCTCGTCGGGGTCCTGGGCGGCGAGGAGCGCGTCCTTCTCCTCGTCCAGCAGGACGGGGATCCCCGCCTGGCCGCCGATCCCGGCGATCACCTCCCGGACGCGCGCCCTCCCGGGGTCCTCCGCGTCCCCGAGCCGCTCCTCCCGGAGACGGCTTCGGGCCCTCTCCGCCAGGGAGATCCCGTCGCCCGGGTGGGGCGATCCGAGGGCGGCTCCGGCGGCGGCGCGGACCTCCAAGGTGCGGATCGCCCGCAGCGCGTCGGGGTGGCCGGTGGCCCCCTCGGGGGGAGGCGGCACCTCGGGGATCTCCAGGGTCGCCAGCAGCTCCGGCAGGCGCCGGGCGGCGGCCTGCTCGGCCTCCACGTCGTCCAACCACCGCGCCACCGCCCCCCGGACCTCGGGGTCCGTCCCACCCCGCTGCGCCAGCAGGGCGACCACCGGCGCCGGCAGTCCCGCCCGCCGGGCGCGCTCCAGCAGGCCCGCGGCCTCGTGGACGGGGTCCGGGGGGCCGCTCACGGCGGCGCCCCGTCCCCGCCCGGCTCCTCGGGGCGGACCACCAGCTCGATCCGGCGGTTCTGGGCGCGGCCCTCGTCGGTGGCGTTGGAGGCGATGGGCCGGTGCTCGCCGAACCCCGTCCCCGAGAGGCGCCCGGGGGGGATCTGCGCCTCCTCCTGGAGCAGCCGCACCACCGCCGTCGCCCGGGCGGTGGAGAGCTCCCAGTTGGTGGGGTAGCGCAGGGTCAGGGCCCCCGCGATGGGGGCGTCGTCGGTGTGGCCCTGGACCTCGATCCGGCCGGGCAGGGAGGCGAGGCGTCGGGCCAGGGCGACGAGGATCCCCTGGCCGTCGGCCTTGACGCTGGCGCTGCCGGAGTCGAACAGCACCGACTCCTGGAGCCGCACCCGCACCTCGGCCCCCTCCCTCTCGACGGCCACCCCGGGCGTCTCCACCAGGAGCGCCACCTCCTGCGCCAGCAGCGCCTCGGCGTCGCTCGCCGCCGCCCTCTCGGCGATGGCCTCCAGCATCCTCCCGGACCGGATGGAGAGGAGGGTGATGACGAACACCAGGATCACCAGCATGTTGGACATCACGTCCACGAACGACGGCCACGGGGGGGCGGGCTCCGGCGCGGTCAGGGCGCGGCGGCGGGGGCGGGCCACGCTTCAGCCCTCCGTCCCGCTGGGTCCGGGGCCCTTCCGGTCGGCGGCGATGGTCGCCATGAGCTGGTGGAGGCGCCGCTCGTCCTGGCCGAAGTAGCCGAGGAGGGTCCGCAGCAGCAGCACCTGCTCGGTGGAGCCCGCCGCCTGGGCGTCCATCCGCTGCACCACCCGGGAGATGATCCGCGCCACCTCGGCCTGCCGGTCCTCGATGCTCCGGGCCCCCGCGCGCAGCACCACCGTCATCTCGCGGTGGATCGAGGCCAGCAGCTCGTTCATGCGGCGCAGCTCGGCGAGGGTCCGGGGATCCCCCTCGGCGGTCGCGGGGGCCCCGGCCGGCCCGGGCACGTACGGGGAGCCCGCGCCCGGGGCGAGGGCCGGGGCGCCGCTCCGGGTGCCCGACTCCAGCTCGGCGGCCAGCCCCTCCACCCGGTGGGACACCAGGTCCAGCAGGGAGCGGTTCTCGTGCTCGGCGAGGCGGCGCAGGGCCTCGATCTCCTCCTCTACCTTCCGCCAGGCCTCGTCCCGGCCCCGCAGCGCCGACAGCACCGCCGCCGAGGTCTCCGCCAGGGCGCCGGTGCGGGAGGACAGCGCCTCCGCCGCCGCCCGCAGGTCCGCCCCGGCGGTGGCGGCGTCCACCCGCCAGGACTTCAGGTCCTCGCGGAAGCGGTGCAGCTCCACGGCGAGGCCCGTCACCTCCTCCTTGACCTCTGCCCGGGGGACCACCCACCGCTCGGTGAAGAGGTCGATGCGCGTCAGGAACGAGAGCTGGGCCTGGTGCAGCAGGAGCTGCTCGAAGCCCAGCACCACCGCCCCGAACACCCCCGCCAGGGAGGTGCTGAAGGCGGTGCCCATGCCCTGCAGGGCCCCCACGACCCCCGCGAAGTAGGCGTCCTGGTCCTGGAGGGAGAGGAGCGTGCGCATGGCGTCGATGGCCACCATCAGGCCCAGGAAGGTCCCCACCAGCCCCAGCATGGTGAGCACCGAGGTCACGTAGCGGGCCCAGCCCGCGTGGATGGACTCCCGGGACTCCAGGGCCTCGCGGCTGACGGGATCCCCCTCATGGGCCCTCTCGGGGCGGGCCAGGATCCCCAGGAGGCGCTCCCGGACCCCCGAGGAGGGCAGGGCCTCGGCCAGGGACCAGGGGGTGGCGTGCTCGTCCGCGGAGAGGCGCAGGGCGTGGTCGAGCCGGTGCTCCTCCCGCACCAGCCGGGCGAAGTTCACGTAGGTGATCCCCATGCCCAGGAAGAAGACGCCGAAGATCGTCCGGGTGAGGATCGGGAACTGGCCGGCATAGAAGTACGCCGCCCACGTCGGGTTGGCGACGAACACGCCCACCACCAGGGCGTCGAAGGCCACCCCCACCAGGAAGTAGCGGAGCACCTCCCGGCTCCGGCGGGGGAGGGGTACCGGACCGCCGACCCGCCCTCCGTCGGGGTCCCCTCTCACGGTCCGCCTCCGTCGCCGCGCCGGGGCCGCCGATCCCCCAGGGCGCGCCTGCGCCCCCAGATCTCCAGCCGCTCCCGCACGGTCTTCTCGTAGCCTTGGTCCGAAGGCTCGTAGAAGCGAGCCCCCTCCAGGGCCTCGGGGAGGTAGCGCTGGGGCACGAAGGCGCCGGCGAAGTCGTGGGGATTGTCGTAACCGGCGCCGTGGCCGAGGCGGCCCATGAGGGGGGTCGCGGCGTTCCGGAGGTGGAGGGGGACGGGGAGGGGTCCGGAGCCCCGGGCGGCCTCGGCGGCGGCGAAGTAGCCCTTGGCGCTGTTGGACTTGGGGGCGGTGGCGAGGTAGGTCGTGGCCTGGGAGAGGGCGTAGGCGGCCTCGGGCATCCCCAGGAAGGCGACCGCGTCCTTGGCGGCCAGCGCGACCGCCAGGGCCCGGGGATCGGCGTTGCCGACGTCCTCGCTGGCGAAGATCACCAGCCTTCGGGCGACGAAGAGGGGCTGCTCGCCGGCCTCGACCATGCGGGCCAGCCAGTACAGGGCGGCGTCGGGATCGCTGCCCCGCATCGACTTGATGAACGCCGAGACCGTGTCGTAGTGTTCGTCCCCCGCGCGATCGTAGAGGAGGCAGGACTCGCCGAGGGCGGCGGCGACGTCCTCCCGGGACAGGGGAGGGGAGCCCGGGGCGCGGCCCCGGACCGCCTCGTGGACGCGTTCCAGGGCGGTGAGCACCCGGCGGGCGTCGCCCCCGCCGTGGCGGACCAGGGCGAGGACCGCGTCCTCGTCCAGCGCCAGCCCCTCGCCCCCCAGGCCGCGCTCGGGGTCGGCCAGGGTCCGGCGGACCAGGGCGGTCAGGGCGTCGTCGTCCAGGGGGCGGAGGACGTGGACGGCGCAACGGCTGAGCAGCGCCGCGTTGACCTGGAAGGAGGGGTTCTCCGTCGTCGCCCCGATCAGGACCAGGAGCCCCCCCTCGACGTGGGGCAGGAAGGCGTCCTGCTGGGCCCGGTTGAAGCGATGGATCTCGTCGACGAAGAGCACGGTCCGGGAGCCGTCCCGGGCCCTCCGGGCCTCGGCCTCGGCGACGATCTCCCGCACCTCCTTCACCCCCCCCAGGACCGCGGAGAAGGCCACGAACGGCGCCCGGGTGTGCCGCGCCACGATCCGGGCGAGGGTGGTCTTGCCGGTGCCGGGGGGGCCCCACAGGAGCATCGACCCCAGTCGATCCGCCTCCACCGCCCGCCGCAGCGGCCGGCCCGGCCCCACCAGGTGGTCCTGCCCGACGACCTCGTCCAGGGATCGGGGCCGCACGCGGTCGGCCAGGGGCGCCTGGCCCGGCGGAGGCGGGAAGAGGGGCACGGTCATCGGCGCGGGGTCCTCGACATCGGGTTCCGGGCGGGGGAGGGGAGGCGCGGGGGATCGCGGGGGACGCCCGGCGGCCCCGCGACCGAGATGCCGGAGTCCGCCCGCCGCTCCCGATCCGGCAGCGGAGAGCTTACAATGACCGCCCCCGCCCGCCGAGGCCCATGGTCGAATCCACCGCCCCCGCCGCCCCGGGGCCGGCCCGCGGCGGCCGGCTCTGGGCCCACGCGCGGCCCCACGCCCGCCTCTTCGCCGCCGGTTTCGTGTTCCTCCTGGGGACCAACGCCCTGGGCGCGTGGCTCCCGTGGCTGCTCAAGCAGGCCATCGACGCCATCGAGGGTGGCCACCCGGAGCGGGCCCCCGCCATCGCCGGGCGGATGGCCCTGGCGGCGGTGGGGCTCGCGGCCTGCCGCACCGCCAGCCGGGTGCTGATCTTCGACGGGGGCCGGAGGATCGAGTTCGACCTCCGCAACCGCCTCTACGCCCACCTGATGACCCTCTCCCCCCGGTGGTTCGGTCGGACCCCGGTGGGGGACCTGATCAGCCGCACCACCAGCGACGTGTCCAACGTGCGGCTCATGTTCGGGCCCGGCCTGCTGAACCTGGTGAACACCGGCGTCGTGTACGCGGCCATCGCGGTCCCGATGTTCGCCCTGGACTACCGCCTGGGGCTCGCCGCGCTGCTGCCCTTCCCCCTGCTCTTCGGGATCTCCCGCACCCTCGGCCGGCGCCTGTTCGGGGTGACGGCGGAGGCCCAGGAGCGGCTGGCGGCGATGTCCACCGCGGCCCACGAGACCATCTCCGGCCACGCGGTGGTGCGGGCCTACGCCCTGGAGGACGCCCGGGACCGGGCCTTCCACGACGCCTCCGCCGCCCACCTGGAGCGGGCCGTCGCCGCGGCGAACATCCGGGCGCTGCTCATGCCCCTGCTGGGCGCGGTGGGGGGGCTCGGCACCCTCATCGTGTTCGTCCTGGGCGGGCGGGCGGTGATCTCCGGCCGGATGACCGTCGGGGACCTCGCCGCGTTCCTGGGATACCTGGGGATGCTCCTGTGGCCGACGACGGTGATGGGGCTGGTGCTCGTGATGTACCAGCGGGGCCTCGCCAGCCTGGACCGGCTGGAGGAGGTCCTCCACGCCGCGCCGGAGGTGGTGGAGCGGGACGGCGGTGGCCGGGCGGACGGGGCGGCGGTCCCCCGGGGGGCCGTGGAGTTCCAGGGAGTGCGCTTCTCGTGGGACCGGGACGAGGTGCTGCGGGGGATCGACCTGGACGTGGGCGCGGGGGAGCAGGTTGCCGTCGTCGGTCCCTCGGGGGCGGGCAAGTCCACCCTGGTCCAGCTCCTGCCCCGCCTCTGCGACCCAGGGGAGGGGCGGGTGGCGGTGGACGGGAGGGACGTGGCGGAGCTGCCCCTCGCGGCGCTGCGGCGTTCCGTCGCCTTCGTGCCCCAGGAGCCCTTCCTCTTCTCCGCCTCGGTGCGGGGCAACGTCGAGTTCGGCACCGGCCCCCTGCCGGTGGAGCGCGTCCACGAGGCCCTCCGCCTGGCGTGCCTGCTGGACGAGGTCCTGGCCCTGCCCCACGGGATCGACACCGTGGTGGGGGAGAGGGGCGTCGCGCTTTCGGGGGGCCAGCGCCAGCGCCTCACCATCGCCCGGGCCGCGGTCATGGAGCCCCGGATCTGGGTCTTCGACGACTGCCTGAGCGCGGTGGACGCCGAGACGGAGCGCCGGATCCTGCGGAACCTGCGGGGAAGGACCCGGGGCACCACCACCCTGCACGTCACCCACCGGGCCCTGGGGCTCAAGGAGATGGACCGGATCCTGGTCCTGCTGGACGGCCGGATCGCCGAGGCCGGGACCCACGACGACCTGATGTCCCGCGGGGGGTGGTACGCCCGCCTCTACCGGCGGCAGCTCCTCGAAGAGGACGGCCGCCTCTCCAGCCGGGAGTCGGCGTGAAGAAGGCCCGGCGGGGCGGCGCCGCCCCTCCGTCCCACGGGGCGGAGCCCGACGCCGCGCCCATCCTGGACCGCCGCGTGCTGACGCGCCTGTTCCGCCACGCGCTGCCCCACTGGCGCGCCCTCGCCGGCTCGGTGGCGCTGCTGCCCCTGATCTCCGGGGTGGAGCTGCTGCGCCCCTGGCTGCTGAAGGTGGGCATCGACGGTCCCCTGAAGCAGCGGGACCCCGCGGGGATCCTGCCCATCGCGGCGGTCCTGGGCGCCGCCCTGGTGGCGGAGTACGGGCTCCGGTGGCTCCAGGCGTGGTGGACCGCCCGGGCGGGCCAGTCCATCGTGCACGACCTCAGGGTCGCGACCCATCGCCACCTGCTCCACCTCTCGGCGCGCTACTACCAGGCGAACCCCGCGGGACGCCTGCTGACCCGGGTGACCAACGACGCCGAGGGGATCGGCGAGATGTTCGCGTCGGGCTTCCTGACCCTGTTCGGGGACGTGGTGTACCTGGCGGGGATCTGCGTCGCCCTGGTGGCCCTCGACGCCCAGCTCGCCCTGGCGGCGTTCCTGGTCCTCCCGGTCCTCCTGGTCATCAGCCTGTGGTTCCGGCGGGTGCTGCGGGCGGCCTACCGCGAGATCCGCGCCCAGATCGCCGCCGTCAACGCCTTCCTCCAGGAGAGGATCGGCGGGGTGCGGGTGGTGCAGCTCTTCGCCCGGGAGCCCGAGTCCCTGGCGGAGTTCATCGAGCGCAACCGCGAGTACATGGACGCCAACCGCCGTTCCATCCGCTACGACGCCGCCCTGTTCTCCCTGGTGGACATGCTCAACTCCGTGGTGGTGGCGGGGCTGATCGCCTACGGGAGCACGGCGCTGTCGGGACGGGTCCTGACCGCCGGCACCCTGATCGCCTTCGTGCAGTACATCGACAAGTTCTTCGTCCCCGTGCGCGACATCTCGGTGAAGTTCGCGGTGATGCAGTCGGGAATGGCGTCGGCGGAGCGGGTGTTGGCCCTCCTCGACGAGGAGGACCGCCCGGTGGGGGGGGGCGCGACCCCGCCGCCTCGCTCGGGGGCCGTTCGCCTGGAGGGCGTGCGGTTCCAGTACGGCCCGGGGGACGGCGAGGTGCTCCGGGGCCTGGACCTGGACGTGCGTCCGGGGGAGAGGGTCGCCCTGGTGGGGGCCACCGGAGCGGGGAAGTCCACGTTGCTGCGCCTCTTGAACCGGACCTGGGACGCCACCGAGGGAAGGGTGCTCGTCGACGGAGTCGACGTCCGGGACTGGCCCCTGGCCGACCTGCGCCGCCGGGTCGGGGTGGTGCTCCAGGAGGTCTTCCTGTTCTCGGGGACGGTGCGGGCGAACCTGGCTCCCCGGGGGGGCGAGGTCTCCGACGACGACCTGTCGGCGTGCCTGCGCGCCGCCGGGGCGGGGGCGGTGGTGGAGCGCCTCGGCGGCCTGGACGGCAGGGTCGGCGAGGGGGGCGGCAACCTCAGCGCCGGCGAGCGGCAGCTCGTGGCCTTCGCAAGGGTGCTCGCCTGCGACCCCGAGGTCCTCGTCCTGGACGAGGCGACGTCCAGCGTGGACACCTTCGCGGAGGAGCGGATCCAGGAGGCGATCCGCGAGGTCATGCGGGGGCGCACCACGCTGGTGGTGGCCCACCGCCTCTCCACGATCCGGGAGGTCGACCGGATCGTCGTCCTGCGGGACGGCCGGGTGGCCGAGCAGGGCACCCACGAGGAGCTGATGACGCGGGACGGACTCTACCGGCGCTACTACGACCTCTACTTCTCGGACGAGGCCCAGGGGCCGGCGGCGGAGGTGGGGTGAGGCGGATCGCCCTGGCGTCGGCGCTGATGGCCATGCTCGCGGTGGCGGCCCTGTGGTCGCTCCGGCGGCCGGTGCCCGAGGACACGGGGGGCTTCCCCGAGGAGGAGCGGGTCGCCCGCGCCCTCCTGGCGGCGGCACGCTCAGGATCGCCGGAGCCCGCGGAGCCCGTCCCTGAGGGGACGTCGGCGTGGATCACCCTGCACGTGCCGGGGGCTTCCGACCGGACGGCGGGAGTCTCCGGGGGCGACGTGGCCTCCGCGGTCGCCCGCCTGAAGGCCCCCCGCCCCGAGTCCCCCTGGCCCGAGGGGGCGGTCCTGCAGGTCGACGTGGAGATCCCCCCGCCCTGGACGGGGACCCGCGCCGGTCCCCGGGGGCTGGGGCTGGACCCGGGGATCGACGGGGCGCGGACCGAGGACGGCGAGGTGCGGATGCCGGGCTGGTTCGTGGAGAGGGGCATGGACCGGGCGGCGATGGCGGAGTGGTTCCGGGAGCGGGGGGCCCGTTCCCTCCGCACCGTGGCCTTCATCGAGGAGTCCCCGGGAGGCGAGGCGCGGCGGCTGCTCCGGGGGGCGCTGCTCCCGGATCCGCCGCTGGATGCCCATCGCGTGCTCCGGGCCTGCCGCCTGGGCGGGGACTACCTGGCCGCCCACATCCGGGCGGACGGGCGCTACGACTACGAGTACGACGTCGCCGAGGACGAGGTGGGGCGGGGGTACAACGTCCTGCGCCACGCCGGGACCACCTACTCCCTGTACCAGCTCCACCGGGGGACGGGGGACCCGCGCTACCGGGACGCCGGGGACCGGGCGATGGCGTGGCTCTCGCGGCAGGTCCGGCCGGACCCGAACCACCCGGAGCGGTCCTACGTGGTGGAGGGGCGGAAGATCAAGCTGGGGGGCGCGGGTCTGACCCTCCTGGCCGTCGCCGAGCGCCTGCAGGCGTCCGGGGACGCGCCGCGGCCGGACCTGCTGGAGGTGGGCCGGAGCCTCGCGCGGCACATCGTCTCCCAGCAGGACGGGGAGGGGCGGTTCGCGTCGTTCTACGCGCCCACCCCCCGCTTCGAGGTCCCCGCCCAGGACTCCATCTACTACCCCGGGGAGGCCATCCTCGGCCTGGCCCGCTTCGCCGCCGTGGACCCCGAGTCCGGGGGCGCCTGGCTCGACGCGGCGGTGCGGGGGGCCGACTTCCTGGTCCACCGGCGATGGCGGGCCCTGGGGATCGAGGTGAGGATCCCCCCCGACGCCTGGCTCCTCCAGGCCCTGGAGGTGATCGACCGGACCCACCCGGATCCCGCCCGCCGCGCCTACGCCTTCGCCATTGGCAGGGGCATGACCCGGCGCATGTGGATGCGCCCCGGATCGGCGCCCCGGGCGGTGCTGGGGGCCCAGGGGGCCCACGGCTTCTCCAGCCTGATCTCCACGGGGAGCCGGGGGGAGGCCCTGGGCGCCGCCGCGGCCCTGGAGCGCCGCCACCTCCCCGGGGAGACCGCCTTCCTGGACGCCGCCAAGGCCAACGCCGCCTACGCGCTGCGGTACCAGGTCGACCCCGGGCGCCTCTTCCTGGTGGCGTTGCCCTCCCGGTCCCTGGGCGGGATCCCGGAGTCCGCCCTGGACCACGACGTCCGCATCGACGGCGTGCAGCACAACCTCTCCGGACTGCTGCTGCTCCACTCCCTCCTCCGGGACGAGGACCCCCGATGAGGCCCGCCACCGTGCTCTCCGTCGCCGCCCTCGCCGCCTCCATCGCCGGGGCCGGCGCCCTCGGGTGGGCCCTGATCCATCGCATCGAGCACTGGGAGGCCCTCCCGTTCGCGGCCCTCGCCGAGGGATCGGTCCTCCTGGTCGCGGCGAGCGTCGCGCTGGCCCGGCGGGCCGCCCGCGCCTCGCCGCCGGACCGGGTGGCCCGCCGGATCGTCCCGGTGTCGTCGGTGGTCCTGGCGGCGTGGGTGGTGGTGTGGCTCGAGACCTGGTCCTCCCCCGTCCAGGACCTCCTGGCGGCGGTGGAGAGGGCGGCCCTCTCCTTCTGGTTCTTCTGATCGGTCCACCGTGCGCGCCCTCTTCATCGCCGACGCCCACCTGCCCCGGGGGGAGGATCCCCGGGCCCGGGCCTTCGCCGCCCTGCTCCGGCGGGAGGCGGCGCCGGGAGCGACCCTGTTCGTCCTGGGCGACGTCTTCGACGCCTGGTGCGGAGCCGCCGGCCCGGGGACCCGCCCCCGGAGCCCGGCCCTGGACGCGATCCTGGCCTGGGGACGGGGTGTGGGCGCCGTGGAGTGGCTTGAGGGGAACCACGACTTCCACCTCGCCCCGGCGCTGGTGGGGGAGCCGGGGGTGGCGGTGCACCCGGGTCCGGTGGACGTCCTGCTGGACGGCGTGAAGGTCCACCTCGCCCACGGCGACCAGGTGAACCCCGCCGACCGGGGGTACCAGGCGCTCCGGCGTCTCCTGCGGAGTGCCCCGTTCCGCGCCGCGGCCCGGGCGGCGGGGCCTTCCGCCGCGGTGGCGCTGGGCACCCGCCTCAGCCGTGCGAGCCGGGACGGGGGCCGGGGAGGGCACCTCGACTGGGAAGACGCCGTCGCCGGCTGGGCGCGGAGCAGGGGCCAGTCCGGCGCGCGCCTGGCGGTGGTCGGCCACGGCCACCGCCTCGGCCTCGTGCCCGGCGAGGGCGGGGGGGCGGCGCTAATGCAGCTCGGGGAGTGGTGGGAGGCGAGGTCCTACGGGCGGTGGGAGGACGGGGTGGCGACGCTGCTGCGGATCGGAAGGGCGGGCGAGGAGGTCGCGGTCGCCCGCCTGGACCTGCGGGGGGGAGCTGGCCAGGTCCGGGGAATGAGCTGAGGGGGGTGGGTAGCGGCTCGGGCACGGGCTCAGGCACGGGCACGGGCACGGGATCGGGACTTCGATCGGAGCGGGTGGGGAAGGGTCAGCGGATGGCGATCCGCTTGAGGAGGTCGATGGAGTCGAGAGTCTTGCCGCAGCCGAGGGCGACGCAGTAGAGGGCGTCGGGGGCGACGATGACGGGGAGGCCCGTCTCCTCCCGGAGCACGATGTCGAGGTTCGTGAGCTGGCCTCCACCCCCGGCCAGGATGATCCCCTTGTCCATGATGTCGGCCGCCAGCTCGGGGGGGGTCTTCTCCAGGGTGATCTTCACCGCCTCCACGATGGCCGCCACCGGCTCCATCAGGGCCTCCCGCGCCTCCTCGCTGGTGATGGTCACCGTCTTGGGCACCCCGTGGATGAGGTCGCGCCCCTTCACTTCCATGGACTTCAGTTCCGTGAACGGATGGGCGCACCCGATGTTGATCTTGATGAGCTCGGCGGTGCGCTCCCCGATCAGCAGGTTGTGCTTGCGCTTGATGTACTGGATCAGCGCCTCGTCCATCCGGTCGCCGGCGACGCGGATGGACTTGCTGTACACGAGGCCCCCGAGGGAGATCACGCCCACCTCGGTGGTGCCTCCGCCGATGTCCACGATGAGGTTCCCCTGGGGCTCGGTCACCGGGAGCCCGGCGCCGATGGCGGCGGCCATGGGCTCCTGGATCAGGTAGACCTCCCGGGCCCCCGCCGACTGGGCCGACTCCCGGACCGCCCGCTTCTCGACCTCGGTGATCCCGAACGGGACGCCCACGAGGATCCGAGGTCTCACCAGGGTCCGGCGGTTGTGCGCCTTCTGGATGAAGTAGCGCAGCATCGCCTCGGTGACCTCGAAGTCCGCGATCACCCCCTCCTTCATCGGGCGGATGGCCATGATGTTGCCCGGAGTCCGCCCGAGCATCTCCTTCGCCTCCTGGCCGACGGCGAGCACGCGGCTGATCCCGCGGCCGTCCTTCTCGACCGCGACCACCGAGGGCTCGTTCAGCACGATGCCCCGCCCCCGGGCGAACACCAGGGTGTTCGCCGTTCCGAGGTCGATGGCGAGGTCGCTGGAGAAGAGGCCGAGGAGCCGGTCCAAGAGGCTGGGCATGCGTTGCGGCGCACCCGCGCGTCGCGGTCGCGGGACCGCTTCACGGCGTGGAAGGGGAGGGACGTGGGGGTCTCAGGTCTCCCCGATGACCTGGGTGCCGATCCGGACCTTGTTGATGGGGATCAGCGGCTTCCGCATGGGCTGGATGATGCTCTCGGCATAGCCCTGCAGGTCCTCCGTGGTGCTGTGGTTGATCAGCACCCGCTCGCCGGCCTGGGTCACCAGGAACACCTCCCAGGAGGGCTGGCCGAAGAAGTCCGCGTCGGTGACCAGCTCGACCTTGGCGATGTCCCCGAAGGGCACGCGCCGGGTGGTGGCCTGGCCGTCGTAGCCCGTCCACACCAGGACCACGGACTGGGAGCTCTCCATCACCGAGACCTGGGCGAGGGTGCGGGTCCCGAAGACGCTCGCGAGGGTGACCCCCCCGACCAACGTCATCACCACGAGGAGCACCACCCATCCCCACACCCCCCGGCGGGGCTCGCCGCCGGTCCGGGTAGTCAGATCGCCGAAGCAGTGCTTGCACTTGATGGCAAAGTGCGGCACCTCGGCGTGGCAGTGGGGGCAGTTCTTCGTCGGCTCGCCGGCCATCGTCCGTCGCTCCGGAAAGGCGGGTTCAGGGGCCCCGAGGGGGGAGCCACGCCCGGGGCCGGTGAGGATCCCACGGTCCCGGACCGCTCGTGGAGGGCCGGCGGACCTCGAGGAGCCGCCCGACGCTCGCGAGAGCGGCAAGCTAATGGCACGGGCGGCCCGAAGTCAAGGAGAGGGGCGCGCGGGGCTTCGTCGAGCGTCCTTCACTCCCTTGACACTCCGGCGGAGGCACTGGTACAAGCTCAAAATCCTGCGGCCGGGGTCTGTTCGGACGCCCGGCCGGACCGTCGCTCCTGAGGCTAGCTTACAGTCGCCGCCGGGGTAGGGCCTTGACGAAAACGCTGACCAGCATCCTGACGCGGATCGCCGCGATCGCTCTCCTCCTCCTGGTCGCGGCACCGGCGTTCGCCCAGGGCGCCGGCGGCGCGATCAAGGGCGAGGTCGTCACCACCGACGACAAGCCCATCGAGGGCGTCATCGTCCGCATCCAGAGCCCGGAGCTCCAGGGCGTCCGGCAGCAGAACACCGACGAGGGCGGACGGTTCCGGTTCCCGAGCCTGCCCCCCGGGGGCTACGAGCTCACCGCCGAGAAGGAGGGCTTCAAGACGGTGATCCGTCGGGGGCTCGTGGTGCAGCTCGGGCGCACCGTCCCCCTGAAGATCGTCATGGACCTTCCGGAGATGGGCGAGACCGTCGAGGTCATCGAGCGCCGGCCCACCGTCGACACCGAGCGCACCGAGGTCGGCCAGACCTTCTCCGACGACTTCCTGGGCAACCTGCCCACGGGACGGAGCTTCCAGGAGGTCATCCAGTTCCTGCCCGGCGTCACCGGTGGCGCCAACCCGAACATCCACGGCGCGACGTCGCAGTCGAACCAGTACTTCGTCGACGGCGTGAACACCACCGACCCCGTCACCAACACCTTCTCGATGAACTTCAACTTCGACGCCATCAAGGACATCGAGGTCATCACCGCAGGCTTGTCGGTCAAGTACGGGTCCGCCCTGGGCGGCATCGTCAACATCGTCACCAAGAGCGGCGGCAACAAGTTCGAGGGGGACTTCAGCGCCTACTACGAGACCTCGGCCCTCCAGTCCCGCGACCGGTACTACAGCGAGGATGTGGTGGACTTCTGGCGTGCCTCGGCGAACGCCGGCCTCGGCGGTCCCATCATCAAGGACAAGATCTGGTTCTACATCTCGTACCAGTTCGAGAGGCAGTCCTCCCTGACGCTCCCGGCCTTCGACAACGGGCGCGACCTGGCCCGCTACCCCGTGCCGCCCACCATCTGGACCAGCCACTACATCCTGGGCAAGATCACCTGGCAGGCCAACGACTACCACAAGATCGTGGTGTCCGGGCAGGCCGATCCGACCCGGATCGAGAACACGATCTCCTCGATCTACGTGCTGCCGGAGGCCGACCAGCTCTGGGATCAGGGCGGCTACTACGTGACCGCGAGCTGGCAGTGGACCCCGTCTCCCCAGGTCTACTTCAACACCCAAGTCTACTACCAGAACTCCTACATCAACGTGCAGCCCATCATGTGGAAGGACTGCGACGAGCGGGACGCCATCGGCGCCTGCACCGACGCCGACAAGCAGGTCAGCCCCGTCTGGTCCGCCACGGGCTACGAGCTCGAGAGCGGCAGCATGGGCTACTACAGCTTCGACTCCCGCCACAACTTCACCGCCCAGACCGACGGCGTCTTCTACTTCGACTCGAAGATCGGCACCCACAACGTGGCCGCCGGCCTCGGCGTCTTCGCCGGCTGGACCGCGAGGGACTTCAAGTACTTCACCGGCGAGGTGATCTGGAAGCAGTTCGGGGACGCCGACGGGGACGGCAACCCCGACAACGACGAGGTCAACGACATCGACTCCTACCAGAACGTGCAGCGGGCGGTGGTCATCAACGAGCCCACCGAGGAGCTGTTCGGCCTGAGGGGCTGGTTCTACCTCGAGGACGAGTGGCAGCCCACCGAGGGCCTCACCATCCAGCCCGGCGTCCGGATCGACCGTTCGTTCCAGCAGAACAACATCTTCGAGAACGTGATCGACGTCTGGGGCGTGTCGCCGGCCTTCCAGTTCAACTGGGACCCCTTCCGGGACGGCCGCACCCTCCTGCTGGGAGGCTACCGGCGCTACGTCGACACCGGGTTCCTGGCCATCTCCAGCTTCACCAACCGCTCGACCTTCAACGCCGAGTACTACTCGTGGGACGACACCCAGCACCGCTGGGACGAGGCGGGCCGCGCCCAGACGCCCGACGACAACATCGCCCACTTCGACCTGACCTCGTTCAACTCCGACGAGATGCACATCGGCATCCAGCGGGAGGTCCAGAAGGACCTGTCGGTGGAGGTCCAGTACATCTACCGCTTCTACCGCGGGGTCTGGGACGACGACGAGGTCAACCTGATCTGGAACGCCGACGGCACCGACGTGATCGGCACCCGGAGCGGCGATGTCGACGCCTCCAAGTACCGCCTCCGCACCGCCTCGGACGCATGGCGGCGCTACCACGGCATCGAGTTCACCATCCGAAAGAACCTCTCGGACAACATCGAGCTCTTCGCCAACTACACCTTCTCCCGGACCACGGGGAACGCCGCGGGGGGCTTCTTCGGGTTCGGAAGCGGCGACTTCGACGCCGAGCCCCAGGTCTGGTACCAGGAGGGGCTGCTCTACATCGACCGTCCCCACTCCGTGAAGCTCCAGGCGGTCTACAGCAACCCCAACGCCCGCAAGCTCTCGGAGCACGTCTCCGTCGGGTGGGGCATGGGCATCTCCTTCGTGTTCGAGTCCGGTACCCCCTACGACAAGTACTACTTCAACACGTACTACCAGGGAGTCGCGGACCTGCGGGACCGCCGGGGCACCATCTACCGGCTGCCCGCATACAGCTCCCTGGACCTTCGGCTCTCCGGCTCCATCACCGTCTACGGCACCGAGATCGACCTGATCGTGCAGGTGTTCAACCTGCTCAACAGCCGCGAGGTCGACTCCGTCTTCGTCAACGCCACCGACCAGAACGGCGACATCGCCACGGACGAGAACGGCGAGAGCGTCTTCGGCCAGCCGGTCTCCCGGCAGAACCCGCGGCAGGTCCAGTTCGGCCTGCGGTTCCAGTTCTGACGCCATGCAAGGACGCGCCGCCCCCCGGTCAGGAGGTTCCCCCACGATGCCCTCGAAGCTCCGCCCGCTCCTGTCGGCGGCCCTCGCCCTGCCCGCGGCCACCCTGGTCGTCGGGGGGTGCACTCTCACCGAGAGCGGCATCGCCGAGCGTCACATCCAGGGGATCGCCACCCTCCCTCCCCACTCCGCGGTCGAGGCCGAGGTGGCGGGTGGGCTCTCCAACGAGGACGCGGACAACGCCGAGGACCTCGGGGTGGTGGCGTACCACACCCTGCTGGTGGATGGGGGCCTCGACACCATCGACTTCAGCCTGAACGAGTACCGCGGGGACCACGACACCTTCAAGCTGGCGGCGGGGGTCCCCGGCCGGTGGGTCATCGAGCTCCGGTGGGACGACTCCTCGGGCTCCACCCGCTACGGAATGTGGGTGTCCGACGCCGTGGGGACCTCCCTCTCGGACCCGAGCAACAACTTCGGTACGGGGCTGGAGTACCCCACCTACGAGATCGAGCTGGGCGAGGAGGAGGAGTTCTTCGTCCAGGTCTCCGGGCGGTCCGCCCCGGAGACCGCCGTGGCACCCTTCCCGTACCGGCTCGTCCTCACCCACGTCGAGGCGGCGGACGACGAGGACGACTACGCCACCAGCTCCTTGAACTTCAGGAGCGACCCGATCCTGGTGGGGGCCTTCCTCGGAGAGGAGCCCGGCCGCCTCGGCGACCCCGTCAGCGGCACCTCCACCGGCTCCTGGCAGTACGACGACGAGTCCTTCACCTGGTGGGCGCCCTTCGAGATGTGGACCGTCCAGCAGGTCACCTCGGCCTCGGACGTGATCATCGTGCTCGATGACGGGACCAGCCGGGACGACGGGATCGACAACAACTGCGACGGCATCGTCGATGGCGGCAACATCCGCCCCAACGAGCACCGCTTCGACGACGTGGACGGGGACGGTGCCACGGAGGTGGACGGCGACTGCGACGACAACGACCCGACGGTGCGTCCGGGCTTCTCGGACGACTTCGGCGACAGCATCGACAACGACTGCAGCGGCCTGGCGGACGACGGCCCCGACGGGCTCGACCGGGACGGAGACGGCTACTCGGTCTTCGCGGGGGACTGCAACGACGCCGATCCCAACATCTGGCCCTCCCTCGACGGGGAGACCGACATCTGCGACGGCATCGACAACGACTGCAGTGGGCAGACCGATGCCTCCGGTCCGCAGTACGAAGGCGAGCCCTGCATCGAGGGCAACCAGGGGACCAACACCCGCGCCACCCAGGACCTGGACGGCGACGGGTACACCCCCGCGGATGGCGATTGCAACGACGCCGACGCCGGGATCCACCCGGATCCCGCCGGTGAGGGCGAGGAAGCGGGGGGACCCGCGCCCTACTTCGACTGGCAGGACTTCGTCGACAACGACTGCGACGGGGAGGTCGACGAGAACTACGACATGCTGGACGGGGACGGGACGCCGAACCCGGACTTCCACACCGACCTGGACGGGGACGGGTACTCCAAGATCCAGGGGGACTGCGACGACACCCGGGACGTGGTCGCTCCCGGCCTCTACGAGACCCGCACCGAGTACCAGGTCAACGCCCTGGTGGACCGGGTCTACGTGTACGCCGGCTCGTTCAACGACCTCAACAACACGAACCTGGCCCCGGGGGACCTCGCCAGCAGCGAGGTGACGCCGGTGGACCTGGACGACACCACCGCCACCTGGACCATGGACCAGGACTGGGATCTCGGCACCGGTGGCCGCCTGATGCCCAGCGGCCTGCTCACCGTCGAGGTCGACACCTTCGTGCCCATCAGCTACTGCAACCGGGTCGAAGAGGACCCCGCCCTGGACGCCGAGAACGACTCCCCCAACTACAGCGCTGTGCCCTACCCGGGCGCCATCGACCTCGGCACCACCTGCGAGCCGGGCACGGTGACCCGGGGCGACGGCGAGATCCTCACCATCGTGCCCGACTCCTGGAACGGCGACACCGACACGTGGAGCTTCGTGGTGGGGGTGGACGGCTACGTGAACGTGGACCTCGACTGGCCCACGGCGGGGGCGGACTACGACTTCCTCTTCTACTGCTACTACGGGGACGAGTTCAACCCGTACAACTACTACCTCCTCATCGACTCGGCGGTGACGGCGACCGACAACGCGGCCACGCCCCAGCACGAGGGCGGACCCACCATCATCCCCCTCACCGCGGGGACCGAGTGCTGGATCTGGGTGGCGGGCTACCTGGGTGACGTCGGCCCCTACAGCCTGAAGGTCTACCAGTAGTCCGTGGGCCGCCGGCGCCGCCCCGCTCCGCCGCGGCGCGGTTCAGGTCCCTTTCGCCCCCCCTCCCGGCCCGTCCGCCGTCTCCTGGCGGCGGTGCTCCTCCCCCTCCTCATCGTGCGCGACCTGTGGAGGCGCCGCCGGCTCCGCGGTCGCCTGACCCTCCTGCTGCACCTGGGCGGCGGCCTGGGGGAAGCATCGGCGGGCCGCGTCCCCCGGGGGCCGGAGGTCAGGACCTTTCCCCAGGTGATGGAGTTCCTGTCGGAAGCGGTGGTCGACCCCGCGGTCAACGGCCTCGCCCTGACCCTGGACGAGCTCCACATCGGCTGGGCGAGGGTCTTCGAGCTGCGACGGGGCCTGGCCGCGCTGCGGGCCACGGGCCGCCGGATCGAGGTCCACCTGGCCCATGGGGGACTCCGGGAGTACCTCGTCGCCAGCGTCGCCCACCGGGTGACCCTCGCCCCGGAGGGGCAGCTCCCGTTCTCGGGGCTCCGGAGCGAGATGCTGTTCGTGCGGGACCTGCTCTCACGCCTCGGGGTGGAGGCGGAGTTCGTGGCCGCCGGGGAGTACAAGAGCTTCGGCGAGATGTTCACCCGCGACGAGCCGAGTCCCGCCTCCCGCGAGGCGATGGAGTCACTCCTGCTGGACCTCCACCGGCAGGCGGTGGAGGCCATGGCCGAGGGGAGGGGGCTGGACCTCGAGACGGCGGCCCGCCTGCTGGACGACGGTCCCTGGAGCGTCGGGGAGGCGGTGGCCCTCGGCCTCGTCGACGCGACCTGCTACCCTGACCAGCTCTCCCGCCGCCGCCGGGGGCGCTGGCCCGAGGGGCGGATCGAGGTCCCCGGCGGGACGTGGCTCCGGGGTCGGCGCGCGTCCCGGTCGCTGCGGGCGTGGCTCCGGAACCAGCCCGTGGTCGCCGTGTTGCCGGCCATTGGCAGGATCGCCGACACGTCGTCGGTGGGACCCCTCCAGCGGGCCGAGGCCCTCACCCCCCGGCCCTTCGCCGAGGCCCTGCACCGGCTGGTGACCCGGGCGGACGTCGCGGCCATCGTGGTGCGGGTGGACTCCCCGGGGGGATCGGCGGCCGCGTCGGACCTCCTGTGGCGCGCGGTGCGGCGCGCCCGGATGTCGAAGCCGGTGGTGGTCTCGTTCGGGGACGTGGCCGCCTCGGGGGGGTATTACCTCGCCATGGGGGCGGACCGGATCCTGGCCGAAGGGGCGACGCTGACGGGGTCCATCGGGGTGGTGGCGGGGCGCTTCGACCTGGCAGGGCTCTACGGACGGATCGGCGTGCGGAAGGTGCGGATCGGCCGGGGGAGCCACCCGGGCCTCCACTCCGACCATGGCCCCTTGACGGACGCGGAGCGCGCGAAGCTCCGGGACTCCGTCGACCGCGCCTACGCCACGTTCCTCAGGAAGGCGGCCCGGGGGAGGCGCCGGAAGGTGGAGGAGATCGCCCCCGCCGCGGGTGGTCGGGTGTGGACCGGGGCGCAGGCGTTGGAGAACGGGCTGGTGGACGCCTTGGGGGGGCTCGGCGACGCCATCGTGGCCGCCGCCATGGCCGCGGGGATCCGCCGGTTCCGGGTCCGCTTCGTGAGCGAGCGCCGGCCGGGGCTCCAGAGGTTGATCGCCCGCTTCCTGGTACCCCGGGACGTGGTCCGGGTCCTGGCGGGGGCTTCGCCGGCGTGGCCCTTCAGGTCCGGCGAGCCCCTGGCGTTGCTGCCGTTCGAGCCGAGGAGGGAGGGAGAGTAGAGGGGGGACCGGCCAATCCCTGTCCGCTTGCCGCCCAAAGCTCCAGGCCTCCCTACTCTTCCCTCTGTGTTCTCCGTGGGCCCCGGACGGGCCGCTCTGTGCCTCTGTGGGCGAGCCAAGGACGGCGAGCCATCCACGACCGCCGGCGTTCGTCACGAACCGCCCTGGGTGGCAACCGGATAGGCATGGACCGACCTGGGGCCGGGCACCAATACCCGCGGCGGGGCGGACCCTTGTGGGGCGCTCTCGCTCAGGGGTAGAGCAGGGTGTTCCACCAGGCGTAAAGGGGGTAGGAGATCTCCCCGGCGAAGTCCGTGCCCACGTCCGTGAGGGTCATGGAGTCCGGGTCCAACTCCCGCACCGGCGAGGAGGGGGGAGTCGCGGTGGCGGCGGCCCGGTCCCACAGGAGCACCCGGGAGCCGTCCCGGGCCCAGTGGGCGGTGGAGGGGTTGAGGGGGGTCCCCCCGGAGTCGATCTCGTCCACGTCCCCCGCGGTGAACTCCGCGTCGTCGTCGGAGGCGCCGTCGGACTCGCCCGCGGACACCACCTGCAGCTCGTAGGAGGTCTCCCCGGTGCCCAGGTCGGCGGAGCGGGAGATCACCAGCAGGCGGCCTCCGGCCGGCGACCACCTCAGGGAGTCCACGGTCCTGCCGGTGGGGAGGTCCTCGGTCCCCACCAGGGTCCGGGCTCCGACGTCCCCTCCGAGGACGTCCAGGACCCGCACGGTCGAGCCCGGCGTCCCACCGCCGACCGGGTCCTCGACCCAGGCGAGTCGCGGCGCTCCGGCGGATCCGGGGTCCCACGCGGGGTGGTGGGCGTCCACCAGGGGGCTGCCGGCGGAGATCGCCACGACGCGGCCGTCGTCCAGGGACCAGGCGTAGAGCTCGCGCCTCCCCGTTGCGTCCGACGCCTCCACCGCCAGCCAGGCTCCGTCGGGGGAGACGCTCGGCGCCCCTAGCCAGCGCTCCGGGTCCGCCGCCAGCAGGCTCGCCGCGCCGTCGTGGGGGTCGACCCTCCACACCGAGCGGGTGGCGTCCCCGTCCGCCGTGGCGGTGACCAGCACGTGCCCCGTTTCCCCGGCGTGGCCGCGGAACACAACGTCCGTCGCGTCGATCTCCGCCTGCACCGGCTCGCCCGAGAGGTCCGCCGGCAGGAAGAGCACGCGGCGGGTGTCGGCCCCGGAGTCCTGGACCTGGAGGACCAGGTGCTCGCCGCCCTGGTCGAACCAGGCCGCGATCAGGCCGGGCACGGGCTCGCCGACCTCCGCCTCGACCCCGTCCAGGGAGCAGGTGGCGGGGGAGACGATCACCTCGCCGCTCTCGGAATCGACCTCGGTGACCACCAGCGCCAGCCGGGAGCCGTCCCGGGAAGGGACGGGCAGGGGAGCCGTGGAGGGGAGGACCGAGGACCCCTCCGCCAGCAGCGACCTGAGGCCGCCGGTGACGTTGAAGGCGCCGGACGGCCCGAAGGCCCACACGTCCGTCGTCAGGGTGGCGGCGTCGGTGCCGGCGAAGACCACCGTCGCCACCCCCTCGGCGCCCGCCACGTCCTCCATGCCGCCGCCGTCCAAGGCGAGGCTGCTCTCGGAGCAGCCCTGGGCGACCAGGGACGACCCGAGGAGCACGATCGGTGCGGCGAGCCGGTGGTGGACGGGGCGCATGCTCTGCTCCGCGGGCCGGCATGGGCAATCGCGATGCCACCCATCCGGGCACGGCCGCGCCCGGGAGCCGTGGGGCGGTCGCGGCGAGCGGATGGGGCAGGTTAACCGGAAAGCAGGAGGGGACGCCATCGCGCGCGCGGGGACCTCAGAACGACGAGCCGAGCTGCCAGTAGAGGTTGTCGGGGAAGCCCGAGAGGGCGCCGTCGGTGAGCCCCACCCCCGCGCCCAGGCGCAGCCTCAGGAACCCACCCCAGCCCAGGGCGAAGTGGACCCCGATCTCGGCGCCGACCCCCACCCTGAGGTCCCCGAGCCAGCCCAGGAGCGCCTCCCCCAAGTCCGCGTCGCCGCTCAGGATCGAGGCCAGAGAGGGGTTGTCGCCGCTGTCCCACGCCTGCCCGGCGTCGGCGAACAGCGAGAGGTCCACGTCCCGGAGGTAGACCGGCAGGGTGGACAGGGAGCGCTCGACGAAGAACAGGGGGAGGCGGTACTCCGCGCTCAGGAGGAGCAGGTGGTCGCCCCGGACGGAGCTGGTGGGATACCCCCGGAGGGGGTAGTACCGGTCGGGCAGGCTGATGAACGCGCTGTCGCCGAAGCTGCCCCCCATCCTGAAGCTGTACTGCCCCTCCTGGGTGCCGAGGGTGGTCCCCAGCGCCCCGCGGATGCCCAGGACGTGTCCCCTCTTCCACGGCATGCTGACGTACCCACGGCCTTCCCCGGTGAGCACCACCTGCTCCAGCGGCGTTTCCTCGCCATCCGGGGTCTTCATCCCGGCGCCCAGGTACTTGGACTTCACCTCGGCTCGGGCGGAGAAGGAGCTGCCCGCCTCGGGGCTGACGCTGCGGCCGTAGGAGGAGGTGTCGGACCAGGTCCAGCCCACGTCGATGCCCGAGAAGCTGCCGTGGTTGGGCAGGTACTCGGTGTGGGCTTCCCCGGGGACCTCCCGCAGGGGGCGGCGCACGTCCAGCACGTACCGGGCGAAGAAGGCGTGGTGGCGGTCCCGGGTGGGGACGGAGGCGGAGAGGTAGGCGCGGTCGCGGCGCTCGAAGTACGTCTCCTCGCCCCGGTGGATCCCGTCGAAGCCGGGGCCCCCCGGCGGGGGCGGCTCGCCGGTCTCGAGCCAGATCCTCCCGTAGCTGACGGTGTACGTGCTGAAGCCGAGGCCGATCTTCGGGTACAGGACGTCGTTGGTGTAGCCGACACCCCAACCGAAGTACCCGCTGTCGCTGCGGTAGTTCACCGACGCCCCCCAGGAGTGCTGGCGCAGCACGTCGAACCCCCCGGTGGACAGGCCCACCACGAAGCCGGTGTCGTTGAACGAGAAGCTGGGGCTCAGGTAGCGGGGCGGGAACAGGGTGCGGATGGGGTTGTAGGGCCTGGACGGGAGGGGGACCTCCGCCTCGGGGGGAGGCGGCAGGGGGCGCGGGGGCGGCGCCAGCCAGCGGGCCTCGGGGTCGGCGGCGGGCTGCGGCTCGCTCCAGGTCTCGGGGCGGTAGGGCAGGATCCGCACGTCGTACCCCGAGGAGGTGTAGCCCTGGTAGGCGAGCCAGCGCCCGTCGGGGGAGACGGAGGGCGAGAACGCTCCGCCGACCTCGTCGGTCACCTGGCGCAGCGCGCCGTCCGCCACCGACCAGGCGTAGACGTTCCAGATCCCCGAGCGGTCCGAGGCGAAGAGGAGCCAGCGGCCGTCGGGGGAGAACGTGGGGTCGATCTCGCTCGCCCGGTCGTCCGCCAGCGCGATCCCCACGTCCCCCCAGCGCTCGAAGGCGACGGGGTCCAGGACATGGATGTCGCGCCGCCCCCCCTCCTTCCACGCCGAGAGGGCGAGCATCGAGCCGTCGGGGGACCAGACGAGGTCCGAGAACTGGGTGTAGTCCCGGATCTCCCCCAGCCTGTGGACCTGTCCCTTCTCGCCCAGCCAGGCCAGGTGGTTCATCTGGGCGTCGTTGACGACGCACAGCACCCGTCCGTCGCGGGGTGAAGGCGCCGGGTCCCGGGCCCGCTGGCCCCGGGTCAGGCGTCGCACCTTGCGGGTGACCGGGTCGTAGCGGAAGAGGTCGTAGCCGGAGTTGAAGGGATCGAAGTTGCCGACCTCCGAGAAGTAGAGGTGGCCCTTGGGACTCCAGGTCATGCTCCGGGGCGCCTTCTTGAGGAAGACCTCCTCCCGGCGGGTGTCGGGGTCCAGGGCCATCACCCGCGTGGGGCCGTACAGGTCGCGGCGGACGTAGAGCAGCCGCTGGGAGTCCGGCGTCCACACCGGCTGGGTGGCCTGGTACGGCGCGCCGGCGACCACCGTGGAGGGCGTGGGCCCCCCCCGCTCCAGGACCCGGTCCCGGTCGGCGGCGGCCCTCCGCTCCATCTCGCCCCGCCATTCCCCCCACAGGGTGGGGAAGCTCCGGCCGAAGACCCGCCGGGAGGGGAGGATGAAGGGGATCACCTGCCGGGCGTGGGCGTGGCTGAACGCGGCGATCCGGTCGTCACCGAAGCGGTTCGCCAGCCAGAGGTGGAAGCCGGCGCCGTACAGGTAGCGGATCTGCCCCCCGGGCCAGTCCGCCTGGTAGCCCTCCGCCTGGTCGATCCCCGGGAAGGTCCCCTCCAGGGCGCTGGCGCGCCAGAGCATCTCGGTGTAGGCCGAGCGCCCCCGGCCTCCTGCGGTCTGGACCGTCTCCTGGTAGGTGGCCAGCCCCTCCGTCAGCCACCCCGGCTGGATGCCGTTGGGCACCCAGAGTCGACCGATCACCGCCTGGATCACCCGATTGACCCCGAGGGTGGTGTCGATGTGGAGGATGTGGGCGTACTCGTGGACCAGCAGGGCCCACAGCCAGTCCTCGTAGTTGTCGAGGCTGCTGTCCTCCAGGGGAGCGGTGGCGTAGATGGTGATGGCCCGGTAGGGGATGGTCTGGGCGAAGCCGTTGGCGGAGTCGGTGTTGTCGAGGATGACGAGGTCGGTGCGGGTCCGGGGCTCCCACTTCAGCTCGGGGACGAGGCGGACGTGGATCTCCTCGGCGACCCGAGCGGCCTTGAACGCCAGGTGCTCCGTCCCCTGGTGGAAGTGGATGCGGAAGTGGGGGGTGGTGACGGTGCGCCAGCGCAGGCGGGGATCGTAGTTCGCCGCCCCGGCCGCCCGGGGCAGGACGAGCAGCGCCAGCAACACCAGCCCCACCACCGTCGCCAGGCGGAGGCGGGTGGGGCGCTCCTTCGCGGAAGGCATGGGCAAGTCGAGGGCGATTGGAGCAGGGGGGACGGGGCGGTTTCAAGGGGGAGGGCGAAAAAGGGGGGAGATCACCGGGGCAGGGGCGGGCGGCGCGATCTCCCCGGTCAGCGGACCTCGTAGGGGCCGATGTCGGGGCCGTCGCCGAGGGGGCGGGGCTCGCCGAGGATGTCCGTGTCCACCCCCTCGATGGCCAGGGCGGCGTCGATGAGGGGGGAGCCGGTCCGGGGGCGGAAGTCCTCCCGCGCGGGGTCCTCCAGGAGGGGGTCCCCGCGGAGGGCCTGGGCGACTTCCCAGCCCGCCTCCACGAAGGTGTGGTCGGGGTCCACGTCCACCGAGGCGTCGAAGCCCCCGGTGTCCAGGAAGGACTCGTTGCCCCAGAAGACCGAGTCGACCACCAGGATGGCGGCCTGGTCGCCGGTGGCGGCGATGGCGGAGCCGTAGCCGCCGCCGAGTCCCAGCACCGCCGAGAAGCGCAGGCGGAGGGTGGCGGCGCCCCCCACCACGAAGGCGGCGGAGCGGGGATCGCCACCCACCCGGGCGAAGGCCAGCACGTTGGTGGCGGTCAGCGTCGAGGCGGGGGCGGCGTCGTCCCGCAGGCGGACCGCGGGGATCGGGGCGGTCTGGGCGAGGAATTCGGCGCCCTCCAGCACGGCGTCGGTGCCGACGAGGTCGACGAAGGCCGGGCGCGACCCCTCGGCCCGGAAGGCGAGGCGCCTCCCGTCGAGCCGGGCGTCCGCGACCTGGATGGGGGCCTCGTCGGCGTCGTCCAGGACGGCGTGGGTGGTGCCGTCCAGCCCGAGATCCCCCCCCGAGGCGAGGCGCACGTCGACGACGTTGCCGGCGAAGTCGGTGCCGCCGATCTCCAGGGCCGCGCCCGCCGCCCCCTCCACCGCCGGGGCGAGGCGGATCCCCCGCAGCGACCCGCCCGAGAGGGTCGCCCGGGCGTCGGCGGCCACGTCCACGCCCTTGCCGGCTCCCTCCACGTCGATCCCGGCGACGACCCCGTGCCCCTCCACCCGCACCGCGACCCCTTCGGCGACGATCCGGATCCCCCGGACCTCCGCCGCCGCACCGGTGCGGGAGCCCTCGAGGACCACGGCCGGGCCCAGGGGATCGGGGGCGACCAGCACGGCCTCCGCCCCTTCGGCCTCCCGCACCGCGACCCCCCCGGGCACCACCAGCCTCTCCCGGTAGGTGCCGCTGGCCACGCAGACCAGGGCGGGGCCGTCCTCCGTGGGGGCCATGGAGTCCACGGCGGCGGCGATGGAGGTGAAGGCGCGGGTGTCGGTGTGGGTGGCCCAGGGGATCCGGTCGGCGGGGGCGACCCACGCGGCCCGGGCGAAGCCTTCGGTGTCGCAGGGATCCCGGCCGCAGCCGGCGGCGAGGACGAGTAACGCGGCGGCCTGGACGCCTCGGAGCATCGGTGCCACTCCCCGGGTGACGCGGTCGCCGGGCACGGGCGCGCCCCTACAGGTAGTAGTGCAGGCCGACCCCGGCGAACATGCTGGAGGCGGTGAAGACCTCGATCCCGTCGGGCCCGATGTCGACGTTCAGCCCGACCTCGCCGGACACGCCCAGGTTGTCGAGGCCGAAGAAGAAGAACTCCACCCCCGCCACCGGCTGGATCCGGGCGGCCGCGGTGCCGTCGCTGAACCTCGCGTATCCGCCGCCCGCGCCGACGTACACGTTGAGGTTGTCCTCGGCGATCACGGTGAAGAGGAGGCGCCCGCCGGCGAAGAGCTTGGTCTCCGCCGACTTCGCGAAGGCGAAGCCGACGATGCCCTGGACCTGGATGTTGATCGTGGGCGACTTCGCGGGGAAGCCGTACTTCACCGAGAGGTTGGCCACGGGGGAGAACTGGTTGTTGAAGCCGAGACCGAACCGCTTGCGGAGATCCTTGGCGGACGCGGGGCTGGCGGCGAGGGCGAAGAGGAGGGCGGTGAAGATCGGGACGAGGAGGCGCTTTCGCAATGGGACCTCGCGGGACGGGGGGAGGGGCCTCCCCGGCGTCCGGTTCGGGAGCGGCCCCGGGGCCGCAGCGCGCCGCATTCTCCCCCGAGCCCGGGGGACGGTCAAACCGGACCGGCGGCGGGGTGAGAGGCCGACGCGGGGCGAGGAGGGCGCCCTCGGCGGCAACCTTAGCCCGCCGGCGCCCGCGGTCCACCATCCGCGGCCGTTGACCCCCTCGCCGGCCCCCGGACATACTGCGTCCATGTCGGCTCGCCCCTCGTGCCCTTCCCCAACCGTGCTCGCCCTCGCCCTGGTGGTCTCCGGCGCCCCGGCGTGCGCCGCGGTCCAGCCCTGGGAGAGGGCGCTGCTGGCCTCGCCGGCGATGGAGTCCCCCTTTGCCGAGACCTCCCTGATGGGGGAGTACCGGGACAAGGCCGTCCAGGTGTCGACGGCCGGGGGCCTCCCCGGGGCCGCCCCCGGCGGGGGTTGCGGCTGCACCCAGTGAGGGCGCGGGCCGGGCTCCTCGCCGCGGTCCGGGCCCTGGTGGCGGCCGGGGTCGTGCTGGGGGGCTGCGCCCACCGGGGGGCGGGTGCCCCGGTCCCCGAGCGCCCCGGCCGCTTCGAGTTCCGGGGGATCGTCTACGGCGACGACGAGGGGGTGCTGGTGGTCACCACCGCCGGGGAGGCCGAGGTGCCCATCGGGCGCCACCTGGGCCTGCGGGTCCAGCTCGTGGAGGACCACGTCAGCGTCCCCGGGGACGCCTCGGGGGGGAGACCCACCGGGACCGTGCTCCGGAACGAGCCCGCCGACGCCATCACCACCGCCTCCCTCGCTGTCGGCCCCTCCGGGGCGCCGGAGGAGGAGAGGGTCGAGCTGGGGGTCGGGCTGGACGTGGTGGGGGAGGCGGGCGGCGCGCCCGGGCGCCTCTCGGCCCGGGTCCGGGGGAGCACGGAGTCCGACTATCGGTCGGCGTCGGGAACTCTGGGGGGCACTGTGGAGCTGGCGAGGCGGAACACCACCCTGAGCGGCTGGGTGTCCTTCGGCGCCGACGTCTCGGATCCCCCGGAGCCCGCCCCGGCCCAGGGGAGCCGGTGGCCGGCCCGGACCTGGAGGGGGAGCGCCGGCCTCGCCGCCTCCCAGGTGGTGCACCGCCGGGCGGTGATCTCGGGGGGCGCCGCCCTGTCGGTGGCCCGGGGGGAGCTCGCCAGCCCCTTCCGCTCCGCCCGCGTCGCCGGCGACTTGGTGCCCGAGGTCCTGCCCGGCTCCCGGGACCGCCTCACCGCCTTCGCCCAGCTCGCCTGGCACCTGGGCCGGGGCACCGCCCTGCACCTTCGCCAGGGCCTCTACCTGGACACCTGGCGGGTGTGGGCCCTGATCCCCGAGGCGGGCCTCCACGTGGAGCTTCCCCGGGGCCTGCTGGGCCTGCGCTACCGCTTCTATCGGCAGGGGGCCGCGGAGTTCTACGCCCCCTCCTACGACGAGGCCCTCCCGGTGCTGGCCGGGGATCCCCGCCTCGGCACCCTGGTCGCCCACGCCGCCGGCCTCTCCATCCGGGGGCGGCTGGTGGAGTCCACCTCGCCCCCCGGCTCCCTCACCCTGGCCGGGGGCTACGACCTGGCGGTCACGGAGTTCCCCCAGCTCGGCGAGGGGGCCCGGGTGGTGGGGCACACGGGGAACGTGGGGCTGATCGCGACGTGGTAGTCGGTGGCGCCAGGCTGTGATCGGCGCGCTGATCGACGCGCCGGAGGGCCCGCTCCCGCGCCGGGTCCGACTCGGGGAGGGAGGAATTCCGCTCGATCCTCCGCCCCGGGGGCGGTGACTCAACCGGGCGTGGAGAAGGCCCCGCCGCGCGTGGGATCGATGGGGCGGGGGAAATCGCTGGACCGGAATTGACGCAGACTGGCGAACTCATCTATAAGCTGTAGTCATGGCTCCCCGGTCAGGGGAGCGATGGAAGCGGCAAGCCGATGTACCCCCCCCCCAGCCCGCGAACCTCACCCGCACTGGGAGGTTGATCCTCCAGCTAACCTTCCTCCTCTCCGCAAGCGCGCTGCTCCCTGCCGCGAGGGCGGATGTGGTCCTGGATGACATCGAGCCGGAAGGACCCGATCTCGGCGGCCTGACGGCCGACTACGTCTCGGACGAGGAGTCGCGGCTGATGCCCCTCGTCGAGATCCGGGCCGCGGACACGAAGACCTACGAGTACTGGGTTCAGCGTCGCTTGGTCTTCTTCGACCTGGAGTACCGCTGGTACGAGGGGCCGTTCACCCTGGCGCCGGAGGAGACGGCGTGGGTGGAGTTCGTCCCGCCATGGGACGAGTTGCTCCACGAGGCCCAGACCAGCCGGCCCAGCGACGTGATCGCGACCGTACTCGGGGTGGACGTTGAGGCCGACATGATCGTCCTGCGCCTTCGGCTGCCCCTCGTCCATGCATCGTTCGACGAGCTCGGCACCTTGACCGGCCTACAGGGAGAGGATCTGGCGTCGGCGTGGCGCGACGACCCATCCCTCCCGGCGGTGCTCGTCGAAGCGACGCCATCGGAAGGCGACGTCAACGTGGTCGACGCGGTCTACGATGGCGGACCATCCCTGGATGGGGTGGCCGGATACTGAGCGGGCTCAATGCGGAGCCGGCTCTCGGTGGTCCGCAATGGAGGATCGGATGCGCAAGCTGGTATTTCTGTGTCTCGCTGCGGCGTGCATCGTGTCTCTTTCGATCCGCCCCTCCCTTGCGGCGAGCCGAACCCTGGAGATGTGCTTCGAGCTCAACCTGGACTTCGTGGACGGGGACTGGACGTGGCTCTCCGACGACTACCTCGACTGGCCGGGGCCGTATCCTGCTATCGGCGTCCACGTGCGGATTGAGTCGAACGAAACGCCCGGGGTGCTGTTCAACGGCAAGCTCGAGGAGCCCGGCCTCTTCTCCAGAGAGGGCTGCACACCTCTGCTCTCCTTCGACGACGACGAGACGTACCTGATCAGCATCTGGAGCTACGCGGCCGTCAACGGCAACAGCGTGTATGTGTACAACAACCCGACGCTGGACCAGGTCTTCTACACGAACCTGTGGACGGCCTTCGACCCGACGGCCTATCCGCACCTGTCGACCGTGACCGGCACGACGGTCGTGCGGCGCCACTGGAACATCCTGGGGGCGGCGATCTGGGCGCTGCATCGGAACAACGCGGGCATGACGGGGAAGGCGTACAAGTTCTACGATGAGGCAAACCCGGAGTGCGCCGGTAGTTGTGTCAGCGGCGGCGAGGCGTACATCAAGGCGTCTCAAACGGACCGCAAGTACGTGATCTCCCACGAGATGGGGCATCTCGTGCAGTACTTCGCCACATCATACAAGAGTGCCGCCAAGGACTACGACTCGCGGATGGTCAACTGCTTCAGCGACCGCTGGGACGAGCAGGACGGCGACTCCATCATCGACCATCCGTCCTGGCTCAGCGAGGGGGACCACGGCAGCCACGAGATGAACACCCGGGAGTACCAGAGCGCCGCCGCCACGGAAGGGATGGCCCACTTCTACGCGGCGGCGTCGTGGAACCGAGTGGAGCAGGACTGCTGGTTCGGATACTACGTTGGCTGGGTGGACTGGAACCTCGACCGGATCCGCCAGGCGGACGAGCAGACGGGCCTGGTGGACTGCGCGAACGGGCACCATGTGGCGCCCTGGATCGAAGACGAGGACTACTACCACAACAGGTGCTGGCCCGGCCTCGACGCGAACGGGAACGTGGTCATGAACCGAGGTACCGAGTATGACTGGTTGCGTTTCTGGTGGGACATGGCGTACTCCGGTGGGCTCTCCGTCGATGATGTATTCACGATCTGGGCATTCGCGGGTCCCTACGACTGGAACGCGAACGACGATGGTAGTCCTGGGGACGACCCGTCAACCCGTCTCCAAGACGCCGCGGGGGTGCTGGGATTCGACTCCCAGTGGACGACTTGGGCCGGCACGAACGGAGTGACCGACTGATGGGTCGGACCGCGTTACCCTTCCGCCGCCCTCGGCCTGCCAGCGTTCTCCGGGGCGCCCTTCGACGGGGCTGGGGCTTCGTGGCCCCGCTGGCCGTCACCCTGCTGGCGGCCTGCGCGTCTACGAGCCCTCCCCCGGAGGGGGTGTGCGGTCACGAGCGCCTCGGCTGGACATACCTCTGTGCAGTTGGCGAGGGGTACGGCACACCATACACAGGTCATTTCACCCGCTGGGAGCGGGACCACATCACGTTCACGACGACGGATGGGACAGTCGCGGACTATACGTCTATCGACGTTGACCAGGACATCTGGGAATGGCTCCCGGACCTCGGGCAAGCGGGCGAGGTCACGATGGTCGACATGGGAGGGGAATGCGCGCCGGAAGACCGCACCTACGGGAAGTACCTATACGTCTACCGGGGGATCCCGCCCGAAGAGGAGCCCCTCCTGCTGTTCGTGACCGCCACGGACTGGTCGCGTTTGGAGATCGGTCGGTGGGGCTACGAGCTGGGCCGATCATACTGCCCGTCCCGGGAGGTCGAACAGTACTGCGTCGACACCATCGACAACAACCCCGTCACCTTCCAGGTCGCCGGGGAGAGCACCACGCTGTACCAGGGCGAGGAGGCATCCCTGGGCGGCTCCCGGATGGTGCTGTTCACAGCGGAGACCTGGAACCACGAAGACAGCGAGGAGTGCACGGAGTGGGGCCAGACCTTTGACCTGGTCAGCCTCGCCTTCGCCGCCGAGAGTCTCGACTGATCGCACGCGGGGCCTGCCCGGGGCCGCTACGTGGTGAAGTGGTTGGCCAGGGAGGCGAAGGCGAGGCAAGGGCCGTGTCACGAGGCGGGAGTCGGCGGGCACCGAGGGTTGCCCAGGGGCGCCGTCCGCGGCTACTCTCGACCCGGCTGGAGCGCGACCCGGGAGGCCCCGCGTGGCGAGTTCCCATGCGGGTGCCGGTGCTGCCGCGAATCGGCGCGGTCTCGGGCGCCCGATAGCTCCCCGATCCTTCCCGCTCCGCCTCGTCGCAGGCATCAGCACCGCGGAGCTTCGCGAGGCGGTGGGCCAGGCGGATGGCGTCCAGGTCGCCCTTGACGCGGCTTAGGTATCACCTATAATACCACGGTGGTCATCGTCCTCGACACGAACGCGCTGATCTCCGCGCTGTGGTCTCGTCGAGGGGCGTCGTTCCGGTTGCTCTCGCTGGTCGGCACGGGCCGGTTCGACATCGCGATCTCAGTGCCGCTGGTGCTGGAGTACGAGGGGGTGTGTGACCGGATGCTGCCCGAGCTCCGGGTGGATGCGGGCGACCTCGGCGTCGTCCTCGATTACCTCTGCGCCGTGGCCATCCACCGCCCGGTGTTCTTCCTGTGGCGCCCGACGCTGCCCGATCCGAAAGACGACATGGTCCTCGAACTTGCCGTGGACGCGGGCGCCGCGGTCATCGTCACCTTCAACAAGCGCGACTTCGTCGGGACGGACCGCTTCGGAATCCGGGTGCTTACGCCCAGGGAGTACCTTCAGGAGATCGGAGAACGACCATGAGCACCATCAGCATCCGCCTGCCCGAGTCCCTCCACCGAGGGATCCGCGAGGCCGCTCGACGGGAGGGCGTCTCGATCAACCAATTCATCGCCAGCGCCGCCGGGGAGAAGCTCGCGGCGTGGGCGACCGAGGAGTACCTCGGCGCACGGGCACGGCGCGGCGACCGCGGGGAGTTCGAATCGGCGCTCGCGCGCGTGCCGGACCGAGAGCCCCCGCCGGAGGACGCCCTGTAGTCCGGGGCCCGCCCTCTCCCCCGTGCCCCCGAAACGCCCGCGCCGAGCAACGCGACGATGGGGTGCGGAGTTCCTACTGCGGGGGAGGCCGTCCAGCGGGCGCCGGTCACGCGCCGTTCCTCCGTCGTCACGCGGCGTTCCACGTCGGGGGGGCGGGCGCACCCCGGGCGCGCGGGGCGGCCAGGGGGACGGATCCCGTCCCGGACGGGATCCCGATGGGGATCGCTCCCTCGCCGATGGTCGGGCACGGCCGTTGCTCTACTTGCGCGGCGGAAGGAGGTCGCCATGACCCGTACCGTTCCCGCCCTCGTCCTCGCCGTTTCCGTGCTCCTGCCCCCCGCCGCCGCCCTCGCCCAGTCCGAGGGCGCCCCGCCCGCGGGGCCGCGGGTGGTCTACAAGCCGGTGACCGACATCGACATCGGCGAGGGCGCTTCGGTGGACGGCGTCCTCCAGCGGCCCGGAGTCGGTTCGGTGATCGAGAGGCGGCAGCGGGAGTACCCGCCCATCGTGCGCCTGCGGGCGGACTTCCGGGCGGAGATCGACGCCTCGGTCTCCCAGGTCCGGTAGCCGCGTCCCGGTCCCTGGTGGACCCCAAGGTCAGGGGCCGGAGTCCCCCGCGGGCGTTGACCCCGCCGCCAGGATCCCGAGGAACGCGCGGAGGTCTTCGGGTCCCGCCCGGGCGGCGCGGTAGACCACGCCCATGTCCAGGTCATCGAAGGCGTGAACGATCAGGTCGCGGAACCCGGCGGCCTTCACCAAGCGGCCGGCGAGGTCGGCGGGGAGTACGCCCGCGTGGTGGAGGGTGCGGAAGGCGTCGGCGAAAGTCTCTGGAGTGCCCAGGCCCATCCGGACCGTGGCGTTCAGGGCGAGGTCGATGACGATCTGGATCGCCTGCCAGAGGTGGAGCACCACGGCGTCGGACGCGTCGGTCCACGGCGCCAGGTCCGACGGGTCCGCGGGCAACCGCTTCGCCACCCTGTCCAAGTGGCGCTCTACCGCGGTGACCTGTTCCGCGAGCACCGCCCGATCGAGGTACACGGGCGCTCCACTCGGCATTCCCGGAGGCGTGAGAGGAGTCCCACCCGCTCCCTCCGGATCAGCTTGCCCGCTTCGCACCACGAGTAGGCCGCCCCGAGGCGGAAGGCGTCCGCCGTGCCCGGATGGCACTCGAAGATCGTGATCATCGCCCGGAGCCAACGCCCGGCAGCGGATCCATGCCAAGGGCGGCGGTCTCGCACCGGGGGCGGCCATCCCCCGGTCCCCGCCGCCCCTGCTGCCCCTGCCCCCGCCGTCCCCCGCAGCTCTAGTCCAGCGACGGGCGCCCGCCCGCCGCCCGGGCCTTCTGGAGGCGGTCGTAGTAGTCCGTGCACTGGTAGCGGGCCTGGGTGTCCATCATGGCGATGGCCTGCTTCGGGTGCACGTTCATGAAGCCGCTGATGGCGTAGGGCAGGTGGTAGCCCCAGCGGAGCTCGTCCCGGAGCAGCGCGAACTCCTCCACCAGGTCCAGGATGGGCCGCACGTCGTAGCGGGCGTTCTCCAGGTAGAAAAGCAGGGACTCGATGGGGCAGTTCCCCGCGCCCCGGCCGATCCCGTGGATCGTCGCGTCGACGAAGTCCGCCCCCTCCTCGATGGCCGCCACGGTGTTGGCGTATGCGTTCTGGAGGTTGTTGTGGGCGTGCATCCCGATGTGCTTCTCGTTGCCGAGGAAGCTGCGGTACTTGCGGAAGAGGTAGCGGACGTGGTGGGGCAGCAGCGCCCCGAAGGAGTCCACCACGGCGACGTTGTGGACCTGGGAGGCGGCGAGCTTCTCCAGGTAGCGGTCCATGTCGTCGGGCTCGCACACCGAGACCGCCATCACGTTGATGAAGGTCTCGTAGCCCGAGTCGAGGCAGTGCTTGAGAAGCTCCAGGGCCTCGTCGATCTGGTGGGCGTAGGTGGCGATCCGGACGACACCGATCATGGTGTCGGAGACCGGGGGGATGTCCTTCGCCCGGACCTTGCCCACGTCCACCATGGTCGAGAGCTTCATGTCCCCCCGCGCGGCCACCGCCTCGAGGTCCTTCTCGTCGCAGAAGCGCCAGGGGCCGACCTTCTCGCGGCTGATGGCCTCGTCGGAGGACCGGTAGCCGACCTCCATGTAGTCGACGCGGGCCTCGGTGAGGGCGCGGAACGTCTTGCCGACCAGCTCGTGGTCGAACTTCCAGCTATTGCACAGCCCGCCGTCGCGGATGGTGCAGTCCAGGACCTTCACGTAGCGACGGCGGTCGGTGACCAGGCCGTCGGGGCAGCAGAGTATGCGGGGATCGTGACCCATGGGGGACCTCCGGGATCGCGGGGGAGCGCCGTGGCGCGGCCCGCGTCCCTTCATGTTCGAGGGGGGGGCGGAATCCGGGTCCGCGCGCCCCGTGGGCGGCACGGTACGCCGGAGCGGAGCTTCGTTCAAGGATCTCGTCCCCTGCGCCCCCGTCGAGGAGGCGGTTTCGCCGTCGGGCCGCGCCCGGAGGGCGGGGCCGCCGGCTCCCCCGCCTCCGTTCGTACGGCGGCCGGCAGGGGCCGGGGCCGCGCCATACTCCCGCCCTGTGCGCCGCCGGGGATCGGGCTACTCAAGGCGGCGGGACCCCCATCCACCCGGGTCCCCCGGAGGCAGGGATGGCGCTGGACATCCTCAAGGAGAGGGGCATCCCCCTCGATCGGCAGCGGTTCACCTGGAAGGAGATGGCGGGCCCACCCTTCAGCAAGCTGGACGATGACGCGTTCACGCGGGTGAGGGCGATCCTGATGAACGGGATCGAGATGGGCTCCATCCGGTTCAGCCACGCCTGCGCCCGCTGCGGCGACCCCGATCTGCGCGGCGCCCTGGCCCGGGTGAGGCGGATCGACCACCACCAGCAGACGATGGTCAACTGGCTGCTGCCCGCCGATCAATCGACCCTGGAGACGACCATCGGGTACGAGCAGGTGGCGGTGGAGGTGACGGCCAGCGTCGCCCGGCACGAGCCCGATCCCTACCTCGCCCAGGTCTACCGCTTCGGACTGCTGGAGGACTTCGACCACCTCTACCGGTACTCGGCGCTGATGGACCGCCTGGAGGGGCGCGATCCCAACTCGATCCTCCAGAGCTACACCGACATCCGGCCGGGACGCCCGACCGCAGTGGAGCACCGCGACCCCGAGGACGACCTGCGGGACCACTACGACCGCGCCACGGCCCAGCCCATCACTCGACTCCACGCCCTGACCGTCCTGCACGCCGAACACCAGACCCGCGACTACTACATGAACGTGGGCCCCCAGTGGGCCGATCCGGTGGCGCGCCAGCTCTACGCGGAGATCGCCTCCATCGAGGAGCAGCACGTCACCCAGTACGAGTCGATCATCGACCCCGGAGAGACCTGGCTTGAGAAGTGGGTCCTTCACGAGGCCACCGAGGTGTACAACTACTGGGGCTGCTCGCAGCAGGAGCCGGACGCGCGGGTCCGGGCGATCTGGGAGCGGTTCCTGGCCTACGAGCTGGGGCAGCTCCACTTCGTGATGGACCTGTGCAAGAGGCTGGAGAAGCGAGATCCCGCCGCGCTGCTGCCGGCGACCCTCCCCGAGCCCATCCGGTTCGAGAGCCACCGGGACTTCGTCCGGCAGGTCCTGGCGGACGAGGTGGACCTGAGGGCCTCGGGACCCCGCTTCGTGCCCGCGGACCAGGAGAAGCCCGACTGGCCGTCCGTCGGCTACCGCAACCAGCTCAACTCCGCGGGCTCGCCCTCGGAGACCGTCGCCGACGGGTACCGCTGGCGCCCCGGCACCGAGCTGGTGGACCGCACCGCCGCCATGGGCGGCTACCGAGGGAGGGTCTGAGGATGAAGACGCCCATGGACCTGGGTCCGAACCGCACCGGCGTGGACATGTCCCCCATCGACTCCCGCCGGTCCATCGACGGCGCCCGCGACGGGGTGCTGGCCCCTTCGACGTCCACCGCGGCCATCGACGCGGTCCGCCGGACCTGGACCGCCGAGGCCGAGCCCATCGGGACGATGCCGCCCCCCGCCTCGGTCAAGGGGGTCGTCGTCACCGCGGCCGAGCTGCTCAAGGGCAACCGCCCCACCGTGTTCCTGGACCTCCTGGGGGAGCGCCTGGCCTTCGAGAGGACCGGGACCCGCCTGTACGAGGTGGTCATGGTGAAGCTGGAGGAGGGCCGCACCCGGGACGCCGACGTCGCGCGGGAGGACCTGGAGCGGATCCGGGACCAGGAGTTGCGCCACTTCGGGCTGCTCGCCTCGGCGATGGAGCAGCTCGGCGCCGATCCGACCGCCGTCACCCCCTCCGCCGACGTGATGGCGGTGGCGACCCAGGGGCTGCTCGCCGTCTCCAGCGACCCCCGCGTCACCCTGGAACAGGCGCTCAAGGCGGTCCTGATCGCGGAGCTGGCGGACAACGACGGCTGGCTCATGCTCTCCGACATCGCCGCCCGGCTCGGCCACGACGAGATGGCCGCGGACTTCCGCCTCGCCCTGGTGGACGAGCAGGACCACCTGGCGCGGGTTCGGTCCTGGCTGACGGGGGCCATCGACGCCCACGCCGGCCTCACGCCCCAGCCCCGCCCCAGCGGGCCGGAGACCCGGGCGCCGGCGGTCTGACCTCAACCCGCCGTCCCTCTCCCATCGCGACCCCGGTCCTGCCGCCGCGGCGGGTCCGGGGTCGTGAGCGCTGCGCCTCCTGGGATCGGAGCCACCGGGGGCCTCGGGCCGATGTAGGATCGGGGGATGCGCGCCCTCACCCTCCGACTGGCTCCCCTCGCCCTCTCCCTCGCCGCGGCCGGATGCGACCCGGGGCCGGTGGGGGACGACGACACGGCGGTGGCCGACGACGACACCTCAGCCCCGGCGGACGACGACTCGGTCCCCGACTTCGACCCCGAGCTGGCCGCCCGGCTCCAGGAGGCCCTGGACGCCTCGCGGATCGAGGCGGACGCCCCGGCGGCGACCCTGTCGGTGTACGTCCCCGGCGTGGGGAGTTGGACCGGCGCCAGCGGCACCGCGGACCTCGCCGCCGGCACGCCTACCGATCCCCACGACCGCTTCCGGATCGGGTCCATCACCAAGACCTACGTCGGCGCGGTGCTCCTCCAGCTCGTCGCCGAGGGCTCGGTGGACCTGGACGCGATCCTCTCAGACCTGCTGCCGGAGGTCCCCCACTCAGGCCTCGTCACCCTGCGCCAGGTGCTCCAGCACACCGCCGGCTACCCCGACTACATCTACCAGGGCGGCATGATGTCCTCCATGGACGAGCCCCGCACCCCGTGGGAGCTGCTGGACCTGGTCGCCGACGACCCCCTCCAGTTCGATCCGGGCACGGACTACGAGTACTCCAACACCCACTACGTGATCGGCGCCCTGGCCATCGAGGCGGTGACGGGCAGGGGCTACGACCAGGAGGTCAGGGGGCGCCTGCTGGACCCCCACGGCCTCCCGGACACCTTCGTCCCCAGCGCCGAGGGCCTGCCCGACGGCATGGCCCACGGCTACGTCGGCAGCGGCGACACCCTGGCCGACGTCACCTACGACATGGATCCCAGCCTGGCCTACGGGGCCGGCGAGATGGTCGCCGACGCCGACGACCTGGTGGCCTGGGCCCGGGCCCTCTACGGGGGCCAGGTGCTGGACGTCGCCTCCCTCGCCACCATGACCTCCCCCGCGGTGCTCGCCGACGGATCCACCGTGGGCTACGGGATCGCCTGCCAGATCCAGTGGTACGACGGCGCCCTGACCTACGGGCACAGCGGAGCCACCTACGGATACCAGTCCCGGCTCCGCTGGAGGCCCGAGGAGGGGGGGGACGCGGCCGTCGTCGCCGTGCTGGTGGACAACTTCTTCGCCGAGGCCGACCTCGTCGAGGACGCCGCGTGGGCGGTGATCCTGGACCGCTGATGGGGCAGTGGCCGGGTGGGGGGCGGGTGGGGCGCCCCTCTCACCGCCGGGCGCGCCGGAGCCGGGCGGCCGCGAGCAGCGCGAGGGCGGCGAGGGGGCCGGCGGCGGTGGACTCAGCCGGCGAAGGGGCGGACGGCGGCGTGGCACAACCGCACCCGCGGTCGGGGGCCTCGTCCTCCGCCGCGGAGTCGTCGTCCCCCGGTGCGGAGTCGTCGTCGCCCTGCGAGGTGGTGTCGTCGTCGGAGCCCGCGTCGTCGTCGCCCGTGGAGTCGTCGTCTCCGGTGGAATCGTCGTCGCCCGTGGAGTCGTCGTCGCCCGTGGAGTCGTCGTCATCGGCGGAGTCGTCGTCGCCCGTGGAGTCGTCGTCCCCGGTGGAATCGTCATCGTCGGCGGAGTCGTCGTCCCCGACATCGGGGTCGTCGGTGTAGACGAAGACCGCTCCTCCCTCCGAGTACAGGGGGTCCCCGACGGCGATGTCGTCGTGGCCGTCCCCTTCCACGTCCCCGACGCCCGCGAGCGAGTACCCGAAGTCGCCCAGGAGCCCGGGGCCGTCCAGAGAGGAGTAAAGCGTCGGGTCGATGCCGCCGGGGCCGCCGTAGAACGCGTGCACCCGCCCATCGCCCAGGAGTCCGCCCTCGGGATCCCCGATCAGCACGTCGTCGTAGCCGTCTCCGTCCAGGTCGCCCGCGCCCGCCACGTTCGCGCCGAAGCTGTACGCGACGCCCGGGGCCGGGATCTCCGTGACGTCCGCCGCGGACAGACCCGTCGCGGACCCGTAGTACACGGCGGCGGCGCCCTCCTCCGCCGAGCCCCCGTCGGGATCTCCGGCGACGACGTCGTCGTAGCCGTCCCCGTCCAGGTCCCCGGCCCCCGCGACCGACCTACCGAACCCGCGCCCGCCCTCGGGACCGGTCAGGACGGTGGGGGAGGACCCGTCGATCCCCGTCGGGGATCCCTGGAACAGGTAGGCGACGTAGGTCCGGTCCACCGAGTCCATCGATCCGACGATCACGTCGTCGTAGCCGTCGGCGTCCACATCCCCTGCCGAAGCGGCCGGCCAGCCGAAGTAGTACGGGTTGACGGTCCCGGCGAGGACCGCGGGATCGTCCGGCGCGATCCCCGTAGGCGAGCCCTGGAACACGTACGCCCGTCCCTGGATCCCGGCGGCGACGTGGTCCGCCACGACGACGTCGTCGTAACCGTCGCCGTTCACGTCGCCCGCGCCCGCGACGGAGGAGCCGAAGTAGGCGCTTCCCTCCGGCGGTTCGAGGTCCGTGGAAGCCGCGGCGGCGATGCCCGCCGGAGATCCGAAGTAGACCCGCGCCTCGCCGGTGCTCCCGGCGGAGTCATCTCCCACGATCACGTCACCGTAACCGTCCCCGTCGACGTCCCCCGCGCCCGAGACGGCCTGCCCCAGCAAGTCGTCGTCCCCTGCGCCCGCGATGACGGTGGTGGGTGTGGTCGCCACCCCGGTGGCCGAGCCGTGGAAGACGACCACGGCGCCGCGGGGAGCGCGATAGGGATCCCCGAGGACCACGTCGGCGTAACCGTCCGCGTCGATGTCGCCTGCCCCCGCGACGGCGTAACCGAAGACGTAGCAGCACTCGCCCGGGAGCAGCGCCGTCCCGGTGGCCGTCGCAAGGGTAGCCCTCACCGGGAGGCCGGCGCCCTCGGAGCGGGCGGTCCGCCCCGTCTCCGCCCCGCCCGCCCTCAGCGCTTCGGTCTCCCGGGCCGGCTCCCCGAGACGGGGGGATTCCCCCGGGTTGCAACCGTGCGCGAGCAGGGCCGACGCCAGTCCCAGCGCCCGGGCTGCCTGCCGGACCCCGCCGACCCGCCACTCCCCGCCGCGACGCCACCCCACGCCCCGCATCACGGCCTCCCTCCCCCGGCCAGGATCAGGATCTGGTGCGCGGCCGTCGGAGCGCCCACCAGCACGTCGTCGTAGCCGTCCCCATCCAGGTCTCCACCCCCGGCGACCGCGGCGCCGACGGAGTCCCACCAGTCCGAGCCGTAGACCACCGCGCCGGTCGAGCCCAGGGCGTAGGCGCCCGAGACCGGGGAATAAACCAGCCAGGCCGCCCCTGCGGAAGATTCCGCCGCGTCGTGCTCTGACGCCCCGAACGCGAGGTCGTCCAGGCCATCCCCGTCCACGTCCCCGACGCCCGCCATGGCCGCCCCCAGGAAGTCCCGTCCCTGGGAGCCCTCGAAGCGCGCGTCGGCAAACTCCAGCCCGAAGTCCCCCCAAATGGGCCCGTGGACCAGCCAGGCCGTCCCGGCGTCGGTCTCGGTCGGCGACGAGTAGGGGCCGCCCACCAGCACGTCGGCGTACCCATCCCCGTTCACGTCTCCGGCTCCCGCCACGCGCCCCGCACCCTGGTACTCCCCAGGACCCATCAGGCGCGCATCCGCGTCCTCCAGGGGGAGGTCGCCGTGGACCGGGCCGTAGAAGAGGAACGCCGCGCCTGCGTAGTACCCGCCGGCATCGTCCCCCAAGGCGCCGACGAGCACGTCGTCGTAGCCGTCGCCGTCCACGTCCCCGGCGCCGGCGACCGACTCCAGGGAGTGGGACCGGTAGCTGCCCGTCCACCGGGCGTCGGCCCACGCGAGGGAGGAGGTGCCCAGGCCCGGCCCGAGGATGAGGTAGGCGGCCCCGGTGTAGGACCCCTCCCCATCCCAGCGGGGCGCGGTCACGAGGAAGTCGCCGAGGCCATCCCCGTTCACGTCCCCCGCGGCGGCGACGACGCTGCCGGCGGCGTCGTCGGCCCCCTCCCCCAGCCAGGCGCCGTCGGCCTCCTCCACCGACCGGTCCACGGTGCTCGGACCCCGGAACAGGTAGGCCGCCCCGGCCCCGCTCGCGCTGGTACTGTCGTCCGGGGCGCCGATCAGGAAGTCCGCGAATCCGTCCCCGTCGACGTCCCCGGGTCCCGCCACCGACGCCCCGGCCCTGTCGCCGTCGGCCTTCCCCAGGATGTCGAAGCGGGGCTCGAACTCCGCTCCCAGGTCGAAGGGACCGAGGAAGATCCACGCGCACCCCGGGTCCGGGTAGTCCTCGTGGTAGCTGGGGCCCTCCGGATCGCCGACGATGAAGTCCAGGGATCCGTCGCCGTCGAGGTCGCCGATGGGGGCCAGGGCGGCGCCCGTAGTGTATGTCCCGGTCCGACCCCACCTCGCCGGCACGTCCTCCGCGGATAGCTCCCCCTCGGGGGCGCAGCCGTCTCCGGCCGGGTCGCAGTCCTGGTCGACGCCGTCGCCGCAGGTCTCGAGGGCCCCGGGGTGGCGGGCCGGATCGGCGTCGTCGCAGTCCCCCATGCACTCGGACCACCCGTCCCCGTCTCCGTCCGGCTCCCCGAGGCACCCGTCTCCGGGGCATCCCCCCGAGGGTGCGCCCGGGTAGGCGAGGGGGTCGCCGTCGTCGCAGTCCCCGTCGCAGACGGTGTGCCCGTCGCCGTCCGCGTCGTCCAGCGCGCCCTCGTCCACATCGCCATCGCAGTCGGAGTCGATCCCGTCGCACCCCTCGGGCGCTCCCGGGAACACCGCCGCCCGGGTGTCGTCGCAGTCGCCGTCGCAGGTGCGCCAGGAGTCGGCGTCCCGGTCGAAGTCGTCGTCCGCGACCCCGTCGCAGTCCTGGTCGACGCCGTCGCAGATCTCGACGCTCTCCGGACCGACGGCGGGATCGAGGTCGTCGCAGTCCCCGTCGCAGACGGCGGATCCGTCCCCGTCGAGGTCCGGGGCCTCACCCAGGACCCCGTCGCAGTCGGTGTCCCGGTCGTCGCACAGCTCGGGCGCCCCCGGGTACACGCGGGGATCGCCGTCGTCGCAGTCGCCGACGCAGGGCGCCCACCCGTCCCGGTCGAGGTCGTCGTCCTGGTCCGGCATCCCGTCGCAGTCGTCGTCGACGCCGTTGCAGACGTCCACGACGCCGGGGCCGACCGCCGGATCCCCGTCGTCGCAGTCGCCGTCGCAAGGGGCCGCGCCGTCCCCGTCGGCGTCCGGCCCCTCGTCGACCTCGCCGTCGCAGTCGTCGTCGACGCCGTTGCACGCCTCCTCCGCCCCGGGGAAGGCGAGGGGATCCCGGTCGACGCAGTCCCCGTCCCGGGCGGAGAGGCCGTCTCCGTCCAGGTCCTCCGCCTCGCCGCCCAGCACCACGTACACCGCGCCACCGGCACGGGCCTCGTCGTTCCCCGGCGCCGCGACGAGGAAGTCGCCGTAGCCGTCGCCGTCCACGTCCCCGCCCCCGGCGACGATCCCCGCGTAGTCGAGGGTCCGCTCCCCGGCGAACCGCGCGTCGGCGCGCCCGAGGCCCACCGACCCGGCGAGGGGCCCGTAGCAGAGGTAGGCGGCGCCCGAGTCATCGCCCCCCCGGTCGGAGTACTGCGCTCCGACCAGGAGGTCGGCGAAGCCGTCCCCGTTGACGTCCCCCGCGCCCGCAAGCTGACCCGCCAAGTCCTCCCCGTGCTCCCCGACGAGCCTCGCGTCGGCGTCCGCGAGGGTCGCGTCCGGGGCGATCGGCCCTCGGAAGAGGTAGGCGATCCCCTGGTACCCGGTGGCCAAGGGATCGATGTTGGCCCTCACCAGGACATCGTCGTACCCGTCCCCGTCGGTGTCTCCGGCGCCCGCGACGGGGCCGAGGTAGGCGTACTCGGCGGCCCCGGTGAGCGTCACGTCCGCCGAGGCCAGGGAGGCCTCCCCGGTGACCGGCCCCAGGAACAGGTAGGCGCGTCCCGAGTCGCGGCCCCCGGCGTCGGAGTAGGGAGCGGACACGAGGATGTCCCCGTACCCGTCGCCGTCAACGTCGCCGGCGGAAGCGACGGTGGTGCCCGCCCTGTCGGAGCCCTCCTCAGCGAGCAGTCGCGCGTCCGCGGTGCCCAGGGAGCGGTCGCCGGTGACGGGGCCCAAGAGGAGGTACGCCGCGCCGCCGCCGTTGCCGGATCCCGGATCGCTGGGTGCGCCGACCAGGACGTCCAGGTGGCCGTCGCCGTCCACGTCCCCGGCGACGGCGACCGACGCGCCGACCTTCGCTCCCTGGGCCGTCCCCGAGAGCACCGCGCCCGCATCGGCGGGCTCGATCCAGCCGGATGCCGGACCGAACAGCACGTAGGCGCTCCCGGTGTCGTAGCCGCCCTCGTCGGCGTGCGGCGCTCCCACCAGCAGGTCCGCGAGCCCGTCGCCGTCCAGATCGCCGCCCGCAACCGAGGTCCCGATCTCGCTGGATCCTCCGTAGCTGTACTCGGCGGGCCCGAAGGTCAGGTCCGCCTCGGCGAGGTCGATCCTCCCCGCCAGCGGTCCGCGCATGAGGTACGCACGGTCCCGGTGGTCAGCGCCGATCAGCACGTCTCCGTAGCCGTCCCCGTCGACGTCCCCCGCCGCGGCGACGGCGCCCACCTGGTCGTCCTCCCGCCCCGCGAGCAGGGCGTCGGCGTCGTGGAGGTCGATCTCCCCCACGGGACCGCAGCGGGGATCCCGCCCGTCGCAGTCCCCGTCCAGCCCGTCGCCGCACGCCTCGGCGCCACCGGGCCGCACCTCGGCGCTCAGGTCGTCGCAGTCGCCCGCGTCCGCCACCGCGCCATCGGGGGGACCGGCGCAGCCCTCCACGGGGCGGTCCGGATCTCCGTACCCGTCCCCGTCCAGGTCCACGTACCAGGGGCCCCCGGGGAGCCCCTCGTCGACCTTTCCGTCGCAGTCCTGGTCGGCCCCGTCGCAGGTCTCGCCGGCGCCGGGGTGGACCGCGGGATCGTCGTCGTCGCAGTCGTCCCCGCAGGAGGCCGCCCCGTCGCCGTCGGCGTCCTCCCCCTCGTCCACCTCGCCGTCGCAGTCCTCGTCCCGGGCGTCGCCACAGGTGTCCGCCGCCCCCGGGTGGACCGAGGCGTCGTCGTCGTCGCAGTCGGTGGCGTCGGCGAGGTGCCCCGGCGGCGCCTCGCAGGCCAGCGTCCCCGTGGACGGATCCCCGAAGCCGTCCCCGTCGGCGTCGGGATGGAAAGGGGAGAGGCCCGGCGTGCCCTCGTCCGCCGCCCCGTCGCAGTCCTGGTCCAGCCCGTCGCACACCTCGTCCGCTCCGGGATGCACCCCCGGATCGCCGTCGTCGCAGTCCCCCGTCGTCCCGACGTGGCCGGGGGCGGAGCACGCGACGACCTCGCCCACCTCGGCCCCGATCCCGTCGCCGTCGGCGTCGGGGTACCACGGCGTCCCGTCCTCGGGGTCCTCGTCGACCTCGCCGTCGCAGTCCTGGTCGATCCCGTCGCACGTCTCGGCCGCCCCGGGGTGGACGTCGCCGTCGGTGTCGTCGCAGTCGGAGCCGTCGAGGACGTGGCCCAAGGGAGCCGCGCACGCGGGGACCGGGTCCGCCGCCCCGCTCCCGTCGCCGTCGGAGTCCAGGAACCAGGACGGCGCCCCCTGGGGATCCTCGTCCAGCTCGCCGTCGCAGTCCTCGTCGATCCCGTTGCAGATCTCGGGGGCCCCGGGGTGGATCGCGGCGCTGGCGTCGTCGCAGTCGGACGCGGCCTCGAAGCCGTCGGCGTCGGCGTCCACTTCCTCGGGAGCGGGAGGGTCGCCCCCCTCGCAGCCCGCCAGGGAGACCGGGGCGAGGAGCGCGAGCAGGGCGAGGCACCGTCTCATCGCGGCCTCCCGACGAAGAAGCTCACCACCTGGAAGTAGAAGTCGCTCGTGCCCACGTCGTCGACCCCGTCGGCGTCCACGTCCCCGATCCGGATCTCGGCGACCATCCCCTCCGTGGGCGGCGCGAGGAGGAGGGCGCCGGTCGTGCCCACCTCGACCTCGCCTTCCAACGGCCCGTATGCCAGCCACACCGCCTCGCGGGTGCCGAGGTGCGTCCACGCCCGGGTGCTCAGGGCCACGTCGTCGAACCCGTCCCCGTCCAGGTCCCCCGTGGCGAGATCCAGCCCCGCCTGGCCGCCCCACTCCCCGCCCAGCAGGCGGGCCCGGGCCATCTCGGGGGGCACATCGCCGTATACGGGGGATGAGTACACCAGGGCCCCGCCCGCCCGGGTGTCCAGCACCGAGCCCGTGGGATCGCCCACCACCACGTCCCCGAGGCCGTCGCCGTCCAGGTCCCCGGAGAGGGACAGTCCGCGGATGTCGGCCGGCTCCCCGTCGCCGAGGAACCGGGCGTCCGCGGTGTCGCGGGTCTCGGTCACGTCCAGGGGCCCGTAGAAGAGGAGGGCGATGACGCCGCCGGCCCTCCCCGACGACGCCACCAGCAGGTCGTCGCACCCGTCCCCGTCCGCGTCTCCCACGGCCAGGCTCCCGCCGATCGCCTCGTCGTCCGCCACGCCCACGACGATGGCGTCCATGTCCTCCACGGCGGCGACGGCGGGCAGGGGGCCGAGGTGGACCTGGACGGCCCCCGCCTCCGAGGCGTAGACGTAGGAGAACCCCGGGTCCCCGACGAGGACGTCGTCGTACCCGTCGCAGTCGACGTCGCCGGACGCGAAGGAGCCGGCGTCGTCGTACCCGATCATGGAGTCGAACTCCCAGGTGAGGGAGTCGTAGGGGCTGGGCTCGGGGAGGGGCCCGTTGTAGATGGCCCCCGCGAGGTTGTCGTCGTTCGGCCCGTAGGCGGAGAAGTGGACGTAGAGGTCGTCCTGGCCGTCGGCGTCGTAGTCCCCCGAGGAGTCCACCGCCCATCCGAGGTAGGAGTCTCCGTAGCCCTCGATCATCAGGCTGATTCCCAGTCCGGTCGACCCATGCCCGACGATGGGACCCGCTACCACGACCGCCGCCCCCCGGAAGCAGGTGCCGGGATCGGGCACGCACGGATCGTCGGCCCAGGGGTAGCCCGGGGCGCCGACGACGACGTCCGCGATGCCGTCCCCGGTGAGGTCGCCCGCCAGGTCGAACGCGTACCCGTAATACATCGACGCGGGGGAGGTCCCGGTGCCGCCCAGGCTCGCGTCCGCTCTCTCGATGCAGAACGGCCCCACCAGCGGGCAGCCGTCCGCCTCGCAGCCGTCGCAGTCGTCGTCGACGCCGTTGCAGATCTCCGCGGCCCCCGGGTGGACCGCGGCGTCGCCGTCGTCGCAGTCGCCGCGGCAGTTGGACGTCCCGTCGCCGTCCAGGTCCTGCTCCTCCTCGTAGGCACCGTCGCAGTCGTCGTCCCGCCCGTTGCCGCAGAGCTCGGGAGCGCCCGGGTGGACGCGCACCCGCAGGTCGTCGCAGTCCCCGCCGGCCGGGGAGGTCCCCACCGGGCCCGCGCAGGCCCGAGCGACGGCGTCCCCCGCGCCGTACCCGTCGCCGTCGTGGTCCTCGAACCACGCGGGCACCCCCGGGACGTCTTCGTCGACCGTCCCGTCGCAGTCCTCGTCCCGCCCGTCGCAGGTCTCGGTGGCCCCGGGATGCACCCCGGGATCGGAGTCGTCGCAGTCCGTCGCCTCGCCGACGGACCCGGGGGGAGGGGTGCAGGCGAGGATGGGCAGGGAGGGATCTCCCGCACCGTCGCCGTCCCCGTCCCCGTAGAACGTCCCGCGGTCGACGGCCTCCTCGTCGACCTCCCCGTCGCAGTCCCCGTCGAGCCCGTCGCAGAGCTCGGCGGCACCGGGGTGGATGGCGGCGTACCCGTCGTTGCAGTCCCCGCCGCAGGGCGTTACGCCATCCCCGTCGCCGTCGAAGCCCTCGTCGACCTCGCCGTCGCAGTCCTGGTCGGCGCCGTCGCATGTCTCGTTCGCCCCGGGATGGACGCCGGGATCGGCGTCGTCGCAGTCGGTCGCGTCGTCCACGAGTCCGTCCCCCGGGGCGCAGGCCACCACCGCCGCACCGGGATCGCCTGCGCCGTCCCCGTCGGCGTCGGCGTGGAGCGTCACCCCGTCCACCGGCCCCTCGTCCACCACCCCGTCGCAGTCCTGGTCCCGCCCGTCGCAGATCTCCGGGGCCCCCGGGAAGGTCTTGGCGTCGCCGTCGTCGCAGTCCGATCCGTCGGGGACGTGCCCCTCGGGGGCGGCGCAGGCGCGCTCCATCATCCCGGGATCGCCGAAGCCGTCCCCGTCCCCGTCCGGGTGGAACGCCGCGGCGTCCCCGGCGTCCTCGTCCACCACCCCGTCGCAGTCCTGGTCCCGGCCGTCGCAAGACTCGGGAGCGCCGGGGAAGATCCCGCCGTCTCCGTCGTCGCAGTCGATGGCCTCGCCGTAGCCGTCGCCGTCGACGTCGACCGCGGCGGGTGGGGCCGTCTCCGGCGCCGGGCATCCGAGGGCCGTTGCGACCCACGCGAGCGCCATCGCCAACGGGATCGTCCGAGTTCGCGTCCCGCCGATCATCCGCATCGCCCCTCCATGCGCCCCCGGGGGACCCCACGGGCGCCCGGAGGGTTAGGCCCCGCGGACCGCGGCCCCCGGTCCTCGGACCTACTTGGTGCGGAGCCCCTCGTACTCCAGGAGCCCGTTCTTGTCGTAGGTGGCGATGGTCATCTCGTTCCCCACCACCTCGAACCAGAAGAAGCCCTCCACCTCCGACTCGAACTCCACGGCGTGGCTCCCCTCCAGGTCGGTGTTCTTCGCCCCCGCGCCGGAGACGATCAGCATCGTGTCGTCGCAGGTCTCGGTCAGGAACTGCCGGGAGTGGTCGTGGCCGCACAGGTACAGGTCCACCTGCCCGCACACGACGTCGTCCAGCAGGTCCTGTACCCCCTCGCCGTTGACGATGGGGAGAAACCACAGCCCCTCGTAGTTCCCCGCGTCGCCGTGGGGGCCGTTGGACAGGTAGGGGTGGTGGCCGAAGGCGAACTTCCAGGTCGCCGTGGACGCGGAGATCCAGGACTGGACGTCGGACTTCTGCCCTTCGGCGAGCCACCAGAAGGCCTGGGTGGTGTCCAGGGCGAAGAAGGCCGCCGGCCCCGCGGTGAACGTGTGGTAGATGTCCGGCATCGTCCAGATGGGGCTGTAGTCGGTGTGGTCGACCTCGTACTGCCCCTTCCACAGCTCCCAGCCGATCCCCTCGCCGCCGTAGTCGTGGTTGCCCAGCACGGGGTAGAAGGGGATGTCGAAGGCGGCGTAGGGGAGCTCGAACAGGGAGTCCCAGTCGGGGTCGGTCGGGGAGTCGACGCCGGAGTCGTAGATGTTGTCCCCGAGCAGCAGCACGAAGTCGCATCCCCGGGTGTCGCACACCGACTTCATCACCTCGGAGACGAGATACTGGTCCGTGTTCCCCTCGCCGGTGTCCCCGAGGGCCGCGAAGCGAACCACCTCCGGCGGGGGAGGCGGCGTGGTGTCGTCGTCGGGGGGTGACGAGTCGTCGTCGGGCGCGCCGGTGTCGTCGTCCGGAGGCGTCGCGTCGTCGTCGGGCGCGCCGGTGTCGTCGTCTGGGGTCCCGGTGTCGTCGTCTGGGGTCCCGGTGTCGTCGTCGGGGGTCCCGGTGTCGTCGTCTGGGGTCCCGGTGTCGTCGTCGGGCGCGCCGGTGTCGTCGTCCGGGGAGGACGAGTCGTCGTCGGTCGCGTCGTCGTCGGGGGTCCCGGCGTCGTCGTCCGGAAACGTCGTGTCGTCGTCGGTCCCGGCGTCGTCGTCGGCCGTAGAGTCGTCGTCCTCCGAGGCCGCGTCGTCGTCGCCGGCCCCGGCGTCGGCGCAGCCCCACGCCAGGAAGACCACCATCAGCCAGGACCAGGAGGTTCGTGGATGCCGCATCGCGATGCCCCTCGGAGTGGCGGCATCGTAACACGACCGTCACGGAGCGGTCGCCCCCGCCTCCCGCGGCGCCGCCGCCCCCGGGACCTCCCGGTACGCCTCCAGCAGCGCCGTCTGGCGGCTGCGGGTGGAGACCTCGCGCCCGCCGACGAGGACGCGCACGACGGCGGTGTCCAGCTCGAAGGGGTCGCCGCTCCACACCACCAGGTCCGCCACGGCGCCGGGGGCGATCCGGCCCCGGTCGGGGACGCCGAAGACCCTCGCGGGGACCTCGGTGACCGCGGCGAGGGCCGCGGCGTGGGGGAGGCCCTCCCGGACCGCGTTCCCCGCCACCTGGGGCAGGGTACGGGCGTTGTAGCCGCTGAAGGTGGAGATCGCCACGGCGACCCCCGCCCGGTGGAGGAGGGCGGCGTTGTCCCGCCGCGCCCGGAGCTGGTCGAAGCTCCCGGGTCCGTAGCGCAGGGGATCGACGATCACCGGTACGCCCGCCTCCCGCAGCAGGTCCGCCACCAGCCACGCCTCGGCGCCCCCGGCAACCACCAGCCGGACCCCCTGTTCCCGGGCCAGGCGCACCGCCGCCTCGACGTCGGCCGCGCCGTCGGCGGCCACCACCAGGGGGATCTCCCCCCGGACCACCCTCACCAGAGCCTCCAGGTCCAGCCTCTCCGCCGCGAAGGGGCGGCTCTGGTTGCGGGACCACGCGGCGCGGTCCCGGTCGAAGGCCCGGGCGTCTTCCAGCAGCTCCCGCAGCCGGCCGATGGCCTCGGCCCGGGACGGGAGCGCGGCGAGGGATGCGTGGACCGCCGCCGGCCCCTTCACCACCGCGGTCTCCTGGGTGGCCCCCCCGAGGCTCACCCAGGCCGACTGGCCCGAGACCAGTCCCCCGGAGGGCGCCACCATCGCCCCGGTCAGCCCCGCCGCCCGGGCGACGGGGACGGGCGTGGAGCGGGGATCGTATGCGTCCCACACCCGGAACGACGCCCTCACCGGGTCGCCCCCCGGGTCGGTGTCGTCGGTGTCCCCCTCCATCGCCACCTCCACTAGGCCCAGAGGGGCGGCGGCGTCCACGAGGCCTGGGGTCAGCTCCCGGCCCCGGGCGTCCTCCCACCCGCAGGCGCGCCCGCGGAATGTCACCGTGCCGGCCCCGCGGTCCGGCGGCGACAGGCCCGGGATCGCCTCGCCCACGGCGGCGATGCGGGCCCCGTCCACCACCACCGTGACCCCCTCCCGGGGGCCCTCGGGCAGGTGGACGCGCCCCCCCTCGAACACGCGGCAGGGCGCCCGATCCGGCGCCACCACGGCGGTGCCCGGCGGGGTGTCCGCGGCGGCCTGGGAGGGGGAAGCGAGGCCCACGGCCACCGCCAGGACCGCCGCCCTCCGGAGGGCGAGGGCGGGGGAGGGGACGGCGGCGCTCATGGCTCGACCTCCAGGCCCCGCAGGGCGTCCGAACCGATCCCGGGACTCCCGGCGTCGTGGCGCAGGACCCCGTCGACGAAGACCTTCTCCGCCCGGGTGTAGACGCTGAAGGGGGAGCCGTCCCACACCACCACGTCGGCCCGGAGGCCGGGGCGCAGGGCGCCGACGAGGTGGTCGATCCCCAGCGCCCACGCGGGGTTGGCGGTGATCCAGCGCAGGGCGTCGTCCTCGGTGAGGCGGATCCCCGCCCGGCGCCCCGCGGCGAGCCCCTTGGCGGCCTCCTGGTTCAGCCGCTGGATCCCCGTCGGGGAGTCGGAGTGGACGATGGCCCGGCCCCCCGCCTCGGCCACCAGGGCGAGGTTCTCGGGGATCCCGTCCCGGGCCTCCAGCTTGAAGCCCCACCAGTCCGCCCAGGTGGACACCCCCACTCCCCTGGCCGCCAGGACGTCCCGGACCTTGTACGCCTCCAGGGCGTGGTGGAAGGAGCGCACCCGGAAGCCGAGCTCGTCCGCCACCTGGAGGAAGGCCAGCATGTCGTCGGCCCGGTAGCAGTGGACCTGGGCCAGCAGGTCCCCCCGCAGCAGGGCTGCCAGGGTCTCCTTGTCCAGGTCCCGCTCCGGCGCCGGCTCCGGGAAGGGCTCCGGCCCGCCTTCCCCTCCCTTGCCCTTCTTGGACTTCTTGCCCGCCTCGTCCCTCTCGTGCTTCGCCTTCTTCCGCGACCAGGCGTCCCAGGTCTCCTCGTAGTGCTTCGCGGCCAGGAGGGCCTGCCGCAGGGCCCGCAGGTTGCCCATCCGCGTCGACGGCGCCTGCTGCCGCGTGCCGTACACCCGCTTGGGGTTCTCGCCGCAGGCCATCTTCAGGGTGCCGGGGGCGCCGGGGAGCAGCATCGCCCGGCTCCCCCGGGCGGGCACGAGGTGGACCACGGCGCCGCGGCCTCCCACCAGGTTCGCCGAGCCCGGCAGGGCCTGGAGGGTGGTGACGCCGCCCGCGAGGGCCAGGTCGATCTGGGGGTCCTCGGGCCAGAAGGAGTGCTCCGCCCAGACCCCCGGGGTCGTGGGAGCCGTGGCCTCGTTGCCGTCGGAGTGGGCGCGGGCGTCGGGGGCGGGATAGACGCCCAGGTGGCTGTGGGTGTCGATGAGGCCCGGGGTGACGTGCCTGCCCGTCACGTCCAGCACCACGGCGCCCTCGGGGACCGTCCCCGGCTCCCCCGGCCCCACCGCCGCCACGCGCCCGTCCGCCAACACGACGTAGCCCGGCGAGAAGGTCTCGCCGCCGGCGGTCATCACCGTGCCCCCCCGGAGCACCACCGGGGGACCGGCGGTGGCGGGCGGGGGCTCGACGGAGAGCCGCCCCGCGGCCTCCAGCTCCCGGAGCAGGTCGGCGCCCCGGGGAGGCTCGGGGGGAGGGGCGTCCTTCGCCGCCGCGGGCGGAGCGCCCGGGGACAGGGTGAGGGACAGGAGGAGTGCGAGGGCGAGGTCTCTGCGCATGGGTGGCCGGGGAACCTTCAGGTGCCGGGCTCTCGGGGCATCACGGCCCACAGGATCAGGTAGACCAGCAGGCCCGGGAACGCGACGGAGAAGATCGCCGCCAGCACCCACAGCACCCGCACCAGCGTCGGGTCCCAGCCCCGCCACCGGGCGATCCCGCCGCAGACGCCGGCGATCATCCTGTCGTTCTCGGAGCGGGTGAGGCGGCGGGCGGGGAGGTTCGTGCTCATGGGGACCTCGGACCGGGGGGAGGCGCGGCGCCCCGTCGGGATCGCACTTCCTCCGCCGCGATGCAAGGGCCGCGTCGCGTTCCGCGGCGCCGGCCGAGAGCGGCCGTGGCCGCCGAATGGTCGGGCGCGGCATGAACCGGAGAGGGTCTGCAGGCCCCGATGACCTCCTCGTGCAAACTCGCGCACCCCGCCCGTGGCCCCGTCACTTCCAGGCGTTCAGCACCACGAACTCACCCGCCAGGCCGGGGAGCGAGGCCTCGACACCTCCGATCGCCGCCACGATCTCGGCGTAGCTCATGTTCTTCGCCGGGTCCGCGTCCTGGTAGACGGCGACGATGCCCGCGTGCTCGTGCATCAGGGCGTGGAGGGTCCGGAAGTCCCCGCAGTTCCGCGTGAGCAGGACGCGGCCCTCCGCCGTGGCGCGCCGGAGCACTTCCTCGTCCGCGAGGGAGTTCAGCCCTGCCGTCTCGGCGGTCTCCACGTCGTGACCGGCCGCGCGGAGTCGAGCCACCAGGGTCCGGGCCTGGGAGTCCTCGTCAACCAGCAGCCGCAACGGATGTCCCGGTCGCGGCGAGGCGCCTGCGCTCCTCCTGCGCCTCCAGGTCCAGGAGCCCCCGGTTGGCCTCGCACCACCGGACCGCCTCCAGGACCGCCTCGACCGGGATCCCCCACTCCTCCGCCGCTTCGGCGGGAGCCTGGGAGTTGGCGACCATGTCCCGCCACACGGTGGCCGCCAGGAGCCGCCGCCCCTTCACGCTCATCTGCCGCCGCCAGGGGTGCTCTCTCTGGACGAGGTACTTCCACTCCCCCGCCGCGGGGTGCTCGAGCTCGGGGACGATCAGGCGCTCGGCGGGACCGGTGGCACCCCCGAGCATCAGCACCCTTCCCGACCGCGCCTCCCGGGCGAGGATCGACGCGATCCGGACGGCGCGCAGGAGGGTGTCCTTGGCGGTGGGGGCGCCCAGCGCCTCCCGGAGCCAGCCGATCTCGGCCTCCTGCTCCGGCGTGACGTCGAAGTTCTGTCGCTTGGTCGCGGGCTTGCCCACTCGACACCTCCTATGAGTGCACGTTGAGTATGGGGCACTCCACATCCGGGGGCAAGGTCGTTGGGGGCTCCCCACTCCCTCTCCCCCTTCCCGGGCCCCCGCCGCCCCGTTTGACACCCCCCGGTGGGGGCCCGAGAATCCCCGCTCCCCCCGCCACCACCACGCCCCCGACCCCGGATCCCGGCATGGCCGACCGCAGCTTCGTCCACCTGCACGTGCACACCCAGTACTCCCTTCTCCAGGCGACGGCGGGCCCCAAGGCCGTGCTCAAGAAGGCGAAGGAGCTGGGCCAGCCGGCGGTGGCCATCACCGACCAGGGCAACCTCTTCGGCGGCGTGGAGTTCTTCAAGGCGGCCAAGGACGCGGGGGTCCACCCCGTCATCGGGGTCGAGGTCTACGTCGCCGCCGGCTCCCGCTTCGACAAGTCCAGCAAGGACCACGGGAACCTCGTCCTGCTGGTCCGGGACGCCGAGGGCTACCGCAACGTCTGCAAGCTGGTCACCGCCGGGTACTTCGACGGCTTCCACTACAAGCCCCGCATCGACTTCGAGCTGCTGTCGCAGCACGCCGCGGGCCTGATCGCCCTGTCGGGCTGCGGCCGGGGCGAGGTGGCACGGCACGTCTCCCGGGGGGACATGCGGGGCGCCCGGGAGGTGGCGGAACGCTACGCCGCCCTCTTCGAGAAGGCGAACCCCCCCTCCGCCGCCGGGGGGCCCAGCTACTACCTGGAGATGCAGGACACCGGCTGGCCCGACCAGCGCCGCGTGAACGCCGGCCTGAGGGAGATCGCCCGGGAGGTGGGCCTGCCCCTGGTGGTCTCGAACCACGTCCACTACGTCGAGCAGGCCGACGCCTTCCCCCACGAGGCCCTCCTGGCCCTGGGGAGCCAGAAGACCCTGGACGACGAGTTCCGCTTCCGCTTCCCCTCGGACCAGTTCTACATGAAGCCCACGGACCTGATGTGGGCCCTGTTCGAGGGGGACGAGGAGGCGCTGCGGGCGACCGCGGAGATCGCCGAGCGGTGCCGGTTCAAGTTCGACTTCTCCACCTACCACTTCCCGGTCTACCCCGAGCTGAAGGGCAAGGACCCCAAGGAGGTCCTGGTCTCGGGCGCCCGGGAGGGGCTGGAGCGGCGCCTGGTCCAGGCGAAGGCGGCCTGGCGGGGCGAGGACTGGGGGTCCCGGGAGGCCCAGTACCGGGAGCGCCTCGAGGTGGAGCTGGACTGCATCGAGAAGATGGGGTTCGCCGCCTACTTCCTCATCGTGGCGAACTTCATCCAGTGGGCCAAGGACCACGACATCCCCGTGGGGCCGGGGCGTGGCTCGGCGGCGGGCTCCCTGGTGGCGTGGAGCCTGCGGATCACCGACATCGACCCCATGCCCTACGACCTGCTCTTCGAGAGGTTCCTGAACCCCGAGCGGGTGTCCATGCCCGACGTGGACGTGGACTTCTGCCAGGACCGGCGCGAGGAGGTGATCCGCTACGTCCGGGACGCCTACGGGGGAGAGCGGCGGGTCAGCCAGATCATCACCTTCGGGAAGATGCTGGCCAAGGGCGTGATCCGGGACGTGGGGAGGGTGCTGGGCCTCTCCTTCTCCGAGGTGGACAAGATCGCCAAGCTCATCCCCGGCGTGCTGGGGATGACCCTGGCCCAGGCCCTGGTCCAGGAGCCCCGCCTGCGGGAGCTCAAGGAGAGCGACCCCAAGGTCCACAAGCTCCTGGAGATCGCGCTGCGGCTGGAGGGCCTGAACCGCCACGCCTCGATCCACGCGGCGGGGGTGGTGATCTCCGACGCCGACCTCGACGAGTACTGCCCCCTCTACAAGGACGCCCAGGGGACGGTCACCACCCAGTTCGACATGAAGAGCGTCGAGTCCATCGGCCTCATCAAGTTCGACTTCCTGGGCCTCAAGACCCTGACCCAGATCGCCCACGCCCTGGACGGGGCGAGGGCCGCCGGCAGGACCGAGTACACGTTCCAGTCGTTCAACGACGTCCCCGTGGACGACCCCGGGGTGTACGAGCTGCTGAGCCGCGGCGACACGCTGGGGGTGTTCCAGCTCGAGTCCTCGGGGATGAGGGAGCTGCTGCGCAAGCTCAAGCCGTCCAACTTCGAGGACATCATCGCCGTCGCCGCCCTCTACCGGCCGGGGCCCCTGGGCTCCGGGATGGTGGACACCTTCGTCGAGTGCAAGCACGGCCGCCAGAAGGTCTCCTACCCCGTCCCCCAGCTCGAGCCGATCCTCGCCCCCACCTACGGCGTCGTCGTCTACCAGGAGCAGGTGATGCAGATCGCCCAGCGCCTGGCGAGCTACTCGCTGGGGGAGGCGGACCTGCTGCGCCGCGCCATGGGCAAGAAGAAGCCCGAGGAGATGGCGAAGCAGAAGACCCGCTTCCTCGAAGGCTGCGCCGCCAACGGGGTGGCCGGGGCCAAGGCGGAGGAGATCTTCGACCTCCTCGCCAAGTTCGCGGAGTACGGCTTCAACAAGAGCCACACCGCAGCCTACGCCCTGATCGCCTACCAGACGGCGTGGCTCAAGTCCCGGCTGCCCGCCTGGTTCATGGCGAGCCTGCTGACCATCGAGTCGGCGAACACCGACAAGGTGATGCTCTACATCAACGACTGCCGGGAGCGGGGGATCGAGGTGCTCCCCCCGGACGTCAACGAGAGCGCCCTGAAGTTCGGCGTGGTGGACGACGCCCGGGTCCGCTTCGGCCTCACGGCGGTGAAGGGGGTGGGGGAAGGCGCCATCGAGTCGATCCTGGAGGCCCGCCAGAAGGTCGGCCGCTTCCGCACCATCGACGACTTCATGGAGAACATCGACCTCCGGCGCTGCAACCGGCGGGTGCTGGAGGCCCTGATCAAGTGCGGGGCCTTCGACTCCCTGGGATACCGCCGGGCCGCCCTCTTCGAGGGTCTGGACAAGCTGATGGAGAGGGCCAACCAGGCGGCCCGGGACCGGGAGGTGGGGCAGTTCAGCCTGTTCGGCGGCGGGGCCAAGGCCGCGGCCCCCCAGGGGGGCTACCGGGTGCCCGACGTCCCGGAGTGGCCCGAGCGCAAGAGGCTGAGCCTCGAGAAGGAGGCTCTGGGCTTCTTCATCACCGGCCACCCGATGCGGAGCTACGCCCAGGAGATCAAGCGCTACACCACCGACACCACCGAGACCCTGGCCGATCGCTCCGACCGGGCCGAGGTCGCCGTCGCCGGGATGATCGGCGGCCTCAAGGAGACGATGACCAAGGGGGGGGACCGCATGGCCTTCCTGACCCTGGAGGACATGGTCGGTTCCGTCGAGGTGGTGGTCTTCCCCAAGACCTACGCCGCCCACGCCGCCGCCGTCCAGACCGAGGTCCCGGTGCTGGTGCGGGCGACGGTGGACCGGGGCGGCTCCGACGAGGGGGTGAAGCTGCTGGCCGAGGAGGTGCGGCTGCTGAGCGACGTCCAGGCGTCCCGGACCCAGGAGGTGGTCCTCCACCTGGAGACCCGCGAGGTGGACGAGGCCCGGCTCCTGCGGCTGAAGGAGGTCCTGGAGCGGCACCGGGGCGAGTGCGCGACGGCGGTCCACCTGACGTCGCCGGGGGAGAGCCGCACCCTGCTGCGCCTGCCCGACTCCGTGCGCGTGCAGGCGGTCCCGGCCCTGGTGGAGGACACCGAGACCCTCTTCGGCCGGAAGGTGGTGGTGTTCCGTTGACCGCGGGCCGGCGCGGCGAGCCGCCCGTCCTGCGTTGGGCCTGGCTGGGGCGGCGGCCCTACGACGAGGTCTGGGGGCTCCAGGTCCAGGCCCGGGACCGCCTCCTCGGGGGAGGGGACGAGGACGTGCTGCTGCTGTGCGAGCACGATCCCGTCGTCACCCTGGGGCGCCGGGCCGACCCGGGGAGCCTCCTGGTGCCCGAGGCGGACCTGGAGGCGCGGGGGACGGCGGTGCGGCGCGTCGAGAGGGGAGGGGACGCGACCTTCCACGGCCCGGGGCAGCTCGTCGGCTACCCCATCGCGCGCCTCGGGACCTTCGGCCTGGACGTGCCGGGCTTCGTGGGGGCGCTGGAGGAGGCGATGATCGGCTTCCTCGCCGCCCGGGGTTTGGAAGCGGGGAGGCGGGCCGGGCACCCCGGCGCCTGGGTGGGCGGGGTGAAGTGCGGCGCCGTGGGGGTCCACTTCCGCCGCTTCGTCAGCCTGCACGGCTTCGCCCTGAACCTCTCCAACGACCCCGGGGACTTCGCTCCCATCGTCCCGTGCGGGATCCGGGACGCCGGGGTGGCTTCGCTGCGCTCCCTCACCGGCGCCTCCCCGAGCCCCGCCGAGGCGGCGGAGGAGATGGCGGTCCGGGTGGCGGAGGCGCTGGGGGGGCGCCCCGCCCCGCGGATCACCCCGCCGGCTTGAGGGAGGGCCGCGCGCAGGAGGGGCAGGCGCGGTTGTACTTGCTCCGCTGCCCCCTCCAGCCGCAGTCGGGGCAGCGCATCGGGACCACGAAGTCCGGCTGCTTCTCCTTCTTGAGGGCCCGGACCAGCCAGGCGACGGCGAGGAGGGCCACGACTCCGGCGGCGACGGGGACGACGTCGAACCCGGCGATCTCGAAGGTCGGCATGGCGGGGCCTCACATGGCGCAGGAGGTGTCGGGGGTGGTGAACGCCCCCGAGCGCAGCTCCCCGCTGGCGTTGCCGGCGGCGTCCACCAGGACGATCGCCAGGTCGTCGTAGTCCTTCCCGGCGGGGAGGTCCGCCCCGTCGCCGACGTCGAAGCCGTAGCGGAGGCTGGCGTCCACGGCGTCCTCCTGCTCGTCCAGGGCGCCGCTGAAGTCCGCGGTGCCGCCGATCCCGCTCCCCTGGAACGAGAAGCTCACGCTCCCCCCGTGGAGGTCGCCTTGGGCGTCGTGGACGTCGAAGGCGACGATCAGCTTGCACCCGGACCCGAAGGTCCCGGTCTCCGGCGAGAGCGCCAGGCCCGACAGCTCGGGGGCCTCGGCCTCGGGGGGAGCGGCGGAGTCGTCGTCCCCCGCCGCATCGGACTGGCAGGCGGCGGCGAGGGCGAGGGCGGAGCAGGCGAGGAGGGCGCGGCGCGGGGGACGGGGCATCGTGGAGCGGGCTCCGGGTGGTGACGGGCACAGACTACCGCCGCCGCCGGGCGCACGCCACCGGGGCGCCCCGGGGGCCCCCTCAGGTGGCCCGGGCGAAGGCAACCACCTCGCCGGTGGGAAGGGGGAAGGGGCGGCGGCCGCCGGGGAGGCGGCGCAGGGTGGCGCCGGCCAACGTGCCGGCGGGGCGGCTCCAGTGCCCGAGCCGGGACGCGATGTAGGCGAGGTCCACCCGCCGGGCGGCGGGCCGCAGCTCCACGGCGGCGAAGCCGGCGCGGCGGAGGGCCAGGCCCAGGGCCTCCGGGGTGAGCAGGACGGGGTGGTCGGCCTTGAAGTGGAACCAGCCGGCTCCGGAGGCCCGGTGGAGGAGCCCCCCGACGGCCGGGGTCTGGAGGGCCAGGAGGCCCCCCGGGCGGAGGGCGCGCCGCAGGGCCCTCAGCCCCGCCACGGGATCCGCGAGGTGCTCGATCACGTCGTCGGCGACGGCGACGTCATAGGCGGCGGCGGGGAGGTCCACCTCGCCGAGGGCGCCCCGGACCACGGTCCCTGGCCCCAGGCGGGCCTCCGCCCGGGCCGCCGCCCACGGCGAGACCTCCACGCCCCCCACGGCCCACCCCCGGGCCCGCGCCTCGTCCAGGAGCAGGCCCGTGGCGCAGCCGACCTCCAGCAGGGCCCCCGGGGGGGGCTGGCGGCCCCCGATGGCCCGGAGCCGCGCCCGGGCCTGGGCCCGGACCAGGGCGGCGTCGTCTTCGTAGTCGCGGTAGCCCAGGGGAGCGCCCTCGCCGCCCCGGAAGTAGGCCTCCCCGTAAAGCCCCGCGGCCTCCTCCCCCGAGGGCGCGCCCGGGAGCCACGCCGCGCCGCAGGCGGCGCACCCGAGGCGCGCCCCCCCCACCCGCGCCGGCACGGGCCGGGGGGGGCCCGCCGCCTCGCACACGGGGCAGCGGGCGGTCAATCCGCCGCCGGTCGGGCCGGGGTCCGGGCTCTGTCCATGCCGCCGGAGCGTACCGGGCCCCCGGCCGCGGGGGCAAGCCAGGGGGAGCCGGCGGGGCCGTCGCGTCCGTCCCGCGGCACCCCCGTGAATTCCGCGCGCCGGGGTTCCCCGCGGTGGGCGCCGCGCGTAGTATCCGCGGCCTTCCGCGTGCCGGCGCCCGCCGATGGGCCGCGCCGCGGAACGAGGAGGCGAAGATGGAGCTGCGCTGGGACCTGATGCACCGCTCGCCGAGCGGGGGCTGCGTGATCTCCGTGGTGGTGACGGACGACGAGGCGGAGACCGAGGACCGCTTCCTGCTGGAAGTCGACGTCGAGGACGAGGCCCTGGCCTTCACCCCCTACGGGGACCTCGCCGACATGTTCGAGACCTACAACGAGAACGAGTCCCCCGAGGCCCTGGAAGGGGACGACGCCGTCGCCTGGCGCGTCGCCCACCTGGTCGACCACTTCGTCGGCCGCCTCGCCGAGAGCGGGCTCCTGGACCTGCTGAGCGACGAGGAGGAGGACGAGGAGGTGGAGGGGCAGGCCTGAGCCCCCCCGCCTCCCCGGGGATCCTCCTCGGCGTCCCAACCCGGGCCTCCTTCGTCCGTCGGCAGCCGGGCAGGGCACCGCTTCGCCCCGCGGCGCCGCAATTTGCGATTTCTTGACAAGGAAGGCTGGATGGAGCGCGAGCGTGCCCGATAAATTGATCCGCCGAGTCCGCCCGCCCCCCGACGGGGCGGCCGGGCCCGGCGGACCTTCCCCTCCAGGGAGCAGGCATGCCCGTGACGAAGCGCTTCGCCTACATCCTCGCCCCCCTGGCCGCCGTCGCGGCCTGCGAGCCCCAGGGCACCGGCGACGTCCCCGCCGAGGGATCTCCGTCCGTCGCCTTCGAGGGCAACGAGGACTACGTCGGCGCCGAGGTGCTGGCGAAGTACCAGGACGGGGTCCCGGTGGAGGACCAGGAGGCCCTGGAGGCGTCCTTCGGCCTCGAGGCGGTGGAGGAGGTGGGCGCCAACGGGACGATCCGCCTCCTTCTGCCCGACGACCTGGCGGTGGGCGAGGTCGTCTCCGCCCTCCGGGCGGATCCCCGGATCCTCTACGCGGAGCCCAACTACCGCACCCACTCCATGGGCAGCGTGAACGACCCCTACACCAGCCTCCAGTGGAACCTGGACCAGATCGGCGTCCGCTCGGCCTGGGACGTCACCACCGGGGCGGGGGTGGTGGTCGCCGTGCTGGACACGGGCCTCTCCCAGGACGGCGAGGACACGCCGTCCTCCCGGGTCGCGGGGTACGACTACATCGACTACGACTCCGACCCCACCGACAAGAACGGCCACGGCACCCACGTCGCCGGCACCATCGCCCAGGCGACGGACAACGGGCGCGGCGTCTCGGGGGTCGCCCCGGGCGTCTCGATCATGCCGATCCGGGTCCTGGACACCTACGGTTCGGGGAGTGTCACCTCCATCGCCAACGGCATCGTGTACGCCGCCGACCACGGCGCCGCGGTCGCCAACATGAGCCTCGGCACCTACTCGGGCTCCTCGACGTTGAAGAGCGCCGTCGACTACGCCCTGTCGAAGGGGGTGATCCTGGTGGCCGCGGCTGGCAACGAGTACACCGACCGCATCAACTACCCCGCCGCCTACGACGGGGTGATCGCCGTGGGCGCCGTCCGCTACGACAAGACCCGCGCCTCCTACAGCAACACCGGCACCGCCCTGGACTTTGTCGCCCCGGGGGGCGACACCGGCAAGGACCAGAACGGCGACGGCTACGCCGACGGCGTCCTCCAGGAGACCTTCGAGGGCAACACCTGGAGCTACTACTTCTGGGACGGCACCTCGATGGCGACCCCCCACCTCGCCGCCGCCGCCGCCCTCCTGGTCAGCCAGGGCTACACCACCACCAGCTCCGTCTACGAGCGGCTGAAGAGCACGTCCATCGACCTCGGCTCCTCGGGGTGGGACAGCTCCTACGGCCACGGCCTGATCGACGTCGCGGCGGCGGTGGCGGGCGGCGGGGGCTCCGGCCCCACCGACGCCGATGGCGACGGGTGGAGCTCCAGCTCCGACTGCGACGACGGCGACGGGGCGATCAACCCCGGGGCGTCCGAGTCCTGCGACGGGGTGGACAACGACTGCGACGGCGACCTGGACGAGGGCTGCTCCGCCGCCGACACGACTCCGCCGACCATCAGCGGGATCTCCGGCTCGGCCAGCGGCCGCACCGTCACCCTGACGTGGGTGACCGACGAGCCCGCCACCACCTGGGTGGACTTCGAGTGCTGCGGCCCCTACGGCGACGACGGCCTCACCACCACCCACGTGATGACCTTCACCGTCAGCAGCAACTACACCTACTACTTCACGCTCCGCTCGGCGGACGCCTCGGGCAACTCCGCTTCCAGCAGCCGCTACTACGTCCGCCTCTGATCGGGCCTCGCCCGGCCCGGGCACCTGCCCCTGGCCTCCCCGCGTATACTCCCCCGTCCCGACCGCCCGGGAGATCCCCCGACGGCGCGGACGGGGGCCCGCCATGCCCAGATCCCCCAGCCTCCTCCTCGCCGTCCTGGCCTCGTGCGCCCTCGCCCCGGGCTGCGCTCCCGCGGGGGAGGGGGACGACGACGCCCTGGTGGCCCCGCCGGGGGACGACGACGCCTCGCCCGGAGACGACGACGCCTCGCCCGGGGACGACGACGCCTCCCCCGCCTCCCTCGCCGCCCGCCCGGCCCGCCTCCTGCTCGGGGAGGGGGACGCCCGGACCCTGGAGCTGCTGGCGGACGGGGCCGCCGTGGACCCCGCCCTCGCGGCCTGGAGCGCCGACGATCCCGGGGTCGCGTCGGTGGCGGCGGGGGTGGTCACCGGCGGGGAACGGGGGGAGACCACGGTGCGCGCCACCTACGGGGGATTGGAGATCGCCGTGCCCGTCGAGGTCGCCCTCCTGGAGGCGCGGGGGCTCTGGGTGACCCGGTGGACCATCGGCGCCGCCACCGACGAGGGGGACGTGGAGGCGCTGATCGACTCCATCGCCGGCGCCGGTTTCAACCAGGTGTACTTCCAGGTCCGGGGCACCTTCGACGCCCTGTATCGCTCCAGCCTGGAGCCGTGGTCGTCGGTGATGGACGGCCTCGGCGTCGACCCCGGGTGGGATCCCCTGGAGGCGGCGGTGGGCCGGGCCCACGCCCGGGGGATCGAGCTGCACGCCTACCTGAACACCTTCCCCTTCTGGTCCGGTACCACGCCGCCCTCGGACGTGGTCCCCCCGCACCCCTACGACGTCCACCCCGAGTGGCGGGTGGCCGACGCCTCGGGGGTCCCCATGGCCCTGAACTCCAGCTACGTCTTCGCCTCTCCGGGGAGCGGCGAGGTGCGGGACTGGGTCGCCGCCGTCGCCGAGGACGTGGTGACCGCCTACGACGTGGACGGCGTGCACCTGGACTACGTCCGTTATCCCGGCAGCCAGTATTCCCACGACGAGGCCAGCGACGCGGCCTACGCCTCCGCCCTCGCCGGCGAGCCGGGGCTCTCGTGGGAGGACTTCCAGCGCCGGGCGGTCACCGCCACCGTCGCCGGGGTGTCGGGGAGGGTGTGGGCGGTGCGACCGGAGGTGAAGGTGACCGCCGCGGTCTGGGGGATCTACGAGAACCGCTGGGGCTGGTCCTCGGTGAGCCAGGGGAACCTGGACTACTACCAGGACAGCGGCGCCTTCATGGACGAGGGCGCCGCGGACGCCATCCTGCCCATGATCTACTGGCCCCTCACCGACCCTCCGGGGCAGCGGCTGGACTGGCGGACCCTCGCGGGGGACCACCTGTCCCGGGGGGGCGCCGCGGGGCGCCACGTGTACGCGGGGATCTGCGTGGACTCCGAGACCTGCCCCGACAACGACTTCGGCGAGATCGCGGCGGAGGTGGAGGTCGCCCGGGAGCTGGGGGCGGCCGGGGTCACGCTGTTCGACTACAGCCTGCTGGCGGCGGGCGGGTGGCTCGACGACCTCGCCGCCGGCCCGTTCGCGGAGCCGGCGCGGGTGCCGCCGATGCCCTGGAAAGGCGAGTGAGGATGGAGTCCCGGGAACGGTGCGCGGCGATGGTGGACCAGGCGGTGGCGGTGCGGGTGGTCCTCGATCTGGCGAGCCTGGTGGAGGGCACCGACCTGGTGCGTTACGGCGTCCGCTTCGAGATGCTGGGGGACGACGGCCAGTTCGGGGCTCCCTGGCTCTCGGTGGCGGGGTTCCGGGAGCCCCTGGCGTCCCTGCACCAGCTCCAGAAGACCCTGGGGGAGGTGGTGGCGGGGAGGGCCCGGGCCGTCCAGCACGACAGCTTCGAGGATGGCTTCTCCCTGTCCATCGAGGCGGTGGAGGGGGACCGCGTCCGGGTGGAGTGGTGGGTGGACCTCTCCCACGCCTCCCGTGCCCTCCGCCTCCGTTCGGGCCTGAAGGGGGAACGTCAGGCGGGGGTACGCCTCCACGTCGACCGGGCCGGGCTGGAGCTCTTCCGCCAGCAGGTCCAGGGGGCGCTCCTCTCCCTGCTGTCCTGACGTCGCGGCGCGGACTTCCCGCCGGTGCCGTCCGGCGGTACCCTCGTCGGCTCGGGCCCGGAAGGCCGGCGGAGGTCGCCGGGACCTCGGCCGGGCGGGGGGAGGGAACGTGGGACGGGACTGGAACGAGGACGACGTCGCGGCCTACCGCGAGTGGATCGACGGGTGGATCGCCGACCGGGCGGCCGACGGGCTCGCCGCGGACTGCGCGGACCTCGCCATCCTGGGGGCGATCACCTTCGCGGCGCGGCGGGAGCTGACCGTACCCCTCTCCTTCTTCGAGAGGGAGGGAGGTCGGGGCAAGTGGACGCGGGTGAGCGAGGGGACCTTCCGGGGCGACTACGACCGATACGCCCGCTGGGCGCGGCGCTTCCTGGGCGCCCAGAACCTCGCCGACCACGTCAACACCCGCGCGGTGCCGATCGAGGAGATGCGGGCCGGCGACCTGCTGGTCTACAACTGGCGCCAGACGGACACCGAGCCCAACATCCCCCACTGGCACACCATGGTCTTCATCTCTCCGAACCGCCTGTGGATGGGGAACGAGGACCACCTGGACCGGCCCACGGTCCCCGTGGCCATCACCGACGAGAGCCCCCGGGGGGGCCGACTCCCCAGGGACTACCTGAGCCACCCCGACCTCTTCGCCGAGAAGGGATCCCAGCCGTCGGGCCGCCGCTGGCGCTTCTTCCCCCGGGGGGCGTGACCGCGCCCCGGCGGCCGGAGCGGGCGGCTTGAGCGCGGCGGGGGCCCTGCACCGGGCCGTCCGCCGGCGGGTCCGCCTCTGGGTCCACCGGGCCCGGGCCGTCGGCCGCGACCCGGGCCGGCCGGTCCCGGCCCCGTTCCGGGGGCTGCCCCTTTGGGTGGAACCGGGGGTCTTCCACCCCCTGCATGCGGGCTCCTCCGCGTTCATGGCCGAGGTCGCCTGCGCCGAGCTCCCCCGGGGGTCGTGGGTCCTGGACCTGGGCACCGGCTCGGGGGCGCTGGGCCTCTCCGCCCTCCGCGCCGGGGCGGGGAGGGTGGTCTCCACCGACGTCGCCCCCGCCGCCGTCGCGTGCGCCCGCGCCAACGCCCGACGTTGCGGCCTGGAGGACGCGATGGAGGTGCGGGAGGGCTCCCTCTTCGAGCCGGTCCGGGGGGAGCGCTTCGACCGGATCTGGTGGAACCCTCCCTACTACCCCCGGGAGCCGGGCTCCCCCGCCGCGGCGGCGTTCATGTCCGGCGAGGGACACAGGGTCGTCGCCCGGTTCTTGAGTGAATACGGGGAGTTCCTTGGGCCCGGCGGGCTCGCCCTGCTGGTGCTCTCCGACGACTCCGACCTGCCGGCGTTCGTGAGGGGGGGACTCCCACCGGGTCACGACCACCGGATCGTCGCCACCCGCCGGGCGTGGGCGGAGACGTTCACCGTCGTCGCCCTGACGCCCCCGAGCCGTGGATGAGCACGGCCGCGTCCCCGGAGCCCCGCCCCGCGCGGGGGCGGGTGGCCCTGAACACCGCGCTCCTGGTGGCCGCCCAGGGAGCCGCCTCGGGGATCGGCTTCGTCACCGTCGCGGTGGCTGCCCGGGGCCTCGGCGCGGCGGAGTTCGGGCGCTTCTCGTTCCTGCTCTCGGTGGCGGCGGGTCTCCAGATGGTGGCCGACTTCGGGATCGGCACCGTGCTGACCCGGGAACTCGCCCGGACCCCCGACGGGGGAGCGCGGGATCTGTGGGCGGGACTCGGGCTGCGGTTGGCCCTGGGGGTGATCGCGGGCCTGGGGATGCTCGCCCTGGCGGCGTCGGGCGCCGGTCCGTTCGGCGGAGCGCTGCCGGCGGCGGCCCTGCTGGCGCTCCTCCCGGGGATCTCGGGAGTCGCCGGCGCGGGCAGGGCGGCGATCCGCGCCGGAGAGCGAATGGAGTGGATCCTCGCGCTGACCGCCGGTGAGGCGGCGCTCCGCCTCGTCCTCACGGTGTCCGCCCTGGCGGCGGGGCTGGGCCTCCTGGGGGTGGCGTGGGCGGCGGTGCTGGGGCCGGCGGCGGCGGCGGCGGGGGCGATGGCGGTGGGCTGGGGGATGGTGGCGGGAGGGAGGCTGCGGGGGGCGGGGGATCGGGTCCTGCCCTTGCTGCGGGAGGCGTGGCCCTTCGGGTTGGCGGCGGTGGCCGGCGCCGTGGCGGGCCGCCTGGACCTGTGGCTGGTGGCGGCCTGGCTCGGGGACGAGGCGACCGGCCTCTACGCCGCGGGCGGGCGGGGGCTGGACGCGCTGCGGGGCGTGGCGGTCGCCCTCTTCGGTGCGCTGCTCCCCGCGGTCGCCCGGTCCGCGCGGGGGGTCAGCGGGCGCGAGGCGGAGCGGCGGGCGGCGGCGGCGAGCCGGACGGCCGGTGGGGTGGCCGCCGCCCTGGCGCTGGCCGTGGCCGCGGGCCTGGGGATCGCCGCGCGCCCCCTGCTGGGGGCGGTGTTCGGAGGGGCCTTCGAGCCCGCCGCGCCCGCGTTCCGGGTCCAGGTCCTCGCCATCGTCCCCTACGCGGTGGGAACGGTGCTCTGCGTTCGCCTGGCCGTTCACGGCCGGGGCGGGGCCATCGCCGCCGCCCAGTCGGTGGCGGCGGCGGGGAGCTTCGCCCTGGCGGCCTGGTGGATCCCCCGCTGGGGGATCCTGGGCGCCGCGGCGGCCACCCTGGCCCGGGAGGTCGCCACCGCCGCCCTGTACGCGTTGGCGATCCGTGCACTTCCTGCACGACTGTGAAGCCTCTACCGGGGATCGTGAACGGAGTGCACAGGCCCAGGCGGTCGCGGGATGTCCCGTAAGGGGGAGACCCCGCTCCCCGGGCCCGGTTCGCCGCGTTCGGCCGGCATGCCGTCCGTCGGATCCCCCCGTTCGCGCCCCGTTCAGCCCCCGGACCGGGCAGAATCGGCCCGTTCGGGGATTCGATGCCCATCCGAACGAAGTCTGGCACACCTCCTGCTGAAGGAAGGGAGCGTAGTTCGACGAGTGGGGGTCCAGCGGGGAGGGGGCAGAGGCGCCAGTTCGTTCCGCGACGCCCTTCCTGACTCTCCGCCGCTCTGCAGGAAGAGGCCGCCGCACCCAAAGGCGCACTCGTGGTCCACGCGCCTTCGCGGGACATTCGCGGGTGCCGGCCCCTTCCCCGCTGGGCACCGCTCATCGAACCACGCAACGGTACTTCCCGTTTTTCCCTGCGAGAGCGAAGGGGGCCCCAAGAGGGGGTCCCCTTCGTCGTTCTGGAGTGCCGGCGCCAGCTTGCGCTGGTGGGGAAGAGCACGCGGCGAGGGGCCGTCCGAGCCCGGCGCGGAGGCCACTACTAGTACGTCGTTCCGAAGGTTCCTCCCCAGTTTCTCCGTTCCCAGGCCCACCCGATCCGGAACGTAGGGCGGGGGCTTGTCCCCCGCCGCGGGGCTTCGGCGGGGGACAAGCCCCCGCCCTACGGGGCCTCCCGTTCGCGGGACCGCGACGCCGATGTGGTTCTGGGTGTCAGGCACCAACACTTTTACATTTCCTTCACCCGGGGGCAGGGGGGAGGGTCGCTTCCCCCTCGGGGCCCGCGGCGACTACCCTTGGGCGTGCCCCGCGTCCTGCACATCGTGGGAAATCAGGGGGAGATCGGCGGCGCCGAGGTCTCCCTGATCCGCTCCGTCCGCGCTCTTCCCGAAGGCGAGTTCGCCGCGCGGTGCGTGGTGGTGGTGGACGGCCCCCCAAGGGAAACTCCCGTGGTGGCGCGGTTCCAGGCCGAGGGGATCGACGCCGAGGTCGTGCCCATGTCCGGCAAGCTGGACCCTCGGGGGTGGTCGGCGGTGTCCCGGGCATGGCGGCGGGCGGCCCCGGACCTCGTCCACACCCACGGCGAGAGGGCCTTGCTGCTCCGGTGGGGAGTCGATCCCTTCGGGCGGGCGCCCTGGGTCCACACCGTCCACGGCTGGGTGGCGGAGACCTCCCGGGACCGCCGGGCATCGGTGGCGGTCGCCCGCTCCTTGCTGCGGGCCGCGGACCGGGTGATCTGCGTGTCGGAGGGCCTCCGGGAGGGGCTCCCCGCGGTGCCCGAGGGGCGACGGGTGGTGCTCCCCAACGCCGCTCCGGATCTCCCCCGGATCCGACCTGGGGCGGGGGACGAGTTCCGTGCCCACTTCGGCCTCGGGCCTTCGGCGCCGCTGGTGTGCTGGATCGGCCGGCTGTCCCCCGAGAAGGACCCCCTGGCGGCGCTCGCCGTCGCCGCGTCGGTCCGGGCGAGCATCCCCGGGGCGCGCTTCGTCGTCGTGGGAGGGGGGGAGCTGCTACCGGACCTGCGGGCCGCGGTGGAGGAGGGCGGACCCGGTGCCGGGGTCTCGGTGATGGGGCCCCTGGTGGACCCCTCCCCGGCCCTGGCGGCCGCCGACCTGCTGCTCCTGACCTCCCGCACCGAAGCGGATCCCCTGGTGGTGCTGGAGGCGGCCGCCCACGCGGTGCCCGTCGTCGCCCCGGCGGTGGGGGGGATCCCCGGGATGTTGGCGGACGGGGTCACGGGTCGGGTGGTGGCGGGGGGTGCGGACGCCCTGGCGGGGGCGGTGGTGGAGCTTCTGTCGGACCCCGCCCGGCGCCGGGCGATGGGGGTGGCGGCCCGGAGGGACCTGGCCGGGGGGCTACGGGTGCCCCGGCGTCACGGGGAGGCCCTGGCGTCCCTCTATCGGGACGTCCTGGGCGCACGCCGGAGGGGCGCCCCCCGGGAGCGGGACTTGCCGGGCAACCGTGGGGCGCGCACATGAGCCCCCGCGCCGCCGGGAATGGGCGGCGGGGTTCGGGCGTCCCGGGTGTGGCGGACGGCGGTGGGCGCGGCGGTCCGCGGGTCGAGGGGCGCTCCTGAGGGCCGCTTCCATGGGCGAGAAGACCGGGCGCGCGTTGAAGGTTGCGGGGGAGACCCTGATCATCGCCCCCGCGGCTGCGGCCGCGCTGGGGGTACCGGGGTTGGCCTTGTACCCCCCGACCGGGTTGTCGGCGGTGGATGTGGCCGGCATCCAGACGGGCCTGCTGTGCGGTGCGGCGGTGCTCTCGTGGGTGGGGCTCGCCGGGGTGGCGCTGGGTCGCCGCGGGGCGAGTTCCACGCCAACCGCCGAGGACGTCCCCCAGCGGGAGGACCCCTCCGCCCGGAGCACCCACGCCTGACGGCGGCGGACCTCGACCGATCCGCTTACGCGCTGGCGGAGATCGACGACCGCAGGGGAGAGCCCGGCGCCGGGCCGGAGGCCCGGACGGCGGCTCCCCATGGGGAGTCGTTGGCGGCGTATGCCTCGTGGGGGGGCGGAGGAGGCGCGTCTTCCGACGCCGGCATCCACCCCGAGGGGCCCAGCACCTCGGATCCCAGCTCGGTGCCCGAGACGTCCCACCGGAGGCGGAAGCGGACGGCGGCGGCGGGGGGCACTCCCCGTCCCTGGAAGGGGGTGCCACAGGCGGGGCACCTCAGGCTTCCCAGCGCCACCCGGGCTTCGCAGCGGCAGAACTGGCTCGTGTACTCGTCCATGGAGAGCCACCCTTCGCCGGCCCTCTTCGGCCGGACCCTCCGGACCTCGCCTCGGGGGGACGGTCCGGACACGAGCCCTATCGGAGCCCCCGGGCCGGGGATGAGGGGTTCCCCGCCGCCCGTGCTCCGGCCCCGCGTCCGTTTGACACGCGCTCCGCGTCCGAACCATGATCCCTCCGCGAGGGTCGCCCATGCACATCCACGAGCTCCTGGCGCACTCGGCGAGGACCGGAGCGTCGGACCTGCACATCGCCGCGGGCGAGGTGCCGTCCATCCGCCAGGACGGGAACATCCAGCGCCTCCGGAACCTGGAGCCCCTCCGCCCCGACGAGACCAAGCGCCTGATCTACTCCATCATGAACGAGCGCCAGAAGGCGGCGGTCGAGGAGGAGCTGGAGCTGGACTTCGCCATCGGCATCGAGGGGGTCGGCCGATTCCGGGTCAACGTGTTCACCCAGGCCCGGGGCATGGGGGCGGTGTTCCGGTCCATCCCCGACCGGGTGAAGTCCGTGGACGAGCTGGGACTGCCGCCGGTCCTGGAGCGCATCGCCGAGCTGCCCCGGGGGCTGGTGCTGGTGACGGGCCCCACGGGCTCGGGCAAGTCCACCACGCTGGCGGCGATGATCCACCACATCAACAAGAGCGAACCGCTGCACATCCTCACCATCGAGGACCCAATCGAGTTCGTCCACCAACCCCTCCGCTGCGTCATCAACCAGCGGGAGCTGGGTGCCCACACCCACTCCTTCGCCAACGCCCTCCGTTCGGCGCTGCGGGAGGACCCCGACGTGATCCTCGTGGGGGAGATGCGGGACCTGGAGACCATCGGCCTGGCCCTCACCGCCTCCGAGACCGGCCACCTGGTCTTCGGCACCCTCCACACCCGGGGCGCGCCCGACACCATCGCCCGCATCATCGACGCCTTCCCCGCCGGCCAGCAGGACCAGGTCCGGGCGATGGTCGCCAACTCGCTCCAGGCGGTGATCTCCCAGACCCTGCTCGCCCGGAAGGGGGGAGGGCGGGCGTGCGCGCTGGAGATCATGCGGGTGAACTTCGCGGTGCGGAACCTGATCCGCGAGAACAAGATCTTCCAGATCCCCTCGGTCATCCAGAGCGGCAGCGGGCAGGGGATGGTCAGCCTCGAGGCGAGCGTGCTGGCGCTGGTCCGGGAGGGGAAGGTCACCCGGGAGACGGCGACGGAGTGCATCCCCGACCCCAAGTTCGAAGAGCAGGCCGCCGAGGCCGAGCGCGAGGGGCGTGACGCCTTCCGGAAGGCCAAGGAGGACCGCCAGCAGCAGGAGGGCCGCCCGGCCACCGGCCGCGCCACCGGCACCATGCCGGCGCTGAACCGGCGCTGATCGGTGGTGGGGATCGGCCCCGCCGAGGGGGGAGCGGGTCCGCGCGCGGGTGTCTCGTCCCCTGCGCCCGCTCCCCCCCTCCCCATCCCGCCCCTGGTGTGGGGGCTCTGCCTGCTGGGCCTGGGGCTGCGGACGGTGGTGGACATCGACGGCGTCCTGGACATGGACACCGGCAACTTCGGCCTGGCGGCGCTCCACTTCGACCCCGTCCACCACCAGCCTCAGCCCCCGGGCTACCCCGGCTGGGTCGCCTTCCTGAAGCTGATCCACGCCCTCGCCCCGGGCCTCGCCCCCGAGGAGGTGGCCAAGTGGGGCAGCCGCCTCGCGGGCGCCGCCACCGTGCCCGTCGCCGCCTGGGCGTGCGCGGCCTTGGGGTCCAGCGCCCCGCCTGCCCCCCGCGCGGGGAGCGATCCCCGTCCCGTGGCGGCGGCGACCTTCGCCGCCCTCCATCCGGTCCTCTGGTACTACGGGGCCGACGGGCAACCCCACGCCGCCGAAGGGCTCTGCCTCCTGGCCCTGGTGGGAGCTGCCGCGAGGCTCAGGCGGCGGCCCCGTTCCGCGGGCCTCGCGGCCCTCGCCCTCGCAGCCGGGCTGTGCGGATCGCTGCGGCAGACGATCCCCCTCCTCGCCACTCCCATCCTGATCTGGGCCCTGTGGGGGAGGTCCGCGCGGGACTGGCTCCTGGCGGGTGCCGCCGGGGCCGTCGGGGTGGGGCTGTGGATGGGGGCCCTCGGGTGGGTGGTGGAGGACCCCTCGATGTACGCGCGGGCGGGGCGGGCCCTGATCCACGACCTGATCTTCGCCAACTTCAGCCCCTTCGGGGAGCGGGCCGGGCCTGCTTCGGTCCTGCGGAACGTCTCCATCGTCGCCGCCGGCGTCGCCCTGGGTGCCCTGCCGGCGATCGCCTGGGCCCGGGGACGGCGAGACGACGCCGCGGCGCCTGCACGAGGTTGGCGCAGCGCCCTGGTCGCCGTCGTCGCGCTGGACGTGGCGTTCCACTCCCTGGTGTTCGCGGTGGAGATCGGGTACCTGCTGGGGGTGGCGGCCCTCGCCTGCCTCGTCCCCGCCACGTGGGGCGTCCCCCTGGGCCCCGGCACGCGGCGCCGGGCGTTGCTGGCGGGGCTGGCGCTCCCCGCGGCGTTCGTCCTGCTCCCGGCGGCGGTCCCCCTGCCGTTCGGGGCGGGGATCCTGCCCGCGACCTCCCTGACCCGGGTCGCGGAGGAGGGGGTCTTCCAGACGGCCTACCGGGACGCCGCGTGCGATGCGGCGGCGGGGCGGCCGGCGCTCCTGGTGACGGACAGCCCGGTGATGACCCACACGCGGATGCTGCCCTGGCGCTGCCCGGGGCTTCGGGTGGCGCACGTGTTCCAGGCGGGGATGCTCAACCCCTCCCTGGAGGGGGTGATCGTGGTCGGCACCGAGCCCATGTGGAGCGTCCCCACGGAGGTCCCCCTGGAGGCCGGTCCGCCCGCGTCCCGCCGACTCCCCGGGGCCGTGGCGGTGGTGATCGCGGCCCCCGACGCCTCGGATCCCCTGCTCCGGCGGCTCGCGGCCCAGGCCACCTGCGGCCCCGAGGCTCCCCCGGGATCGGCCCGGATCCCCTTGAAGGCCTGGCCGGCGGCGTGCGTGGACCGGATCCGGGCGGGGCGCTCGGAGGTGCTGCTCACCCCGGTGGAGGGGTGATGGGGATGCCGCGGACGGACGCCGCGGACCGCGCCTCGCGCGCAGAGCCGGAGTCGGCGCCTCTACCCCTGCGGGTCGCCCTGGGCATGGCGGCGCTGGTGGCCGCGGTGTACTTCCTGACCGGGCCCGGGCGGATCGACACCATCGACGGGCAGTACCGGTGGGAGGCGGCGCGGAACCTGCTCGCCGAGGGCCGGCCCCGGATCCTGGACCCCTACCTCGGCGGCGACCTGGTGGTGGTGGCCCGCGACGGGTCGCGCTGGTCGAGCTACGGGCTCGCCCGCGTCCTGTCGGGGATCCCGCTGGCGGGGCTCGGGGAGGCCCTCGGAGGGGCGGGCGTGGAGTCGGGTCGCTTCTGGTTCGCGGCGACGTCGGCGGCCTTCGGGGGCCTGCTGGCCGGCCTCCTGCTGGTCTTCATGGCGCGCCTCGGGGCGACTCCCCGGGGGGCCGCGGGGTGGACGGCGGTGGCGGCCTTCTCGACCCTGCTCTGGCCCGTGGCGGCCTCCACCTTCGACCAGGCCCAGCACGCGTTCCTGGGACTGGCGGCGGTGTGGCTCGCGTGGCGGTCCGGCGAGCGGGACTCTCCCGGCCTCGCCGCCGCCGCGGGGCTGGCCTGCGGCGCCCTGGTCCAGTACCAGGAGAGTTACGTCCCCGTGGTGCCCTTTCTGGCCCTCCCGGTGCTGGCCGGCGCCCTGTCCCGGCCGTCGTTCCTGCGGGCGGCGATCCGGGGGCTGGCCTGGGCCCTCCCGGTCGTCGCCAGTCTCGGGATCTTCTTCTGGTACCGGGACTTGCGGGCGGGCCCCGCGGTGGGCGTGGCGGGAGGTGGCGCGGGCGCGGTGCTCGGGGCCGTGCCCGACCTCGGCGGCCGGATCGGCTGGAACCTGGCGGTGGGGATCCCCACCCTGCTGGCGAGCCCCGGCAAGAGCATCCTGATCTACAGCCCGCCCGTGGTCCTGGCGCTGGCGGGGCTGCCGGGGCTGTGGCGGCGCGCACCGTGGGTGGCCGCGGCGGCGATCTCCGCCAGCCTGGCGCACCTGCTGACCATCTGCCTCGTCCCGTTCCCGGGCGGCGACTGGTGCTGGGGACCCCGCTACCTCGCGCTGACGGTCCCCCTCCTGGCCCTGGCCCTGCCGTTCGCGCCGCTCCAGGCGGGGGGACGGGCGGTGGCCGGCGCCCTGGTGGCGGGGGGAGCGCTCGTCCAGGTCCTGGGCCTCAGCCTGGACTTCCACCGTTTCTACGTCGAGCGGGGAGTCCCCGATGCCTTCTGGGAGCGCGAGCCCCTGTTCCACTTCCAGGAGTCCGTCCTGGTGGCCCGGGTCGGCGAGCTGGCGGCGCTGGCGCGGGAGGGGGTGCCGCCCACGGCGACCCGCTTCGCCGCCAACCCCTACGGCTCGCCGACCTATGCCCCGCTGGTCCTCCCCGCCCGCCGGCGCCTCGCGGGGGAGGGACCGGCCTGGGTGCGGCGGTTCGGGGTCTTCTTCCTGCCCAAGCCGTGGCCCCTATGGATGGCGGCGCTGCCACCGGAGCAGCGACCCATCCGGCCCGGACCCCCGATGGCCCTGGGGCTCGGAGCCGGCCTGGCGGGGGCCGCCCTGCTGCGGTCCGGGCTCGGCTCGCGCCGGGGAGGTCGCTCGCCCCGAGGCTCCCCGGAGCCGGGGCCGGACCCGTGATATAAACGTCCGATGCGTTCCAGCACCGCGCCCGTCTCGACCGAGCCGAAAGGCGCGGTCCCCGCCGGCCCGATGGAGGAGCGCGAGGTCGCCGCGCCCCGGATCTCGGTGGTCTTCCCCTGCCTGAACGAGGAGGCGGCCATCGGCGACTGCGTCGAGGCGGCGTCGCGGGCCCTCGGGGAGTCCGGGTTCGCCGGGGAGGTCCTGGTGGTGGACAACGGCTCCACCGACCGCTCCGCCGAGATCGCCGCCGCCGCCGGGGCCAGGGTGATCCCCGAGCTCCGGCGCGGCTACGGGAGCGCCTACCTGCGGGGGTTCGCCGAGGCCCGGGGCGAGTGCATCGTGCTGCTGGACGCCGACGGGACCTACCCCGCGGAGCTCATCGGGGAGTTCGCCCGGGCGGTCCTCTCGGGGGAGGCCGACATGGTGATCGGCAACCGCTTCGCCGGCCTGATGGAGGCGGAGGCGATGCCGTTCCTGAACCGCTACCTGGGCAACCCTGTGCTGTCGGGCATGACCCGGGTGCTGTTCCGGGTGGGCCTCGCCGACATCCACTGCGGCATGAGGGCGATCCGCCGCTCCCGGGTCCCCGAGCTCCTGCTCCAGACCCCGGGGATGGAGTTCGCCACCGAGATGATCGTGAAGGCCCTGGACTCGGGGCTGGCGGTGAAGGAGGTGGGGATCCCCTACCGCCCCCGGATCGGCGAGTCCAAGCTGATGCCCATGCGGGACGCCTGGCGCCACGTCGAGTACATGCTGGTCTTCGCGCCGTCGGTGAGCTTCCTGTGGCCCGGGGCCCTGCTGTTCGCCGGCGGGCTCGCCCTCCAGGCCCTCCTGCTGGCGGGGCCCCGCTTCCTGCTCTTCCGCCCCTTCGACGTGCACGCCCACCTCGCCGGCGTGGCGGCGACCCTGCTGGGGGCGACCCTGCTGGGCCTCGGGAACGTGGGGGCGGTCTACGCCTGGAGCATCGGCCTGCGCTTCCGCCATGGTCCCCTGGCCCGCTGGGTGGCGCGCTCCGGCGACCGCCCGTCCCGCCTGGGCGGGATCGCCCTCACGGGCGCGGGAGCCCTGATGTGGGCGGCGGTGGTGGTCTCCTGGGCGGCCTCGGGCTTCGGCGAGCTGGCCGCCGTGCCCTACCTGGCCCTGGCGACCTCGCTGCTGGCCGCCGGGGTCGGCCTGCTGGGGACCGCCTTCATCGTCCACGTGATCCGCCTGGGGCGGTGAGGCCGCGCCGCGGCCGGACGGGGCCGCCGCGATTGTCCTTCCCCCGCGCCGACTCTATGATCATCCCATGCCCGCGCCCATTCCCGACGTGCCGCGCCTGGATGCCCTGACGGCCTGCCTGCGCGCGCAGCCCGACGTGGCTGCGGCGTGGATCTTCGGGAGCCGGGCGAGGGGCGATCATCGGCCCGGCAGCGACGTCGACGTGGCGGTGCTGGGGGCGCGGGGGTGGGAGGAGAGGCCGGACCGGCTGCGCCGCCGGCTGAGGCTGTGGGCCGAGGCGGCGGACGCGCTCGAGCTCCCGGACGGGGCGGTGGACCTGATCGTGCTTCAGGATGCACCCCCCTCCCTGGCGCTCGCGGCGCTGCACGACGCCGTGCTTCTCTTCGACCGCGATCCCTCCCATCGCGTGGAGTTCCAGGTGGCGGCCCTGCACCGGGGCGTCGAGGCGGCGGACCTCCGGGGCGTCGCGATGCGTGCCCGATCCCGGCGGTACTCCGTGGAGGGCTCCAGCGGTGGCTGACCGCGCCCGCATCGATGCGCGCCTCGACCGGATCGAGGAATACTGTCGGCGGCTGGACGAGGTGGCGCGCGTGCCCTGGGAGGACCTGTCCCACGACCCGACCTCGCTGGCCGCGATGGAGCGATGGCTGGAGGTCGCCGTCCAGGCCGCGATCGACGCGGGGGGGCGCGTCGCGGCTCTCGCCGGCTGGCCGATGCCCGAGACCTATCGGGATGTTTTTCGCCTCCTGGCGGGCCGTTCCGTCCTGCCCGCCGAGCTGGGACGGCGCCTGGGGGAGGCGGCCGGGCTGCGCAACCTGCTCGTGCACGACTATCTCGACGTGGACGACACTCTCCTGCACCGGGGGCTCGCCGAGGACGTCCGCGATCTGAGGGAGTTCTGCGGCTGGGTGCAGCGGTGGCTGGACGCTTCGGGGGCCCCGCCGGGCGCGCCGGCTCCGTGAACGGTGGCGGAGGCTCGAGGGCCGACCTCGGCCCCTAATTTCCCCCCTCGCCCGCCCCCGCCACCTCGCGGTAGTGGGCTTCCACGGCGGGGAGGATCGCCTCCCACCTCAGCCCCGCGGCGACCCGGGCCGCCCCGGCAGCGAGGCGCTCCCGGAGCCCCTCCTCCCGCGCCAGGCGGAGCAGGGCCCGGGCCAGCGCGCCCTCGTCGCCCGCGGGGTAGAGGAGGGCCGAGACGCCGTCCTCGACGAAGCCCGTGGTGGCGACGTCAGGGTGGGAGGCGCACACGAGGGGTCGCCCCAGCGCCAGCGCCTCCAGTCCTGACTTGCCCTGCCCCTCCCGCCGGGACGTCTGGACCACCGCTCCGCAGCCGGCGAGGACCCGGAAGACCTCCTCCTGGGTGGGCAGGAAGCCGAGCCATTCCACCCGGTCCTGGACCGCCAGCGCCCGGGCCGTCTGCTTCCACTCCGGAAGGGAGGGGCCGTCCCCCACCACCGACAGGCGCCAGGGCTCGTCCCGGGGCAGGCGGGCCAGCGCGCCGAGGAGGACCGGGAGATCCTTGAAGGGCAGGGCGCGACCGCACCACCCGATCCTATAGGGATCAAGGTGAACACCGGTGGGGGTGGACACCTCGCAGGCCGAGGGGATGGTCCGGACACGGGCGGCGGGGGCGATGGCGCGCAGGCGCGACGCGGTCATGGGGGAGTGGGCCAGGTGCCAGCGGGCGCCCCGGGCGACGGCGCGCTCGATCCCCTCCGCGACACGCCCCCTCCGGCCCAGGTACTCCCGCCAGTAGCTTCCCCACACCTCGAACCAGGTCAGGGTGAGGGGGATCCGCCGCGCCCGCAGGAGCGGGATGAGGCCCAGGGCGGGCAGGTAGGGGAAAGCGCAGCAGTCCACGAGGTCGTAGCGCCGCCGGGCGAAGTGGCGCGCCACCCCGGCGGCGAAGAGGAGGGGGGGCTCGAAGCGCCGTCGGCCGTCCTCGCGGTAGAGGGGGGAGGAGGGACACGCCCCCACGAGGCGGAATTCGTCCTCCCTGCGCACCGCGGGGCCCTCCCACCACTTCATCCCCACCACGTCGACGGCGTGCCCGCGGGCGGCGAGGCGTTCGGCGAGGCCCCGGACCGGGCGACCGACGGACGAGCTGGGCTTGACTGGTTCGGCCCCGATCTGTATGTTCAAGGCCACGGGTTGACGTGTCCGGGTCATCGAGTAGTCCAGGGTGCCGGCCTTCCGCTACACCTCCCTGGTGCCGCGAGGCCGCTCATCGTGTTGCGATTGCAGGACGACGGCCCTGCTCTGGTGCAGTGTCCGCCCCCATCGGCAGGAGTTGAGGAGCGCCATGAGAACCACCATGGGGGTGCAGTGCAGAGTGCGCACGTCGCAGATCCTCTCGATACTGTGGCGCTTGAAGCGGGGATTGGCTGTGGGAATCGTCGTTCTACCGGTGGTCGCCAACGTGCATGTCGGGTCCGCACACGAAGACGTGGCGCCCGCAGAACACGACGGGCGCGAAGGTGATGTACAGGAGGTCGCACCAGTGTGCGTCATGGAGGCGTTCGACCCGAGCTGGATATCCGTCGACTGGGTCAGGGATGGGGCTGGGCAAGTGCAGCCGACCCTTGAAGTCGGTTCGTCCGTATACTACGACGTCGAGTATTGGACGATCAGCCGGCTCACATTCAACGGCCTGGGTGTCGAATGGATCGACGGTCCCAGCACCACTGCGGACGGACATGCGGCCGAACTGAACATCTTGATGTCCGACCATGTCGTCGAGTTCGATTCGAGGCAAGTGGAGGTGATCAGCGACCTTCGAGTGAAGGTCGTGGCCACTGATGTCACGACGGGCGTAACCGTCGCGCGGGTTCAAGCACCCGTAGTCCATGTCATTTTCGATGAGCGAACTGGCGATCCGACTCTCATGGACGCTGAGGAGGCCGAACTCACGATGGTCGCGGGCATCCAGCCTGGCAACGTCGATCTCGTATTCGAGAGAGTGGGATACGACCCACGGACAATGCTTCACGACGAACCCGTTGCTCTTGTCCGGATGCAGGAGATCGCCTTGGGCCCCTGACGACACTACGACACCGTGAGGCTCGCGCACGAGGACGAGGGGGACTCACGGTGCTGCCCGCCTGGAGAAGGGACCGATTCGATGGTACATGTCCGCCGCAATGCAATCGCACTGTCAACCGCATTCGTTGCCTCGCCCGCATTCGGATGGGCGGCTGATGTGCCTGTTCGTTTCTGCTTCGTGCATGTGACCAGCTTCACAGACGCCTATGACCCCGTCGATGGTCTGCCCCCACTGGGTGACGACTACTTCTTAGATTCCATCATGGACGTTCCGGCACGCGGAGTCAAGGGTAGGGTAATCGATGTCGGAACGCCAACAGAGCCCGGGTTCAACGAAGTCTGGTCCGACTTCGCGTACGAAGACGGGTCGCATGTGGGCTGTACGCCTCTCCTTTCGATCAAGGAGGGACACCTCGTTAGCGTGCACACTTACACGCGGGCGAAGATCGGTAGTAACTCGATCCGACTCACCAATGACGCGCTGGAGGTCTTCTGGTTTGCTACAAGTTTGGACGAGACCGTTGACCAGACTTGGGCTGCTGAGCCCGTGACGATCCCGGCTACCGGATACTTGACCCCCCACAGCAACATCATGGCGGCCTCAGAGTGGGCCCTCTTCCCACGACGGCGGCTTGGCGAATGAGGAGTACTCATTCGTGCTCACCGCTGACGAGTGCTTCGGTAATGCATGCGCGCTGCTAGACACGGTCTACATCTCGCCGGCCACGGCCGACTACAAGTGGACGATTGTCCACGAAATGGGCCACGCCCTCTCCGTGAAGGCCGACCAGCGCTTGCCGTTTGCGATCTTCTACGAGGCCGACCCCGGCATCTGCGCGGACGCGGGCCCGGGGAGTCACTTCATCATCAGCAAGGAGTTTCAGAGCGCCGCTGCATCGGAAGGATTCGCCCATCTGTACGCAGCGATCACGTTCAACAACGAGGGTGAGTCGGACTGCCGAATGGAACGGAGCTACTCCGTCGACTGGGACCGGAGCGGCCCCCCGTCGGACGGCCCACAATTCTCATGTACCGGATCGCCTGATGCGGACGCGCCGTCGGTAGACGAAAAGAACTACTTGCAGGACTGGTGCGACGGAAGCACGTACGTTCGGGGGACGGAGTATGATTGGCTCCGGTTCTTCTGGGGGGAGATCCCAGCTACTCTGGACTTCGACTCCCTCGTTGAGATCTGGGATCTCGCCGATCCGCACCACTGGTGCCCCACGGACGCGCCGACGCCTTTTCCCCACCTGCCGTGGGAAATCCCGCCGCCTCCCGCCCACCTAGGGCCATGCTATCCGTCGGATCGGATCATGGCAGCCGCCTCCCTGGTCCTGGACCCGACGTTCGAGTTTCCGTTCTTCGCCGGTCACGCAGAGCAGCATGGCGTCAGCACCGGCTTCTGGGCCTGGTAGCGACATGAGTAGCGAGTCGGCCATGAGGGAACCCACCACGCTGCGGGCGCGCCGCGCCCCGATGTCCCCACTTCGCACTTCCACGACGACATTTCTCCTGGCCCTGGCGGCCGGTTGCACGCCGGAGAGATCGACGTGGCAGTTCGAGTACGGCGCCGCCTTCGTGTTCCTCTCCAGTACCCTCGATGGCGTCTCGACCCTCGAAGTGGAAATGGGTGATGTGAGGAGGACGGGTGTGTTCCAGAAGGAAGCGAGTGGGCGCTATCTTGGTTCATCCGGCGACCAGACCGGCGATGGGATGGCGGGACTCTTGGTCGGTGCCCCAGGATCCGGTCGTGCGTACATTGTCTCGGGAGACACGCTTCTGGACCCGTCCGACGTGTCGCTCGGACTCTCGTACGCGACGATGAGACTGAAGGACGGTGGCGGTGTCGGCCCGGAGCGCCTCCACGTGCAAGGGGCGGGTGATCTGGACGGAGACGCTCTGGGCGACTTGCTCTACGCGGGTCCTTGCGACCCCGGAGGAAATCAGGATTCGGGGTGCATCGTCTTCGCTGCGTCGGTCACGTCCCAGGTGGAGTTCGACATGTCGATCGCAGACGTCGTGCTATACGACGGGGAGGGGGCGGTCGAGTTCGCTGTGCCGGTGGGAGACGCGACCGGCGACGGAGTCGGCGACACAGTCATGGGGCGCGGCGGCGTCGCGTACTTGTTGTCGGGGAGTGACCTTGGCGAGGGAGGCCGCTACGAGATCGCCGATCTCGCCATTGCGACCGTGGTCGGGGATGTGGGGTCGGGCACCGAGAGACCCGTACCGATCGGGGACGTGGATGGGGATGGCCGCGCCGACGTGCTCCTACCCCACAGGGACACCTTGGGTTACGACGGCGGCGAGGATGACGTTATGTCGGCGCGCGCCTTCTCGGGTGCTCGGCTGGCATCTGGTGGTACATTCGGAACGGAGGAGCCCTGTTTCACTCTCGGCGGCGACGATGTCGTGAGGAACATGCGATGGTTCGCGTCGGCAGGGGACGTGGACGGGGATGGTCGCGGCGATGTCCTGATGGCCTATCACTCTGGGGAGTATGGCATGACGGGGCCTGCCCAAGTCTCCCTCTTCCTCTCTCCCGCTGAGTGCTCCGGGAGCCGTTTCGGGGTCGCGTCGGCATCGGGGACCTTCGTCGTGGAGTGTGGGCCATCCACGGTCTGGGGGGACTTCCCGATGTCGGCCCTCGCAGACATGGACGATGACGGGAAGGCCGATGTGCTCATCGGGAGCCCGTGCCCGGACGACTACGCAGGTCGGACCTGGGTGGTCTCTGGTGCGGCGCTCCTTCAAGGCCGCAGCGTCGATGAGACCGATCCGGACGCGGTGCTCGTCTCCATCCACGGTCGGGTCCCGTGGGGCATGAGCGGGGATGCGGTCGCCGCGATCCCGGATCTGGATGCCGACGGCCTCCCAGAGATCGCGATCGGCGCACCCGGCTATCCCTCGGAGTCGCGGTAGCGTCCGGCGGCTGTCCAGCGATGCGGGCGGTCCGCGGGCGTCCAGCGATGCGGGCAGTCCGCGGGCGTCCTCCAGGAAGCGCTGCGCCCGACCTCCTCCGGATCGCAGCGACTCCCGCTCGGCCTGCCGGCGCGAAGGCATCGACGTCGTTTGCAGGTCGTCGCGCCCCCCGCGGCGGCGGCACTGGCCGCGCTGCTCGACCTCCTCCCGCGGGCAGGACCTCGCCCACCGTGGGGCCTCCCTCCTCCCGTTGCGCGAGCCCTGTACCGTCCACCACGAGTCGCCCGGCCGCCAAATGGGGGGCTGCCGGACTCCGGGGCGCGACGGTCGCCGCGGTGGCTTCCCCCGGGACGGGTCCGCTACCTCGGTCTCGAACCCCTCGGCGTCCCCGCCACCTCGTCATAGTGGGCTTCCACGGCGGGGAGGATCGCCTCCCACCTCAGCCCCGCGGCGACCCGGGCCGCCCCGGCGGCGAGGCGCTCCCGGAGCCCCTCCTCCCGCGCCAGGCGGAGCAGGGCCCGGGCCAGCGCGCCCTCGTCGCCCGCGGGGTAGAGCAGGGCCGAGACGCCGTCCTCGACGAAGCCCGTGGTGGCGACCTCGGGGTGGGCGGCGCACACGAGGGGTCGCCCCAGGGCCAGCGCCTCCAGCCCGGACTTGCCCTGCCCCTCCCGCCGGGAGGTCTGGACCACCGCTCCGCAGCCGGCGAGGACCCGGAAGACCTCCTCCTGGGTGGGCAGGAAGCCGAGCCAGTCCACCCGGTCCTGGACCCCCAACGCCCTCGCCCTCTCCTTCCACTCCGGGAGGGAGGGGCCGTCCCCCACCACCGACAGGTGCCAGGGCTCGTCCCGGGGCAGGCGGGCCAGCGCGCCGAGAAGGACCGGGAGATCCTTGAAGGGCAGGGCGCGACCGCACCACCCGATCCTATAGGGATCAAGGTGAACACCGGTGGGGGTGGACACCTCGCAGGCCGAGGGGATGGTCCGGACACGGGCGGCGGGGGCGAGAGCCCGCAGGCGCGACGCGGTCAGGGGGGAGATCGCCAGGTGCCAGCGGGCGCCTCGGGCGACGGCGCGCTCGATCCCCTCGGCGACACGCCCCTTCCGGCCCAGGTACTCCCGCCAGTAGCTCCCCCACACCTCGAACCAGGTCAGGGTGAGGGGCATCCGCCGAGCCCGCAGGAGGGGGACGAGGCCCAAGGCGGGCATGTAGGGGAAGGCGCAGCAGTCCACGACGTCGTAGCGCCGCCGGATGAAGTGGCGCGCCACCCCGGCGGCGAAGAGCAGGGGGGGCTCGAAGCGCCGCCGGCCGTCCTCGCGGTAGAGGGGGGAGGAGGGACACGCCCCCACCAGGCGGAACCCGCGGTCAGGGCCATCCTGGGCCCTGCCCTCGGGTCCGGCCCAGGGCCCTTTCGGGTGCGTCCCGCACCCTATTCCGCCGCAGGCGGCGGGCCCTGGGCGTTTGGCTTCGCCAAACCCGTCCTCCTCGCGCTCAGGCGGGCCCTCCCACCACTTCATCCCCACCACGTCGACGGCGTGACCCCGGGCGGCGAGGCGCTCGGCGAGGCCCCGGACGTTGACCTCGCCCCCGCCGCGCACCCAGGGGTAGACGGCGTCGTACACCAGGGCGATCTTCAAGCCGCCACCCGTCCGAGGGCGCGCCGGTATGAGGCCAGGGTGCCCCGGGCGGTGGCCTCCCAGGTGAACGCGGCGGCCCGGGCGAGGCCAGCGGCGGCGAGGCGGGCCCGGAGCTCCCCGTCGCCCAGCAGCGCCCCCATGGAGGCGGCGATCCCGCCCACGTCCTCGGGGTCGAAGTACACGGCGGCGTCCCCGGCGACCTCGGGGAGCGACGTCCGGTCCGAGCAGGCGACGGGCAGGCCCCTCACCATCGCCTCCAGCACCGGCAGCCCGAAGCCCTCCGCCAGGGACGGGAAGACCATGCAGGTGGAGGCCCGGTAGAGCCCCTCCAGGGTGGCCTCGTCCACCCAGTCCAGCAGGCGGACCCGGTCCCCGACCCCGTGGGCCCGGGCGTGGGAGAGCAGGGCGCCCTCGTCGCCGGTGGGGTAGCCGGGGAGGACCAGCAGGGGCGCGGGGCGGTGGGAAAGGCAGGCCAGGGCCTCCACGAGGCGGGGCAGGTTCTTGTGGGGGCGGCGGGCGGACACCGAGAGCACCAGGGGCGCGTCCCCGAGGTCGTGGCGGCGGCGGAGATCGGCCTCGGGAAGGGGAGGGGCGGTGCCGGACAGGCCGGGTCCCAGGGGGACCACGTCCAGGCGGTCCCCGGGGACGCCGAGCCAGCGGACGACGTCGTCGGCCACGGAGCGGGAGATGGCGATCACCCGGCGCGACCTGCGGGCGGCGAGGGGGACCAGGGCGGCCATGCCGACCCCCAGCAGGCCGCGGTGCGCCCCGGGCACCCGCTTGTAGATCAGGTCGAGCACGGTGGTGACCTGGGGAGCGCCGGCCAGCGTGGGGGCGGTGGTGAAGAGGTTGTGGAGCAGGTCCGCCCGGGCCCGGAGCACCGCCACGGGGAGGATGGATTGCTCGGCGGCCACCCGGGCGACGCGGCTTCGGGAGTGGACCGGCAGCTCCACCACCCGGGCTCGCCCTCCGTCGGCCCAGGGCTCGGCCCGGAGCGAGGGAGCCCCCTCCCGGGAAGCCATCACCGTCAGCCGCAGGCCCCCCTCCGCGCCGAGGAGCGCCGGCACCAGGCGCCGGGCGTACAGCTCCTGCCCCCCGGTCTCCCCGGGGACGAGGTGGAGGGCGTTGAGGGCAACGTGCAGGGGCATGGGGAGGGCCGACGAGGGAGGAGGCTAGTACGTCGTTCCGAAGGTTCCTCCCCAGTTTCTCCGTTCCCAGGCCCACCCGATCCGGAACGTAGGGCGGGGGC
>JAKLKC010000018.1 GCA_023150875.1 Myxococcota bacterium | reverse complement strand
ACGGATCCCATCGACGACGACACGGCTCCTGCCGACGACGACGTGGCGGATGACGACAGCCTTCCCTCGGATGACGACACCGTGATCCCCGACGACGACACGGCATCCGACGACGACAGCGTCCCGGCGGACGACGACACCGCGCCAGTGGACGCCGACGTTGACGGGTATGACACGCTCTCGGACTGCGACGACGGGGACGCGAGTGTCCATCCCGGGGCGGCCGAGAGCTGTGACGGCCGGGACGAGGACTGCGACGGCCTCGTCGACGAGGACTTCGACGGAGATGGCGACGGTCACACCACCTGCGGGGGCGACTGCGACGACGCCGACGCGGCGATACATCCGGGCGCTGCCGAAGTGTGCAACGGGGTCGACGACGATTGCGCCGGCGGCGACGACTGCCCCCTGGAGGGGGTGATCGACCTGGCGTACGCGGGGGCGACGATCCGGGGTCCGTCCGGGATGGGGGACTCGCTGGCGGGCGCGGGGGATGTCAACGGAGACGGGTACGACGACATCCTCCTCGGCCATGCCTTTTCCGGTTCGGGTTCTGTCGCCTATCTCTTCTTCGGTCCGGTCCATGGCGCAGTGGACGAGACGATGGCGGACGTCACCTTCACCGAGGAGGGCGTCAGCTCCAACGGAACTTTCGCGGCCGTCGCGGTGGGGGGCTCCGATCTGAACGGGGACGGCTACGACGACGTGGCACTCACGCACGCTCCCTATGACGAGTGGCAAGCAGGCCAGGTCTTCGCCTACTTCGGCCCGCTCTCGGGCACGGTGAGGGCCGACGAGGCGGACGCGCTGCTGGAGGGGACGGACCCGTTCAACCACCCTCAGTTCGCGTATGACATCGCCCTGGTCCCCGACGTGACGGGGGATGGGTTGGCTGACGTGTGGCTCATTGCGCTGGGCACATACGAGGCTTTCCTGTTCACCGGTCCCCTCGGTTGGCGCCTCGACCGAACCGATGCCGTCGGATGGGTGGTCCCCGGTGCGGACGGCATGCTCGGCCATTACACTGCTGGCGGAGCCGACCTCGATGGGGACGGAGCGGGTGACCTGGTGCTCTCGAACAACACTCGGGGCGTCAAGCTCTTCGACGGGGACCTGGTGGGAGAGGCGACGGGGGACTCCGCCTGGGCCACCATCCTGGCCGACGACCCCTACGGTGCCGGAAACTCCCTCCCCATCGCCAGCCCTGGCGATGTCGACGGGGACGGGACCGCGGACCTGCTGGTCGGGGACAAGGGATACACCGATGCGGAATACTCTGAGGGCGCCCTCTACCTCTTCCGCGGTCCACCTTCGGGGACGTACAGCCTCACCGATGCCGACATGAAGGTGGTCGGGGATGCGGAGTTTGGGTACTTGGGCCATGACGTTTCCGGTGCAGGAGATGTCGATGGGGATGGCCTGCGGGACTTCATTGTGGGAGCGTACAACTACCCGGCGGCGCCGGGCCTCGATGGCGCTGTCTTCCTATTCTACGGCCCCGGACTTGCCGGTGAACACAATGCAGGAGATGCCGATGCTCGGCTTGATTGCCCTCCGGACAGCCAGCATGCCGGATGGGCGGTCGCTGCCGCCGGGGACGTCAACGCCGATGGATACGATGACTTCATGACGACGGCATTCGGGGTGCCGGAGATCCCCGGCGAGGCCACCGTGTACGTCGTGTACGGTCGGCCGCGTTAGCCCTGGGATCCCTACTCCTCCCCCTCGGCGACCTCCCGGTAGCCGTGGCGGCCGAGGAGGGGGACGAAGTGGCAGGGGTCCAGGACCTCCTCCTCCAGGCGGGCGCCGCGGCGGCGCACCCTCACCAGGGTCTGGGAGCGGGGTCCGCCGATGGGGAGCACCAGGCGGCCCCCGTCGGCGAGCTGCTCCGCCAGGGGGGCGGGCACCCGGGGGGCGGCGGCGGCGCAGGCGATGGCGTCGTAGGGCGCGAACTCGCTCCGGCCCTGGGAGCCGTCGCCACAGACCACGATCACCTCGTCCAGGCCCACGTCCGCCAGGGCGCGGCGGCACCGCTGGGCGAGGCGGGGGCTGCGCTCGACCGCCACTACCTGCCGGGCGAGGAGGGCCAGCACCGCCGACTGGTAGCCCGAGCCCGCCCCCACGTCCAGGACCCGCTCGCTCCCACTCAGTTCCAACAGCTCGCAGATCCGGGCCACCATCCAAGGTTGGCTGATGGACTGCCCCTCGCCGATGGGCAGGGGCTGGTCCTCGTAGGCGGCGTCCAACCATTCCGGCTGCACGAAGCGCTCCCGGGGTACCCTCCCCATCGCTTCCAACACTCGAGGATCCCGGACGCCCCGGCCCTGGAGCTGGCGGAGCACCATCGCCGTCCGGGCCCCGTCGAAGCGGGAGGCGCTCACTTCGGGTCCAGCTCCCAGGACTCGATGACCGGGATGATGCCCCGGAGCGTGGGGTCGGTGGTGAGGGGGGTCACCGAGACGTAGCCGGCGTCCACGGCGTTGCAGTCGGACCCCGGCACGTCGGCGTGGGACACGTCCGAGCCCCCGATCCAGTAGTAGCGCTTGCCCCGGGGGTCGGTGGCCTCGATCACCTGGTTGCCGTAGGAGCGCTTGCCCAGGATCGTCGCCTTCACCCCCCGGATGCGCTCCCCGGGCAGGTCGGGCACGTTGACGTTCAGGTAGGTGCGGGGGGGAAGCGGGCTGGCGAGGACTGCCGCGGCGAGGCGGGCGGCGAAGGCCGCGGCGGGGCCGTAGTCCCGGTCGTGGTAGCCGACGTGGCTGATCGCGATGGAGGGCAGGCCCATCAGGGCCGCCTCCAGGGCCGCCGACACGGTGCCCGAGTACGACACGTCGTCCCCCAGGTTCGCGCCCCGGTTGATCCCCGAGACCACCAGCGCGGGCGGCCGGTCCCGCAGGAGGTGGTTGACGGCGAGGAACACGCAGTCGGTGGGGGTGCCCGAGACGGCGTGCTGGCGGGCGGACAGGCTGTTGAGGCGCAGGGGCTTGTGGAGGGTGAGGGCGTGGCTCATGGCGCTCTGCTCGCGCTCGGGGGCCACCACCCAGATCTCCCCCAGGGGCGCCAGCGCCTCCTCCAGGGCGCGGAGGCCCGGGGATCCGTAGCCGTCGTCGTTGGTCAGCAGCAGGGTGTGGGTCATGGGGCTCGGGGGTGGGAGGCGCCGCTCCGGGGTCGGCCGCTAGTCGTCGTCCTCCGCCGAGGACTTGTAGGTCTGGTTCCGCGCGGATGCGGCGGCCTGGGAGTAGTGGCGGTTCTGGGGCTGGAGCTCGGCGGCGCGCTCGAAGTTCTCGATCACCGCCGGCCAGCGCTGCTTCACCGCCAGCATCTCCCCCTGGCGGAAGAGGAGGTCGGCGGAGAACTCGCATTGCTGGACCTCGTAGTGGGCCAGTCGGTGCTCGTGGCGCGTGGACTGGACCTTGAGCACCGCGTGGCTCTCGGCGAGCCGCCGCAGCACCTCCTGTCGCATCCGCTCCTGCTCCTCGTTCAGGCGGTGGCGGCGGGCGAGGGTCTCGTACTGGCGCACCAGCCGCGCGTAGCCGTTCTCGACGTCCACGTCCCGGGCCGACCAGTGGATCTCCATGCGGTCGAAGTGGTTCTGGCCCTCCATGGCGTCCAGCTTCGCCGCCAGCAGGGCGTGGATCCGGGCGTCCGCCTGGGCGACGTCCTCGGTCTCGGTGAACTGCACGAGGCCCAGGTCCCGCAGCGTGAGGATCGCCCCCGTCGTCCCCGCGCGCCCGACGGAGCTGACGCTGTAGATCTCCCGGACCCGGTAGTTCCGCTTCTTGAGGATGTCCACGAGGTCCCGCTCGGAACGCTTCATCCGCAGGTCCCCCCAAGGGAACTCCCCCGCCACCACCACGTAGCTGTCCATCAGGGGGTGGAGCAGCGCGTCGATCTGCTCCTGGCCCAGCTCGCGGTAGTGGGTCCGCCGCATCTCCCAGAGGATGGCGGGGATCTTCACCGGGGGGCTGATGAAGCGGCGGTCCAGCTTCTCGCGCTCGTGGAAGGCGTAGCGCCCCTCCCCGAGGCCCGCCACGTTGCGACAGATCAGCTCCGCCTGCCGCCCGAGGGCCATGACCAGGGAGGCGAAGTTGAGGGCGTTCATCTCCACCAGCGCCTCGCCCTGCAACTGGCCGGTGCGGTTCATGCGCTCCAGCGACTCCCGGAGCTGCGCCTCGTCGATGCGGCCGGCCCGGAGCAGGAGCATGCCCAGGGTCTCCTCCACCACCGGCGGATCGGAGAGGAACTGGACCGGTCCCCCCTTCTCGACGAAGGCCACCCGGCGGAGCCCGTCGGGCATGCGGACCTCCAGGATCCCGGTCCGCTGCTCCCGGTAGAGCCGCATGAGGAGGTCCCGGAAGCGGGCGCCCGCCACATCGCCGCTCTCGGTGGGGGGGCCGTCCAGGGCGGGCAGGCGGCTGGCCTCGGCGGCGGGGGACGCGGCCCCCGGGGAGGCGGGCGCGGCGGGCGGAGACGGGGCGGCGGAGGCGGGGGCCGGAGCGGCGGCGGCCACCGGGGCCGTCCCCGCGGGGCGCGCCGACTCGCCGACGGCGGCGACGCGGAAGCGGCCGGTCTGGAGGAGGGCACGCATCAGCCTCCCGGCGAGCTGGTAGAAGGCGTCGACCTCCCCGAGGGCCGCCTCCACCTCCTCCCCCTCCAGGACCACCACCGCCCCCGCCTCCCCGGTCGCCTCCACCCGGGCGGGCATGTCGAAGGCGCGGTCCAGCACCGGCACCCGTAGGCGCAGCCGCAGGGCGGTCCCGGGGGCGAGGTCCCCCCCGCCGGGCACGAGGGCCCGCCGGCCCCGCAGCCGCGTGCGGTACTCGTCCAGGAACTCCAGGATGTCGGCGTAGCTCCGCTCGACGGTCGGGCTCCCCGCCGGAGCGATCTCCACGGCCACGTGCGCCTCTCCCCGCGACCCACCCCTTCCCCGCGGCGGATCCTACTCCACCGCCGGCCTCGATGGGAGGTATGCGGACCCTGGGCAGGATGTCCGCGAAGCCAGCGGGCGACCGGTCCCGGGGGGCGGGGCGACCTCAGTTCCCCAGCGTGCCGGGTGCGCGGACGTCCTGGAGGCGGTCGGTGAGGTCCACCAGGGACCGGTGCAGGGCCCGGGTGTAGGCGAGCATGGGGTCGTCGGGGTTGGACTCGTCGGGATCGGGGAGCTGGACCTCCCGGAGCATCGAGGCGCCCTGCTCCCGCAGGCTCTCGCCCCGGGAGGCGAGGCGCTCGACCTCGGAGGCGTCGGGGGCGGCACCGGCGCGGGCGTGGATCCACATGCGGGTGCCCTCCATGGCGTCGTCGGCGCCGGTGGTCATCTGCAGGTGGTGGCGCAGCATCTCGGCGTCGGAGGCCGCCGTCCCCGCCTCGTCCCCGGGGGCGACGCCCGCGGCGGGACCCCGGGCCGCCAGGGTCGCCTCGGGCCGCGGGACCGGCGCCGACGCCGGGGTGCCCGTCACCTCCCCCGGCGCCGGGCGGCTCGCCAGAGCCTCGGAGACCGCCCAGGCCCTCGCGTACACCTCGGCGAGGGGCCGCACGTCCTCGGGGTTGGCTCCGGGGAGGGTGGGGGCCTGGGCCATGGGCCGCAACTGCTCCAGCGCCCGGCGCCCCTCCTCGATCATGCCCTCGGCCCGGGCGCGGAAGCGCTCACGGTTCTCGGGCGCCGTCGTCATCGCCATGACGTAGTAGCGGTTCCCCTCCATGCCCGTGGACACCGCGTCCAGGGTCAGGGAGTACAGGGCGGCCAGCCGGGCCCCGGTGACCAGGGGCGAGGTCTCGGGGAGGTCCGCCGCCGTCACCGGCGCGCTGACCTCCTGGACCTCGGCGGACGCCTCGGGCCCGGCCGTCCCGGCCCGGCTCCCGGCGCAGGAGGCCCCCACGAGGAGCGGCGCCATCAGCAGGCCCGCGGTCAGGATGTCCTTGGAGCAGAGCATGAGCGATTCCCCCCTTGGGTGGCGCGCCGCCGCGCCCGAGGGTGCGGATCGGCGGCCCCCACGATGGCTAACCCGTCCCCACGCCGGCCGGGAGGGGCGGGGTCTCGGGATGGCGGTCAGCGCCGGCGCCTCCACTGGTCCAGGCGGGCCTCCAGCACCGCGGCGGGCGGGGGCCCGAGGCGACCCCGGGCCCGGAGGGCGGCCCACGCCTCGTCGGACAGGTCCGGGGCCGACTCGGCTACCTCCCGCCAGGAGCGGAACCAGCCGAGGCGGGAGCGGGCCTCCACCAGGGACCTCGCCTCCCCTTCGGCGAGCCCGGCGATCCCGGCGATGGCCTCCGCGGGCGCGGCGTTCAGGTTGACGGGGAGGGGCGTGGTGGCCGGGGCAGGGGCCTCCGGGGCGGCCTCCCCGGGCGAGGCGGCCGTCGCCCCGGCGAGGACGGCCAGCACCGCGCAGCATCCCAGCGCGACGAGGGGGATCCGCATCCCGACCTGCTCCCCACCCGGCGCCCCCCGGGGTCAGGTGTGCGCCCGCCCCCGCCGCCCGGCAAGGCGCGGACCCCGGGGCCTGTCCCGGCGGCGGCGAGGGGCTAATGGATGGGGGTGGAGGGGCACGCCGGGCCGCCCCGGCGACCGCGATGAACCCACGAACGCGCCCCCGGGAGCCCTGGTCCGGGGGAGGCCTGGACCCCCTGGACCCGCCGGGCGGTGCCCCCGCTCCCGACCGGCAGCGGCGGCGCGTCACCCTGTGGACCGTGCTCATCGGCCTCGCCCTCCTCCTGCTCCTCCAGTGGGCCGGCGGCGAGGACGCGGCCCCCGAGGTGGCGTACAGCCAGTTCCGGGACTGGGTGGAGGCCGACCACGTCGAGTCCGTGCGGGTCGACGGCCTGCGGGTGGGCGCCGAGGCCCGGGAGGCCGCCCCCGAGGAGGTCCCCCGCCGCTTCCGCACCGTCGCCCTGTCCACCGACGACCTCGCCGCCCTCCTCCGGGGCACCGACGTCGAGGTCCGCGCCCGCCCCGGCACCGGGGGCTGGGAGAGCCTGGCGGCGTGGATGCTGCCCCTGCTCCTGCTGGTGGGCTTCTGGGTGTTCGTGCTGCGGCGCATGAACCCCGGCGGGCAGGTGATGGGCTTCGGCCGGAACCGGGCGCGGATCGTCCCCGAGAGGGGCACGGGGATCACGTTCGACCAGGTCGCCGGCCTCGACGAGGCCAAGGCGGAGCTGGAGGAGGTGGTGTCCTTCCTGCGGGACCCCCACCGCTACACCGACCTCGGCGCCGCCATCCCCGCGGGGGTGCTGCTGGTCGGGCCGCCGGGCACGGGCAAGACCCTCCTCGCCCGGGCGGTTGCCGGGGAAGCGGGGGTGCCGTTCTTCATCATCAGCGGCTCGGAGTTCGTGGAGATGTTCGTGGGCGTGGGCGCGAGCCGGGTGAGGGACCTGTTCCAGCAGGCCAAGGCCCGGGCCCCCTGCATCGTGTTCATCGACGAGCTGGACGCCCTGGGCAAGAGCCGCGCCGGCGCCGGTGCGCTGGTGAGCAACGAGGAGAGGGAGCAGACCCTGAACCAGCTCCTGGTGGAGCTGGACGGCTTCGACGGCCGGGGGCAGGTGATCCTCATCGCCGCCACCAACCGCCCCGAGGTCCTGGACCCCGCGCTCCTGCGCCCGGGGCGCTTCGACCGCCGCGTCGTCATCGACCGCCCCGACCTGCACGGGAGGCGGGAGATCCTGGAGGTCCACGCCCGCAAGGTGAAGCTGGGGCCCGGCGTGGACCTGGGCGCCATCGCCTCCGCCACCCCCGGACTGGCCGGCGCCGACCTCGCCAACATCGTCAACGAGGCGGCCCTGCTGGCGGGGCGGCGCAAGGCCGGGCGGGTCGGCCAGGACGAGCTGCAGGAGGCGGTGGAGCGGGTGGTCGCGGGCCTGGAGCGCCGCAGCCGGCGCCTGACCGCGGGAGAGAAGAGGCGGGTCGCCTTCCACGAGGCCGGCCACGCCGTGGTCGCCGACGCCGTGGGGGATCCCAACCCCGTCCAGAAGGTCTCGATCATCCCCCGCTCCAGCGGCGCCCTGGGGTTCACCATGCAGCTCCCCACCGAGGACCGCTTCCTGATGAGCCGGCAGGAGCTCCACCAGAGGCTGACGACCCTGCTGGGGGGGCGTGCCGCCGAGGAGGTGGTGTTCGGGGATCCCTCCACCGGAGCCTCCGACGACCTCCAGCGGGCGACGGCCATCGCCCGGCGGATGGTGGTGGACTTCGGCCTCTCGGAGCGGCTCGGGCCCATCGCCTTCGGCGGGGGGGAGGACGACGACGTGGGACGGCGGCTGGCCGGGCTGCGCCCCGAGCGGTGGAGCGACGAGACCGCCGCCGCCATAGACCGGGAGATCGGGGAGATCGTCGGCGCCGCCCACGCCCGGGCGGAGGCGGCGCTGCGGGCCCGGCGGGGCCTGCTGGACCGGGTGGCGGACCGGCTGCTGGAGGCCGAGACCCTGGACGGCGCCGAGTTCCGGGCCCTGGTCGCCGCCTGGCGGGACCTCGCCCCCGACAACGGCCGTGCCCGACCCCAGGGGGGTCCCGGGGTCTCGGGGGTGCTGCCCCCACGGGACTAGGGCGTGGGGGTTCTCGCCGATGTCGGCACGCGGTCCTCCCGACGCGGCCCGAATCGCCCGATTCCGGGGGCTTCCCCTCCCCCGTCCACCGTCCTTCCACGGCCCCCGGACCCGTCCGGACCGCCCTCGTTCTTCCCTGATTTCCCTTGTGGTTACGGGCGGTTTCCGCACGGACACCACTACATGTTGTGGGATCCCACGGAAAGAGGCCCCATATCTAGGGGGTATGCGCTTGACACCCCCAACGGCGCTGATATCGTGGGCCGTCGGTCGCCGGCGCGTGAGGGCGTGGGGCGGCGGGGGGGGAGATCCCCGGCACACCGGTCCGGCGGCTCCGGCGTGTCGGTCCCCCGTTCATCGGGTATCGAGCAGCACTGCGACGGGCACGGAGGGCGTCCGCTGGGCGTCCGAAGGCGTCGTCGCGCGGGATGGCAGGTGATGGAGACGCGGACGGAGAGCACGACTCCCGCCCCCGGCGCGGGCCGGCGGGCGCGGCGCAACGGCGGCGCGGGGGTCTCGGGGGAGACCGGGCTGAAGGTGGAGCGGCGGCGCACCCGCCCGGGGGACGACGTGTTCGCCTCGGTGGAGTGGGAGCTCCGGGACGCCGTCATCACCGGCGAGAAGGGCGACATCGTCTTCGAGCAGCGGGACGTCGAGGTCCCGAAGACCTGGTCCCAGCTCGCCACCAACGTCGTGGTGAGCAAGTACTTCCGCGGCCACGTCGGCACCCCGGGGAGGGAGCGCTCGGTGCGCCAGCTCGTCTCCCGGGTGGCGGACACCCTCGGCCGCTGGGGGACCGAGGGGGGCTACTTCTCCACCGACGAGGACGCCAGCGCCTTCCGTGACGAGCTCGCCTGGTACCTGCTGCACCAGGCCACCTGCTTCAACAGCCCCGTGTGGTTCAACATGGGGATCGAGCCCCAGCCCCAGTGCTCCGCCTGCTTCATCAACTCCGTCGAGGACAGCATGGAGAGCATCATGCGCCTCGCGGGCACCGAGGCGCGCCTGTTCAAGGGAGGCAGCGGCACCGGCAGCAACCTGTCGAGGATCCGCTCCTCCCGGGAGCGGCTGAACGGGGGCGGCACTGCCAGCGGCCCCGTCTCGTTCATGAAGGGCTACGACGCCTTCGCGGGGGTGATCAAGAGCGGCGGCAAGACCCGCCGGGCCGCCAAGATGGTGATCCTCGACGTCGACCACCCGGACATCGTCGACTTCATCCGCTGCAAGGAGGAGGAGGAGAAGAAGGCCTGGGCGCTGATCGATGCCGGCTACGACGGCTCGTTCAACGGCGAGGCCTACGCCTCGGTCTTCTTCCAGAACTCGAACAACTCCGTCCGGGTCACCGACGACTTCATGCGCGCGGTGGAGCAGGACGGCCCGTGGGAGACCCGCGCGGTCACCGACGGCCAGGTGATGGAGGCGTACCGGGCCCGGGACCTCTTCCGGATGATGGCCCAGGCGGCGTGGGTGTGCGGCGATCCCGGCATCCAGTTCGACACGGTCGTGAACCGGTGGCACACCAGCCCGAACACCGCCCGGATCAACGCCAGCAACCCCTGCTCCGAGTACATGTTCCTGGACGACTCGGCGTGCAACCTCGCGTCGCTGAACCTGATGAAGTTCCTTCGCCCCGACGGCACCTTCGACGTCGACGGCTTCGAGCACTGCGTCTCGGTCACCATCACCGCGATGGAGATCATCGTCGGGAACAGCTCCTACCCGAACGACGCCATCGCCCGGAACTCCCTGGACTACCGCCCCCTCGGCATCGGCTACGCCAATCTGGGCGCGCTGCTGATGGCCCGGGGCCTGCCCTACGACGGCGCCGCGGGGCGGGCCTCCGCCGCGGCGATCACCGCCCTGATGACCGGAGCGGCCTATCGCACCTCGGCGCTCATCGCCCGACACATCGGTCCCTTCGCGGGGTACGAGCGCAACCGCGAGCCGACGCTGCGGGTCATGCGCCAGCACCGGGCCGCGGTGGACGGCATCGACGCGAGGCTCGCCCCCCCGGAGGTGGTGGAGGCCGCCCGGCAGTCGTGGGACGACGTCGTCGACTACTGCACCCGCTGGGGGGTGCGGAACGCCCAGGCCTCGGTCCTGGCCCCCACCGGCACCATCGGCTTCATGATGGACTGCGACACCACCGGGGTCGAGCCGGACATCGCGCTGGTCAAGTACAAGAAGCTCGTGGGCGGCGGCCTGATGAAGATCGTCAACAACACCGTGCCCATGGCGCTGCGCAACCTCGGCTACGACGCCACCCAGGTCGCCGACGTCGTCGCCTACATCGACGAGAACGACACCATCGAGGGGGCGCCCCACCTCCAGCCCGAGCACCTGCCGGTCTTCGACTGCGCCTTCCGCCCCGCGAACGGCACCCGGTCCATCCACTGGCTCGGCCACCTCCGCATGATGGGCGCCGTGCAGCCCTTCCTGTCGGGGGCCATCAGCAAGACCGTGAACATGCCCTCGGACTCCACGCCCGAGGACATCGAGAAGGCGTACATGGAGGCCTGGAGGCTGGGGATCAAGGCGGTGGCGGTGTACCGGGACGGCTGCAAGCGGACCCAGCCCCTCAACACCGCCAAGGACGCCGCCCGCAAGAAGGCCGAGCCCGCGGCCGTCCGCCCCGAGGCGCGCCGGCCGGTGCGGCGGCGCCTCCAGGACGAGCGCCAGGCCATCACCCACAAGTTCAGCGTGGGGGGCCACGAGGGCTACCTCACCGTCGGGCTGTACGAGGACGGCCAGCCGGGGGAGATCTTCGTGGTGATGTCCAAGCAGGGCTCCACCATCAGCGGGCTCATGGACAACTTCGCCACCGCCGTCTCCATGGCGCTCCAGTACGGCGTGCCCCTGCACGTCCTGGCGGACAAGTTCTCCCACACCCGCTTCGAGCCCCAGGGCTGGACGCCGCACCCGGAGATCCCCTACGCCAAGTCCATCACCGACTACATCTTCCGCTGGCTCTCCCTGAAGTTCCTCAAGCCCGACGAGGCATTGGAGGACGCCGATCCCGCGGCCGATCCTGGGGTCGAGGGAGCCGATGACGGGGCCGCCGCCCCCGAGGCCCCGGTCCCGCCGGCCCACGGACTGGCCAACGGCCACGCCCCGGGCTACAGCAACGGGGTCCACGGGGGCAGCGCCGCCCGGGATCGCCAGGAGACCCGCGAGAAGGCGATCTTCCTCAACCAGGCGGACGCCCCGCCCTGCCACGTCTGCGGGACGCTCATGGTCCGCAACGGATCCTGCTACCGCTGCCCGAACTGCGCGTCCACCAGCGGCTGTAGCTGATCCCCCCCCGGCCGTCCGCCCCGGCGCGGGCGGCCGCGGCCACCATCCCGGGACGGGCCCGGCCGCCACCAGGCCCTCCCGCTCCTGACCCCTCCCCGCCGGGCCCGCCCCTCAGGCCGGGGCCCGGCGGGGATGGGCGTCAGGCATCTCCCCCGCTCCCAGGCACGCACCGATCCCGCTCGCGACGGCCCGAAAGTGCGAAGCCCGAGTCTGATGGACAACCCGGGCTCAGGGCGCGGACTCGTTCCGGACCAGGGCCTCGCTGAGGAAGTCCATGGCCTCGTCGACCCCGTCGGTGCGGAAGACGAGGTCGATGTCGCCGGGGGAGATGGTGCCCCAACGCGCCATCGCCTCCAGGTCGATGACGTCGTCCCAGTAGGACTTGCCGAAGAGCACGATGGGCAGCGGCTTCCGCATCTTCCCCGTCTGCCGGAGGGTCAGCAGCTCGGCGAACTCGTCGAGGGTTCCGAAGCCCCCGGGGAAGACCACCATCCCCTTGGCCATGTAGGCGAACCAGTACTTCCGCATGAAGAAGTAGTGGAACTCGAAGCCCAGGCCGGGGGTGACGTAGGGGTTGAGGGCCTCCTCGAAGGGGAGGCTGATCCCCAGGCCCACCGAGCGGCCGCCGGGGACCTCGCTGGCTCCGCGGTTGGCGGCCTCCATGATCCCCGGTCCGCCCCCGGTGCAGACGACGTAGTGCCGATCCACCCCCTCCCGGGCGATGGACCACTCCGTCAGGCGCCGGGCCAGGGTCCGGGCGTCCTGGTAGTAGCGAGAGAGCCGGACGCGGGACTCGGCCTCCGCCACTGCCGCGGCGGTGACCAGCCCACCGTCCAGGTCGCGGCGGGCCATCTCCAGGCTGCGCTGGGCGACGTCGGGGGGGAGGGTGCGGGCGCTGCCGAAGAAGATGAGGGTGTCCTTGACGCCCTCGCGCTCGAGCCGAGCCAGGGGCTCGTGGTACTCGCAGAGGATGCGGACGGTGCGCGCCTCGGGGCCGTTGATGAACTCGAGGTTCTTGTAGGCCTTCTGGATGGGAGTGGACATCGAGCTCCAGCGGCGCGGGTGGGAGCCCCTGGACGGCGCTCCCGAGGCCGGAGCCGGAGGATACACGCGGTCGGTGCCGACGCAAGCCCGGTGCCGGGTCGCGGCGGGCACGGCGCGGCCCGGGGCGCGCCTCCCGCGCTGCGGGTAGAATCCCCGCGGGCCCGCGGGCCGGTGGCGGCGGAACCGCTCCCGCCGGCGCGGGCGAGGAGACGCCCCAGCCTTGAGGCCGCGCCACGCCATCTCCGCGCTCGCCTGCCTCGCCGCCACGGGACTCGGCGGCTGCCTCTTCACCGATCCCATCGGCGATCCCCGCCAGCAGGGCAACGACAGCCCCCCCGCCATCGAGGTCACCGGCTGCGTACCCCACCCCCGGGATCCCGTACTCCTCGCCGAGCCTTACGGGCAGGTCGAGTTCGGGTGCCGGATCGACGACGCCGCCCGGGTGCGATGGTACCTCTACGTCGACGGGGTGGAGAGGGTCGTCCACCAGGCCGACGGGAACGACGCCGACACCTTCGTCCTCGACCGATCCCAGCTCCCCGAGCCGCTGCCGGAGACCCTCTCGGTCAACCTGGAGGCCGAGGGGACCCTCGCCAACCTCACCGTAAGGTGGCCCATCGAGGTGGTCCGGTGAGAGGGCTCCGCCTCGCCGTGCTGGCCGCCGCCGCCTGCGTGGTGTCGGGGGCCGGGGAGTGCGGGGGAACGGACCCGCCGGACGACCAGGTCGTCACCGTGCGCGTCCACGTCGTCCCCTCCGACGACGCCTACGCCGCCCACACCTTCGACACCGAGATCGCGCCCAAGGGGGGCGAGGCCGCCCTCGACCGGGCCCTGGTCCTGGGCACCCGTTTCAGCGGCACCCTGGGAGCTTCGGGGCCCGACGGGGCGGACCCGGTGCCGGTCGCGGGCACGGTCTTCCTGAGCCTCCCGGGGACGGTGTCCTCCCGCGGGACCACCGTGGGCAGCGACGGCGCCTTCGCCCTGGACGGGATCTACCCCACCGGGCCCGACGAGGGCTACACCCTGCGGGCCCACCCCGCCGCGGGCACCGACGAGGTGTACTCCCAGCAGGTGGAGGGCCTCGCCGTCCAGGGAGCGGAGCCGGTGGACGTGGTCCTGACCGCCGGTGCCCGGGCCACGGCCCGGGTCCTGCGCCTGGTGGAGGGGGAGGCGGGGATCGAGGAGACCGGCGCCGGAGGGCTTCGGATCGAGCCGGTCGCCTGGGGCCCCCTGGACGAGTGGGAGCCCCTCGGCCCTTCCGACGACACCGACAGCCTCACCGGTCTCTTCACCCTCGGCCTGACGGACGCCGTGGAGGCCCTGAGGATCTCCTCCCCGAGCGCGACGGGGCCCGCCCTGCCCACGGTGGTGGTGACGGGGGCGTCGCTGCCCGGCGACCTCCTGGCGGGTGACGGGACCTCGACCCTCTTCACCTACCCCCTCATCGGCGCGGTGACCGCAAGCGGCCTGGTGACCGACTCGACCCCCGAGCCGAACGCCGCACCCGTGGACGACGCCGAGGTCCGGGTGGAAGGAACGGCCTGGTTCGACGACGGCACCGGGCAGATCGCGTCCGCGCCGTTCACCCGTCGCACCCGCACCGACAGCGGCGGCCGATACCTGATGGAGGTCCCCGACGGGGAATACGTGGTCTCCATCGTGCCGGGCTACGGCACCGACGTGTCGGCCACGACCTTCGGAGGCGACGTCCCCCTCACCGCCGCCTCCCTCACCAACCGGCAGTTCGTCCTGCCCGCGCGCCTCCCGCTGCGCGGCGGGGTGTACGATCCCGACGGGCTCCCCGTCGAGGGGGCCCGGGTGCGGATCCGCAGCCTCGGGCCGTCGGGGCACACCTGGTCCACGACGACGGGCGCCGACGGCCGCTTCCAGCAGCTCGCCGACGTGGGGCCCGTCGAGGTCGTGGTCCGCCCTCCCACCGCCTCCTCCCTGGCGTCGCCGGCCGCGACCACCGGCACCAACCAGGACGGCCAGCCCTCCATCGAGGTCACCCTGGAAGAGGCCGTCCGCATCGGCGGGCGCGTCACCTACTTCTCGGGGGGCATCGCGAACGTCCGGGTGCTGATCGCCGATCCCGACACGGGGGAGGTGCTGGGCGAGGGCCTGACCGACAGCAGCGGATACTACGAGGCGCGCGTCCGCGAGAGCTGGGTGAGGGCCCGGTAGGGGGGCGGCCGCTCGCGGGACCCGTCCTGGACACGCCCTGGCCCGGGACGTGTTGCCGCTCCAGTCCGGTCGTGCTAGCTTGGCGTGGTGCGTATCCGCGGGGAGTCCCCTGCCGCTGGGTCGAGAATCCGCTCGATGACGGAGCACGAGTCAAGCCGAGACGCGGCGCGCATTCGCCCGGGCGAGGACGTGTCCGACGCCAGGTCCACCGAGACGACGTCGGGCCCCCCCACGAGCCCGAATGACGCCTCTCCGCGGCGTGCCGCGGGGGATCGGGAGGCCGCCGGGCCCCCTCCCGACGTCGAGGGGTCGATGGCCGAGCTCCTGGCTGCGTTCGAGCGGTTCCGCGCCGGCGGACCGAGCCCGCTGCCGGTCAACGCCCCGGCGCAGCCGGACGCCCGGAGCCGCCCGCCGGGAGGGCCCCAACCCCTCGCCGGTCGGGACGGGACCTGGACCATCGCCGTCGATGGCGACGAGCTCTCGGGCGATCGGTACGTCCCGGTGTTCCCCGGATCGCCCCTCTGGACGGGGGCCTTGGGTGAAGCGGGGGGGCCCAGCTCGACGCTGGCCGAGCACTCGGCGACGCCCGACGTCGAGGTCGTGATGGACGACACGTCCTCGCCGCCCTGGTCGGATCCCTTCAGCGCAGCCGCCGCATTCCTCCAGGCGGGTCGGGAGTTCCTGCGCTCGGGACGCAAGGAGGACGCGCGGCGGGCGTTCCAGTCGGCGATTCGGGAGAGCCCCGACGACGAGCTGGCGCGCTCCTACCTGGCCCTCGCGGAGGACCTGCACATCCGGGAGCTCTGTCCGGGCTGGGCCCCCTCGAGGGTCCCGCGCCTGGCGGTCTCGCCCCAGGAACTGAGCGCCATCGAGCTCGATCCGGCGCTGGGGGCGATCCTGTCGCGCTTCGAGAAGCCCATGAGCTTCGTCGAGGTGGAGGCCCTCTTTCCCCAGGTGGATCGGGTCGACCTCTACCGCAGCCTGGGCCGCGCCCTGTCGTCGGGGCTCATCGTCCTCGACTGAGAGTCCCGAACCCGGTGCCACCGGGGATCCTGCGCCCCGGGGCGGACGAGCCGAGGCAGATCACCGAACCGCCCCTCCCGGTCGAAGGAGCTGAGGACTTGCCCATCAAGGCGCGCGGACCGTGACCGACACGCAGAGGATGGCCGCACTGGAGATCGAGGGGCTCTCCCCCCTCCTGTTGGGATACCCGTTGGCGTGGGTGCCCGGCATGCCCCAGGCCTTCCTGTCCGCCGCCCGGCGGTCGGGGCTCGGCCAGGTGGGGGATCTCCGGTCCGATGCCGGGCGGCAGCTCCTCGGGGGAGACGGGATCTCCGAGGGAGATCTGGCCCGGGCGTTGAAGGTGCTCTCCACCTGGCGGGAGACGGTGGCGGGGAAGGGCGCGGGCCCCGAGGGGGATCCGGGCCAGAGAGAGGGGGCGGGCGTGGCCCGGCGGGGCGACGCCGGCTCCGGCGGCCCCGGGCGACGCCTTCAGGACCTCTTCCGATTTCCCTCGGAGTCCGCGGAGCCAGGACCGTCCGGGCGGCGCGAGGGCGCGGGCGTTGCCGAGGGGAGCGCAGAGTCCGAGAGGCCCCGCCGCCGGCTGGTGAGGCCCTCGCCCGTCCCCGAGCCCCGGGGGGGGGACGAGCCCCCACCCCCCGTCGGGGGTCCGCCTCCCTCTCCCTCCCGTCCCCCAACCCCCCGGGCGGCGACCCGGGGCCGGCGGACGCGCGCCGCCTCCGCTTCGCCCGCTCCCAGCCACCCTGCGGGCCCCACCCGCGACGCGGCGCGGCCCACGGCGGGGGGGGAGGCGGGCGCCTGGCCGCCCGAGCAGCCCTGGTTCCTCTCCCTCGGACTCGGCGAGGTGCCCAAGGCCCTGAGCACGGTGCCCGTCGAGCGGCTCCGCCTGCACTGGCGCCTGCAGCGGTCGGCATCGGAGCTCCGCTGCCGCTCCGTCGGCGACCTGCTCGCCACCACCCCCGCGGCCTGGCTGGCCCTCCCCAACGTGGGCCGTCAGGTGTACGCCGGGATCGCCCGCGTCCTCCAGCGGGTGGTGAAGGAGGGGATCCCCGCGGACCTCGCCGTCGAGGCGGACACCCGGTCATCCGAGGTGGCCCAGCGCCTCTCGGAGTTCCTCGGAGAGGACCGCTTCCGCGCCTTCGAGCTCCGACTGGCCCTCGCCCGGGGCGCCGAGCCCACCGCCCTGCTCGCCCTGTCCCGCCGGCTGGACCTCCACCCCGAGCAGATCCGCCAGCACGAGCTCCGCTCCCTCGCCCTGATCCAGGAGTCGGGGCTCTCCGAGCGGCTGCAGCAGGTCATCGCGCCGGTGCTCTCGCGCCTCGCCCTCAGGCGGCAGGGCCTGGTCGCCCTGGCGGAGCTGGACGAGGACCGCTTCTTCGACCGCTGGTCCCCGGCGGGGGTCGTCCGCCTGTTGGACCGCCTCGGATCCGGAGCGCCCGCCGTGCTGGACGACACCTGGCTGGTCGCCCGGGACGCACGCTTCGCCAGCCGCGCCGACGTCGACCCCCTGGTGGAGAGGGTGGTGGAGTGGGCGCGACGGGCGGCGGAGCGGGCCTGCGAGCCCCTGGACACGGCCCTGGAGCGCTTCGGCCGCGCGCCGGCGAGCCGGGGGATCCCCCTGGACCTCGCCGAGTGGGCCCTCCTGCGCCAGAAGGACCTCATCGAGGTCCACGGGGGGATCACCTTCCTCGGGCTGCGGTACCGGCTGGTGGTCCAGGTGGCGGAAGCGCTGACGCGGGATCGGGGCGAGGCGGCGACGGTCCAACAGGTCCGGGACGCCGTGTCCCGGCAGCTCCACGAGGCCGCCTGGCCCTCCCACAACCTCGTCCACACCACCCTCCTGCGGTACCCCCAGTTCCGGCGCGTGGCCCCCGCCACCTTCGAGTGGGTCGATCCCGGGGCCCTGTCCGCCGCGCCGGCCCCTCCATGGCTCGACGGGGCGATCCGGGCGGTGGTGGAGGCGGGGGTGCCGTTGCGGTCGGTGGACCTCTACTCCCGCCTCGCCGATGGGGGAGCCCTGCCGGACGGGGTGACGGAGCAGCTCCTCGCCGCGGAGCTGCGGCGCCACCCCGATCGGGTGAGGTTCCTGCCCCGGGGGCAGATCGTGACCACGGGGACCGAGACGCCGGGGGAAGGGCCGGCGCTCCTGGAGGACCTGGTCTACGACGAGCTCCTGGACCACGGCCCCCTGGGGCAGCGGGAGCTGGAGGAGAGGATCCGCCCCGTCCGGGCGTTCTCGTCGGTCTCGGTGCACGGTGTCCTGCGCCTCGAGCCCTGGGTGTTCCGGCGGGACGACGACCGGCACGACCTCGTGGAGAAGTACCTGCCCCCGTCCGCGCTGCGGGACTGGCTCCAGCGAGTCCGGGATCGGGTCCGGGAGCTGGGCCGGCCTTACCACCGCGACGACTTCGTCGCCGACACCGGGGCGGGGACCATGCCCGCCCTGCCCGAGGGTGTGGAAGTCACCGGCCTCTTCGACGTGCTGCGCCGCCAGGAGGGCTTCTCGGTGGGGGGGTACTTCCTCACCACCCGCGACCTGCCCGAGCGAATGCGGGTCGAGCCCATCGTCGGCTCGATCCTGTGGGTCCTGGAGCGCGCCGAGGGGCCCCTGACCACCCGGGAGATCTCCGACGCGCTGGGCGGCCGACTGACGCCCCGGGACGTCCACCGCGGGCTCCAGAGGGCTCCCGAGGCCGTCAGGGACGACGACGGCCGCTACGCCCTCGCCTCGCCCCCCCGGTGGAACGAGCAGCCGGGCCGCAAGAAGACCCCCGGCCCCGCGAGGACGCGGAGCTGAAGCTCGTGGCGGGGATCAGGACCGGGACCGACCCAGCTCCAGCGCCAGTCCCTCCAGGCGGTGGCCCACCTCGCCCCCCCGGTAGTCGGGCCGGGCGGACGCGAGACGCTGGTACACGCGGTAGGCGCTGGCCTTGTCCCCCCGCGCCTCGTAGGTGACGCCGAGCTCGAACAGCACCCGGAGCATCCCTTCGGTGTCGAGGTTCCCCCCCTGGAGCACCTGCTGGAAGTGGCCCACCGCGGCGTCCCACGCCCGCTTCTTCCTCAGGCACACCCCGATCATCTCCAGGCTCTCCGCCACCCGCACGCCCTCGGCCACGGCGCGCTCGAACTCGCCCTTGGCCTCGTCGTACAGGCCGACCTCGAAGTAGGAGCGTCCGAGGTCGTGGGGATCGGTGGCGGCGAGCACGTCATCCCCCTCGGGGCCGGCGTCTTCGCCTCCATATCCGAGGTCGAACGTCTCTCCCCCCGCGCCGTCCTCCCCATCGTCCCCGTCCTCCCCCAGCTCCGACTCCAGCGCCCGGGCGAGGTCGAAGAGCTCGTCGTCCTCGGGGAAGCCGTCGTCGTCCACGCCCGCCCCCGGACCGGCACCGGCGACCTCGCCGCCGCCGCCATCCCAACCGAGGGTCAGGTCCAGGTCGCCGAAGGTGTCGGCCAGCATGGGATCGCCCGGGACTCCCCCCATCCCGGCGTCGTCCCCGGCGGACCCGAGCCCCAGGTGGGAGCCCATGGCGTCGTCGAAGGCCCGGAGGCGGTCCCGGGAGGCGGTGTCCCGGGGGGACGCCAGCGTCGCCGCCACCAGGGCCGCCCGGGCGACGTCCAGGCTCCCCCGGTCCATGGCGGCGCGGTACATCCCCTGGCAGGCCTCCACGGCCGCGGCGGCGTCCCCCTGGGTGGCGGCGATCCTCGCCCGCAGGCGGTGGACCGCGAAGGAGGCGGGGTGGCGGGCGGCCGCCTGGTCGGCGATGGACCGGGCCCGGTCCGCCAGCCCGTACCGGACGTAGACGTCGGCCTCGGTCAGGACCCGCGCCAGGTCCTCGGAGAGGGGTTCGTCCAGCTCCAGGTCGGCGATGACGGTGGGCAGATCGGCGGCGGGGACGGCGGCGCCGGGGCGGCGGGAGGGGTCGAGCTCCACCAGCCGCCCCTGGACTCCCTCGGCGAGCTCGGTCTGGCCGGACTCCTCGTAGATGCGGTGCAGCTCCTCGTAGACCTGCACGGCCTTCTCGGACTCCCCCGCGGCGTGGAACGCCTGGCCGAGCATGGTCAGTGTCTCGGCGTCCTGGGGATCGGCCTTGAAGCACACCTGGAGGCGCTGGAGGGCGCGCCGGGGATCGTTCCTCGCCAGGTGGAGGCCGGCGAGGCGCCGGTGGACGCCGAGGTTGTCCCCCTCGACCTGGACGAGGCGCTCGTAGACCCGGATCAGGTCGTCGGCCTGGTTGCCCCTCTCCAGGTCCACCGCCATCTCGCGGAAGAGCTGGGCGGCACCCACGGGATCGCCGTGGCGCAGGTACAACTCCCCCAGCTTGAAGCGGGCGTCCAGGTCCTCGGGGTTGAGGGCGGCCAGCTTGCGATGGATGTCGAGGATCTCCTGTACGCTCCCCTTCTTGTCGAAGTGGACGGCGACCTTCCGGTAGTGCTCGGCGGCGTCGGACCGCATGCCGAGCTGGTGGTAGATCTCGCCAAGCCGGAGCTGGAGAGGGATGGAGTCGGGGTCGCTCCGGAGCATCTGCTTGTAGATCGCGGCGGCCTTGGGGAAGAAGCCGCTGCGCTCGTAGGCGTCGGCGACCACCTGGAACTCCCGCATCGCCTCGGCGCCCCGTCCCCGCCGCGCCAGGAGCTCGGCGAGCTTGTGCCGGATCCGGACGTCCTTGGGGTCGTGCTGGAGGATGAGGTCGTACTCCCGCAGGGCCCGATCCACGGCCCCCTTCTGGAGGTACCGGTTCGCGAGATCGATGGACTTCGCCTTGTCGAACGCCACGCGGCACGCCTTTCGGACGGGCGGCCCGTCCGGGGCCGCGAACGGTGTCGGGGATGGGGCGAGGCCCGGACCGGCGGTCCCGGTGGGGACGCGGAACGGACGCCCGGAGCACGATCGAGAGCCTACACCAGATCCGCGAATTCGTAGCTGTGTCGGTGAAAGACGACGGCCCCCAGGGCCAGGGACAGGACCGCCGCCGCCGCGAAGACCGCCACCTGGCCCGGCAGGGGGGGCTGGTGCTCCAGGAGGACCAGGCGGTACATGCCCACGAGCTGAGACACCGGGTTCAGCACCAGGATGGGCTTGTAGAGGGGCGGGTACGCGGTGTCCGAGTAGAAGATCGGGGTGACGAACATCCAGATCAGGAGCACCGAGGGCAGGATCTGGACGACGTCCTTGAAGTAGACTGCGGCGCAGCTCACCAGCATGCAGATCCCGCAGGTGAAGGCGATCTGGAGGACGAGGATCGGCAGCACCCAGGCGATGTGCCCGCTGGGGGGGTTGCCGGCGAGGAGGGCGGCCAGGAGCAGCACCGAGAAGCGCAGGCCCTGGCTGACGACCTCGGCGAGACAGACGTGGAGGGGCAGGATCGCGGGCGGGAAGTGGACCTTCTTGATGAGGTGGCCGTTCTCTCGAATGATGTTGCCCGTCCGCAGCACGGACTCGGACACCGTCAGCCAGGCGATGTAGCCGCAGAACAGGTAGAGGGCGTTCTGGAGGGTGTCGAAGTCGGCGCGAAACTGCACCCTCAGCAGGATGGTGAAGACGAAGGTGTAGGTGAGCAGCTCCAGCACGGGCTTGCCCACCGTCCAGAAGAGGCCGACGGAGGACCCCGCGTAGCGGGTCTGCAGGTCGTTGACGACGAACGACGCGATGAGGTGGCGGTATCGGCGCAGCCCCGCGCCACCGGGGGCCCGCCCGGAGAGGGCCGCCGCGGACCTGGGATCGGGTGTGAAGCTCAAGGGAAGGGTCCACCTCCGGCGGTCAGGGGTCTGGGGCCACTTCGGCCCGACGCGGCGGGGAGCGGCCGATCCGCCGCCCCCCGTGCGCCGCGCCCCGCGCAGCCTGAAAGTACCGGGCGCCCGGATCGCCCGCAACCGTGAACGCCGCCCGCCCGCCCGGGCGAAGGAGCCCCCGTGGCCCGGATCGACTTCGAAGAGGAGGAGAAGCGGCGCGACTCCGAGATCGCCCGCGCCGCCCGGGCCCACGAGCGCCGGGGACACGGGGGCCGCCACGGCCTGGCCCGCGGACCCGAGCAGCGCCTCGTGGACCGCTACGACCAGCGGCGGGCGGGCCTGATCGGGCACCTCGTGGCGTATGGGATGGTGCTGGCCCTGCTGCTGGTGACCGCCGGTCCCAGCTCCACCCTGGTGGTGGCCCTGTCGTGGGGGATCGGGGTGTTCTTCCACGCCTTCGGCTTCGCCAACTGGGCCGCCCGCCACCGCCCGCAGATCGAGGGGGCGCGGAGGGCGCTGGCGAGCCGCGCCGCGGGCGGGGAGGCGCCCGCCGGGATCGCCGCCCCCGCCCCGGACCGGGAGGACCTGCCGGGGACCGCCGGCGAGCTCCAGCGGCGCTGCGAGGACGAGGCGGCGGCCACCGCCCGCCTCCTGGCCGCCTCCCCGGGGGATCCCGCCCGGGCGGCGGAGGTGGAGGCGACGGTGCGGGGGGGCCTGGAGCGGATCCGGGCCCTGCTGCGCCACCGCGCCTCCATGGAGCGGGCCCTCGCCACCCGGGGCGAGGCGGACCTCGCCCGGGAGCGGGAGGACCTCCTGGCCCGGATCGCCGCCACCGAGGATCCCCGCACCCAGGAGGCCTACCGGGAGTCCCTGGGGCACCTCGACAGCCTGGAGGCGGGGATGGGGGACCTGCGGGCCATCGCCGAGCGCATCGACGCCCAGGCCCGGGCCTTCGCCGAGGCCCTGAAGGTGATGCAGGTGGACCTGCTGCGCCTCCAGGCCGCCGAGGGCCTCGACGAGCCCACCCGCGCCCTCGGCCGCGTCGCCGAGCGCGCCCAGCGCCTGTCGGGCGAGGTCCAGAGCGTGCGGGACCTCATGGACGAGGTCGCCCGGTCCCGGCGGGAGAGGCAGGGGGAGGGAGGGTGAGGGAGGGGGAACAGGAGGTTCACCCGTCCAGCACCTCCCGAGGGTCCCGCGAGAAGAACTCCTGGAGCGCCATCCCCCCGGAACCCACGATCCACGTCCGCGCCCGCGGATGGGCCCGGTGGAAGGCCGTGAGGTCCGGGCGCCGGTCGGGGCGGCCGCTCTTCACCTCGATGCCCCACGCCTCCCGGCCGGTCTGCACCACGAAGTCCACCTCTGCGTTGCGCTCGCGCCACCAGCACACCTCGTAGGGCAAGCCCTGGAGGTGGTTCAGCAGGTGGGCCCCCACGGCGTTCTCCACCAGCCGCCCCCACCACCCGCGGTCCGCCCGGGCCTGGGCGAACCCTCGGGTGTCCAGGGCCGAGACGAGGGCGTTGTTCCAGAGCACCAGCTTGGGGCTGGTCCCCCGGCTGCGCGCCTGCCCGGGGGACCAGCGTTCCAGGCCGGAGAGCAGGAACGCGGTCTCCAGCAGGTGGACGTAGTGGGCCAGGGTGGTGGTGTTGCCGGCCTCCTGGAGCTGGCCGAGCATCTTCGTGTAGGAGAGGGCCTGGGCGGGGAAGTGGCAGGCCAGCGCGAAGAGGTGGCGGAGGAGGGCCGGCTTGTGGACCCGCTGGAGCGACAGGACGTCCCGGGCGAGGACCGCCTCGACGAGGGAGTCCCGGACATAGGCCTTCCAGGTGTCCTCGTCGTCGGCGAGGGGCGCCGCCCCGGGGTAGCCGCCGAACCACAGCCATCGGTCCAGGTCCCAGCCGAAGGCGTCCCGGCACTCGGTCCAGGACCAGTGAGGACAGCGGTGCAGGAAGAAGCGTCCGGCCAGGCTCTCGGTGGTGCCGGCGGCCAACAGCAAGGCGGACGACCCCAGCAGGAGCACCCGGGGTCCCGCCCCGGCGGCCCGGTCGGCGTCCCACAGCGCCTTGACCTGCTCGCTCCACCCGACGACCTTCTGGACCTCGTCGAGCACCAGCAGCGCCGGCCGGTCCCCACCCTCCCCCCGGGCCAGCTCCCAGTGGAAGCGGATCCAGTCCGCGCGGGGGGGCAGCATCTCGTCGGCCGCGGCGTAACGGACCCTCCCGTCCCATCGTCCCGCCACCCCCCGGGCGGCGGTGGTCTTCCCCACCTGCCGCGGCCCCACCAGGACCTGGAGGAGGGGCGGATCCCGCTGGAGCCCCCGCAGGATGCGGGACACGACGGCGCGCTCGAAGCGTGGGGAGGTCATCGACTCATCTTGCTCGGCCGATGAGCAAGATTACTCAGTGAGTGAGTAGTCTGCAACCACTCACGGCGACGCGGGGCGACGCTCAGCCCGCAGGCGCCCGGGCGTAGAGGCCGTCCACCACCTCGGCGTAGCGCTTCTGGATCACCCGGCGGCGCACCTTCAGGGAGGGGGTCAGCTCGTCGTCCTCGACGGTGAAGTCCCGGTCGAGCACGGCGAAGTACTTGATCTGCTCCCAGCGGCCCAGTCCGGCGTTGACCTGGTCGACGTAGCCCTGGAGCAGGGTCCGGACCGCGGGGTCCCGGGGGGCCGACGCCTCGGGGAGCTCCCCCCGGCCCTCCCTTGCCCACAGGGACTGGAGGGTGGGCACGTCCAGGGTGATCAGGGCCACCACGTAGGGGCGCTGGTCCCCGATGACCACCGCCTGGCTGATCCCGACGTGGTTCTTGAGGCGGTTCTCGATGTCCTGGGGGGCGATGTTCTTCCCCGCCGCGGTGACGATGATGTCCTTCTTGCGGTCGGTGATGCGGAGGTAGCCCTCGGGGGTCAGCTCCCCCACGTCCCCGGTGTGGAGCCAGCCGCCCACCACCGTCTCCGCGGTGGCCTTGGCGTCGGCCAGGTAGCCCATGAAGACGTTGCCGCCCCGCACCAGGATCTCCCCGTCCTCGGCCAGGCGCGCCTCGACCCCGGGCAGGGTGACCCCCACGGTGCCGAAGCGGACCCGGTCCGGGGGGTTGAAGTGGCTGACCCCGACGCACTCCGTCTGGCCGTAGGCCTCGGTGATCACCAGGCCCAGCGAGGCGAAGAACTCCGCCAGCTCCTTGGACAGCGGAGCGGCCCCGCTCACCAGGCGCCGGGTGCGGGTCATTCCCAGGCGCGCCCGGAGCTTGGAGTAAACGAGGCGCCCGGCCAGGGCGTGCTGGACGGAGAGCCACGCCCCCGGCTTCTCGCCGTGGTGCGTCGCCGCGAACCACTCGAGGCCCACGGCGCCCGCCCAGGCGAAGATCCGGCGACGCATCGGGGGCGCCGAGGCCAGGCCGTCCTGGAGGCGGGCGTAGATCTTCTCCCACAGGCGGGGCACGCACAGGAGGATCGTCGGCTGGACCTCCTGGAGGTTGTCCAGGACCTTCTCCATGGACTCCGCGAAGTTCACGGTGTAGCCGATGGCGATGGCCACCAGCTCCCCCTGGAGGCGCTCGGCGATGTGGGACAGGGGCAGGAAGCTCAGGGTGGCGTCGTCCTCGCCGGCGTCGAAGATCCGGGCGATGGCCGCCGCCTCCACCGCCAGGTTGCCGTGGCTGAGCATCGCGCCCTTGGGGGGGCCGGTGGTCCCCGAGGTGTAGACCACGGTGGCCAGGCTCCGGGGCTCCAGGGCGTCGGTCCGCGCCCGGACGGCCGCGCGCCCCTCCTCCCCCGCCGCCTCGCCCCGGCCCACCAGGTCCTCCCACGCCAGCACCCGGGGATCCCCCACCGGCGGCGTTCCGGGCATCGCCACGACGTGGGCCAGGGCGGGCAGCTCCCCCCACACCGAGCGGACCTTCGCCACCTGCTCGCCGTCGCCGCAGAACACCACCTTGGCCCCGCAGTGCCCGAGCACGTAGGCCGCCTGGTGGGGGGGAGAGGTCGGATAGACCGGCACCGAGGCGGCGCCCACGGCCATGGCGGCGAGGTCGGCGTAGAGCCACTCCCGCCGGTTGGTGCTCAGGATCGCCACCCGGTCCCCGGGCTCGATCCCCAGGGCGAGCAGGGCGGCGCCCAGGCGCTCGACCTCCCGCACGTACCAGGCCCAGCTCACGTCCCGCCAGGCGTCCGCCTCCTTGTACCGGAGCGCGGTCCGGTCGGGGTGCTCCGCCCCGCGGGCGTACAGGGTGTGGATGATGGTCGCCACGGCGTCGGAGATCACGGGCCCCCTTTCGCGGGTCCCGGAGCGGTACGCGGCCCCCGCCGCGGATCCCCAGGACCGCCCCCTCGTTCTACGGCCTCCCCCGCGGCCGTGTAAAGCGCGCCCGCGCCGTGTACGATCCCCGCCCATGCGCTCCCGGGGCCGATCCCTGCCGTGGCGGGCCCTCCTCGCCCTCGTCGCCCTGGGGGCGGGCTGCGGGGTGCTGCGCCACCCCGCCGACGGGAAGCCGGGGACCTCCTTCCGGGATGGACGCCTCCTGGACCCCGATCCCCCCCGGCTGGTGGTGGAGGTGGACCGCCTGGACGGCGCGGAGCCCCGGAAGAAGGCCCTGGACGCCTTCGCCCGGAGCCTGGCGTTCTACGTCGACAAGCCCGGGGGGATCGAGATCCTCCTGGACGAGACCATCCCCGCCGAGGAGTGGGACGGCACCCCCGCCGGACTGCGCCGGATCGCCCGGGAGCACCGCCGCCCCCCGCCCGACGGCGCGGCGGCGATGTACGTGCTGTACGCGACGGAACAGCAGAAGTACCGCGGATACTGCTACCGCGCGGGGGAGCTGGCGGACGACGTGGACGTGCCGGTGGTGGTGGTGTTCGCCCGCCGGCTCCGGTCCATCCTCTGGGTCACGGGGACCGCGCAGGAGCACGCGGTCCTGGTCCACGAGGCCGGCCACGCCCTGGGGCTGGTCACCGAGCCCTCCCACCGCGACCGGGGCCACTGCACCGCCGCCTGGTGCGCCCTGTACCGGACGGTGGACCCCCGCTCGGCCCTGGTGTGGGCCCTGCCCGCCCTCTTCGCCGGCCGCTTGCCCCTGCATTACTGCGCCGCGTGCCGCCGGGACCTCTGGCCCGGAGGGAGGGCCCCGGGGCTCCGGGGGATCCCCGGCCTGCCCACCCCGGAGCGGCCGGGCTGCGATCCCGTGTTCGCGGACGACGACGCCCCGGCGGGCGAGGCGAGGTGACTCGGGCGGCCCCGCCCGGGCGGGACGGCGCGCGGGGCGGGACCTCCGCGGCCCTCGGGATCGCCGGGGGCGCCACCCTCCTGGTCGCCCTCGACGTGGTGCCCCTCGCCCTCGCCGGCGGCCTCGGGCCCGGGCGGCAGTCGGAGCTGGCGGTCGCCGCCGCCGCCACCTGGCTCGCGGCCGCCCCCGCGGTGGGCCTGGGCGAGTCGGTGCGCCGCTGCGCCCGGGCCGCCCTCGCCGCCCCCCCGGGGGACGGAGCGGTGTCCCCCGAGCAGGCCGTCGCCGCCGGGCTGGTGCTGGCGGCGGCGCTGGGGCTGCCGTGGGGGTACGCCGTCCACAACGCCGCCGAGTTCGTGGTGCCCGCCCTCGGCCCCTGGCCGGCATCGGGGGACGCGGCCGTCGATGCCGCCGCCGTCCGGGCCCTGGGGCTGCCCTTGCTGGCGGCGCTGCTGTGCCTGAAAGGCTACTTCGACGGCGTCTCGCGCCCGCGGTACGCGGTGGCGGCGCTGACGACGGGCCTCGGGTGCGCCGCCGCCTTCGCCTACGCCCTGGCCTACGGAGCGGCCTCGGCGCCCCGGCTGGGCGCCCCGGGGATCGCCGCCGGGACGGTCCTGGGGCACGGGCTGGCGGCGGTGGTGGTGGGGTCCCTGGCGCTGGCTTCCCGCGAGCTGCGCCGGGATCGGAGGCTGCTGCGGCTCGGGGGAGGTGAGGAGAGGGCCCTCCGGCCCCTGCTCCGGGGCTCGGTGGCGCCGGCGCTGGGCGCGGGGGTGGCCGCCGCCGCGGCCCTGGCCTTCTCCCGGTGGGCGGCCCTCCGGGGCGTCCCCGGCCTGCCGGTCCTGTGCGCCGGGGGCGTGGCGGCCCTGGCGCTGGCGCCGGCGAGCGGACTGTGGAGGGGACGGCCCGGCGCCGGGCCGGCAGCCCCCCGGATCGCCTGGGGGTGGTGCGCGGCCTGGGGCGTGCTGTTGCTGTTCCTGCCGGGGACGGTGCTCGGGTGGTGGAGTCCCGACGCCGCCCTCCCCCGGGGGGCCTCGGGGAGGCCCGCGGCGTGGGGGGAGCGCTGGCGGTGCTGGCGGCCTGGCGGTTGGCCTCCTCGGCCCGGGGCGGTGCCGCTCCCGGAGGCCCGGGGGTCAGTCCAGGCGCCGCCGCTTCAGCCACGGGAGGGTCGGGATCCGCACCCACGGCGCCCCGCTGAGATCGGGCGCCGCGGACCGGCCCTCGTCGCCGTCCCGCGCCTCCGCCGCCTCGGCCCGCGCCGGGGCCGCCGCCGGGGGATCCGGGGAGGGGGTCCGGGTGGGTGCGAAGGGGGCGTCCACTTCCGCCCCTCAGCGCCGGGGGAAGGGCCGCCGGCGGGCGGCGAGTCCGGCAGCGGCGACCGCCCCGGCCAGGGCCGCGGCGCCGCCCCTCCCCCGGGGTACGGCGGCGCACCCGTCGCCGGGGCCGATCCCGAGGGATCGGTAGACGACCGCGTCGGTCACGCCCTCTTCGGGTGGCGCGTCCTCGGGATCCTGGGAGTCCCCGGATTCCTCGTCGTCGCCCCGGGACGTCCAGCTCAGGGAGATCGTCAGGTCCGGGCCCCCGGCGGGGTCCGCCACGGCGATCTCCATCGCCTCGCCCCTCCGGAGGGGGACGTCCACCTCGCGCCCCCCGAGCACCAGGCGCAGTCCATCCGCCTCCGCCTCGGATCCGGCGTCCGCGACGGCGGGGACCAGGGCGAGGGCGAGGGCGACGAGGGGGGCGAGCGCGCGCATGTCCGTCCTCCACCCCTCCTTCTCGGCGCTCCGGACCCCGCCGTGAGCGGATCCGGGCGGGGCGCGGGATCCGTCCCGGAATTCCGCTACCATGGCGCGGTCCGTCCCCGACTCCGCCCCGGAGAGCCCACCATGCCGTCGCTCGCCTCCCGCATCGCCCTCGCCCTCGCCGCCCTCGGACTCTTCGCCCTCGTCCCCGCGGCGCCCGCGGACGCCCAGACCTGGCCCGCCCCCACCCTCCAGGCCGGCCCCGCGCGGTCGGCGGGGATCCCCCTGGCCGACCTCAAGGGGGGCGGCGCCTTCGGCGTGGGCCCCGCCTTCGGCACGGTGAACGGCGTGTCCATCAAGATCTGGCCCGCCCGCGCCCACGGGATCGTGCTGAACATCGGCGGTGCCGCCCGGGTGGACACCCTCTCGGCGGACGTGGGCTACCGCTTCCACTTTGGGCCCGTCGGGGACGACGTCACCTTCCAGGTCACCCTGGGGGCCGAGCTCCGGTACCGGCTGGCGTCCCTCGGGGCCGGCGCGGTCTACCACGAGCTCGGCGCGGGGATCCCCATCGGGGTCTCGGTGCTGAAGCGCGGACTGCCCGCGGAGCTCTTCGCCGAGGCGGTCCCCCTCCTGGTCTTCTACCAGGTGCTCGGGTTCGACGTGGCCGGCGTCGGGGGCGCGCGGTTCTACTTCTGAACCTTCCCGCCGAGAAAGCCGTTGCCCCGCCGGGAACGCCGGCCTATGCTCCGGGATCCCGACCTCGGAGGTCACCATGCCCCGTTCGACCTCGCCACTGCCGTGGTCCCCCCTCGTGGCGGCCCTCGCCCTGCCCCTGATCCCCGCCTGCGCCGCGCCCGGCACCGGCGACGCGGGCGCCGATCCCGGCCTCGTGGACTCCGACGGGGACGGCCTCGCCGACTCCTACGAGGACGAGGTGGGCACGGACCCCGACGCCGCCGACACCGACGAGGACGGCTGGGACGACGGCATCGAGGTCCACGGCTTCTCCGATCCCGCGGTCCCCGAAGACCACCCCTACCTCGGGGGCTGGGAACGCAGCCCGATCCCCGATGGGCTCTCCGAGGCGGAGACCGGCAACGAGGTGGGGGACATCGCCCCGGACTTCTCGCTGGTGGACCAGTTCGGCGAGGAGGTCCGGCTCTGGTCCTTCTATGGCAAGGTGATCCTGGTGGAGAACGGCGCCTTCTGGTGAGGCGCGTGCGTGAGCCACGCCAGTTCGGCGGAGGCGGACTACCAGCAGCACGCGGCCGATGGCTTCATGATGCTCGCCCTGTGGGCGGAGAACGAGTCGAGCCAGGCCCCCTCCGATGAAGAGCTGATGACCTGGGCCGAGCGCTACGGCCACACCTTCCCGGTGCTCTCGGACCCGGGTTGGGGGATCAGCAACCGCTACGAGAAGGACTACGGGATCCCCACCTTCTCCCTCATCGGCAGGGACATGACCCTGCGGATCGTGGACGGCAACGTTACCCCGTCGGCCATCGAGGAGGCCCTGGCGGAGCCCGTCCCCGACGTCCCGTGGAACGAGCCCCCGGACCTCTCGGGGGTGCCGGAGGACGACGCCGGCGACGACGCCCCGGTGGGAGCCTCCCCGTTCGCCACCGGCGGCGAGTCCGCGGGCGGCGCTCCCGACACCGACGCCGTGGCCTCCCCCTTCGGCGGCGGCGCGGGCTGCGACTCCGCCCCCCGCGGTGCCACCGGCGGTCTCGGCGCCCTGCTGCTGGCCCTCGCCCTGCGCCGCCGGTCCTGACCCTCCCCTACTCCCCTCCCAGGTCCTCCCGCACGCCGCCCGAGTAGTGCCTCTCCAGGACCTCGGCCGCGGCCCGGGTCTCGGCGTCCACGAGGTCCGGCAGCCGCACATCGAGGACGGCGTAGAAGTCGCCTGCGGGGTGGCCGCGGGTGGCGGGGACCCCCTTGCCCCGGAGCCGCAGGCGCCGGCCGGTCTGGGATCCCTCGGGCACCTTCAGGGTGACCTCGCCGCTGGGGGTGGGTGCCCGCACCGCGGCCCCCGCCATCGCCTCCAGCACCGTCACCGGCAGGGTGATCTCGACGTCCCTCCCGCTCCGCCGGAAGAGGGGGTGGGGGTGCACCTCGACCTGGAGGATCAGGTCCCCCGGGGGGCCCCCCTCCCGGCCCGGACCCCCCTGCCCCGCCAGCCGGATCCGGCCGCCCGTGTCCACCCCCGGGGGGATCCGGACCTTCAGCGGCGCGGGCTCGGTGCGGGTGCCGCTCCCGCCGCACTCGGGGCAGATCCTCCCCCCCTCCAGGCCGCCGGTGCCAGAGCAGCGGGGGCAGGGGACGGGGCGGGCCAGCTCCAGCCCCACCTCGCCCCCGTTGACGGCGGTGAGGAAGTCGATGGCGACCCGGGCCTCCACGTCCCGGCCCGCGGCGGTCCGCCTGCGCCCCCTCCCCCCGCGGGGGCGACGGATCTCCTCGAACCCGCCGCCGAACAGCCCCTCCAGGACGTCCTCCATGCTCCCCCGGCCGCCGAAGTCGGTGGCGGAGAAGCCCTCGGGGCCGAAGCCGCCGAAGCCGCCCGCGCCCCCCCTCCGCTGCGAGAAGCGCCGAAAGGCCCGGGCCTTCTCGGCGTCGAAGCCGGCGCGCAGGGACTCCTCGCCGAACTCATCGTAGTTCTTGCGCTTTTCCGCGTCGGACAGGACGTCGTAGGCGGTGGCGACCTGCTTGAACCGCTCCGCCGCCGACGGGTTGTCCGGGTTCCGATCCGGGTGGAACTCCCGGGCCAGCTTGCGGTAGGCGGCCCGGATCTCGTCGGCGGAGGCGCCCTTCTGGACGCCCAGGGCCTCGTACAGGCTTCGATGATCGGTCGTCATCTTCGGGCCTCTCCCACCCCTCGCAAATAGATCCGAACGGCACCGGTGCAAGCGCCCGGTCGCCCTCGCCCGTCCGCCCGGTCCCTCCCTACGGGTCCACGGCGTGGGCCGCCTCCAGGGCCGACGCCTCGAACCGCTCCGTCCGCCCGTCCCCGTCGAGGTCGCAGGTGGCGGCGATCTTCACGTCGGGGCCCCAGGGGCCGAGGGAGGGCTCGGCGGCGTACCGGCACATCACCCGGGGCGGCGGATCCCAGCCGAGGGCGCGGAACGCCTCCGCCCCCGGCCCCTCGAAGGGGGCCCCTCCCCTGGCGGGGACCTCCGCCGGGGTCCCGGGAAGCGCCAGGAACTCCTGGCCGGCGGCGGCCCGGGCCTTCTGGAGCGCCCGCAGGCGATCCAGGTGCCCCAGGACCTCGCCCTGGCCGGGAGCCGGCAGCGCGTCCCCGGCCACGGCGGCGACGAGGCGTCCCGCCGCCACGCCCATGGCCCGGGCCGGGACCTGGCTCGCCAGGGTGGCCCGGAGCCCCGGCCCGTCGACGTCCGCGGTGAGCAGCAGGTCGCCCAGGGCCGCCCCCTCCGGGCCGGGCGTCCCCAGGAGCTCCCTCGCCATCCGCTCGGTGCCCGCGCCGGCCATCCAGGCCACCACCGGGGGCCCCGCCTCCAGGGCGCGGCGCGCCCCGGCCATGGCGATCCCGCCGAGCATGGGGACCTTGCGCTCCGCCGCGCCCGCCCCCGAGAGGGCCCGGGCCACCTCCTCGAAGACTCCCCCCACCACCGCCACCAGCCGGCGCCCCACCACGGCGAAGCGCAGCTCCACCCCGAAGGCCCCGATCCCCCTCCAGCTCGTCCCCTCCACGTCCCGGGTGGCGATCCCCATGGGGATCCGGTCCAGCCCGCCGAGGGCTCGGTCCAGCGCCCCCCGGGCCCCCTCCTCGTCCCGCACCCCGAACCAGAGGGCCCCCGAGATGGGCGTGCCGCCCCCCTCGAAGAAGGCGATCCCGCAGGACCCGTCCAGGTGGGCCACCACGTCCCGGCCCAGGTCCAGGCCCGCGGTCCGCCGCAGCCGGGACGCCACGCCCTCGGCCTCGCTCCGGGAGCCGGCGTCGGCCTGGATGGCCCCCCACAGGGCCTCGGCGTCCAGGTCCACCCTGGCGACGAAGGACGGCTTCCCGGGGAGGGGAGGCAAGGGACGGCCCCCGTCGCCGCCGCCCAGGACCCGCCGCGCCGGGGACCCCTCCCCGAGGGCCTGGACCAGCCTCGCCTCCGCGCCGTCGCTCCCGATCCGCACCGCCAGCCCCACGGAGCCGGCGTGGGGGTCCGCGGCGATCTCCTCCGCCGCCCCCCGGGCGATGGCCGGGGACAGCAGGCGGGCCACCTGCCCCCGCAGGGAGGGGGTCGCGTAGGCCATCAGGTGCCAGTCCGACCCCAGGGCGCCGACGACCTCCTCCCAGGGCCCGGCCCCGGCGAGGCGCCCCCCCGCCGGCCGGCGCAGCGCCTCCAGGATCGCCGCCGGATCGCCGGATCCGCCGGATCGCCCCGCCACGCCGACGTATCCCGGGAGGGCTCCGAAGGCCACGGCCCCGCCGGTGGAGGCGTCCCCCGCGACCCACACGGACTCCCCCGCGGTGCCGGCGGCCCGCACCCCTCCCGGCAGCCCCGCCTCGAAGCGCCCCCGCATCCACTCGGCCACCGCCTCCGGGTCCCGGGCGGGCAGCAGGAGGACCCAGTCCCCCTCCTCACCCCCGGCATCCCGGCGGAGCAGGGCCGCCGCCGCGGGGCGGGTGGGATCGAAGCCGGTGGACGTCAGCTTCCCCAGGTCCAGCCCGTCATCGCCTCCCCCCAGGCCGAGGCGGGCCATCACCCGCGGCGCGGCGTCCCCCAGGCCCTCGCGGAAGCCCGGTCCGAGCTTGATCCCCAGGTCGATCAGCCCCCGGGCCACCACCACGCCCTCGGTCTCGGCGGGGAGGAGGGCGGCGATCTCGTCCACCGAGCCTCCCCGGACCCATCCCCGGACCACCAGGCCGCCGATCAGGCCCGCGATCGCCAGCACCACCGCGGCGACGCCGCACCCGATGGCCACTCTGCCGCGCATTCGCATCCCTCCGGGCGACCGGTGCCCCCTGCCCCGGGGAGCCAGCCCCGGGGCCGCGCCGCCGCCCGGCGCAGACTACCGCGTCCACGTCCCCGCGGGGGAGCGGGGCGCCCCCGCCCCCTCCTCCGCGGCGTCCCCGGCGAGGGCGAGCCAGCGCTCCAGGTGCTCCCGGGGGACCTTCCCGAGGCCCGACCCGTCCACCCGCGCCTGGACCGGCGGCGGCAGGTCGTCCAGGCTCTCGTGCAGCCCGGCCTCGCGGATCTGCACCAGCAGGTCCGCGCGCACCGCGCACGCCCCCGCCGGGCTCAGGGGGACCCGGGCGGCGGGGTCGCGGTGGGCCAGCAGCAGGCGGTCGTATCCGCCCCCGAGCTGCCACCGGGAGACCAGCGCGAAGGTGAAGGCCTGCTCGGCGGCGTCCGCGTGACGCGACCGGCCCTCGGCGTCCAGCACCTCGGCCCGCGCCTCCGCCGGGACCCGATCGGGGAGCAGCACCGCGCGGGCGACGAGCCGGCCGACCCGGAGCACGAGGCCCGAGAAGGCGGCGAGCTCGGCCGCGCCCTCGGGACCGGCGTCGTCGGCGATGGCCCGGGCGACGCGGGACACCCGCGCGCAGCGGGCCCGCTCCTGGCGGATGGCCGAGATCGCGTCGTCGGGGAGGTCCGGGTCATCCAGGTCTTCGGGCCCGACGAGGCTGGCCACCCCTGCGGCGCCGACCCGCACCAGGGCGGCGGCGGGGTGGGCGACGCGGCTCCGCCCGCCGTAGGCCGTGGAGTTCGCCAGGGCCACGAGCCGCCCCGCCAGGACCGGGTCCCGGAGTACCTCGGGCAGGATCGCGGCCGGAGATCCGTCGTCCCCCCCCAAGGCCCAGGCCCGCACGGCCCGGGCCCGAGCGGGATCGGCGGGGGCGGACAGGGTGCCCTGGCGCACCCGGGCGCGCGCCTCCCGCAGGTAGGCCCCCAGCACCTCACGGGGGCCGAGCCCCCCGCTGCCGTAGCCCAACAGCGAGAGCCGCAGGCGGCGGGCGTAGTGGCGGAGCGCCTCGCCCAACGCCGCGGGAGCCCCGCCGGTCGGATCGGGGCCTACCGCCCGCAACGACGCGGCCAGTCCCTCCGCCTCCCGTCGGGCATCCCCGGTCGCGAGGGCGCTCACGGCGAGGCGGGGCCACCGGCGGCGCAGGGCATCCAACAGCCTCGCCCGGGCCAGCCGGGGGAGGTCGTGCCCGATGACGACCCCGGCGACGAGGCCCGCCCGCGCCTCCAGCGCCCGCAGGGCGGGCCCCTCGCCGGCGGCGGGAAGGAGCGTGAGCCCGAAGGGGGTCAGCGCACCGGCCGCCTCGGGCCCGAGGGGGCCCGCGTGCACCCACAGCACGTCGGTTGCGAGCCCGCTCCCCGCCACCGCGGGCGCGGGATCGGGCGGTGCCCCCCGGGGACCTTCGGCCTGCATGCTCACCTCTTCCAGCGGCCGCCCCCCGGCCCGGTGAGTCGCGGGCCTCCTGGGGTGCCGGCCGCTCCTCGCCTCCTCCCCTCATCGGATCCTCCGGCCGTAGACTTTCGCGTGCCTTGCGATCCCCCCACCATCCACCTGCCCCCCGGGCGCTACCTCGTCCACGGGATCCCACCCGAGACCGGCCTGGTGCTGGAGAAGTGGATCGAGGTGGGCCCGCGGAACGGGCCCGGTCGCTACGGGCCGGCGGACATCCCCATCGCCACCGCCATCGCCCACATCTTCCGCATCGAGGACGTCCGGGGCCGGGTGATCTGGGAGCGGGAGGACTCCCAGGGCTGATGCCTGGGCGCGCTCCGCCCGCCTCGCCCGCGCTTCTCTTTCCCTCGCCGCCGTCCTTCCCGTATCCTCTCGTCCAGCGGTGGCGAGATCGGCCTCGCCTCGGAGAGACCCCATGGCGACCTGGACCCCAGACCCCGGAACCCGGTCCCGCCCGACGGGCTGGCTGGCGCTCTGCGCCGCCGCCGCGCTGGCGGCGGGATGTCCCGCCCCCTATGAAGACGACGACACCGCGGGCGACGACGACACCCAGGCGGACGACGACACCTACGTCGACGGCTGCATCGAGTTGAACGGAGTCGCGTCGTTCCGCTACGTCCAGGACGCGGTGGACGCCGCGGTCGACGGCGACCTCGTCTCCCTGTGCGCCGGGCTCTTCCTGGAGTCGGTCTCCATCAACAAGGCGATCACCCTGACCAGCCACTCCGCCGCGCCCCCCACGATCCGCGGCGTCGGCGGCGCTCCGGCGGTCCGGGTCGTGGGGGTCCAGGGTGCCCGGGTCGAGAAGATCGTCGTCGAGGCCGACGACGTCGCCATCCACGTCTCCGACAGCGGCGCCGCCACCCTGTCGGCGATCCAGGTCGAGGGCGGCACCCCTTGGGCCGTGCGGGTGACCGGCGCCGACGTCGTCGTGGAGGACTCGGTCTTCACCGCCAACGCCGCGGGGGGTATCGACGTGGAGGACGGCTCCACCCTGAGCGTGCTCCGCACCGCCATCCGGGCCGGGGGCGGCCACGGGATCCGCGCCACGGGGTCCGCCATCGCCGTCGAGGACGTGGAGTTCGCCGGGATCGCGGACCCCGACCTCACCGACGCCGTCGAGTCGGGCATCGCCATCTCCGCCGAGGCCCTGACGACCCTGACGGTCCTGGGGGGCAGCTTCTCCGACGGCGGCTCGGGGATCCAGGCGACCGGCGGGACCGTCGACGTCCGCCTCGCCACCTTCACCCGCCTCGACCGGGGGATCCTGCACACCGGGGCCTCCGAGGGCACCCTGGCCAACGGCAACACCTTCGAGTCCGTCCGGGGCATCGCCGTCGAGTTCGGTGGGGCGGGCACGGTCGACGGGAACACCTTCACGTTCCCCGACGAGAGCGACACCGCCCAGGGCGTGGTCGTCACCCAGGCGACGGGGACGGTGCGCGTCGCCGGCAACGTGATGGACGGGCTGGGAGGCGGTGGGATCCGGATCTCCACCCAGACCGCGGGCGCCACGGTGCAGCTCCAGGACAACACCGCGACCGACTGCGGCGACCACGGGATCTCGGTGTCGGGAGCGGACGTCCTGTCCCTCTCCGGCGACGTGGTCCAGGGGATCGGCTGGGACGTCCCGGCGGAGGAGGCCGGCGTGGGAGTGCACCTCGACGGCGTCGCGTCGGCGACGCTGTCCGGCGTCTCGGTGGGCTTGACCGACGGCTTCGGCGTGAGGATCGAGGGGGGCGCGACCCTCGCGAACGGCCTCTCCGTGGTGGGGGCGGGTCTCGGCGGGGTGTCGGCGTCGGGGGGAGCGGGCGTCACCCTGGAGGCCGCCGTCCTGGAGGGCAACCGGGGCCGCGGGATCCGCGCCAGCGGCGGATCCGTCGTCCTCCTGGAGGGCGGGAGCATCTCGGAGACCGAGTCGCGCACCGATCCCGTGGACGGCACGACCTCCCTCCCCGGTGCCGCCATCGAGGCCGAGGGGACCTCGACGTCCGTGTCCGCCACCGGCACCGCGTTCTCGGCGAACGGGGCGGGGATCCTGGCCGAGGACGCCTCCCTCTCCCTGGACTCGACGTCCCTCTCCGCCGCCCACGGCAGCGTGGTGGACGCGACCGTGACCGGCGCCGCCGTCCCCACCCTGGAGGTCCGGGACAGCGTCGTCGCCGGGGGGGACGCAGGGATCACCGCCACCGGCTACTCCGTCACCCTCGCCGGGGTCACCGTGACCGGCGCGGGGACCGACTCCGTCACCGTCCAGGGAGGTTCGGGCTCGACCCTCTCGGACGTGGACGTCGCCGACGGCGGCGGGCGCGCCGTGCTGATCGGGGAGACCAGCGGCGTCTCCATCGACGGACTGGAGATCTCCGGCTGCCCGGGGGCCGGCCTGGTGATCGCCTCGTCGGTCGGCGTGACGGCGGCCGACGTCCGGATCGTGGGCGCGGTGGACACGGGTGTCCTGGTACAGGCGTCGGAGTCCGTGTCCTTCGAGGGCCTCGACGTGCAGGACACCGCGGGCGACGGGTTCAGCGCCAGCCAGGTGGCCGGGCTGAGCCTCGCCGGGGCCTCGGTGCGCGGCTCCACGGGGGACGGGATCGACGTCTCCTACACCAGCCTCGCCGTCTCCCTCGGGAGCGAGTCCCTGGGCAACCTCGGGAACGGCCTGAGGGTCGTGGGCGGCTCGGCGACGCTGGACGGTCTCGACGCCTCCCAGAACGGGGAGGACGGGATCGGCGCCTTCAGCGCAGCGGTTCTCGACGCCGCTGCCTGCGTGCTCTCCACCAACGGCGGCTACGGGCTTCGGGGCACCGACGCCCTCATCACCGCCGCCGGATCCACCTTCGTCGCCAACACCTCGGGGGGAGTGAACGCCAGCGGCGGGACCCTCGACCTCGCGGCCAACGTGGGCGTCTCCACGAACGGTGGGGACGGGATCCGGGTCAGCGGCCTCCTCACCGGCTCCATCGTCGACACCCCCATCTCCTCCAACGGGGGCTACGGGATCTGGTGCCAGGGCAACACGGTCGACATCGACCCCTGCCACAACCCGATGTCCACCAACGCCAGCGGGGACTTCGCCGAGCTCGCGGGCTGCGACCTCGCCTGCACCGTCGACTGATCCCCGGCATCCGCCGCAACCGGCGTCCCGGGGCTGCTCGCCTTAGTCCCCCCGCACCAGCACCACGTAGCCCATGGGGCTCTCCATCACCTCCGTCGCCTGGCCGGGGGGCACCTCGAACACCCGGGAGTAGGGCGCCTGGAGGTCCCCCGGGGAGAGATCTCCCATGGCCCCCCCCTTGGAGGCGAGGGCGTCCTCGGAGAAGGACTTCACCACCTCCGACGCCGCCGTGCCGGAGCGGAGCTTCGCCAGGGCCTCCTCGGCGCGGGCCCTGGCCTCGCCCTTCCCGCGGGTGACGCCGCTCCCCGCGCCGGCCGCCCCCTTCCACGGCACCAGGATCCGGACCACCCGGACCTTCCCGGCGGGGGCGGGGGAGGCGGCGGGCGTGGGGGACGTCACCTCGGGGACCGCGGCGGCGGGGTTGGAGGCGGGGGCGGCGGGGGGAGCCTCGGGCGTCACGGGCGCGCTCCCCTCCACCGGCGCGGGGGGCGGATCCTCGGCGTCGCAGGCGGCGAAACCGAGGCTGGCTCCCAGGGCGAGGAGGAGGGCGACGGAGCGGGCGGAGTCTCGGGTCATGGCGGTTCCCCAGCGGGCCCGGGGGGGGCCTGTGCGGCGAGGCCCGGAAAGGTAGCACAGGCCACGGCCCCGGGGGCCTGCTCCCGCGGCGGAGCGGGTACACTCCCGCCGCGGCGGGGTGGTCCGCCCGTCCCCGCGGAGGTCCGTATGGCCTGGTACGACATGTTCTCGCGCTTCTACGACGCCTCCATCGAGGCCCACTACCGCGAGCAGCGGGCCCTGGCGGCGGAAGCCCTGGACCTCCGGCCCGCCTCCGTCGTCCTGGACGCCCCGTGCGGCACGGGACAGAGCTTCCCCGCCTTCCGCGCGGCGATGGGGGAGGAGGGGACGATCCTGGGGGCGGACCTGTCCCCGGGGATGCTCCGGGAGGCCCGGCGGCGGGCGGCGGCCGCGGGCTGGTCCCGCGTGCACCCCCTCCACGCCGACGCCGGGACCCTGACCCTGGACGCGCTGCGGGAGGCGGCGGGGAGGGACGTGCGACCCGACCGGCTCCACGTCTTCCTGGGGATGTCGGTGTTCCCCGATCCCGACGCCGTGTTCGCCAACCTCTGGTCCCTGCTGTCCGAAGGGGGGCGCTGCGTCGTCGTGGACGTGTACGCGGAGCGCCCCGGGCTCCAGGGGCGCATGGTGGAGGTCGTCGCCCGCGCCGACATCCGGCGGCGCTTCTGGGAGCCCCTGGAGCGGGTGGGCCGGGACTTCGAGCACCGCTCCCTGCCGACCCGCGCGGCCCACGGGGGGACGATCTCCCTGGCGACGGCGACCAAGGGCTGAACCCAGGGCTGAAGTGGCCGCTCGGGGCCCCCGCGCCCGGAAGGAGACCCATGCGCGACGTGCTGAACGAGCTCCTCGACCTGCTCCGCCTGGAGCGCATCGAGCGGAACCTCTTCCGGGGCCAGAGCCAGGACCTGGGCTGGGGGTCGGTCTTCGGGGGGCAGGTGCTGGGCCAGGCCCTGTCCGCCGCCGCCCAGACGGTCCCCCCCGAGAGGGGGGTCCACTCCATGCAAGGGTACTTCATGCGGCAGGGGGACGCCTCGCGGCCCATCGTGTACGACGTCGACCGAATCCGGGACGGCGGCAGCTTCAACACCCGGCGGGTGGTGGCGATCCAGGGCGGACAGGCGATCTTCAGCCTCTCCGCCTCGTTCCAGGTGGAGGAGCCCGGCCTGTCCCACCAGGACCCCATGCCCGACGCCCCGGGACCCGACGGCCTGCCCTCGGAGGCGGACATGGCCCGCCTCTTCGCCGACCGGATCCCCGAGCCCCTGCGGGAGATGGCGACGGCGGAGCGCCCCTTCGAGATCCGGCCCGTCCACCCCTACAACCTGCTCGCACCCTCCCCCGCTCCCCCCCGGCGGCACCTGTGGTACCGGGCCACGGGGAGGCTGCCCGACGACCTCGCCGTCCACCGCTACCTGCTGGCCTACGCCTCGGACTTCAACCTGCTGCTCACCGCCATGCTCCCCCACGGGGTGAGCTGGCTGACCCCGGGGATGCAGGTGGCCAGCCTGGACCACGCGATCTGGTTCCACCGGCCCTTCCGCATGGACGACTGGCTCCTGTACGACGTGGAGAGCCCGTCTGCGAGCGGAGGCCGAGGGCTGGTGCTGGGGCGCTTCTTCACCCGGGAGGGCCTGCTGGTGGCCACCGTCGCCCAGGAGGGCCTGATGCGACAGCGGAAGCCGCCGGCCTGAGCGTTCACAAGATCGCGCGGTAGCGCTAGACTCCCCCGCGGGAGGGGCGAGGGCCGAGGAGGGGTTCCCCAGTGTCTCCGATCCGATGGGCGATGATCGCGCTGGCCTGGACGACGGCGACCGCCGGCTGCACCGGGAGCGACGCGCAGGATGACGACGCCGTCGACGACGACACGTCGGACGACGACATCGCCGACGACGACGCGTCGGACGACGACGCCACGCCCCCCGACGACGACACCGCCGACGACGACACCGCCGACGACGACACCGCCGACGACGACACCGCCGACGACGACACCGGTCCCCCCGGGGATCCCCCCGCCTGGGCGGGGATCCAGTGGCCCCATGACGCCACCGTGGCACTCGGGGAGGCCGTCACGTTCTACGGGAGGGTCCACGAGCCGGGGGTCACCGTGGGGGTGGGACAGGGAGCCGGGATCGAGGGCCAGTGCGGCTTCGGCGGGCCCGGGAGCGACCCGGCGCTGGACGCCTCCTGGGAGTGGGCGTCGGCGGGCTTCAACGTCGACGCGGACGGCCTCGTCGCCGGCGACCTGGCGAACGACGAGTACATGGCCGAGCTGAGCCCGGCCCTGCCGGGGGAGTACGACGTCGCATGTCGCTTCCGCCTGAACGGCGGCGCCTGGCTCTACGCCGACGTCGACGGCACCGACGACGGCTACGACCCCGCGGACGCCGCCCGCCTCGTGGTGGAGGAGGGAGGGGGCGACGACGACACCGCCCCCGGGGACGACGACACCGCCGACGACGACACCGCCGACGACGACACCGCCCCCGGGGACGACGACACCGCGCCCGGAGACGACGACACCGCCCCCGGAGACGACGACACCGCCCCCGGAGACGACGACACCGCGCCCGGAGACGACGACACCTCCCCCGGAGACGACGACACCGCCGACGACGACACCGCCGACGACGACACCGCCGACGACGACACCGCGCCCGCCGCGTACGTGGCCTGGGCGATCCTCCAGCACCCGCCCGAGGTGGTGTTGGAGCCCGGGGGCGCGGAGGTCTTCTATGGGAGGGTCTTCGTCGAGGGCCGCACACCGGGGCCGGGCGCCGGAGCGGGGGTAGAGGCCGAGGCCGGCTGGGGCCCCGCGGGGACCGATCCCCGCTCCGCCCCGGGCTGGACCTTCGAGGCCGCCCCCTACGCCGGCGACGTGGACGGCCTGGCCCCGGGCGACCTCTCCAACGACGAGTACTCCCTCGCCCTTGGCCCCCCCGACACCGGCGCCTTCTCCGTCGCCTACCGCTTCCGGGTCGACGGGGGGGAGTGGACCTACGCCGACCTCGGGGGCACCGATGACGGCTTCTCGCCGGACGACCTGGCCTCCCTGACGGTGGCCGGCGACATCGCCGAGTGGTGCACCCACCAGTGGCCCGATCCCATCGCCCTGTACGTCGGCGGGATCGTGACGGTGTACGGCAGGGTCTACGCCGACGGCGTCACCGCCGATCCCGGAGCGTCCCCGGACGTGGTGGCCGAGGTCGGCGTCGGCCCCGACGGCTCCCTTCCCTGGGACGGCGGCTGGGACTGGCACTCCACGATCTTCAACGCCCAGTACGGCAACGACGACGAGTACCGCCTGGACCTGGGGGGCTACGACGCCGGCGGCTACGACCTGGCGTGGCGCTTCTCGCTGGACGCGGGGACGAGCTGGCTCTACTGCGACGCCGCGCCCGACGGATCCGCCGACGGCTACTCCGTGGACACGGCGGTGACGCTGGACGTGGTGCCCGGCGAGACCTGAAGCCCAGGCGGCGGGGGAGGCCCTCATGCGGATAGGGATCCTGTGGCTCGGGGTGGCGGTGGCCCTCGCCGGGGGCTGCACTGACGATGCGCCGGCCGGCGACGACGACGACCTCCCGACGGACGACGACGCCGCGGACGACGACACCGCGGACGACGACACCGCGGACGACGACACCGCCGACGACGACACCGCCGACGACGACACCGCGGACGACGACACTGCGGACGACGACGCCGCCGACGACGACGCCGCGGACGACGACACGGCCGACGACGACACCGCCCCTCCCGACGACGACACCGCCCCTCCCGACGACGACACCGCCGACGACGACACCGCCCCTCCCGACGACGACACCGCCGACGACGACACCGATCCGCCTCCCCCCACATCCTGCGTCTCCCGCCCACCCCCCGTCCACGATCCCCTGTCCACCCCCGTCATCCACCTCCACGGCTGGATCCTGGACGGCGCCGGGGCGGAGGAGGCCTACGGCCACGACACCGGCGGCGGCCCCCACGCCGACGGGGTGCGCCTCTACACCGGCTTCCCGAACGGCACCGTGGACCCCTACGCCCCCAACCAGGTGGTGGGCTCCCACTACTACGGGACCCTCCCGCCGGAGTGGTACACCGCGGACGACGCCGCCGAGGTGGAGGCCCTGAGCGGGATCCCCCGCTACGCCCTGATCGTCGCCAAGCAGGCCCGGAACCTCCTGGGCCGGGTCCCCACCGCGACGGGCATCGCCTTCACCTGCGAGTCCATGGGCTGCGAGGTGATGCGGTACCTCCTGGAGAACGACGTGGACGGCCTGGTCTCGGACGGCCTCCCCACCCGCTGGGTCACCTACGCCGGGGTGGTGGCGGGCGCCGCCATGGCCGAGCCCGGCTACCTGCTCGCCGAGTACGCCGACCTGATCGGCCTCGACCTCGTGGACGTGGACCACATGAGCTACGACTGGTACGAGTCCAACGTGGCCGCCTGCGACCACGTCCGCACCGAGGGCAACAACCCCGCCTTCGGGGGCATGGTCGTCCACCACGTCGTCGCCGATCGCCCCACCTTCGAGGACGCCTTCGGCCTGCCCCTCCTGGACCTGGTCAACCCCGAGTCCTGGCCCAACGACGGGATCCTGTTCAGCGACGACCAGTGGTTCCACGCCATGGCCCCGGACGCCCGCCTCCCCACCCCTTCGGGGGAGCTGCTGGCCTCGTCCCGGAGCTACGCCTGGACCGACCACTTCGCCACCCGCGACTCCGACGGCGCCCACGCCGCGGGGGCCGCCGCCCTGGTGGGCTCCCGCCGCTTCACGGTGGTCCTGGAGTCCATCGAGCTCCTGGACGACCGCGAGAGGGACGACGCCCTCGACCTGGAGGAGACCGGCGAGCCTCCCGCCGAGGTGGTGGTGGAGACCGAGGTCCGATGGCCGTGGCTGGGGGAGGTCTTCGGCCGGGACCCCGTCGTGGACGTCCGCCGCATGTCCCACCGGGTGGTGCCGGTCTACGCGATGGAGGAGGGGGCGACCCTCTCCCCCGGCGAGGCCATCGTGGACGGCCCGGTCTTCGACGAGATGACCTCCATCCGCCTCGCCCTGAAGGCCCTGGAGGCGGACTGGTACGCGACCCACGACGTCTTCGAGAACCTGTTCGACGCCGACGAGTCGCTGGGGGAGGGGACCCTGGACCTCCCCATCGCCGACGGCACCGTCACCGTCGAGCTGGAACGGGCGAGGCTCACCCTCTCGACCCGCGTGCGCGCCCTGTACTGACGCGAGGGAGGTTGGAAAGTGGAGGACATCGACGTCTACGACGAGCTCCAGGTGGTGTCGGACCTCCACCTGGGCGGACCCTCCCCGGACTTCCAGATCTTCGACCAGGGGGACCTCCTCGCCCGGGTGATCCGCTCCGCCGCGGCCGGCGCGGCGGGGCGGCGGGTGGGCCTGGTGCTGAACGGCGACATCGTAGACTTCCTGGCCCAGGGGCCGAGGCCCGGGCAGTACCTGGACGTGCCCGGGGCCCTTTCCAAGTTCGACGCCATCCGCCGGGACCCGGCCTTCTCCCCCGTGTTCGACGCCCTCTCGGCCTTCGCCCGGTCCCCCGGCTGCCACCTGGTGCTCGCCCTGGGCAACCACGACGTGGAGCTGGCCCTCCCCGACGTCCGCCACCGCCTGATCCGGACCCTCTGCGACGGCCCCGGCGGCCCCGACGACGCCACCGAGGCGGCCCGCGGGCGGCTGCGGATCGCCCTCGACGGGGCGGGCTACGCCTGCCGGGTGGGCCCCTCCCGGGTGCTGTGCGTCCACGGGAACACCGCCGACGACTGGAACATCGTGGACCGGGGGGCCCTGGCCGAGACCTCGGCGGCGGTCCTCGCCGGCGCCCCACCTCCCCCCTGGCCCGCCAACGCCGGTACGCGCCTCGTCGTCGACGTGATGAACGCGGTGAAGGCCCGCTACCCCTTCGTGGACCTGCTGAAGCCGGAGATCGAGGCGGTCTTCACGGTCCTGTTCGCGTTGGACTGGCGGTTGGCCGCCCGGATCGGGGACGTGGGGAGGCTGGCGGCCCACGCCGCGCTGGACCGGCGGCGCCTGCCCGCGGTGCTGGGGGCGGACCCCGGCCTCGAGGGGACGGGGGGCGAGGAGTCCCCCCTCCTGGCCCGCGCCGCGCGGCGGATCGACGAGGCCGGGGGATCCTCCCCCGCTCCGGAGGGCGGCTCCGCCCTCCTCGACGAGGTGGACGACATGCTGCGGCGGGGCGTGGACCCCGTGGCCCTGGCCGGAGAGGAGGAGGGCGGATACGATACGCTGGGGGTCGGCGACGCCCTGGCGGGGATCGGCCGCTCCCTGTGGGGTCGGGTGCAGGGGCTCCCGGACCACGAGAGGGTGCGCCGGGCCCTCCTGGGCCTGGCGGACGACCGCAGCTTCGATCCCTCCCACGAGGACGAGGTCTTCCGCGCCCTGGACGGCGCCACGAGCCCCGATCTGGACTTCGTCGTCGCCGGCCACACCCACCTGCGGCGGGCGCTGCGCCGGCCCTCGGGGGGGATCTACTTCAACACCGGCACCTGGGCCCGCCTGATCCACCTGAAGCCGGCGATGCTCCAGGACCCCGCGGCCTTCGTCGACGTGTGGGAGGGGCTGCGGGCGCCCACCCTCCGGCGCCTGGACGCCGCCCGGGTGCGCCTCGGCGTCGCCTCCGACCTGCCCCTGGTGATGCGGAGCCCCACCGTCGTCCGGATCCGCGCCACCGGAGGCCGGGTGGTGGGGGAGCTGTGCCTGGCGGCGCCCCAGGGCGAGGGCGCCTCCCTCCTCCCCTCCCCGGGGGGCACCCTCGCCCCCGCCCGCGGGTGATGGCCGTGGCCACCGTCACCCTGGAGATCCTGCGACACGGCGCCTCCCACGCCCAGATCCTCTCCCCGGTCAACCGCTACCTCGCCCTGTGCGGCGACCACGACGGCGCCACCGTCCAGGTGCCGGTGGACCACTGGGAGCTGCTGGCCCAGCTCGGCGCCCTGGCCTCCCAGGAGCCGAGCCCCGAGCGGGAGGCCCTGCGCCAGCGAGCGGCCCAGACGGTGCGAGAGGTGCTGGAGGCCGTGCCCTCCCTGGCCGCCGAGCTGCGGATCGCCGAGGGCCCCGGGACCAGCACCATCCACGTGAGCCTGGTCCTCTCGGCGGCGGAGCTGGCCCTGCTCCCCTTCGAGATCGCGGCGCCGCCCCGGGGCTACGCCGACGGGCCCCTGCCGCTGGCGCTGCGGGACTCCCCCCGGGTGGTGCTCACCCGCACCACCCGACGGGCCCGCCCTCCCCAGGACCCTTGGCCCCAGCGACCGCGGGTGCTGGTGGTCGCCGCCTCCCCCGAGGGCGTGCCGGGGATCCCGCTTCGGGCCCACCTGCTGGCGCTGCGCCAGGCGTTGGACCCCTGGATCGGTCCCCCCCGGCCCGGGGAGCCGGACCCCCGGGACGCGCTGCTGACGGTGCTCCCCCGGGCGACCTGGGGCCAGGTGCGGGAGGCCTGCGGGGCGGCCCACTTCACCCACGTCCACGTCCTGGCCCACGGAGCCCCCCGCGAGGTGCTGGGCCAGCGGAAGTTCGGGATCGCCCTGCACGGCGAGGCGGGGGCGCCCCCCCTCGACGTCGTGGACGGCGCCCGCCTGGCCCGGGCCCTCCGCTCCTTCCGGCGCGCCGAGGACGGCCAGGTGCTGGGCCCCACGGTGGTCACGCTGGCCACCTGCGACAGCGCCAACGTCGGCTCCGTGGTCGCCCCGGGGGCCAGCGTCGCCCACGACCTGCACCACGAGGGGATCCCCCTGGTGCTGGCGTCCCAGTTCCCCCTGACCTGGCGGGGCTCGGTGGTCCTGACCCAGACCCTCTACCCCGGCCTGCTGCGGGGCGAGGACGTGTGCCGGACCATCCACGGGGCCCGGGTGACCCTCCAGGGGGCCCTCGGCCCCGACTCCGCCGACTGGGCCTCCCTCGCGGCCTACGCGGCGCTGCCCGAGGACCTGGACGAGCAGCTCGTGGGCTGCCGGCTGCGGCAGGCGGACCGGGCTTCCAACACGGCCTCCGATTGGATCGACGCCCTCGCCGCCGGCGGCTTCGCCCCGGGTTCGCCCGAGGCCCTGGCCGCGGCATTGGAATTGGAACGTCATTTCGCGCGGCTCCGGGCGGAGATCGAGCGCCTTGAAGGGGTGGAGAAGGAGTGCGCCCGGCGGGCGGAGCGGAGCCTCCCCTCGGACGCGGACCACTACCGCCCGTGGGAGAAGAGCCGCACCGAGATGTGGAAGGCGATGCGGGCCGAAGCGCTGGGGTGCCTCGGGAGCGCGTCCAAGCGGGTCGCCGAGGGGGTGTTCGCGGCGGGCCGCCTCCGCGGGGCGCCGGGCGAGGAGCCCCGCCGCCCCGGGGGCGAGGAGCGGCGCGCCCTGGTCCGGGCCCGGGGCTGGTATCGCCAGGCGGCCGGGGCGGCGTGGTGGCAGATCACCCAGTGTCTCTGCCTGGACGCGGTCCTGGACGGGACCGTCCCCCGAGAGCGGTGGCGGGCCGCCCGGGAGGCGGCGGGCCGGGACCTCGGGGGATCGGCCTCCCAGGCCGAGTGGGCGGAGGGGACCCTGACGGAGCTCCACCTGCTGGAGGCCTTGGCGGCCCGGCGCGGGTTGGAGGAGTGGGGAGACACCGACGCCCTGGGGGCGGCCGACCGGGCGCGGAAGCACGCCCGGGCGCTCCTGGCCCACTCGGGGCCGGACGGCTTCCCGGCGCGGTCCACCCGGCGCCAGATCCGGCGCTACGTGGCATGGTGGAGCCACCTCGGCGTGGCGGACCTGGCGGCGGACCTGGTGGCGGTGCTGGAGGGGGCGCCGGTGGCGGAGCGGGTGGGCGGCCCTCCGCCTTGATTGCGGAATCCGCTACACTGCGCCCCTTCGCCCCGCCAGGGGCCGCGCCGCCGCGGACCGTGGCCGGGCCCGTCCGCTCGCGAGAGGCGCCGCCGGGCGCCGAGGGAGGACCCCCCGTGAAGACCCGATCCGGCCGGAGCGCCGCCCCGGAGGTGGTGGACGTCCTGTCCGCCATGGAACAGGCCCTGCAGCGGCGGGGCCGGGTGAACGTGCTGGTGGCGGGCCGCACCGGGGTGGGCAAGAGCACCCTGGTCAACGCCATCTTCCAAGGGGACCTGGCCCACACGGGGCAGGGGCGCCCGGTGACCCCGGGCACCCGGGAGATCGTCAAGGAGGGGGTCCCGGTGTCGATCTTCGACACCCGGGGCCTGGAGCTGGCGGAGTTCCGGAGCACCCTCGCGGCCCTGGAGGACTTCGTGCGGGAGCGGGCCGGGGACCGGGACCCCCAGCGCCACGTCCACGTCGCCTGGGTCTGCGTCGCCGAGGACTCCCGGCGGGTGGAGCAGGCGGAGAGCGACCTGGTCCGGACGCTGTCGCGCTACATGCCGGTGCTGGTGGTGGTGACCAAGGCCCGCTCCGACCAGGGTTTCCGGGCGGAGGCCCAGCGCCTGGCCCCGGAGGCCCGGGGGGTGGTGCGGGTGCGGGCGATCCCCGAGGAGTACGACGACGGCCACGCCATGCCCCCCATGGGGCTGGTGCCCCTGGTGGAGGCGACGATGGAGGTGGTGCCCGAGGGGCAACGCAACGCCTTCGTGGCCGCACAGAAGGTTGACGTCGAGGCGAAGCGCAAGCGAGCCCGGGCCGTCGTCGCTTCGGCGGCGACGGCCGCCGGCGCCATCGGCGCCACCCCCATCCCCTTCTCCGACGCCGCCCTGCTGGTGCCCGTGCAGGTGGCGATGCTGGCGGGGATCACCGCCGTCTTCGGCCTGCCCCTCTCCGAGGCCTTCCTCCGGACCCTGGTGGCCAGCGCCGTCACCGGCACCGGCGCCACCCTGACGGGCCGCGCGGTGGCCACGGGCCTGCTCAAGCTCCTCCCCGGCGCCCAGGTCGCCGCCTCGGGGATCTCCGCCCTCACCGCCGCCACCCTCACCTCCGCCTTCGGCGAGGCCTACGTCGCCACCCTGACCCACCTCCACCGCGAGGGCCCCCCGCCCTCCCCCGAGCAGGTGGTCGACCACTTCCGCCGGGAACGCGCGATGGCGCGGGCCTGAGCGCGGCGGCGCGGCGCGCCTCACGCCCCCCCTGTGACCATGTGGTTGAGGGGGCCGTGGCCCGAGCCCAGGCCCGGCGCGGCCTCGATGGCGCGGCGGACGTAGTCCAGGGCGTCCCCCACCGCCCGGGGGAGGTCGTGGCCCCGGGCGAGGCCGGCGGCGATGGCGGCGGAGAGGGTGCAGCCCGTCCCGTGGGTGTTGCGGGTGGCGAGGCGGGGCCGGCGCCACTCCCTCCACTCCGCGCCGTCCCAGAGCAGGTCCACCAGCGCGTCGGACTCCAGGTGCCCCCCCTTCACCAGGGCCGCCCTCGCCCCCCGGGACACCAGCGCCTCGGCGGCCCGGGCCATGGACTCGACGTCCCGCACCGGGAAGCCCACCAGCAACGACGCCTCGTCGAGGTTGGGGGTGACCACGGCGGCCCGGGGCACCAGCTCGTCCAGCACCGCCCTCTCCCCCTCCCGGTCCAGCAGCCGGTCGCCGCTGGTGGCCACCATCACCGGGTCCAGCACGTAGCGGGGCAGCCGGTGCCGGTCCAGGGCGGCGGCGACGGCCCGGACCGCCTCCCCGGTGCCCAGCATCCCGGACTTGCAGGCGGAGGGGCGCAGGTCCTCCGCGACGGCCCGGACCTGCGCCACGACGGTCTCGACGGGCACCCGGTGGACCCCCCTCACCCCCCGGGTGTCCTGGGCGGTGACGGCGGTGATGGCGGTCGTCCCGAAGCAGCCGAAGGCGTGGAAGGTCTTGAGATCGGCCTGGATTCCGGCGCCGCCCCCGGAGTCGGAGCCGGCGATGGTGAGCACTACGGGGATCACGGCGCTCCCGAGGGGGACGGGCCCGCCCCCCCGCGACCCGTCCCGGACCGGGATGATGCCCCCGCGGGGGGCGGGGCGGAAGGGCGGAGGGCGCCGCCGCCGAGGCGCCCCCGGGCTTGACCCGCGCCGGAGGCGGGACCGATCCTCTTCTCGGTCGGCGGCACCGGCCGTGGGCCGGGCGCCCCGGCCCTGGAGCGAGACCATGCGACCCGAGACCGTGCCCCTGGGACTCCGGATCCGGCAGGCGGCGGGCCGGCCCCTGGTGGTGGGCCACCGCGGAGCGATGGGGTATCGCCCCGAGAACACCATGGCCTCGTTCCGCCACGCGGTGGAGCTGGGCGCCGACCTGGTGGAGCTGGACGTGCACCTGTCCCGGGACGGGGTGCTGGTGGCGATCCACGACGAGACCTTGGAGCGCACCACCGACGGCGCCGGCCTGGTGGGGGAGCGCACCCTGCCCGAGCTCAGGGCCCTGGACGCCGGCTCGTGGTTCGGGGACGCCTACGCAGGCGAGCGGATCCCCACCTTCGAGGAGGTCCTGGACTGGGCGGCGTCCCAGGGGGTCCTGTTGGACGTGGAGATCAAGAGCGGGCCGGTGGTCTACCCGGGGATCGGGGCGGCGGTGGTGGAGGCCCTGTCCCGCCACGGCATGACCGAGCGGGCCCTGGTGATCTCCTTCGACCACGTCGCCGTGCAGCGGGTGAAGGCCCTGGACGACCGGGTGGCGACGGGGGTGCTCTACGCCGGGCGCCCGGTGGACCCGGTGGCCCTGGCCCGGGCGGCGGGCGCGGACGCGCTGCTCCCCCACTGGGCCTTCGTCCGCGAGGAGGACGTCCGCTCCGCCCACGCCGCCGGCCTGGCGGTCGCCCCCTGGGTCTCCTCGGATCCCCACGTCCTGCGCCGCCTGATCTCCCTGGGCGTGGACGGGATCGGCACCAACCACCCCGACGTGCTCCGGGGGATCGTGGACGAGGCCCCCCCCGAAGGGACCTGATCCAGGCCGCGCCGACGGGGCTCCCCGCGCCCCCGGCCGCCCCGATCCCGCGCCGTCGGGCCCGGGAAGGGGTAGAACGTCGGGGACGGCCCGCGGCGGCCTCGGGGGCGGGCCAGGCTGCTTGGCGAGGAGGATCGGCCCGTGAGAGTCCTGGTCACCGGAGGCGCAGGGTACATCGGCAGCGTCGTCACCGCCGAGCTCGCCCGGGCGGGGCACGGGCCGGTGGTGCTGGACAGCCTGGAGACGGGGCATCGCGGCGCCTTGACCGCCGGCGTGCCCCTGGTCGTGGCGGACCTCCGGGACGCCGGGGCGGTGCGGGCGGCGCTGCGGGAGCACCGGATCGAAGCGGTCGTCCACATGGCCGGCTACATCCAGGTGGGCGAGTCGGTGACCGCGCCCGGCAAGTACTACCGGAACAACCTCGCCGCCGGCCTCGGCCTGCTGGACGCGATGGTGGAGTGCGGGATCGGGCGCATGGTGTTCTCGTCGACGGCGGCGGTCTACGGGCAGCCGTCGGGCGCGCCCATCGCCGAGGACGCCCCCACCGGTCCCGGAAACCCCTACGGGGAGACCAAGCTCTCCTTCGAGCGCGCCCTGGCGTGGTACGGCCGGGCCCACGGCATCCGCTCCGCGTCCCTGCGCTACTTCAACGCCGCCGGAGCGACCGAGCGCCTCGGCGAGGACCACCGCCCCGAGACCCACCTGATCCCCCTGGTGCTCCAGGCGGCGGCGGGGCGGCGGGCGGAGGTGACGGTCCACGGCGACGACTACCCGACCCCGGACGGGACCTGCGTGCGCGACTACGTCCACGTCGCCGACCTGGCCCGGGCCCACGTCCTGGCGCTGCCGGCCCTGGGCCCCTCCCACCGGGTGTACAACGTGGGATGCGGCGGCGACGGGTACTCCGTCCGCCAGGTGATCGAAGTCGCCCGCCAGGTCACCGGACGGCACGTCCCCGTGAAGGTCGGGCCCCGCCGCCCGGGGGACGCGCCGGTGCTGGTGGCCCGCTCGGACCGGATCCGGCGAGAGCTGGGCTGGAGCCCCGAGCGGCAGGACCTCCGGGACATCGTCGCGTCGGCGTGGGAGTGGATGCGGGCCCACCCCGAAGGGTACGAGGACGCCGGCTGAAGGAGATGGTCGCTCCGGGATGCGAGTGCGTCGATGGCTGACACCGGATCCGATCCAACGATCTTCTCATGTTCCTCTCACGGATCTCCAACGTCGGGGCCTCAATGTGAGGGTGCCGGCCGACGCGCCGGACCGAACCCCGAGGAGCGAGATCATGGACGCCACCCACCTGCACCTGATCGTCAACCACCTGCCCATCGTGGGCGTGTTCCTGTCCATCCCCCTGCTCCTGCTGGCTCTGTGGCGCAGGCACGACCGGGGCGCCCTGCTCGCCGCGGTCACGGTGCTGGCCCTGTCCGGCGCCGGGGCCGGGGCCGCCTTCCTGACCGGCGAGCCCGCCGAGGAGAGGGTCGAGGACCTCCCCGGCATCTCCGAATCCGCCGTCGAGACCCACGAGGAGCGGGCCGCCACCGCCACCGCCGTGGCCGGGCTCGCCGCCCTCTCAGGACTGGGCCTGCTCGCCCTGGCCTGGAGGCGGAGCGGCCCCGCGCCGGCGGCGTGGTTCGCGGTCCCCATCGCCAGCACCCTCGTCGCCGCCGCCGCCATGGCCGCCACCGGCGCCTCCGGCGGCGCGATCCGCCACTCCGAGCTGGGCGGCGCCACGGCCGGCGAGGGTCCGGCGGGCCGGTTCGCGCTGGCTTCCCACGACGAAGGCAAGGGCGGGGGCCAGGAGGAGGACGAGGGCGAGGACGAGGACGAGGAAGACGACGAGGACGAGGAAAAGGACGAGCGCGAGGACCGCGAGGAGAGGCGGAAGGAGCGGAAGGAGTCCGGATCGCCCCGGAAGGACGAGTTCGAGGGCCAGTCGGGTGCGAACCCGCGCGGCGATGACCATGATGGCGGGGCGCCTGCGACCTCGGGGGACGAGGGCGACCGGGGCGACTGACCGGCGCGGGAGCAAAGGGACGGATGCGGATCCTGGTCGTCGAGGATGAGCCCAAGATCGCGGGATTCCTGGCCAAAGGGCTGAGGGAGGAGGGACACTCGGTCGAGGTGGCGGGGGACGCCTTGGGGGCTCGCACCGCCCTCGCCCTCGCCCACCCCGACCTGATGGTGGTCGACCGCATGCTCCCCGACGGGGACGGGCTGGCCCTGATCCGCGAGCTGCGCCGCGCCGGCTCCCGCATCCCCGCCCTCTGCCTGACGGCGCGGGAACGGGTGGAGGAGCGGGTCGAGGGCCTGCTGGGCGGAGCCGACGACTACCTGGTCAAGCCCTTCTCCTTCGACGAGCTGCTGGCGCGGATCGCCGCCATTGCCCGGCGGTCCGGCACCGGCGCCGAACGGGACCGGATCGTCGTCGCCGACCTGGAGATCGACGTCGCCGCCCACCGGGCGTCCCGAGGGGGCGAAGAGATCCCCCTCACCGCCCGGGAGTTCGCCCTCCTGCGCTACCTCGCCGAGAATGCCGGCCGCGTGCTCTCCCGCACCCGGATCCTCGAACACGTCTGGGACATGCGGTTCGACCCCGGCACGAACACCGTCGACGTCTACGTCAGCTACCTCAGGGCCAAGGTGGACCGGGGGCGGGAGCGGCCCCTCCTGCACACCGTGCGGGGCGTCGGGTACGTGCTCGAGGACCGAGGGCGATGAGCGGGTCGGTCGCGTCCCGGGCGGCCCGGGCGGCTACCGCCGTCACCGCCGGGACGCTGCTGCTCGCGGGGCTGGGCACGGCCACGCTCCTCCACGGCGCGCGGGTCCGGGCCCTGGACCAGGTGCTCCTCGCCGCCGCCCACGGAGGCGCCCACGCGCGGGTGGAGACGTGGGAGGCCGAGGGCTCCCGCCCGGAGGTGGCGGTGGACCTCGTCCGCCCGGGTGACGATCCCCGCATCGTCCCCGCCCCGTGGGTCGGCGAGGCACTGGAGGCCGAGGGCCCGGTCTTCCGCGACCTCGGCGAGCTTCGGGTGCTGCTCCTCCCCGTCGAGGGCGAAGAGACGGCGGCGAGGCGGGGGGCCCGGGAGGACGCCGAGGGGGAGGCCGACGAGGTCCACGGCGTCGTCGTCGCCCGGGTCCCTCGGGTGCACCCGGCGGAGAGCGCGGGGCCCTTCGCCCTCGCCTACACCGCCATCGCCACCGTCGCCACCCTCGCGGCGGGGTTGGGCCAGCGCTGCGCGATGCGCGGCGCCCTGGAGCCCCTTCGCGCGGCGGCGCGGGACGCCTCCCAGGCCGTCGGTCAGGTGGCGGGCTTCCGCCTGGAGGCGACGGGCGAGGAGGAGGTGCGGGTGCTGCTGGACGCCATGAACGCCCTCCTGGAGCGGGTAGAGCGCGCCATGGAGGTCCAGGCCCGGTTCACCTCCGAGGCGGCCCACGAGCTGAGGACCCCCATCGCCGTCCTGCGCGGCGAGATCGAAGTCGCCCTGAGGCGCCCCCGGGCGGCGGAGGAGTATCCCGTCCTGCTCCGCTCCCTCGCCGAGGAGGTGGCGCGCCTACAGGACCTCGTGGACGCGCTGCTGGCCCTGGCCCGGGTGGACGCCGGGCAGGCCGCCCTGGGGAGGGAGCGGGTGCGGGCCGGCGAGGTGGCCGAAGAGGCGGCGGCTCGGGAGCGGGGGGCGCTGGCGGCCGCGGGCTGCACCCTCGCGCTGCGGGTCCAGGAGGACGCCGAGGCCGAAGTCCACCGCCCCCTCGTGGTGGCCGCCCTCGGGAACCTGCTCCGGAACGCCGCGCTCCACGCCCCGGGGAGCCGCGTGTCCCTGGACACCGAGAGGCGGGGGCCCCTCGTCGCCTTCGTCGTCGAGGACGAGGGCCCCGGGATCCCCGAGGGGGAGCGCGACTCGGCCTTCGACCGGTTCGCCCGGGGAGGGGCGGCGCGACGGCTTCACCCGGGCGGACTCGGACTGGGGCTGCCCCTGGCGCGGGAAGTGGCCAGACGACACGGCGGCGACTGCCGGGTGGAGGAGTCCCGCTCCGGACGGGGCGCGCGGGTGGCCCTCACGGTACGGACCCTGGACGGACGCGGCGAACGGGTCCGAAATGTAAATGTGTAGGTGCCTGACACCCTATGACCTGGACGGACGCGGCGAATGGGTCTGAAATGTAAATGTGTTGGTGCCTGACACCCTATGACCACCTACTTCGTGTTCGTCGATGGCCTGGGGGCGGGGCGCAGGGATCCGGAGCGGAACCCTTGCCTGCACACGCCCGGGCGACTCTTCGCGTCGTTCGACGAGGAGGGGACGCCCGCGCGGGACGACGAGGTGCCCCTGGGGGGGACCTACGTGCCCCTGGACGCCACCCTGGGGGTGGAGGGGACGCCCCAGAGCGCGACGGGGCAGACGGCCCTCTTCACGGGCGTCAACGCCGCGAAACTACTGGGTTTCCACCTGTGGGCCATGCCCAACCGGCAGCTCCGGGAGGTGCTCGCGCGGGACTCCATCCACCGGCAGCTCGTGGAGAGGGGCCGGGTGACCCGGTTCGTCAACGCCTTCCGCCCTCCCCCGGAGCCCCTCCCCGAGGACCTCTGGACCGATCCCAGGTACGTGCGGCTGATCTCCGCCAGCGTGTGGGCCAACCGGGCCGCCGGGAACCCGGTGCTGAGCGTGCCGGAGCTGCTGGACGACCGCGCCGTTAGCTTCGACCTCACCGGCCAGGCGTTCCGGGACCGGGGGTTCGACGTCCCCCTCCGCACGCCGGCCCGGGCGGGCGAGGTGCTGGCCCGGGCCGGCCGCGGCCTCGACCTGGCGATGTTCGAGTACTTCCAGACCGACCGCGCCGGCCACCGGGAGCAGCTCCCGGGCTGCGCGAAGGTGCTGGCGGACCTGGAGGAGTTCGTGCTGGGGCTGCTCCACGCCATCGACCCCTCCCGCGACACCGTCCTGCTCACCAGCGACCACGGCAACATCGAGGACGCCCCGAGCCGGGGCCACACCCTGAACCCCGCCCAGACCTACCTGTGGGGGCGGGGATCCCAGCGGATCGCGGCGCGGCTCCGGGACCTGACCGACGTCACCCCCGCCCTGGTGGAGGCGATGGGCGAGGAGCCGTAGGGGCACGGGCGAGCGAGAGTTGCAGAGGCGGGGGAGGTCCCCGGAGGTCCGGCGATCCCCTCGGGGCTTCCCGCGCCGGGACTGCCCCGTTATCCTTCGGCCCGACGCCGTCCGCGCGGTGCCCCCCGGGGGAGGGGGCTCCGGGAAGCCCGCGGGGGCGGTGCTGGGGGTGTTCGTCCATGTCGGTCTTCCATCGGTACGCCCTGGCGTTCGGGGTGGCGGCGCTCGCGCTGGCCGCGCCGGGCGGCGCCCGCGCCCAGATGATCCCCCGCAGCGTCGAGGTCGACCTGACCGGTGGCTACTACTGGTTCGCGGACCCCGACTCCCTGGAGAACTTCCGCGACGGCGCCATCGCCGGGGTCCGCCTGGGGATCCACTTCACCGAGTACATCGGCCTCGAGGCCGCGGTGGAGTTCGTGCCGACGACGACGAAGTTCTCGAACCAGTGGGTCTACTACCTGACGCCCCACCTCGACCTGGTCATGCACCTGACCAACTGGAACGTCGTGCCCTTCCTGGTGGTGGGGGCGGGCTTCTCCCGCTACGACATCGACGATCAGGGCTGCCGGGAGGCCGAGTGCACCGGGCCGATGCACAGCGATCCCGCCATCGGCTACGGCGCCAGCGCCGACCCCAACATCGACTTCTACTTCAACGCCGGTGCCGGCGCGAAGTTCATGCCCCACCCGCGCTTCGGGTTCCGGATCGACGGGCGCTACGTGCTGACCCTCGGCCCCGGCGGGCCCAACCGCGGCACCCCCGACCTGCGCCCGGGCCACGAGGGCGAGTACAACGACCAGTTCAACCACGTCCAGCTCACCGGGTCCATCATCTTCCTCGCGGGGGGGAACCTTGCCGGCAAGGACCGGGACGGCGACGGGATCCCCGACAAGCAGGACGCCTGCCGCGACGCCGCCGAGGACAAGGACGGCTTCGAGGACGGCGACGGCTGCCCCGATCCCGACAACGACAAGGACGGGATCCTCGACACCGCCGACCGCTGCCCCGCGAGCCCCGAGGACCTGGACGGTTTCGAGGACGCCGACGGATGTCCCGAACCCGACAACGACGGCGACGTCGTGAACGATTCCCTCGACCAGTGTCCCGATCAGCCCGAGGACCGGGACGGGTTCCGAGACACCGACGGGTGCCCCGAGGCCGACAACGACGAGGACGGGATCCTGGACGCGGACGACCAGTGCCCCAACATGCCCGAGGAGTTCAACGGGATCGAGGACCAGGACGGGTGCCCCGAGAACGATGCCGACAACGACGGCGTGTTCGACGCCCAGGACCGCTGCCCCCGGGACGCCGAGGACCGGGACGGCTTCGAGGACCTGGACGGATGCCCCGATCCCGACAACGACCGGGACGGGGTGCCCGACGCCGGCGATCGCTGCCCCGACGTCGCCGAGGACCCCGACGGCTTCGAGGACCTGGACGGATGCCCGGATCGGGACAACGATCAGGATGCCATCCTCGACGAGGCCGACGCGTGCCCCAACGCCCCCGAGACCATCAACTCCTTCGAGGACAAGGACGGGTGCCCGGACGAGATCCCCAAGCAGCTCGAGCGCTTCGTCGGCGTCATCCGCGGGATCCAGTTCCGGGTGAACTCCGACGAGCTGCTGCCGTCCTCCCACGCCATCCTCAACGACGCCGCGGCGATCCTGGCGAAGTACCCCTCGATCCGCCTGGAGATCCAGGGTCACGCCAGCGCCGACGGCGACGACCAGAAGAACCTCGACCTCTCCCAGGACCGGGCGGAGTCGGTGATGCGCTACCTCGTCAACCGCGGGATCGGGCCCGACCGGCTGGTGGCCGCGGGGTACGGGGAGTCCGTGCCCATCGCCTCCAACGACAGCGAGGAGGGCCGGGTGATGAACCGCCGGGTGGAGTTCAAGATCCTCGAAGGTGTGGAGTGACCCCCCGCCGCGGGGGGTGGGGTGAGCCCGCATGACCCCACCACGCTTCGGCCTCCCGGTCCTGGCCGCCGCCTGGCTCCTGTCGGGGTGCGCCAGCCCCTGCGAGGAGCTGGCGGACCGCTTCTGCGGGACCTGCCAGGCCGCGACCGAGGCCGGCAACACGGCGCAGCAGGTGAGCTGCACCTGCGTCCTCCAGGGCACTCTTGGCATGGCCGACGCCCCCGAGGACTACTTCGAGAGCGACGCCGACGCGGCGATGACGTGCGACGAGGTCCGCCTGGACCTCGCCTACGTCGGCGACGACGAGGCGACCGCCTGCCGGGTCGGCCTGGCCTTCCTGCGCCAGGAGGGGACGGGCGCCTGCGAGCACGTCACCATCCCCGCGTTCACCCGCTGACCGGGAGCCAGCCCATGCCCACCCCCGCGAGCCCCGCGCCGGTCCTCCTGCTCGCCGCCCTGGCGCTCTGGGGTGCCGGCTGCGCCAGCCCATGCGAGCAATACGCCCGCAACTACTGCGACACCTGCGGCTCCGACGTGGAGAACTACGTCTGTGCCTGCGTCTCCAAGGAGTCCCTCGGGGCCGGTGACTACCCCGAGGGCCTCTTCCCCAGCGACGAGGACGCGACCCTGGCCTGCCGGGAGTTCCTGGTGACGGTCCGGTTGCCCGACAGCGACGCCGAGGCCACCTGCGCCGCGTCCCTGCGCCTGATGGAGCTGCACGGCAGCCGCGCCTGCGAGGACCTGGAGGCCGCCACGTTCTGAGCCGCTTCCGCGCGCTCCCGCCGTCGGCTATATTCCCGCCCCTTCCCGCTCCGACCGCCCCCCTGGGAGGGGGACGGGCCACCGACGAGGGACTCACCGAATGCAGTCGTTCGACCCCAAGGCCCCGCGCCCCTACGCCGTCGAGTACGTCGCGAACCCCAGCCAGGACGAGCTCCGGCGGCTGGCCCTGGACCACACCCCCGCCGTGCTCCGCACCGCCCACGGGAACCTCGACAAGATCTCCCGCAACAAGTCCCGGGTGGCCCAGTACACCTACGTGATCTCCGACGACCCCGACGCCGGACGGAAGCTCTCCGCCAAGACCATCGACTCCGCCGCCGCGGCCGACCTCATCCGCCGCCAGCGGGAGTACATCGAGGATCGGGGTCGCCTCATCCAGATCGACGGCTACCTCGGACTGGGCGAGCGCGCCGCCAAGGTCCAGTGGCTCTACACCCTGGAGGGGGCGAACATCGCCGGGATGCAGCAGGTCCTGGCCTTCCCCGTCGACGCCGTCGAGGGGGCGGGGGCTCCCCCGCGGGCCCCGGAGTTCCGGGTGATCTACACGCCCGGCCTCTTCGCCGAGGGGATGCCGGGCCGCCAGGCCCTCCTGGTGGACCTGGAGCGCTACGTCACCTACATCATCGGCCCCGACTACTTCGGCGAGTCCAAGAAGTCGGCGCTGCGGATGCTCTGTGATCGGGTCTACCGCCAGGGGGGGCTGGTCCTGCACGCCGGCGCCAAGGCCATCCACACCGACGGGAAGGCCGTCGCCATGGCGATCATGGGCCTCTCGGGCACGGGCAAGACCACCACCACCTTCTCGAAGCAGGGGGACCTGGCCCAGCCCATCCAGGACGACATGATCTCGCTGTGGCCCGGGGGCGAGGTCACCATCACCGAGAACGGGTGCTTCGCCAAGACCGCCGGCCTCAGCCCCGAGACCGAGCCGGTGATCTACCACGGCACCCTCGATCCCTCGGCCTGGGTCGAGAACGTCTACGTCGACGCGGACGGCCGCTACGACTTCTCGAAGGGGGTCCTCGCCCCGGACGAGGTCCGCCGCCTGCGGGAGGTGCTGGTGCTCACCGGCGCCTCCGAGGCGAACGTCGACGCATACGTCCGGGGAGACGTGAAGCTGGAGGACGTGCTGGACGCCCACGGGGTGCCCAAGGACGGCTGGGACTTCGTGGCCTGGACCCAGAACGGCCGCTCCATCATCCCCATGGCGGCGATCCAGGACGCCGCCGACCTGCGGAACGTGCCGCCGGTCAAGTTCATGGGGGTGCTGAACCGGGACGAGGGCCCCGACGCCGCCACCCCCGGCATCGTGCGCTTCACCTCCCCCGAGCAGGCCGCCGGCTACTTCATGCTCGGCGAGACCACCAAGACCTCGGCGGCGGGCAAGGAGAGGGGCAAGACCCGCTCCCCCTTCACCCAGCCCTTCTTCCCCCTGGCCCACGGCCTCCAGGCCCGCCGCTTCGGCGAGCTGGCGGCGACCATGCCCGACGTCTCCATGTGGATGATGAACACCGGCTACGTCGGCGGGGACGCCCGGGACGTCGAGCGGGGCAAGGCCCTGAAGGTCAAGATCCGGCACTCCTCGGCGATGCTGGAGGGCCTGATGTCGGACCGGGTGGTCTGGATGCGGGACCCCGACTTCGGCTACGAGGTGGTGGACGCCCGCGCCCCCGAGAACGCCTGGCTGCTGGAGCGGGTCCCCCGGGAGGTCCTCCAGCCCCGCGCCTTCTACGAGAAGGAGGGGCGGCTCGCCGAGTACCGGGCCTGGGTGGACAAAATGAAGGCCGAGCGCCGCGCCTTCCTGGAGAAGTACGACGTCGACCCGGCCATCGTCGCGGCGGTGGTGGGGACCTGATCTCCGCGGCGGCGCGCCCGCACGGGAGAGGGAGGAGGCCCACTTGAAGCCCGACAGGGTGGTGATCCTGCTGGAGCGCGACTTCCAGGACCTGGAGGTCATGTACCCCAAGTACCGGTTCCTGGAGGCCGGCCTGGAGGTGGTCTGCGCCGGGACCGGCGCCGACGTGTACACCGGCAAGTACGGCTATCCCGTGAAGGCGGACGGGCGCATCGATGACTACCGGGTCGCCGACGTGGCGGCGGTGATCGTGCCCGGGGGGTGGGCCCCGGACTTCCTGCGGCGCCACGAGCCCATGGTCCGCTTCGTGCGCGAGGCGGCGCTGGCGGGCCGGGTGGTGGGGGCGATCTGCCACGGGGGCTGGATGCTCGCCTCGGCGGGGGTGCTGCAGGGGAAGCGGGTGACCTCGTTCTTCTCCATCCGCGACGACATGACCCACGCCGGCGCCGACTGGATCGACCGGGAGGTGGTGGTGGACGGCCGCCTGGTCACCAGCCGCCAGCCCGACGACCTCCCCGCCTTCTGCCGCGAGATCCTGACCCTCCTCGGCCGCTGAGGCCCCGGGGGCGGGGACGGGAGCCGCCCCGTTCCTCGTTGCCCGGCCGTACCCCCGGCGCTATACTGCGAGGGGCTGCAAGGGCGTGGGACCAGGAGGGTCGCCCCCCGTCGAGGCCGCCATCTCCCCTCCCCGCCTCCTCCCCCACCCGAGCCGGATCGCCACGGTGGCCGCAGTCCCGCCCATCATCGAGGACCGCATCCGCATCGACTTCCCGCCCCCGCTGCGCGACGCCGATCTGGACCTCGCCGACGTCGAGGCCCTGAGGCTGGTGCTGTACGGGGGCTCGGTCATCGACTGGCACCGCCTGAGCTTCGCCGACCGGGACCGGGTGCGGCGCTTCCTCAGGACCAACGGCTTCGACGTCGACGACCGCCGGGACGCCGCCCGCCTGCGCTACCTGCACCAGGAGGCCATGGCCTACCTGCGCAGGCACTTCAGCTTCCGCTTCTCGCGGGTGGTGTCCTCCCCCGAGTCCGTCGAGGACCTCTTCCTCGTCGCCAGCCAGCGGGGGCGCTTCAACCGCAACCAGCTCCTGGCGTGCGTCGTGCTCAAGACGATGCACGTCATCCAGCACCTGGAGGCCCGGGAGCTGCTGCACGAGGTCGCGGTCAGCGAGGCGTCCCTCTTCTCGGCGCTGGAGAAGCGGCTCCACCAGTTCGGGCGCGAGGTGATGGCCGCGGGGCTGCCGGTGGTGCACTTCTACGGGAGCCGCAAGTCCCGCGACTCCATGGTGACCAAGCTCTTCAGCAAGAAGGACAGCACCGCCGCCGCGATCCTGGACCGCCTGCGCTTCCGCATCGTCACCGAGACCCGGGACGACATCGTGACGGTGCTCGCCTACCTGCTGCGCTACGTGTTCCCGTGGAACCACGTGCGGGCGGGCCAGGCATCCAACAACCTGGTGCAGCTCCGCCGTTTCGTCGAGGAGCGGGACGAGCTTCGCCCCCTCCTGGACCAGGTCCAGGCGGACGTGGGCGTCGAGGTCCCCGACGGGCCGGACCTGGAGAACGAGTTCAGCGGGCGGACCTACCGGATGATCAACTTCATCCTGGACGTGCCCCTGGAGCTGGACGACGTGGTCGGGGCCGAGGTGCTGGACCGCCTGGAGAAGAGGGGGCGGGTCGTCTACGTGCTGGTGGAGTTCCAGATCGTGGACCAGGAGTGCGCCTACCTCAACGAGCAGGGCGAGAACTCCCACGCCAACTACAAGCGCCGCCAACGCCAGAAGGTCGAGGACCGCCTGAAGTGGGGTCAGCTCCGGGAGCACCTCAAGAGGCAGCGGGCGGCGGCGCAGCGGGCGGCGGAGGGTCCCGAGGAGGGCTAGGACCGCGGCGGGCGGGGGCCCGGGGGAGCCGGGCCTCTGCTATCCTGTCCCGCTCGCGCCGCCCGCCCCCTCCGGAGGTGCCCATGCGCGCTCGGCCCTTCCCCGCGTCCCGGCCCTCCCTGGGGCTGGCCCTGGCCTGGTGGTTCCTCGCCGCGGCGGGGTGCGGAGGCGCTCCGGAGGGATCGCCGGGAGCGCCGGCCCCGGCTCCCCCCGCCGCCGACCCCCAGGTGGCGATGAGGGAGGACGCCGGGAGGAGGCTGGAGATCGCCTGGAAGGCCGCGGGGGCGCTGGCCGGCCTGGAGCGGGACCTCCCCCCGGACCTCTCCTCCATCGCCCGGTCCGGGGAGGAGCCCGAGGCGGCCGGCGGCCCTCCCTCCCCCCGGGCGTTGGCGGCCCAGCGCGCCTACGCGGCCCGCAAGGAGCTGCGCCCTGCCGAGGAGAGGCCGATGTCCGCCGGGAGCCAGCCGGAGCTGGCCATGGCCCTCAACACCGCCACCCGGGAGCTGGCCCAGGCGGCGCGGGAGTACGAGACCATGGCGGCGGCCCTCGGCCGGGGGGGCGTGGCCCTGGCGGAGCGGGCCCGGGCGGCGGGGAATTTCCGGCGGGGAGAGGGGGTCGACGCCCTCCGCACGGCGCTGCCGGCGGCCTTCATCGCCGGGGCGCCCGGCACCTACGAGATCGACGGGGACGGGGGGACCTGGCGCTGCGTGGCCGGGACCTGGACCGAGGGGGGGACGGACCGGACCCGGGGGACCTGCACGGAAGGCCGGGGGGCTGCCCCCGGGGCGGAGGCGAAGTGATCCAGTTCGACATGAGCGCGCCCTGGCGCGAGCTGCCCCTGGTGGTGATGGACTTCGAGACCACCGGGCTCGACCCGGCCGCCCACCGGGTCATCGAGGTGGGGATCGTGCGCTTCGAGCGGGGCGAGGTGGCGGAGCGCTGGGGCACCCTCGTCCAGCCGGGCTTCCCCATCCCCGACGAGGTGGTGGGGATCACCTCCATCACCGACGAGATGCTGAGGGACAAGCCCACCTTCCGGGACGTCGCCTGGGAGGTCTACCTCCGCCTCCGGGACCGGGTGGTGGTCGCCTACAACCTGCCCTTCGACATGGGCTTCCTCCGGAGCGAGTTCACCCGCGCGGGCCTCTCCACGCCCGAGGTGCCGGGACTCGATCCCCTGGTGTGGGCGCGGGCCCTGATCCCGAACGCCCGCAGCCGCAAGCTGGGGGCCCTTTGCGAGCTGCTGGGGATCGACCTGCGCCAGGCGCACCGGGCGGTGGACGACGCCGAGGCGGCGGGGCGCGTGCTGCTGCGCCTGGGCGAGAAGGTCCCCCCCACGCTGGGGGAGCTGCTGGCCCTTCAGAAGTCCTGGTCCGACGAGCAGGAGCGCGCCTTCGCCGAGAAGCGGGGCCGCAAGGGCGCCGCCGCCTCGCCCGAGGCTCCCGCCGCCCCCGCCCCCGACCAGCGGCAGCGGGGGCTGTTCTAGGGGACTCCCCCCGAGATCGCGCGGGCGGCGTCCCGGCCGGGCCCGGACGCGAGCCACTCCAGCTCCGCCCCCAGGCGGTCCAGGACCGCGGACGGCGCCCCCTCCGGGAGGGCCTCGTCCTCGGCCAGGGCGGCGGCGATCCGGGCGTCGATCCGGAAGGCGGCGAGCATCGCCGGGAGGGCCTCCTCTTCAGCCCGGGAGAGGGGCCGCACCGACGCGTAGCCCGCCAGGGCGAGGGCGCCCCGGTCGGGCCGCGGGGGGGCGCCCCGCAGCACCCGCCACCAGGTGAAGGCGAGGTCGTCGGCGAGGCGGGCGAGGTCGAAGAGCCACGGACCCCGGAAACAGGCGTCCAGGTCCAGCACCGCCGTCACCTCGCCCCCGGGCCCGTACAGGGCGTTGGCCCGGTGCCAGTCCCCGTGGAGGGGCCCCGATGGCAGGGGGAGCCGCGGCCGCAGCGCCTCCCGGGCGCCCCGGGCGAGGTCCAGGGCCCGGGCGGCCCCCGGGCGAGAGGCGAGCCGCGCCCCCCGGGCGAGCGCCCCCGGCCCCAGGGCCCGGATCCCCTCCTCCAGGGTGGGGGACTCCACCGTCCGCAGGCCCGCCGTCGGCCCCGCCGGCGCGGGATCGAGGGGCGCGGCGAAGGCGGCAGCGGCGAGGTGGAGGCGCGCCAGGGTGGCGCCCAGGGAGAGGCCCACCGCCTCCGGCACCGCCTCGTCGCCGGCCTCCCCGTCCCGGTAAAGGTCCCGGCCCGGCGCCTCGGGGGTGGCGGTCCAGATCCCGTCGCCCAGCACCGCGAAGGCGTCCCCCGCCGGGGTGAGGAGGGGGCGGGGCACCGGCAGGCCCCGGGCCGCCAGCAGCGCCCCCAGGGCGGACTGGGCCCGGAGGCGCTCGGGCGGACGGGCGGCCAGCGGAGCCCGGCGCACCCACAGGACCCCTCCCCGGGCCCGCACCCGCGCGGCGGGGGCGAACCCCCCGGAACCGCCGGCGAGGACGCGGACCAGGGCCCCGGCCTCGGGGAAGGCGGAGAGGGCGGCGGAGAGCTGGGCCCGGGAGAGGAGGGCGGACCCCGGGATCTTCGCACTTCTTCGCATCACCCGGTTGACCTTTCCGTCCGCGGTCTGTACGGTACGTTCAAGGAACACACGATGGCCGCCAACCTCACCGACCGCCAGCTCCAGATCCTCCAGGCCGTGTACCGCTTCGCCCAGCGGCGCGGGATCATGCCCAGCGTCCGCCAGCTCGCGGGGGACGTGGGGCTGTCGGCGCCCACCGTACAGCAGCACCTCGTGGCGCTGCGGCGCAAGGGCTACCTGGAGATCGACGGCAGCCCCCACGGCGTGCGCTTCACCCGCATCGCCCGCGAGGCGCTGGAGTCGAGCACCGTCGACCTCGCCGACGTCGTCCCGGTGCCGGTGCTGGGGCGGATCGCCGCCGGCCGGCCCCTGGAGGCGCTGGAGAGCCCCGTGGACCCCCTGCCGGTGCCCGCGGCCATGGCCCAGGTGGGGGACTTCCTGCTCCGGGTCCAGGGCCTCTCCATGGTGGACGACGGGATCCTCGACGGGGACTTCGTGCTGATCCGCCCCCAGCGGGACATCGACGACGGCCAGATCGCCGTCGCGGTCCTGCCCGGCGGCGAGGCCACCCTCAAGAGGGTCTACCGGGACGGCCACCGGGTGCGCCTCCAGCCCGCCAACGCCGACATGAAGCCCCTCTTCGCCGACGAGGTGGAGGTCCGCGGCCGCCTCGTGGGCCTGCTCCGGCGCTACTGAGGCGGGGCGGGCTCCGGAGGGGGTACGGCCTCCCCGGGGTGCGCGTGGCCCCCTCCCGCCCCTCCCCTGCGGGAGGGGGGCCCCAGGACGGCGGAGACCGACAGCGACACGTCCACGGGGCTCATCACCTGGGGCTCGCCGGCGAAGCGGAGGAAGGGCGCCCGCACCCGGGCGGCGAAGGCCCAGGTGCGGCTCGGGAGCAGGGAGACCGCCGCCGTGAACGCCACCTCGTGGCGGCGGCCGTCGTGGACCTCGCCGGCGGCGTGCATCGGCAGGGCGGTGGGCACCCCCGCGGCGGTGGCGATCCCCCCCGCTCCGTCCCCCTCCGATGACACGTGGTCCGAAGCGGCGTGGAAGCCCTCCACCCCGACCTGCACCACCAGCCGGCCCCGGGGCTCCCGGAGCCCCAGCTCCACCCCCTCCGAGAGGGAGATCCCCCGCCGGTACCCCTCGCCGTTGGCGTAGACGGGCAGGCGGGCCCGGGCCCAGGAGGACACGAAGGCGACGGTGGGGGTGAACACCAGGACGTCGCCCCCCAGCACCGGGTCCACCGTGCCCGATCCGGTGCGGAGGGACACGCCCCCCTGCTCGTAGGCCAGCAGGGCCCCCCCCGACGCGCCGGTGGGCAGGCTGGCGCCCAGGAAGGCGCCCGCCCGCACCACGCCGGATCCCCGGGGCAGCACGGGCCAGAGCTGGACCCCGACGTTCAGGTCGCCGGGGACGAAGCGGCTCCCGTCCTCGCCGGTGGGGGCGCGGACCCACTGGGCCTCCAGGGGGAACTCCACCTCGATGGACGCCCTGGGGGCGAGCCCGAAGGAGGCCCGCAGGGGCAGGCGGAGCAGGACGGCGGCGGAGGCGACCTCGCCGTCCGGGGTGTCGGCGGGGGACCAGCGGTCCCACGGGAGCACCTGGGGGATGAGCTGCACCCCCGCCCCGAGGCGGACCTGGCCCGCCCCCAGGGGGTCGTCGGTGGGGACCCTCCCGACCGGGAGGGAGGCCGAGCCTCAGAGCCCTCAGGACGCCGCGGCGGGGGTGGCCCAGGCGACGGCGAAGAGGACGGCGAGGGCGGCGGCGAGGGGACGGGGGACGCGCATGGTCCGAGCATGTTGGCCCCGGACCGGCCGCCCCGCAACCCCGGGGCTTCGGGTTATGATCGCCGCCCGATGGCCACCGAGCTGCTGATCCTGGGCCTGGACGGCGCCACCTTCGAGGTGCTGGGTCCCCTCATGGCCTCGGGGCGGTGCCCGAACCTCGCCGCCCTGGCGGCCCGGGGGGTGAGCGCGCCCCTGCGCTCCACGGCGCCCCCCATGACCGCGGCGGCGTGGGCGGCCTTCCTCACCGGCAAGGGCCCCGGGGGGACGGGGATCGCGTCCTTCCGCCACCTGGACCTGGGCCGGTACAGCGGCTACGACCCGCGCATGGTCACCTCGGCGGACCTGCGGGGGTCGAACTGGCTGGAGATCGCCTCCCGGGCGGGGGTGGCGGTGTCGTCGGTGGGGCTGCCCATGACCTACCCGCCCTTCCCCATCCAGGGCGTGCTGGTCAGCGGCTTCCCCCGGCCCCCCCGGCCCGGGGCCCCCGTGGAGCCCGGGGCGATGGAGGGGCGGTGGGGGCGCTGGGACGAGCCCGCCGACGCCTCCTCCCGCGACCTGGGCGAGGGCGAGAGGCCCGCCGCCTGCGCCCACTGGGACCGGCGCCACGCGCAGATCTCCTTGGATCTGCTGGCGAATCGCTCGGACCGGGTCCACGTGTGCGTGTTCTCGGGGACCGATCACATGGCGCATCTCTTCTGGCGCCACCGCCGGGAGGGGGGCCCCCACGCCTCGGCCCTGGAGGACCACTACGCCCTGGTGGACGGCCTGTGCGGCGAGCTGGTGGCCGCCGCCGGTCCCGGAGCCACGGTGCTGGTGGCGAGCGACCACGGCTTCGGCCCGGCGGAGACCGAGGAGGTCCACCTGGACCGCTGGCTCGCGGGGGAGGGCTGGCTCCGGGTGCGGGGAGGGGGCGGCGGCGGCGATCCCGTGGGGCGCCTGGTCGCCGAGGCCCGGCGGCGGGTGCCCAAGGGCCTGTGGAAGCGCTGGCGGGACCGCCTGCCCGGGGGGATGAAGACCCGGCTCTACGACCGGGCCGCCGGGCGGGACCGGGTGGACTGGCCCCGGACCCGGGCCTACCGGATCGGCCTCTACCAGGGGTGGGAGGGGGTGAACCTCAACGTGCGGGGGCGGCAGCCCCTGGGGATCGTGGAGCCCGGCGCGCCCTGGAGGGCGGAGCGGGAGGCCCTGATCGCCGCCCTCGGGGGTGCCCGGCTCCCCGACGGGCGGCCCATGGCGCGGGAGGTCCACCGGGGGGAGGACGTGTGGCCCGGGGAGAGGGCTGAGCGGCTGCCCGACGTGCTGGTGCGCCTCTCCGACGGGCTCCGGGGCGGTGGGGGCCTGCCCCCCGGCCCGGCGGTGACGCCGGTGCCCGCCGCCGACGGGGCGCGGATCTCGGGGACCCACCGCCCCGAGGGGGTGTTCATCGCCGCGGGGCCCCTCGTCGCGGCGGGGGCCTCGCCCGGCTCCCCCCGGATCGTCGACGTCATGCCCACGGTGCTGGCCCTGCTGGGGCTGCCCATCCCCTCGGACGTCGAGGGGCGCCCCCTGACGGGGATCCTCACCGCCGAGGCGGCGGCGCGGCTCGCCCCGCGGCGGGGGCCCCCCGCCGGGCCCCCCGGGGGGAACGGGGACGGCGGAGGGCTGGACGGCGCTTCGGCCGCCGCGGTGGAGGCGAGCCTGAGGGCCCTCGGCTATCTATCCTGAACCGTCGCGGGGCGGCGTCGGCCGGCGCCCGAGGGGAGTCCCCGGATCCCATGGAACGACACGGAAGGGACGACGGCCTGCCCCGCCTGCTCATGGTGGGGCCGGTGCCGGACCGCCACGGCGGGATCGGCATGTCGGCGGGGAGGCTCCTGAGGAGCCCCATCGCCGAGCGCTGGCACGTCCACTACGTCGCCACCCACCGCCCCGAGCCGGGCTGGCGGGAGTGGCGGTTTGCCCGCGGCCTCGCGGAGATCGACGGCCTGCTCCGGAGGGGGGAGGTGGACGTCGCCCACCTGCACCTGGCCGCCGACGGCAGCTTCTACCGCAAGGCAGCGGTGGCGCTCCGGCTCTGGGCCTCGGGGATCCCGGTGGTCTTCCAGGTGCGGGGCTCCCGCTTCTCCGCGTTCGCCACCGAGTCCCGGGCGCGGCGGGCGTGGGTGAGGCGGGTGCTGGACCGGGCGGCGGCGGTGGTGGTGCTGAGCGAGGCCGGGAGGATGGAGGCGGGGGAGCTGACCTCGAACCCCGCCGTCGTCGTGGTGCCCAACATCGCCGAGCCCGTCCCCGCGGCGTCGCCGCCGGAGCCTCCCCCCCACCGGGTGCTGTTCCTGGGGGCCCTGGCGGAGCACAAGGGGGTGCTGGACCTGGTGCGCGCCGCGCCGGCGGTGGTGCGGGAGCTGGGAGAGGTGGACTTCATGCTGGCGGGGGCCGGCGACGCCGACCGGGTGCGGGACCTGGCCCGGGAGGTGGGGGTGCCGGCGCGGGTGGTCTGCCCGGGCTGGCTGGGGGCCGAGGACCGGGCCAGCGCTCTCCGGGGCTCCCACCTGCTGGTCCACCCCTCCCACCGGGAGCAGATGCCCAACGCGGTGCTGGAGGGGATGGCGGCGGGGCTGCCGGTGGTGGCGACGGCGGTGGACGGGATCCCCGACGCCGTCCAAGACGGGGTGACCGGCCTGCTGGTGCCCCCCGGGGATCCCGCCGCCCTCGCCGCCGCGATGGTGCGGGTGCTCCGGGATCCCCGCGCGGCCCGGGCCATGGGGGAGGCGGGGCGGCAGAGGGCGGAGCGGCTGTTTTCGCCCCGGCGGGTGGCGGACGCCCTGGACGCGGTGTGGGCGGGGGCCCTCCGGGAGGGGCGGTCCGGGGCGAGGCGGCGGTGACGGGCCATGCCCCCGGGGCGCGGGGTTGAGCGGCCCTCCCGGGGGGGGAGGCTGGCTGTGGCGTCGGCTGAGGGCCGGCGGCCCCGGCGAGGCGCGGGGGCGCGTCCGGGGTGCCCTCGGGCTCCTGCCCCTGGCGATGGAGACGCGGTCCGCCCGGGGGCGGGAGGCGTGGCTCGCCTCCCTGGCGGTCCCGGGGGACGCCCTCCCCGCCCTCGCCGCCGAGGCCGCCCGGAACCTGCCCCCGCCTCCCCCCGGGAGCGGCGCGCCCTCCCTCCCTCCTCCGGATCCACCCCGGGGATCCTTCGGGCCCTGGCTCCGGAAGGCGCCCCGGGCGGACCGCGGCCTGCGGCGCCGGTGGGAGCGGGACCGCCTCGCCGCGGTGGGGATCCTCCCCCCCGAAGAGGCCCGGCGGGCGCTGCTGCGCTGGTTGGAGGTGAACCCGCCCCCCCGGGGCGAGGCGTGGATGGACGGCTTGGAGGTCGCGGTGCGGCTGGTCCACGGGCTGCGGGCCTTCGGCCGGGCGGGGGCCCTGGGGGAGGTGGCTGCGTCGGACCCCGGCTGGGGGCGGATCCTCGCCTGCCTGCGGGGATCGGCGGAACTCCTGCGGCGGCGGCCCGCCCCGGCGCCCCCGGCGATGAACCACCGGCTGGGGGAGGCGGCGGCGCTGTGGGTGTTCGGCGCCGCCCTGCCCTCCCTGCCGGAGTCGGCGCGCCTCGCCCGGGAGGCTGGGGCGGATCTCGCCCGCCAGGTCGCCCGCCAGCTCGATCCCGAGGGGGGCTACACCCGGGAGCAGTCCACGGGCTACCAGCGGTGGGACATGGAGTGGTTGGACTGGGTGGTCCGGACCGCCCGCGCCGCGGGGCGCCCGCCGCCCGAGGGGGTCCCGGACGCCCTGGCGCGGGGCTTGGAGACCCTCGGCCTCCTGTGCGATCCCCGGGGGCTCCCCATCCCCCTGGGCGACGACGACGGCTCGCCGCTGCTGGGGGAGTTGGAAGTGGCGCCCCGGTGGCGCCGGGGCCGGGTGCCTGGGGCCGAGGTGCTGTGGGTGGGGGACGAGGGGGGCGACGTGCGGGCGGCCCTGGTGGCCTCCCCCCTCGGGGCCGAGGGGATCGCCGCCCACGGCCACGCCGACGCCCTCGCCGTGCTGCTGTGGGCCTGGGGGGAGGAGGTGCTGGTCGATCCCGGCACCGGCACCTACCGCCCCCGGGACCCCCTGCGGGGCTATTTCCGGTCCACCGCCGCCCACTCCACGGTGCGGGTGGACGGCCGGGAGGCCGCCGAGCCCGGGGGCGCCTTCCTGTGGAGCACCCGCTACGTCCCCGAGGTGTTGGAGTCCGGCCCGGCGCGCGCCGCGGCCCGCCACGACGGCTACGCGCGCCTGGCGGATCCGGTCCGCCTGGAGCGGCGCGTCGCGTGGGGGCACGCCGAGGCGACGCTCACGGTCTCCGACCGCTTGGAGGCCCGGGGTCGCCACCGGGTCGAGGTCGCCTGGCACCTGCCGGAGGGGGCGGCGGTGGCGGCGTCGGCCCGCACCGCCGAGGCCCGCTGCGGGCCCGTCCGCGCCCACTTCTCGGTGGAGGGTGGACCGTCCCTGTCCTTCCGGGTCGCCGAGGGCGAGGAGGATCCCCCCCTGGGCTGGCGCTCCACCGCCTACGAGCGCGTCGTCCCCTCCCCGGTGCTGCTCCTCCACGGCGAGACGGCGGGAACCGCGGAGTGGGCGGTGCGGATCCGGTTGGAGAGGAAGGGGTAGGGTCGGCAACGGATCTCCCCACCGAACGTTCCTTGCGCGCCCGAGCCCGTGCCCGAGCCCGTGCCCGATCCGTGGTGGACAACGGCACCGTGATCGGATGTCCCCGCCGGGCACGGGCGCGGGCACCGGCCTTCGGCCTGGGCTCGGGCACGAGGGAACGTGGTACGGATCCGCTCCGAGGCCGTTCCCCTCCAGCTCATAGCCTGAGGCGGGTTGGGACGGGGGGCTTGTCTCCCGCCGTCCTCAGCGCGGGGCGGGCGTTGAGGTGCGGGGGGCGTCGTAGGTCAGGGCGAAGGTCCACTCGAGCAACGCGCGGCGGAAGATTGGGTTGTCCTGGTACTGCTTGAAGAGGCCGGTGTCGTCCTGCATCATGCCGACCAGGACCCGGGTGAGGGTGCGGTCGAGCTCGAGGCGTGCGTTCTGCGCGTCGGACTGGCGGCGGGCGTTCTGGTAGGCCGGATCCTGGGCGACGCGCTCCGGGATCTCCTCGGTGATCATCCGGCGGACCCGGTCGGTGTCCTTCCAGGGGTACTTCCCGAACTCGTCGTTGAAGGCCCGGACGATGCTCGAGAGGCGATCCAGCTCCGGCTCGGGCTTCCGCCCGGACCCGCCCTCGGTCGCCGGCTCGATCTCCCCTTCCGCGTCCGAGAGCGCGATCCGGATCGCCTCCCTTTTCTCCGCCCGGTAGCTGTCCATGTCGATGGACTCCAGGATCCCCCGCGACAGGTCCTGCTCCTCGGGCGAGGGGAGCTTCGGGATCAGGAAGTCCAGGAAGATCGACAGCTTCTCCCAGTCCGCTCGCTTGAACGGGAGGATGCTCGCCAGGAAGCCGTAGGTCCGAACGAACGCCTTGGCCTTGCCCTTGAACTCCACCTGCCCGTCCTCGTCCAGCTCCTCGTATGCCGCGACGCAGGCGTCCAGGATGGCGTCGAGCGAGTCGCGTTCGGCTCCGGAGAGGAAGGCCTCGACCACCGCCTGGACCTGCTCCCTGCCGTAGACCTGCCGCCGGTCCAGGGCCGCCTTCAGGTCGTGCAGCCGGTTCGGATCGGTCTCTCCGCTCAGGACCGTGGCGCGGTAGAACGGCTCGAAGGAGGCCCGGATGGCCTCGACGTCGTTCACGAAGTCCAGCACGAAGGCATCGGTCTTGCCCGGGTGTGCCCGGTTGAGACGCGATAGGGTCTGGACGGCCTTGATCCCCGAGAGGGTCTTGTCGACGTACATCGTGTGCAACAGCGGCTCGTCGTAGCCCGTCTGGAACTTGTCGGCGCAGACCAGGAAGCGGTACGGATCCTTGCGGATCCGGTCGGGGATCTCCGCCGAGGGGAAGTCGTTGAGGGTGGCCTCGGTCGCCTTCCCGCCGTCGTGGTCGTGCTCGCCGGAGAAGGCGACGATGGCGCGGTGGGGGCTCCCCCGCTCGGAAAGGTAGGTCCGGAGGGCCGAGAAGTACTGGATGGCGCGGTCCACGCCGTTGCACACCACCATCGCCCGGGCCTGGCCGCCGATCTTCCGGCGGGCCAGCACCTGCTCGTGGAAGTGGTCCACCATGATCTCGGCCTTGAGCCGGACCGCGTGGTCGTGGCCCTCGACGTACCGCCGGAGCTTCTTGCGCGCCCTGCGGGTGTCGAACTCCGGGTCCTCCTCCACGGTCTTGACCAGCCGGTAGTAGCTGTGGACCGTCGTGTAGTTCTGGAGTACGTCCAGGATGAAGCCCTCCTGGATGGCCTGCTTCATGGTGTAGCTGTGAAAGGCGCGTCGCTTCGGAGCGCCGTGGGCGTCGACCTCGCCGGGGACGGCCTCGCCGAAGGTCTCCAGGGTCCTGGCCTTCGGCGTGGCGGTGAAGGCGAAGTAGCTGGCGTTGGGCAGCAGCTTGCGCCCCTCCATGATCCGGTTGATCCGGTCCTCGGTGGTCTCCTCCTCCTCGGCGGCGCCGCTCCCCGACAGGGCCAGGGACACCGCCGCCGACGCCTTGCCCCCCTGGCTGGAGTGGGCCTCGTCGATGAGGAGGGCGAAGGCGCGCCCCCGGTGGTCGGCGCCGATCTCGTCGAGCACGAAGGGGAACTTCTGGACGGTGGTGACGATGACCTTCTTGCCCGCCTGGATGAAGCGGCGCAGATCCCCCGAGCGCTCGGCGTGCCCGACGGTGGCGCCCACCTGGACGAAGTCCTTGAGGGTGTCGCGGATTTGCTGGTCCAGGATCCGGCGGTCGGTGACCACGATGACCGAGTCGAAGACCGGCGCCCCACCCCGCGCGAGGCCGACGAGCTGGTGGGCGAGCCAGGCGATGGAGTTCGACTTGCCGCTGCCGGCCGAGTGCTGGACCAGGTAGCGCCGCCCCGGTCCGCGAACCTGGGCGTCGGCCAGCAGGCGCCGGACGGCATCGACCTGGTGGTAGCGGGGGAAGATCTGCTTGCGCTCCCTCTTCCCGGACCGCGGATCCTTGCGCACCGTGACCTGGGCGTAGTTCAGCAGGAGGTCCGCGAGGCCGTCCGGGGTCAGGACCTCCTTCCACAGGTAGTCGGTCTTGAGCCCGTCGGGGTTGGGCGGGTTGCCGGCGCCGTCGTCGTGACCCCGGTTGAAGGGAAGGAACCACGACGCCTTCCCCTGGAGGTGGGTGCAGAAGCGCACCTCCTGGTCGTCCACGGCGAAGTGGGCCACGCAGCGGCCCAGCTCGAAGAGCCGCTCCCTGGGGTCGCGGTCCCGCCGGTACTGCAGGGCGGCGTCGGCCACGGACTGCTTCGTCAGCCGGTTCTTGAGCTCGAAGGTGAAGACCGGCAGGCCGTTGACGAAGAGGCACAGGTCCAGGGCGAGGGCGGCCCGGTCCTGGGAGTAGCGGAGCTGTCGGGTGACGCTGAAGCGGTTGCCGCGGTAGCGCTCCTCCGCCGCCGTGTTGCCCGGAGTGGGCGGGCCGAAGAAGAGCGCCACGTCGTGGGGGCCGTGCTGGATCCCCTGGCGGAGCACGTCGACCACGCCGCGCCGGGTGACCTCTCCCTGGAGGCGCGAGAGGAACTTGAAGCGCGCGGACCCGTCCGCCTCCAGCCCGAAGTCCCCGATCCGCTCGGGCTGGGTCGCCCTCAGGAAGCCGCGGAGCTGGACGAGGTCCAGGCAGTGCTCCCGGTGGTAGTGGGCGGCGTCCCCCAGCAGCCAGCCGGTGCCCCCGGCGACGGGGACCGAGGTCTCGGTGGCGACGTGGGGGGGCGAAAGCAAGTCCGTCCGCCCGGTCATGGCGCGGACGATGAGGGATTCCAGGCCCTTCTCGGTGGTGTCGGTCTTCATCGAAGTGCACTCCGCTGCCCAGACGTCAGCCCGCGGGGCCGAGCTTCTCGGTGGGAGGGCTGCGCCTCTACACCAGGGTGGGGTACAGCTTTCGCGGCTGGCACGATCAAGTAGCCGTCAAGTAGACTCGGTCTACGGAAAGTCAGTAATTGCAAGGAATTGTGGTCGCGCTCAGGGGGCCGGACCCCCTTCTCCATCAAGTGACCGTCAAGTGGCGCACTCATGGAAGCCCCCGTCGGGACGCCGCCGCCCACCAAGGAACGTACTTCATCTGCTGCCGGGAAGCGTCAGGATCGAAGGGCACGATGACGCCGGCCCGGATCGCATCCTTAATGAACTTGCCCGCCAGGGCGGCGGCGTTGGCGAGGGCGGAGATGTACTCCCCGATCTCCTGCGGGTGGCTGTTGTCGACCTTGAACTCCACCCACTCCGTCTCGGTGGGGAGCTTGCACAGCTCCCGCACGAGCCCCTGGACGTAGGTGGCGGTGCGCTCGCCGGTCATGCGGCGTCGGTCTCCGGGGCGTCGCCGAGGTCTTCGGCGTCGTCGGGGGTGAGGTCGTCGGGTTCGTCGGGAGCCTCGTCGACGGGCTCGTCGGGCAGCGCGGCGGCGGCGGCCCGGACGTCGAGCTTGCCGGTGACGACGTCGGCGACGAGGCGGGTGCGGTATTCGTGGAGGAGGGTGATCTCGCGGTGGGTGTCAGCTACTGCGCCATCTATCTTCTCGCCGGCCCGCTCCAGGAACTTCACGATAGCGAGTTGCTCCCGCAGGGGTGGGAACGGGAATCGATGTGCCCGAAGCTTGTCGCCGGTCAGGTGAGCTATCGTGCTCTCGTGGCCGTCCTGGAAGGCGCGCGCTGCCGCCGCCGCACAGAGGACATAGAGCAGGAAACCAGGCACATCATGTTCATCCCGTAACGGGCGCAGGCGATGCAGCGCCTTCTGAAAGCCATACACTCCCGCATGGCCACTCCATAGCGCGGCACGACCGACCTCGCCTCCCTCGCAAACGAGCAGATCACCGTTCCTGACGGTGTAACGCTCCCATTCGTCGGGGGCGATGTCCATAACTGGCAAGTCCTCCGTGTTGATGCGGAACCACTGCACATCCGTGTTCCGCAGGTACGGGAGCGAGTGCTTACCGAGAATCCGCTTGGAATCCAGCATCTTTCCCAGGCACTCAGAGTACCTGTGCCGAAGCGCGCAGACGGACCAGTCCTCCGGCACCTCTCCCACCCACGCCACACCCGACGGCTTCAACTTCACGTCGGGATCGAGCCCCCGCGTCACCGCCCGGTGGATGATGGCCTGCTTCTCCTCCTCCAGCAACGCGATCAGCCTCCGCTTCGCCCGGACGTAGCGCCGGATGCGGCGGTCGGCGTGGTCGAGGAAGCGGACGATGGCGGACTGCTCGTCCGGTGGGGGTAAAGGCACAAGCTGTGAAGCGAAGGACTCGTACCGGAAGTCCGTGGACCTCTCTCGAATCCCCCTCGAGAGCGCCAAGATCCACCCGCTCCTGGCCATCTCGCGGACCACGCGCGCGAAGAACTGGCCGCTGACCCCAGCACGCGGCTCGCAGACCGCGTACACGGGTGTCCCCCTGCCGTCCGAGTCGGAGACGCCGACGGCCCCCGCGAAGGCGTCCATCGCATGGATCACCAGGTCGCCACGGCGGATCCCCTGGTAGCCGATCTCCTTTATCGACTCCGTGAACCCACGCGTTCGCCGATTCTTCCGTAGAGTGACGACACCATCGCGGAAGCAGGTGATGACCTCGTCGGACTCCCGAAATGGCCGATCCATCTTGAGGAACAACCACTTCGCCCGCCTCACCCCCCAATGCCCCGGTACCTCCCCCAACCACGGCACCCCCGAGTCCTTGTACGCCGGATACGCCCTCAACCCCTCGATCATCGCCCCACCCCCCCGACGATCTCCGCCAGCATCCCCTCGGTCTCCCGTTCCAACGCCAGGATGTCGGCCCGGATCTCCTCCAGGGTCCGCATGGGCTGGGGCCTGTAGAAGTAGCGGGTGAAGCTGATCTCGTAGCCCACCTTCACGCTGCCGGGGTCGTACCAGGCGCCCGGGGCGTGGGGGAGGACCTCGCGGCGCAAGAAGGCGTCGATCCCGCCCTCCTCCAGCAGGGGGACCTGCTCGGTGTCCCGCAGGTCGGAGTCGGGCTCGTACTCCACCACGCGGCGACGGCCGCCTACGGTGGCCTCGAAAAGCCCCCGCAAGGGATCGGGGGCGACGCCCGCCTCGTGGACCTGGCGGAGCACCGGCACCCCGTCCTCGGCCACCTCCCCCCTCGCCTTCAGTTCCTTCACCTCCTTCGCCGACCAGGTCCGCTCGGGGTCGATGCCCCGGACCCGCAGGGGGCGCTCCACCGTCACCTTCCAGTAGCCGAAGGCCCGGTTGTCGAAGATCCGCGACTGCTCCGTATCGCGGAACGCCAGGAAGGTGTCGCAGATCCGGGCGACGTCCTCGTCGGACAGCTCACAGTTCTTCTTGCCCAGGTTCTTGCGCAGCGGCCGGGACCAGGCGGTGGCGTCGATGAGCTGGACCTTCCCCCGCCGGTGCTCGGGCTTGCGGTTGGTCAGCACCCACACGTAGGTCGCGATGCCGGTGTTGTAGAACATGTTGAGCGGCAGCGCGACGATGGCCTCCAGCCAGTCGTTCTCGATGATCCAGCGGCGGATGTTGCTCTCGCCCTGCCCCGCGTCCCCGGTGAACAGCGACGAGCCGTTGTGCACCTCGGCGATCCGGCTGCCCAGCGGCGTGTCCCGCTTCATCTTGGAGAGCAGGTTCGCCAGGAAGAGCATCTGGCCGTCGCTGGTCCGGGTCACCAGCGAGAGTCCCGGATCGTCCCCGTGGCGCACCACGAAACGCGGGTCCCGCAGGCCGTCCTTGCCGCCCATCCGCTCCAGGTCCCCCTTCCAACTCTTGCCGTAGGGCGGGTTGCTGAGCATGAAGTCGAACTGCCGGGCCGGGAAGGCGTCGCTCGACAGGGTGGAGTGTTCGGGGCCGCCGACCAGGTTGTCGGCCTCCTCGCCTTCGCCCTTCAACAGGAAGTCCGCCTTGGCGATGGCGAAGGTCTCGGCGTTGATCTCCTGGCCGAAGAGGTGGGTGGATACCTGCTTGCCCCGCTCCCGGGCCAGGGCCTTGAGGGTCTCTTCGGCCACCGTGAGCATCCCCCCCGTGCCGCAGGCGCCGTCGTAGAGGAGGTAGGAGCCCGACTCGATGCGGTCGGCGACGGGCAGGAAGATCAGCCGCGCCATCAGCTTCACCGCGTCCCGGGGCGTCCAGTGCTCCCCCGCCTCCTCGTTGTTCTCCTCGTTGAAGCGGCGGACCAGCTCCTCGAAGATCGTCCCCATGGCGTGGTTGTCGAGGCCCGGCTGCCGCACCGTGCCGTCGGCGTCCAGGACGGGCCGGGGGCTGAGGTTGATCGAGGGGTCCAGGAACTTCTCGATGAGGGTCCCCAGCGCGTCGGCCTTCGTGAGGCGGGGGATCTGGTGGCGGAACTCGAAGCTCTCCAGGATCACCTGCACGTTGGGAGAGTACCCGTCGAGGTACGCCTCGAAGTCCGCCCGGAGCGTCTGCCGGTGGGCCCGGTGCCTGAGGTCCCTCAGGCTGAAGGGAGAGGTGTTGTAGAAGGCCTGCCCCGCGGCGTGCCGGAGGGCCGGCTCCGGGTGCTCCACCCGCGCCGCGTCCACGGTGGCCTTCATCGACAGGACCGCCGCCTTGGTGCCTTCCAGGACGGCGTCGAGGCGGCGGATCACCGTCATGGGCAGGATCACGTCCCGGTACTTGCCCCGCACGTACAGGTCGCGCAGGCAGTCGTCGGCGATCCCCCAGATGAAGCTGACGATCCGGCTGTAGGTCGCGTCGTCCACGGGCCCGCGCTCCGGGTGGCGGGCACGAGGATACCCCTCGGGGCGCCGCGCTCAACCCCCTGGCCGAGATCCGGGCGGGGTGGCGGCCTCGCCGGGGCGGTGGGGGGCGCGTAGAATGCCGCGGCGCGGCGCGGGTGTGCGCCGTCCGCCCCCCGGGAGGCCCGATGGATCCGCCGAAGCCCCCCGCCGGTCCCAGCGACCTGGAGAGGGCGGGGTCGGAGGTGGCTGGGACCCACCCTCCCCCCGACCCCACCGGGAGGCGGCTGGCGCTGCTGTCCCTGGCGGCCCTGGGCGTCGTCTACGGGGACATCGGGACCAGCCCCCTGTACGCCATGCGGGAGGCGTTCCTGGCGGAGCACGGGGTGGCGCCCACCGCCGCCAACGTGCTGGGGGTGCTCTCGCTGATCTTCTGGGCGCTGCTGGTGGTGGTGACCCTCAAGTACGTGGTCCTGGTGCTCCGGGCCGACAACCGGGGCGAGGGGGGGATCCTGGCGCTGACCGCCCTGGTCACCCCCATGGGCACCATGCGGGGGGGGCGCTGGGTCCTGATCCTCTTCGGCCTGTTCGGCACCGCGCTCCTGTACGGGGACGGGATGATCACGCCGGCGATCTCGGTGCTCAGCGCCGTCGAGGGGCTGGAGTTCGCCACCCCCCTGTTCGCCCCCTACGTGATCCCCCTCACCATCGGCGTGCTGGTCGGCCTCTTCGCCATGCAGCGTCACGGCACCGCCGGAGTGGGGCGCCTGTTCGGCCCCATCACCCTGGTGTGGTTCGTGGTGCTGGGGATCCTGGGGATCTCCCACATCCTGGAGGAGCCGTCGGTCCTGGCCGCCGTCAGCCCGCTGCACGGAGCCCGCTTCTTCGCCGAGAACCGGGGGAACGCCTTCCTGGTGCTGGGCTCGGTGTTCCTGGTGGTCACCGGGGGAGAGGCCCTCTACGCCGACATGGGCCACTTCGGGCGCCGCCCCATCCGGCTGGCCTGGTACACGCTGGTGCTCCCGGCGCTGCTGCTCAACTACTTCGGGCAGGGGGCGCTGCTGCTCCGGAGCCCCGAGGCGGTGGAGCACCCCTTCTATCGCATGGTGCCGGAGTGGGGCCTGTACCCCACCATCGCCCTGGCGACCGCGGCGACGGTCATCGCCTCCCAGGCGCTGATCTCCGGCTCGTTCTCGCTCACGATGCAGGCGGTCCAGTTCGGCTACAGCCCCCGGGTCCGCATCGAGCACACCTCGGCGACGGAGATCGGCCAGGTGTACCTCCCGGCGGTCAACTGGGCGCTGATGATCGCCTGCATCGGGCTGGTCCTCGGGTTCCGCACGTCCAGCAACCTGGCGGCGGCCTACGGCGTGGCGCTGACCAACAGCATGGTCGTCACCACGCTGCTGCTCTACGTCGTCGCCCGGGAGAGGTGGCGCTGGAGCGCCCCCCTGCTCCTGTTGCTCTGCGGGACGCTGCTGGCCGTCGACCTGGCGTTCTGGGGGGCCAACCTCTTCAAGATCTCGAGGGGCGGGTGGTTCGCCCTGCTGGTGGGCGCAGCGGGGTTCGCGGTCCTGACCACGTGGAAGAAGGGGCGGCGGATCCTCGGGGAACGCATGGGGGATCGGACCATCCCCCGGGAGTGGTTCGTCGCCGACGTCGCCGAGAACCCGCCGCTGCGGGTGCCCGGGACGGCGGTGTTCATGTACGGGAACGCCGAGGGAACGCCGCCGGCCCTGCTCCACAACCTCAAGCACAACAAGGTCCTGCACGAGCGCGTGGTCTTCCTCTGCATCCTGACCGAGGAGGTCCCCTACGTGGCCGCGGCGGACCGCCGGGAGGTCACCCCCCTGGGGCAGGGGATCTTCGCCGTGCTCCTCCGCTACGGGTTCATGGAGGACGTGGACGTGCCCGCCGCCCTCCAGGCGATCCGGCGGGCCGACCTGGCCTTCCCGGCGATGGAGACGACGTACTTCCTGGGGAGGGAGACGCTGATCCCGTCCCGCAAGCCGGGGATGGCGCTGTGGAGGGAGCGCCTGTTCGCGGTGCTGGCCCGCAACGCCACCAGCGCCGCCGCCTACTACCGGATCCCGCCCAACCGGGTGGTGGAGATCGGCACCCAGATCGAGCTGTGAACGGGGGGTTCAGGGAGGAAGCGGCGCCCCCGGGGTCAGCGGCGGCGAGGGGCGCGGAGGCCCCGAGGGGCGATGGAACACCCGGACGCCCCCCGCCTGGCCCACGGCCTCGAAGCCCGCGGCCCGCAGGTCCTCCTCCCAGGACTCCGACTCCAACATCGCCGCCCAGGCCACCGCCCCCACGACCCGGGCCCTCTCCTCGGGGGTCCGCCAGTCCGCCGTGGAGTAGACCACCGGGCGGGCCGCCACCAGCCGGGACAGGGTGGTCGAGGCCAGCACCGGCTCCGCCGCGGGGATCCGCCGGAGCAGGGGCCAGGGGGGCTCGTGTCCCGCGGACACGACGCGCTGGCCCCGGAGCCAGGCGATGGCCGGGCCCCAGTGCAGGGGCGGCTCGGCGCGGAAGGCGGCGACCTGGGCGGCCAGGATCGCCGCGGCGCCCGCCCTGGCCACCCACGCCCGGACGGGAGCCTCTTCGAGGCCCCGCCACACGCGGACCGCCGCCCGGGCGCCCCAGCGCGACAGGCGGCCCAGGGCCGCGGCCTGGAGGGCAGGGAGGACGGCGAGCACCGGAGCGAGGTACTGGTAGGAGTGGAGCCTCGGCAGGCCCGCGAGCGCGGCGAACGAGACCTTGTAGGCGACGGCCTGGAACGCCATTCCCAGGGCCCAGAGGGGCGCAAGGGGGGCGAGGGCCGCCCCGGGGCCCAGCGTCGTCCACAGGTAGGTCCCGATCTCGGACCAAGAGGGGTCCTGGGGAGAGGGGCTCGTGGGGTCGATGGGCACGGGATGGAGGAGGTTCTCGATGACGGCCCGGGGCATCCCGGCCAGGTCCACGAAACGGGTGGCGCCTCCGTGGAAGGCCCGGAGCACGGCGATCCACGCCAGGGCCGCGCCCGCGAGGGCCCACCACGCGGTCCGGCCTCGCCCCTCGCCCCTCCCCGCCCAGGCGACGGCGGGAACGGCGGCGAGCACGAAGAAGGCCACCTCCTCGCGGAAGGACGCCGCGGCGAGGGCGAGGGCGAACGCCCACCCCGCCCGGCCGGCCAGCGCGGCGGCCAGGGCTCCGGCCATGAACGGCACCGAGGACACGAAGGGCCGGAACTCTCCGGATCCCATCCTCCAGCCCGCGGCGGCCGCGAGCCACGCCCAGGCCAGCAGCACCGCGGCCGCCCGGTCGCCGGCGAGGCGCCGCCCGATGGCATATGCGGGCAGGGCCCCCAAGGAGATCAGCAGGGCCTGCCCCAGGACCAGGGTCCCCACGTCCGGCCAGAGGCGGACCAGGGGGACGTACAGGGCCAGGCCCGGCTCGAAGTGGAGGCCCCGGACGAGCCCCGAGCCCACCTCGTTCCACAGCAGGGTCCGGGTCGCCGGGGCGCCGAAGGCCACCTGCCAGATCCGCTGGAGGAAGTACGCCTCGTCGGCGGGGTTGCCCCGGTGGCTGGGGTAGATGTCCAGGTGGCAGTCGAGGGCGACGGCCCCCAGGAGCACCGCGTGCACGGCGACGCCGGCGAGCACCGCCGCCGCGGCGATCCACCCCCCCCTCCGCCCCGCCTCCCCGTTCGCACGGGCGGCGGCGGGGGGCTCCACCCGGTCCGCGGATGCCATCCGCGCAGTCTAACTCCCCCGCCAGCCGTTGGGGGAACGGCGGCGGGCTCCTTTGCGGCCCACATCCTGTTGACATCGGGGGAGTCCCTGGCCGACATTGGCGGCGCGGCGGCGGGGAAGCCGCGTGGCCGGGTCCCCCCGGCGGGGGGCGCGAGGCGACCCCCGGTGTCCATTCGACCCATCACTCGCGTGACGAGCGGAGACAGAAGGATGCGGAACGGAAGTCTGAACAGGCCGAGCGCCTTGGCGGCGGCGGCGGCGACCCTGTTGTGCGGTGGCTCGGCCATGGCGGCTTCGGCGAGGATGGAGGGCCTCGCGGGGGATCCCGCCACCGCCCGCAACGGCATGTTCGTCATGGACGACCTCAACGTGTTCCTCAACCCCGCCCTGGCCGCCTACGAGGGGGACGACGTCCGCTACCGGGGCCGGGTCCCCTTCAGCCTGGGCCTCGCCCAGTCCCAGGGTTCCGTCACCCTGGATCCCTTCGGGGGCGCCCTGATCCCCATCGGGGACAACTTCACCATCGGCGTGTTCCTGAACCGCAGAGCCGGGCTCTTCTCCGACCAGGCGGCGCTGAACACCGTCTGGGGGAGCCTGGTGGACCCCGCCTCCGGCGCCATCGTGCTGCCCGACGGCTCCACCTCGGGCTCCACCGCCGCCACCCCCTTCCTGCCCCTGGACCTCATCGCCGCCTACGGGAACGACGACGTCCAGATCGGCTTCGGCCTCTACGCCTCGTTCGCCCGGAACCGCGCCCTCGACGACGCCTACGACGAGGACGAGGACCTGGTCAGCGCGACCACCACCACCACGTCCACCTCCTACGTCACCGCGGCGGTGGGGGTCCGGATCGCGGGGGACGACGTCTCCCCTGACTTCTGGGTGCGGTACGGCGGCGCCAACGCCCTGGCCGACCAGCTCGTGGAGATGCCCCAGGAGGACGACGAGATCGTCGTCGACCAGACCGTGAGCACCAGCGGTCCCAACGGGATCTCCCTGGGCGCCCGGGTGCCCATCGAGGCCGACGACTTCCTGATCACCCCCGGCGTGCAGTTCGCCTACGCCGCCGGCATGCCCAAGTACGTGGACCGCCTCGACGACAACCCCCTCGAGGACGAGTTCCTCTACCACGTCGCTTCGGTGTCGGCGACGGTGGGCGTGGGCATCGAGTACGCCCCCAACGACGAGTTCCGGGTGGTGGGCACCCTCTCGGCGGAGATCGACTCCACCACCCTGACCACCGAGAGCGGCGAGGACGAGTCCTACAGCCGCTCCGTCGGGCGCTCCACCTCGGTGCGCGCCCCCATCGCGTCCATCGGCGCCGAGGGGAAGGTCCTGAAGAACCTGTGGCTCCGGGGCGCCATCCGGGCTGGCCTCGCCACGTCGGCCCTCCTGGGGAGCTACACCCACGAGAACGACAACGGCATCGACCAGATCGCCTCCGCCTCACTGAGCGGGGCCGCGGGCAACTCGCTCAGCGCCGCGGGCGGCTTCTCGCTGCCCTTCGAGAAGGTCGTGCTGGACGTCACCGCGGGCGGCCTCCTGGTCTCCCAGGAGCAGGGCGGCGGGTTCTTCTCCCGCGCCGACCTCACCTTCATCATCCCCGACTGAGTCGGGCAGGAGGACTCGCGCCATGGCACCCATCCGCCTCTCGCTCGTCCCCGCCCTCGCGCTCGGACTCGTCCTGCTGGCGGCCTGCGTCAACCGCCAGGACCACGGTGACGACGGTCCTGGCGGCAACCCCCACGCCTCCATCGATGGCGACTTCGGCGTCGACGTCGAGGGCAGCCCCATCGGCGGCGGTGGGGGCGGTGGGGGCGGCGGCGACGACGACGCCGACGACGACTGGGGCGACGACGACATCGCCGGCGACGACGACGCCGCCGACGACGACGCCGCCGACGACGACGCCGCCGACGACGACACCACCGGCGACGACGACACCACCGGCGACGACGACACCTCTCCCCCCGGGGCCGCCTGCCTCGCGTTCTACGACGCCTACATCGCCTGCTACGCCGAGGCGGGCTACGACATCACGGGCTACCTGGACCCCGAGAGCCTCTGTGCCGAGGACGACGGCAGCTACGACGTCGCCTTCGAGTGCGCGACGGACGTCATCCAGAGCGGCGACTGCAGCGACATCGAGGCCGCCTCCATGACCGTGGGCGCGGCGAAGTCCTGCTGGGGCTGAGCGCGCTTCCTCCTGGTCCCCGCCTCCCTCTCCACCGTCCCCCTCCCTCAGCCCCCATCCAGCGCCGCCCCCACCTCCCGCGTGGGGGCCGGCACCAGCGCGAAGTACACCTCCTCCAGGGGCGCTCCCGGCAGCGCCGCGGTCGCCCGCAGCTCCTCCAGGGTGCCGGCGGCGACCAGGCGTCCCCGGGAGAGCACGGCGATCCGGTCGGCGCAGCGCGCCGCGAAGTCGGCGACGTGGGTGGACACCAGCACCGCGCGCCCCCGGGCCTTCAGGCCCAGCACGATCTCCCGGACCAGGCGGATCGACGGCGGATCGAGGCCGTTGGTGGGCTCGTCCAGCAGCGTGAGCTCCGGGTGCCCCAGCAGGGCCATCGCCAGCGCCACCTTGCGGGACATGCCCTGGCTGTACCCCCGCACCGGGCGGGACGCCTCGGCGGCGAGGTCCAGCACCTCCAGCAGCCTCCGGCCCTGCTCCAGGGCGGCCTCCCCCGGCAGCCCCCGGAGCCCGGCGACGAACCGCAGGTGCTCCCACGCGGACAAGTGCTTGTAAAGAAAGGGGAATTCCGGCATGTAGCCGAGGCGCAGCCTCGCCTCGGGGCCCTGCTCGACCACGTCGTGGCCGCCGATCGCCACCCGCCCGTGGTCGGGGCGCAGCAGGCCGGCGACGACCTTGTTGAGGGTGCTCTTGCCCGAGCCGTTGGCCCCCATCAGGGCGACGACCTCCCCCGGGGCCACCTCCAGGGACACCCCGTCCAGCGCCTGGACGGCGCCGTAGCGGCGGCTGACGGCGGCGATCTCCAGGGCCGGCGCGCTCATCCCGGGACCTCCAGCCGCTCCCACGCCGCCCGGGCCTGGGCGCCCATCCCCGGGGCGACGGCGAAGTAGAGGAGCCCCGCCAGGGGGTGGACGTGGAGGGCCAGCGCCACCAGCACCCCGATGGCCAGCACGCCGGGCAGGAAGGCGAAGGCCCCCGAGACCCTCCGCCCGTCGAAGCGCTGGAGGGCGAAGGCGGCGGCGAAGTGGGCGAGGGAGGCGGCGAAGACCGCCGACTCCAGCGCCAGCCGACCCGCGCCGTAGGGGGGGCGGCCGGGGGCGGCGACGGCGAGCAGCGCGCCCCCCCAGGCGAAGACCGCGGCGAACGCGAGGATCGCCGACGCCCACAGGGCCGGGGCGGCGCGGCGGGGGGCGGTGCGCTCCAGCACGAGTCCCGGCGCCCGGGCCTCCATCAGGTCCAGCCCCCAGCCGAACGAGAGCACGGCGCCCCCCGCGGTGAGCCACCGGAACCACTGGAGGTGCCAGGCCAGGGCCCCCTCCCCGGGGTCCCAGGCGGCGAAGTCCCGCGCCGCGAAAGGCAGCATCGAGAGGGCCAGCAGGGCGGTGAGGAGGGCCCGGGGGGACGCACCCGCCAGCAGGAGGGTGGCGTCCCTCACCAGCCGCACCCGGACGGGCGCCGGCAGCGCGGCCAGGAGCCCCGACAGCACCCGCCACGCCGTGCCCCGGGGGCGGGCCGCCGCGGGCTGGGCCGCCGCGCGCCGCCCCCCCTCCCGCCAGGCGCTCCGCCCCGCCGCCAGGGTCCCGAGGCCCACCGCCCAGGTGAGCGCGACCGCCGCCGCCGCCCGGGGCGAGGCCGGGAGGGGGAGGGCCGCGGCGACGAGGAGGCCGGGGGCCGCCCCCAGCGCCAGGGCCGCGCCCATCGCCACCCCGACGGAGCGCCCGCGGCTCCGGGCTGCCGCCGCCGTGCCGAACCCCAGGGCGGGGGCGGCCACCCCGGCGGCGAGGCCGGCGGCGAGGCCGACCGTCCATCCCGCGGCCCCGGCGGCGGCGCAGGCGAGCACGAAGGCGAGGGGGGAGGCCCACCACCTCGCCTCGGCGGCCCGGGCGGCGAAGAGGTCGTCGTCGGGCAGGGGGAGGGTGAGCAGCAGCGCATTCTCGGCGACCCGGAAGAGGAGCCCCTCGGCGATCCCCGCGGCGGCGGCGGCGGCGACGGCCCCCGCCGCGGCCACGGCGAGGGCGGCGAGGGACGGCCCCACCCGGCCGGCCAGGGCGTCCGCCCAACCCCCCGCCACGGCAGCCGCCGCCGCCCCGCAGGCGAGGACGGTGGCGACGAACAGCGGATCGGTGAGCGCCCCCCGGGCGGCGCTCCAGCGCCACTCCCGCAGCAGGGCCGCGGGAGCGGGAGGGGGTCCGGGGGGGATCGTCGGCGCGCCGGGGATCTCGGTCATGGGAGCCCGGGATCCTGCCCGGGCCAGGGGGCGGAGTAAAGGGCCGCGCCACCCCCCACGAACCGGGGCGGACGCCCATCGCCCTCACCGGTCGCAGAGGACCAGGTACGTCATCCCCGCGTTGAACCCGCCGTCGTCCTGGCCCGAGGCGCCGATGAGGAGGTCGGGGCAGCCGTCCGCATTCACGTCGCCGGCCGACGCCACCGACACCCCCGCCGAGTCCCCCGAGGCGCCCCCCGTGAGGATGGCGTCGGCGCCGCCGAGGTCGAAGACGCCCTGGACCCCGCCGTAGACCACGAAGGCCGCGCCGGCCTCGGAGGTGCCGAGATCGGAGCCGGTGGCCCCCACCAGCAGCTCGCCGTAACCGTCGCCGTTGAGGTCCCCCGCGGCGGCGACGGAGATCCCCGCCGCGTCGTAGTCCGCGGCCCCCACCAGCACCAGGTCCGCCGCGGCGAGGGAGTGGGCGCCGCTCAGGGGGCCGAAGAAGACGTACACGCGCCCGGACCCGGCGTCGCCGGCCTCCCGCACCCCCACCGCCACGTCGCCGTAGCCGTCGCCGTCGAAGTCCCCCGCCGACGAGATCGCCACCCCCGCCTGGTGGCCCGCGGCCTCGCCGGTGAGGCGGGCGGCGGCGTCGGCCAGGGACAACGTCCCCGAGACCGGGCCGCGGACGAGGTAGACGGCGCCCCGGCCTCCCCCCTCGCCGGGGGCGCCCACCAGCACGTCGGCGTACCCGTCGCCGTCCACGTCCCCGGCGCCCGCCACCGCGTAGCCCGCCATGTCTCCGTCCGCCTCGCCGGTCAGGATCGCGTCCGCCGCCGAGAGGTCCATGGACGCCAGGAGCGGGCCGTGCACCAGGTAGGCCGCCCCGCCATCGTAGGCCGGCCCGTCCCGGAACGGGGCTCCCACCAGCAGGTCCGGCCGGCCGTCCCCGTTGACGTCCCCCGCCCCCGCCACCGCACTCCCCGCCGCGTCCCCGGCGTTCTCCCCGGTGAGCTTCCGGCCGGCGCCGGCCAGCACCACCGTCCCCGAGACCGGCCCGCGCACCAGGTAGGCCGCCCCGGCGCCGGTCCCGCCCGCACCGTCCCCGGGGGCGCCGATCACCAGGTCGTCCATGCCGTCGGCGTTGGTGTCTCCCAGGCCGGCCGCCGAGGTCCCGGCGAGCTGGTTGACGGCCCCCTGGATCCGTGCGTCGGCGAGGGAGAGGTCGACGGATCCCCCCACCGGCCCGAGGACCAGGTACACGGTGCCCCCGTTGGTGGCCCCGCCGTCGTTGTAGGGGGCGGTCAACATCACGTCCCCGTAGCCGTCGCCGTTCACGTCTCCCGCGGAGGCGACGACGCTCCCGGATCCGTCGTTGAGGGTCTCGCCGGTGAACCGGGCGGCGGCCGAGGCGAGGGAGCCGAGCCCCACCACGCCGCAGTCGTCGGCGACGCCGTCGCAGTTGTCGTCCACGCCGTTCCGGCACGCCTCGGGGGCCCCCTCGTAGATGGTGGCGTCCCCGTCGTCGCAGTCCGAGGCGAGGTCGTCCGGGCAGATCCCGGTGGGCATGTGTCCGTCGCCGTCGGCGTCGAAGGGGTCGTCGGGGGCCCCATCGCAGTCCTGGTCCAGGCCGTCGCAGATCTCCGTCGCCCCCGGGTGGGAACCGGGGCGGGCGTCGTCGCAGTCCCCCCCGCAGGACGTGTAGCCGTCCCCGTCGGCGTCGAAGCCCTCGTCCACGGCCCCGTCGCAGTCCTGGTCCCGCAGATCGCAGGCCTCGGCGGCCCCGGGATGGACCCCCGGGTGGGCGTCGTCGCAGTCGCCGCCGCAGGTGGTGTGGCCGTCGCCGTCGGCGTCGAACCCATCGTCCACGACCCCGTCGCAGTCCTCGTCGACGCCGTCGCAAACCTCGGGGACGCCCGGGTGGACCCCGCCGTCGCCGTCGTCGCAGTCCCCCCCGCACAGCGTGTGGCCATCGCCGTCGACGTCGAACCCGTCGTCCACGACGCCGTCGCAGTCCTGGTCGATCCCGTCGCAGACCTCGAGCCGGAACGGGTAGCGGAGGGGATTGGAGTCGTCGCAGTCCCCCTCGCAGACGGTGTAGTGGTCGTCGTCCACGTCGAACCCGTCGTCCACGACGCCGTCGCAGTCCTCGTCGACGTGGTCGCAGGTCTCCACCGCGCCGGGGTGGACCCCCGCGTCCCCGTCGTCGCAGTCGGAGGGGGTGTAGAAGCCGTCCCCGTCGGCGTCCTCCCCGGGGGAGGTGTCGTCATCGGCGGTGTCGTCGTCGGCGGCGGTGTCGTCGTCCGCCGTGTCGTCGTCGCCGGCGGTGTCGTCGTCCGCCGTGTCGTCGTCGCCGGTATCGTCGTCGCCGGTATCGTCGTCGCCGGTATCGTCGTCCGCCGTGTCGTCGTCCGCGGTGTCATCGTCCGCGGTATCGTCGTCCGCCGTGTCGTCGTCCGCGGTGTCATCGTCCGCGGTGTCATCGTCGGCGGCGGTGTCGTCGTCGGCGGTGTCGTCGTCGCCGGTATCGTCGTCGGCGATGTCGTCGTCGGCCGTGTCGTCGTCGCCGGTATCGTCGTCGGCCCCGGTATCGTCGTCCGCGGGGGCGGAGTCGTCGTCCGCGGGCTCATCGGGCGCGCAGCCGGGGAGGGAGGCGGCGAGCAGGGTGGCGAGCAGGAGGGGAAGGCGGGTCCGCCAGTAGTTCATGGGCGCGGAGAGGGGGACGGCCCCGGGAGGGTCGGATCGGGGGGCGGGGTCCGCCTCCAGCATAGTGGACGCCGGCCCCCCCCGCCAGACCGGCGGGCCCGCTGGACGGCGCGGGGAGGGGGGCGCAGTTTGAAGGAGTCCGGGCGGGAGGAGGGGTGCCCATGCCGCTCTCCGCCAGCGAGCTGCAGGGCGCGACCGTCGCCGCGGGGATGCTCCTGGACGCCCTCGGTCTCGCCGGCTTCTTGTTCGAGGTGGAGCCCCGGGACGGCCCCTGGGAGGTGCGGGTCGACTGCGCCCTGGCCCGGGGAGGCCACCAGTCGGCGGTGCTGCGGGTCGACAAGGACCGCCTGCTGGCGAGCCGCGCCGATCCCGGGGTCCGCGCCGCGCTGCTGGCGGAGTGGGCGGGCCCCCTCGCCGAGTGCCGGAAGGAGTAGGATGGTGACGCCTCCTGGCCCACCCCGCGGCCGGCCGACCCCGGCGTGACCCCCGATGGCCCGGTCGAAGAAGAGCGCCGATCCCACCACCGATGCCGTCGGCGACGACGTCCACCTGCTGGTCGCCGTCCTGCCGGGGGAGGTGCAGCGGGAGGTCCGGCGGCTGCCGCTGGAGTCCCTGACGGAAGTGGTGATGGACCTGGGCCGGATCCCCGAGGCCCGCCTGCCGGACCGGGTCGAGGCCCTGGGGGAGTCCCCGGTCACCGCCGAGCAGCTCGGCCACGTGCTCGCCCAGATCGGCGACTTCACCGAGGACAACCGGGCGGGGATCGAGCGCACCCTCCACCGGATCTCGGCCATCCGCAACCGCAAGGGGCGGGTGGTGGGCCTGACGCTCCGGGTCGGGAGGGCGATCTTCGGGACCATCGACCTGGTGCGGGACCTGGTGGAGACCGGTCAGAACACCCTGATCCTGGGGAGGCCGGGGATCGGCAAGACCACCAAGCTGCGGGAGGCGGCCCGGGTCCTGGCGGACGACCTGGGCAAGCGGGTCATCGTCATCGACACCTCCAACGAGATCGCCGGCGACGGCGACATCCCCCACCCCGGGATCGGCCGCGCCCGGCGGATGCAGGTGCCGAGGCCCGAGCGCCAGCACGCGGTGATGATCGAGGCGGTGGAGAACCACATGCCCGAGGTGGTCATCGTGGACGAGATCGGCACCGAGGAGGAGGCGACCGCGGCGCGCACCATCGCCGAGCGCGGGGTGCAGCTCATCGGGACCGCCCACGGCAACACCCTGGAGAACCTCGTCCTGAACCCCACCCTCTCCGACCTGGTGGGGGGCGTGCACACCGTCACCCTCTCCGACGAGGAGGCGCGGCGGCGGGGCACCCCCAAGACCACCAGCGAGCGGCGCGCTCCCCCCACCTTCGACGTGGTGGTGGAGATGGCCGACCGGGACGAGGTGCTGGTGCACCGGGACACGGCGGTGGCGGTGGACCGGGTGCTGGCGGGGATCGAGCCCGGCGGGGAGCGCCGGATCCGGACGCCGGAGGGGACGCTGGAGCGGGAGGAGAGGCCCCCCACCCGCCGCCCCGGCGCCGCCCCGGCGCCCCTGCCCGCCCTCGCCCCGGAGCCCGAGGGGGGGATCGTCCGGATCTACCCCTACGCCGTCAGCCCCGACAGCCTGGACCGGGCCATCCGCGACGTGCGGGTCAAGGCCCGGATCGTCGCGCGCCCCGAGCAGGCGGACATGATCGTCGCCCTGCGCTCCCGCGCCGCGGACCTGCGGTTCGAGCGGATCGCCCGGTCCACGGGGGCGCCCGTCCACCTGGTGAAGAACGACACCACCGCCCAGCTCCGGCGCCTGCTCCAGAACGCCTTCCTGGCCATGGCCGAGCTGGACTCCGAGGACGTGAAGGAGGCGGTCCGGGAGGCGGAGGGCGCCGTCCAGCGGGTCCTCAGTGAGGGGGTGGAGGTCCCGCTGACCCCCCGGCGCCCGGCGGTGCGCCGGATCCAGCACCGCCTGATCGCCCGCTACCACCTCGCCGCCGAGAGCGTCGGGCGCGAGCCCGCCCGCTACCTGCTGGTGCACCCCGCCGCCGAGGGCGAGGGCCGGGGGGTCGGCGGCGAGGCGGGGGCGGAGGAGGAGGCGTGATCCCCCCTCCCCCGACGCCCGCCCGCGGCCGGGGGGCCAAGGCCCCGTCGCCCCGCCCGTGGGGTGCCGCCGCGCTGGCGCTGGCGCTGGGCTGTCCTCCCTCGGACTTCGACGAGCAGCCCCGGGGGGACGACGACGCCGCGTTCGACGACGACGACGCCTCATCCGACGACGACAGCGGACCCGGCGACGACGACACGGTGATCGAGGGGTGCGCCGGGGGGCCGCGGTGGGACCGGCTGTCGACGGAGATCGGCCTTCACGCCGTCCAGGGGCTCGGCACCACCACCCAGCTCGACGGGCAGATGGGGGGAGGGATCGCCGTCGCCGACTTCGACGGGGACGGGATCCTGGACGCCTTCGCGGGGAACCAGGCCGGCCCCAGCGCCCTCTACCGGGGGCGGGCCGACGGGACCTTCGAGGACGTGGCCGCCGCCGCGGGGGTGGACGTGCCCGAGGGGAGGGTCAACGGCGCCTCCTCGGCGGACCACGACGGCGACGGGGACATGGACCTGCTGGTGCTCCGCTCGGGGGGATCCCGCCTCTTCCGCAACCGTGGGGACGGCACCTTCGAGGACGTCTCGGTGGAGTCGGGGGTGGACGACGGGGTGCTCCGCCGGGACATGGGCGGGGCCTGGGGCGACTTCGACGGCGACTCGGACCTGGACCTGGCCGTCGCCAGCTACTACTACCCGGGGGAGCCCGCCGAGATGGCCCTGGGCCTGGCGGTGGGGGACGGCAACCGCCTGCTGCGCAGCCGCGGCGACGGCACCTTCGAGGACGCCACCGCGCTGCTTCCCCCGGGCACCCTCCACGGGCCCTCCATGCAGGTGGCCTGGACCGACCTCGACGGCGACTCCGACCTCGATCTGTCCATCCCCAACGACCTGGGGGCCTGGGTGCTGCCCGGCGTGGTCTTCCGCAACGACGGCCCGGACGGCGAGGGCGGCTGGAATTTCGTGGAGGTCGGCGCCGAGGCGGGCCTGGACGTGGTGCAGTGCAGCATGGCCATCGCCTTCGGGGACGCCGACGGCGACGGGGACCGGGACGTCATCGTCCCCTCCATGCCCGGGATCGTGTTCCTCCAGGCCACCGGACCCTGGCAGTTCTTCGAGTCCACCGCCGCCTACGGCCTGGACGCCCTCGCCACCGCCGAGCACGACGTCGCCTGGAACGCCGTGTTCGAGGACCTGGACAACGACGGCCGCGAGGACGTGCTGGTGCAGTTCGGCCACATGGAGGGACTGGTCTCTTCCAACTTCTCCAACGCCGAGGCCCAGCCCGACGTGCTGCTGTGGGGGAGCGAGGGGGGCCTGGTGCCCGCGGGCCCGCCCCTGGACCTCGCCGATCCCGCCTCCTCCCGCTCCTACGCCGTGGCCGACTTCAACGGCGACGGCACCCCCGACGTCCTCACGGGCGTGATGGGCGGCACCCCCCGCCTGAACCTCTCCCGGCCCGAGTGCACCGCCGGCACCTGGCTGGACGTGGCCGTCCACCTGCCCGGCACCGGCAACGTCCACGGCGTCGGCGCCACGGTGACGGTGACCGTGGGGGACCGCACCCTGCGCCGGGAGATCGACGGCGGCTCCCGCTCCGCCCTGGGCTCCTCGCCCCCGGTGGTCCACTTCGGCCTGGGCACCGCCGAGGTCGCCGACCGGGTGGAGGCCCGCCTCCCGGACGGCACCGCGCTGGTCGCCGAGGGGGTCGCCGCGGGGCAGAAGTGGGTGCTGGCGGCGGAGGACCAGGGCGGGGGGTGAGGGGCTCAGCCCACGCGCCCCTCGATGGCCCGCGCCAGCCGGCCCGCAGAGCCCGGGCCCAGCGCGTGGAACAGGGAGGGCTCGGTCAGCTCCAACTCCAGCAGCACGGGACCGCATTCGGAGGGGATGAGGTCGACCCGGGCGTACAGGGGGGGCTCCGGGGCCCCGGGGACGAGGTCCGGAAGCAGCGACAGGACGCGCTCGGCGAGGGCCCTCTCCCGGGTGGTGGGGACGCGGGCCTCGATCCGCTCCTCGGCGTACAGGCCCCCCACCACCCGCGTGCCGGGCCGCAGGATCGCGCCCTTGCGGATGGCGTGGCTGAAGGCGCCGTCCACGTAGACCAGGCCGGTCTCCCCCGAGGTGTCGACCCTCCCCAGGTAGGGCTGGACCATCACCGTGCGCCCCTCGGCCAGCAGGCGGGCGACGTGATGGTGGGCCCGCGCCTCCTCCCCCGGAGCGTAGCGGGCGGTGTCCCAGGCCCCCGCCGAGATCGCGGGCTTGACCACGAAGGGCGCGCCGTCCTCGGGCAGGGAGACGGGCTGGCCGGGAAGGATCCAGCGGGTTGGAACCACAGGGATCCCCCGGGCGGCCAGGTCCGCCAGGTAGCGCTTGTCGGTGTTCCACCGGAGCACCGGCGGGGGGTTGAACAGGCGGACCTCCTTCCCCACCGCCTCGGCCCAGGCGACGAATGCGTCACGGCGCGGGGCGTAGTCCCAGGTCGAGCGCACCACCGCGCCGGCGAAGTCCCCCCAGGCCACCCGAGGATCGTCCCAGGCGACCACCGCCGGCTCCAGGCCCCGTCCCTCCAGGGAGGAGGCGAGGGGGGCGAGGTCCTCGTCGAGGTCCCGGGCAGCCGCGGCGGTGACCAGGGCGACGGTCTTCATCGGGGGGTCCATTGGGGGGGATGCGCGGCTACTGCCGGGACCGGCGCCTCGACCCCGCCAGCGCCAGCAGGCCGATCGCCCCCCCCAACCCCGGGCTCGGGGCCGCCGCGGACGAGCACCGGCAGGAGACCAAGCGATCTCCCTCATCGTCGGTATCGTCGTCTCCCGCGGCGTCGTCGTCCCCCGCGGCGTCGTCGTCCCCGGCGGCGTCGTCGTCCGCGGTGTCGTCGTCCCCCGCCGTGTCGTCGTCCCCCGCCGTGTCATCGTCCGCGGTGTCGTCGTCCCCCGTCGTGTCGTCGTCCCCCGTCGTGTCGTCGTCCCCCGTCGTGTCGTCGTCCGCCGTGTCGTCGTCCGCCGTGTCGTCGTCGCCGCCCCCGCAGTCGGAGTCCTGGGAGTCCGTCCACCCGTCGCAGTCGTTGTCGATCCCGTCGGCGCAGTCCTCGTCGGCGCCCGGGAAGGCGTCGGGCTCGGAGTCGTCGCAGTCGTCGGCGCAGGGGGAGCCGTCGCCGTCGCCGTCGATCCCCTCGTCCACAGCGCCGTCGCAGTCGTTGTCCCCGCCGTCGCAGACCTCGGTGCCGCCGACGAAGTTGCCGGGATCGGTGTCGTCGCAGTCCCCGGCGCAGCCGGACTGCCCGTCGCCGTCGTTGTCGACGTGCTCCGTCGTCCCCGGGTCGCAGTCGTTGTCCAGCCCGTCGCACAGCTCGGTGGCGCCCGGGTGGACGTTGGCGTTCGCGTCGCCGCAGTCCCCCTCGCAGGTGGTCCACCCGTCCCCGTCCACGTCGAAGCCCTCGTCGGCGGTGCCGTCGCAGTCGTCGTCCCGGGCGTTGCAGGTCTCCGCCGCCCCTGGCTTCACGGAGGCGCGGGTGTCGTCGCAGTCCCCCTCGCAGGTGGTCCACCCGTCCCCATCGGTGTCGAAGCCCTCGTCCACCGACCCGTCGCAGTCCTCGTCGTCGCCGTCGCAGGTCTCGGAGGCGCCGGGGTGGACCGTGGCGTCGCCCCCGTCGCAGTCCCCTTCGCAGGTGGTCCACCCGTCCCCGTCGGTGTCGAAGCCCTCGTCCACGGTGCCGTCGCAGTCCTCGTCGACCCCGTCGCAGGACTCGGAGGCCCCGGGGTGGACCGTGGGATCGCCGTCGTCGCAGTCGTCGTCTTCGCCGTACCCGTCCCCGTCGGCGTCCACCTCGCCCGCGCACGACTCGTTCGCCGCCCCCGGCGTGCCCTCGTCCCCGGCGCCGTATGTGATCGTCGAGACGCACCAGTTCGCGCCGACGTCGTTGTCGCCGGGATCGAGGTGGGCCGGATCGAGCTGGATGGAGGCCCCGCTGGGATCGGGGAAGCCCGCGGATGGCTCGTACTCCACCCGGTCGATCTCCACGCCGCCGTGGGTCAACACCAGCCAGTCCCCGTCGTTGTTGAGGGCCAGCGCGCTCCCGTAGCCGTAGGCGACGGGCACGCCACCGTTGGCGGCGGTGGCGGCGTTGCGCCCCAGCACGACGTAGCCGTGGGCCGGGACGGTGACGGATCCGGCCACGGTGATGGTGGAGCCCACCTCGTCGCTCGCCTCGAGGCCCGCCAGGTCCAGGGTGGCACCGGTGGTGTTGTACAGCTCGAACCACTCGCCGGCCTCGTCGGCGACCGCCGAGGGGTCGTACATGATCTCGGTGATCACCAGGTCCCCGGGGGCGATCCCCCCCGCGGCGGGCGGGTAGAACGCGATGGCCCGGGAGGCGACCAGGGAGGCGGAGTTGTACGACACCTGCAGGGACTCCCCCGAGATCCCCGAGGCGATCCCCACGGTCGCGGAGAGGCCGGAGTCGTACGTGGCGTTTCCGAAGGTGACGTCCGTGTAGTGGAACTCGACGGTCCCGCCCTCGTGAAGCTTGACCTCGAAGGTCGCCCCGTCGGTGGTCCCGAGGCCGTAACGGCCCACGTCCCGCCACTCGGCCACGAAGGTCCGGTTGGGGGCGCTCCCCGTCGTGGAGGCCCAGAGGTCGTCGGCGTCCCCGACGAGGTCGTCCCAGTAGGGGGCGATCAGCGGTTCCACCACCGCGCTGAGGGCGGTGTTGGCGTACTCGGCCACGGCTCCGAAGGTCAGCGCCCCGTTGGCGCAGGCGGAGACCTCGGTGTAGGTCTCGCCGTAGAAGGGGAAGGTGAAGCCGAGGGAGAGGGGGGAGGAGCACCCGTCGTCGGGATCGGCGAGGGAGATCGACGTGGAGCCGCCGGCCGGATCGTACGCGGGACCGCCGGCATCGGTGGACCACTTCCAGGTGTAGCCGTAGGCGTCCGGCCCTCCCCCGGCACCGGCGGGGGTGGCGGCCAGCAGGACGGCGAGGAGGAAGGAGAGGCTGACGGCCGCGGCGCCGAGCCTCGGCGGCGGGGAGTGGTCCATGGGGCGGTCCTTTCGGGGGCGCGCAAGGTAGTGTACCGCGCGCCGGATCTCAAGGACCGCGGCCGGGTGCGGAGATTCCCTTCCTGGACGAGCGCTCCCCCTAGAGCTCCGAAGAAGGAGGCGCGCCGGCGGCCCGGGCCTCGGCGGCCCGGAGGTCCTCGGGGGAGTTCAGGTTCAGGAAGCTGGCGCCCTCGGGATCGGCGGGGCGCCAGTCGGCCTCGGGCACGGCCTCGACCCGCACCGCCCCGAGGAAGCCGTCCATGCGCCGCTCGCCGGCGAGGAGGGCCCGGTGGACCGCGGGGACGCAGGAGGCGGCGTAGACCCCCGGGAGGGGCTCCAGGCGGCCGCCCCTCTCCATGAGGACGGCGTCGGCGTGGGGGGATCGGCTCATAAGTATGCGGATCGACTCGGGGATCACGAAGGGCTGGTCGCAGGCCACCACCACCGCCCGGGCCTCGTCCATCGCCGCGAGGGCGGTGAGGAGGCCGCCGAGGGGCCCCTGGCGGGGACGGAGGTCCCGCACGATCCGGGCGTCCACGGGGGGGAGGTCCTGACCCTCCCGGGCGACGACCAGCGCCGGGCGCGAGGTGGCCTCGCCCAGGCGGCGCACCAGCTCGGGCAGGACGGGGCGGCCCCCGAGGTCCAGCCACGCCTTGTCGCTCCCCATGCGCCGCGAGGCCCCGCCCACCAGCACCACCGGCGTCGCCGGCACCGGGACCGCGGGGGAGGCCCCGAGGCCGAAGCGGGCGCACAGGAGGTCCGCCAGGGGCACGGGGTCCTCCAGGGGGACCTCCGGCAGGCCCATCCCCAGGGGGACGTCGGTGGCGGCGGCGAAGATGCCGTCGGGCAGGACCCAGGAGGGGTCCCGCCCCCGGGCGGCGCGGTGGACGAGCACCTTCGCCAGGTCGGTGCGGCGGTACCCCTCGGTGAGGACGAGGTCGGCGGCGCCGGCGAAGCGGGCGACGACGTCCAGCAGGGGCCACTCCCCGTCCAGGTCGCCGAAGGCGGCGTAGCCCTCCCGGGAGCTGATCACCACCGGTGACGCGCCGGCCTGCCTCATCCGGTAGGTGTCCTTGCCCTCCCGGTCGATCTCGATGCGGTGGGCGTCGTGCTTGACCGCCGCCACCCGGAGCCCGCGGCGGCGCAGCTCGGGGATCAGGCGCTCCAGGAGGGTGGTCTTGCCGGTGCCGCTGGGGGCGACGAAGGAGACGACGGGGGGCAGCCTCACGGGGCGACCTCCCCGATCCCCCCGAGGTGGCCGTGCGCCCGGGCCCCCTCGGGGAAGGAGTCGAGGCGGAGCGCCCGGACGGCGGCCCCCTCCGGCAACTCGTCCACCTCCTCGGGGACCACGATCAGGGCGTTGGCCAGGGCCATGGAGCGCAGGATCCCCGAGCCCTGGGGCCCCGTGGTGCGGACCCTCGCCCCGCCCTCCTCTTCCCTCAGGATGCCCCGCAGGAAGACCCGCATCCCCCGCTTGCCGCGGACGGCGTGGTCCAGCTCGGCGGACACCGAGGGGAGGTGCGGGTCCCGCCGCCCCTGCATCGCCAACAAGGCGGGGCGCACGTAGAGCGCGAAGCCCACCATGCAGGAGACCGGGTTGCCCGGCAGCCCGAAGAGGGGGCGGCCCGCCAGGGTGCCGAAGGCGACGGGCTTGCCCGGCCGCATGGCGACCTTGTGGAAGTGCATGTCGCCGCCCATCCGCCGGAAAACGTCGGTGACGTAGTCGAAGTCCCCGGCGCTCACCCCCCCCGAGGTCACGACGGCGTCGGCGACCTCCATGCCGGCCCGGAGCCGCCGCTCCAGGTCCAGGGGCTCGTCCCGGCCGATCCCCAGGTAGAGGGGCTCGCCCCCGGCCTCCTCGATCATCGCCATGAGGGAGTAGGAGTTGGAGGAGAAGATCGACCCCTCGGGGAGCTCGCCGCCGGGCTCCACCAGCTCGTCCCCGGTGGACAGGACCCCCACCACCGGGCGGCGGTGGACCTCCAGGTGGGGGAGGCCGACGGCGGCGGCGATCCCCACCTCCCCGGCCCTCAGGAGGGTGCCCTCCTCCAGCACCACCTCCCCCTCCCGCAGGTCCTCGCCCCGGCGGCGCACGGCGTTCCCCGCCTGGACCGCGTCCAGGACCTCGATCCGCGTCGCCTGGGGCCCCCCCCTCGTCCTCTCCACCATCACCACGGAGTCGGCGCCCCGGGGCATGGGGGCCCCGGTCATGATCCGCACCGCCTGGCCCCGCCCGACGACGGCCCGGCTGACCGTGCCCGCCGCCGCGGTGTCCACCACGTCCAGGAGGACCGGCGTGCCGGGGGACGCCCCGGCGACGTCCTCGGCCCGCACCGCGAAGCCGTCGAGTCCGGTGTTGTCCCAGGGGGGCTGGTCCCGGGGGGCGGCGACGGGCCTCGCCAGGACCCGGCCCCGGACCCGGAGCAGCGGCACCCGCTCCGCCTCCAGCGGGCGGACCTGGGCGAGGACGAGATCGATGGCTCGATCGACGGAGATCATGGTGCCCTCGGCCGGCTCCGGAGCGACAGGGACGGCTCCGCACCCGGCGGCGGGGGGCATTCTAGCTATAATGTCCCGCTTCCGCCGCCCGGCGTGGGCCCGGGGGAGGCGAGGACGGACATCCGGCGGGCGGCCTCCGCCCGGGGGAGGCACGATGGCGTCGCGGGGATCCCGAGTGCAGGAGCGAGGGTCGGCGGTGGAGTATCGGCGGGCGTCCCGCCGCCCCTTCGCCCTGCCCGGGGCGGTGGACCACTACGTCTGCGACCACCCCTTCCGGGTGCGCCACAGCCGCATCGACGTCCGCCTGGACCTCCAGTCCCGCTCCGTCCGGGGCACCGTCGCCCACCGCGTGGCGGCCCAGGGTGCCCCTCTGACGGCCCTCACCCTCCACGCCGCCGACCTGGACGTCTCGGCGGTGCGGGCAGGCGGGGAGCCCGCCCCCTTCGTCCACCGCGGGCACGACCTGAGGATCTCCCTCCCCGGCCCGCTGGCGGAAGGGGGGGAGGTCCTGGTGGAGGTCGACTACTCCGGCGCCCCCGAGGCGGGACTCTATTTCGTCGCCCCCACCGACGAGGAGCCCGACCGCGCCTGGCAGGCGTGGACCCAGGGCCAGGACGAGGACAGCCGCTATTGGTTCCCCTGCTTCGACGATCCCTCGATGAAGCACACCGTCGAGGTCGTCGCCGAGGTGCCCGAGGGGCTCATGGCCGTGTCCAACGGCGAGCTGCTGGAGGTCGTCCCCTGCGACCCGGGCTGGCACCGCTTCCACTACCGGTTCGACCAGCCCCTGCCCGCCTACCTGGTGGCCCTGGTGGTGGGCGTGTTCGACCAGGCGGAGGAGCGCCACGGGGACGTGCGGCTCCGCTGGCTCTACCCCCCCGGGGAGCACGCCCGGGCCCGCAACACCTTCGGGCGCACCCGGGAGATGGTGGAGTTCTTCGAGGAGCTGACCGGCGTCCCCTACCCCTATTCCAAGTACGACCAGGCGATCCTGGAGGACTTCATCTTCGGCGGGATGGAGAACACCACCCTCACCACCCTGACCGCCACCACCTTCCACGACGACCGCGCCCACCTGGACTTCCGCAGCGAGCCGCTGGTGAGCCACGAGCTGGCCCACCAGTGGTTCGGCGACCTGGTGACCTGCCGGAGCTGGGCCCACGCCTGGCTGAACGAGAGCTGGGCGACCTACCTGGAGTGCCTGTACCAGGGCCGGGCCTTCGGCGAGGACGAGCTCCGCCTCTACCTCCTGGGCACCTTCGAGGCCTACCTGGAGGAGGACGGCGGGCGCTACTCCCGCCCCCTGGTGCAGCGGCGGTACCGCGAGCCCATCGAGGTCTTCGACCGCCACCTCTACGAGAAGGGGGCGTGCGTCCTGCACATGCTCCGGCAGGAGATGGGGGACGAGCGCTTCTGGCGGGGCGTGCGCCTCTACCTGGAGCGCCACCGGGGCGGGGTGGTGGAGACCGAGGACTTCCGGCGGGCCATGGAGGAGGCGTCGGGCCTGGGGCTGGAGCGCTTCTTCGCCCAGTGGATCTACCGGGAGGGGCACGCCCGCCTGAAGGCCTCCAGCGAGCACGACGAGAAGGCGGGGATGCTGCGGATCCGCGTGGAACAGGAGGGGATCGAGAAGCCCGAGGACGCCCGCCACCTCACCCTCGCGGTGCGGATCTTCGAGGGGGAGGGCCACCGGGACCTGGCGATCCGGCTCACCGAGGCCCGGCAGGACGTGTGGGTCCCGGCACCCGCGGCGCCGAGCGCCTTCGTCGTGGGCTCGGGGGGCTGGGCGGTGGCCGAGGCGAAGGTGGAGCAGTCCGCCGACGCCTGGCGGACGGTACTGGCCCGGGATCCCGATCCCCTGGGGCGGATCGCCGCCGTGGCCGCCCTCGGCAAGGAGGGGGACGGCCGCTCGGTGGCGGCCCTGGTGGAGGCGCTGGGCCGGGAGGCGTTCTGGGGGGTGAGGGCGCGGATCGCCGCCGCCCTGGGGGCGGTCCGGGGGGATCGGGCCCGGGACGCCCTGCTGGCGGCCCTGACCGGGGACGAGAGCCCCCGGGTGCGGCGCGCCGCTGCGAAGGCCCTCGCGGGGTGGCGGGGGGACGAGAAGGTCCAGGCCGCCGCCTGCGACGCCCTGCGGATCGGCGACGCCTCGTACTTCGTCGAGGCGGAGCTCGCCGAGACGGTGGGGAGGATCGGGGGTGAGCGGGCCTTCGACACCCTGGAGGACGCGCTGTCCCGGGACAGCCATGCCGAGGTGATCCGGCGCGGCGTCCTGGCCGGCCTCGCCCACCTCCGGGACCCCCGGGGCCTCGCCCCCGCCCTGGAGTGGAGCCGGCGGGGCCGCGACACCCTCGCCCGGGTGGGGGCGGCGACGGCGCTGGGGCGCCTCGGGCCCTTCCTGCGGGACCGCGCCGACCGCGAGGCGGCCCGGGAGCGGCTGGAGGCCCTCCTCGCCGATCCCTTCTGGCACGTCCGCCGCGCCGCCATCGCCGCGCTGAAGGAGGCCGGCGATCCCGCCGCGATCCCCGCCCTGGAGCGCAAGCGGGGGGAGAGGGACGGCCGGCTGAAGCAGATGGCGGAGGAGGCCATCGCCGCGATCCGGGACGGGCAGCGCCAGCCCGAGGCGCTGGAGTCCCTGCGCCGCGACCTGGACGGCCTGCGGGAGGAGAACCGCAAGCTCCGGGAAAGACTGGATAAAGTGGAATCGAAGGGGTGAGCCGCCGCCGGGTTCCGGCACCGCCTCAGCCCCGATCCAGCCGCTTCCCCATGCGGACGTGGGGGATCCCGGCGTCCTGGAACTCCTCCCCCCGCGCGACGTAGCCCAGGTCCCGGTAGAACTCCCTCACCTGCACCTGGGCGTCCAGCACCAGCTCCACGAAGCCGCCGCGCGCCGCCTCCTCCTCGACGGCCCCCATCAGCGCCCGCCCGAGGCCGCGGCCCCGGGCGGCGGCCAGCACCGCCACCCGGCCCACCTTCCCCGTCCCCGCGGGCCGGTAGGGGTGGAGGCGGGCGGTGCCGACGACCACCCCCCGGTCGTCCAGGGCGACGAAGTGGGTCGCGGTGTCGTCCAGCTCGTCCCTCTCCAGGTCGACCGGGACGCGCTGCTCCTCGCAGAAGACGGCGTGGCGGACGCGGAAGGCGTCCTCCCGCTCCCCGGGGGAGCGCGTGGGCCTCACCTGGGCCATGGCGTGGGACCTGCGGAGACCCCCGGGGATCGGTGGGGGCGCGCCGCGGGGGGCGCGTCGGGATGGGGAGCATTAGCTTTGCTGTCGGGGACGGAACGCGGGGCGAGCCCGGGACGGGACCCGCCCCCCACCCCGGCCCCCGCAGGAGCTTCCCCATGACGCCCACCGCCGCCCACCTGATGAGCAACGCCGTCGTCGCCGCCCGCCCCGACATGACCCTGGAGGAGCTGGCCGGCCTGCTGGCCGAGAACCGCATCCACGGGGCTCCCGTGGTCGACGCCCACGGCCGGCCGGTGGGACTGGTCAGCGCCACGGACCTGCTGCGCCGCATGCGGGCCGAGGCGGAGGGAGCGGGGCGGGAACCCGGGGAGTGGTACCGGCGCTACGCGGAGGGGGGCGAGATCCTTCCCCCCGACGCCTCTTGGATCGGCGAGATCCCCGACGCCCGGGTCGAGGACATCATGAGTCGCACGGTCCTGACCGTGGACGCCGACGCCCCCATCACCGAGATCGCCCGCCAGATGACCGAGACCGGCGTCCACCGCCTCCTCGTCACCCGGGGAGAGCGGGTGGTGGGCATCGTGTCGACGATGGACCTGGTCCGGGGGATCTCCGACCACTGGCCTCGCCCCCGGGGGTGACGGGACCCTCCCTCCGGGGGGGTGGATCACAGGGGCTCGCCGGGGTCGTCCGGGCGCGACGGGGGCGCCGCCATCCGTTCGATGGTACGGACGAGGCCGCGCATCCCCCCCTCGATGGCGGCACCGGCCACCAGGGGATCCCCGAGCCCGATCCGGACGCGATCCCGCGCCCCCGAGGTCTCCCGGGCCCACCTCACCTCGGCGACCAGTCGCGCGATGGGCGGCGCCTCGCCGTCGCCGCCGTGGACCACGAGCCCGACCCGCCCCCGGGGCGCGCTCCGGGCGTCGAGCACCAGGCCGAGCCCCCCCTCGCTCACATCCGCCACCCGCGCCTTCCAGGCCTCAGCCCCCTGCATCAGGGTCGCCGGGGCGTCCGCGGGGAGGCGGGGGAACCGCCGCTGCTCCCGCCCGGGGGGCTTGGGTCGTGGGGGAGGCGTGGCATGGAGCGCCGGGGGGCGCGACGGGTTCTGGGTCCCGCGAAGCGGGGAGGGCACGGGCACGGGCGCAGAGGCAACCGGGCGCCGGTCCCGCTCGTGCCAGGCCTTCAGCAGGGCGGGGAGGGCCTGCTCGGGGCCGTGGAGGGGCACCGAGGGATCGGGCAGGATCTGGCGGGCGGCCCTCGCGTCCTGGAGATCCCGGGAGATCAGGACCACCGAGGTCCGGGGAACCCCGGTGGCTCCCCTGAGGGCGGCGAGCACCCGCCAGCGGTCCGGCCCGGGCACGGACAGGTCGACCATCGCCACCGACGGGCGGGACCTCGCCAGCAGGGAAAGGGCCTCGTCCGCCGTCGCGCAGGCGCGAGACCCCACCGCCATGCGCGCCAGGGTGGATCCCAGGGGCTCAACCAGTGCCGGATCATCGGAAAAGACGAGGACTTCCGGCGGTTCGGGCGGTGGGCCCGAACCCGGGGAGGATCCGCTCATCGTGACCTCAATCGGCCGGGAGGACGCACCGCCTGCCGGACACGTTGCGCAGTCTAGCCGCTCGGCGGCGAAGAGCGAGAGTCGATTGTTACGGAAGGGGGGACGCGCGGCGCCGATCCGCCGGGTCAGAAGGCGACCTCGACGCCGAGCCTCACCGCCGCCGACGCGCTGAGCCAGCGCGCGCCCCCCCCGACGTCCACCAGGGCGAGCTGGAGGTCCTCGGAGAGGACCAGGCCGAGGCGCCCCGGGACGAGGGGGAGGGACTGGTCCAGCAGGAGGCCCTGGGAGGGCCACGCGAACCCGTCGCACCCGGCGGCTCCGCCGCACGACGCCTCCCCGCCGGGCAGGGCCGATGCAAAGTGGGCGCGGGCGCTCCACGCGATCCCGAAGCCGAAGCGGGGCCGGTCCCAGCGCCAGCCCAGGGCGATCCCCACGGAGCCCAGGTCCCGGCGGCGGTCCCCGGCGGGATCGCCGTCGGCGGCCAGGGAGCCCGTCCGTCCCCATCCCCCCACCGCCGCCAGCGTCAGGCCGCTCCACCGGCCGTTCCCGGGCCGGAAGGTCACGCGCCCCTCCAGGCCCGGCACCGACCGACCGGTGAGGCCCAGCATCCCCTCGTCCAGGGCGAAGCGGGCCCCCCCCGCCACCGAGACGGCCACCCGGCGGGGGGGCGGCTCTCCCGTGAGCCGGTCGGCGACCACGCTGGAGCCCGCCTGGATCCCCACCACCCGGTCGAAGAGCATCCTCCCCGTGCCGCTCCGGATGGCGATCCGGTGCTCCCCCGGGGGGATGGCGTAGGTGCCCGGGAAGGCGCCCTTGAACCGGCCGTCCACCGACAGGCTCGCGTCAGCGTACTCCGAGGTGCCGTCGCCGTAGAAGTAGATCAGGCCCATCTCGGTGGCCGCCCGCCGGGTGACGTCGCCGACGAGGTAGAGGTCCCGCTCGCCCACGACCCGGAAGTACGCCTCGGGCACCTGGGCCGCCTGGGTGTAGGACACCGTCTTCCCCCGGGCGAAGTCGTGGGCCTCGTAGACGCTGACCAGCCCGTCGCCGTTGGTGTCCGCCGCCTTCTGCTCCCAGTTGAGGGCCTGGACCAGGAAGTAGGTGTAGACCCCGTGCTGGAGGGCGTCGTCCTCCCGGGCGGGGCGGCCCCAGGTGGTGGCGAAGAGGTGGGCCTCGGACTGACCCAGGGAGATCCGGCTGGAGAGGTTCGAGGCGGAACCCAGGCGGAGGGAGCGCTCCCGCACCTCCTTGGGCACGCTGGACTTGCCCAGCCCGTCGAAGCAGGCGTCCACCACCAGGGCCTTCCGCTCCGCCCGGAGCTCGGTGACGATCTCCTGGAGGTCCGCCAGGTCCAGGGCGGTGCCGGGCAGGTCCGAGACCTGGCTGTCGCCCGCCACCAGGTACAGGCGGGGACGCTCGGCGGCGGCGAAGGCCATGGTGCCGTGGCCCGAGAAGTACACGACGACGCTGTCCTCGCGGCGGGCGTCGGCGCGCAAGTTGGCGACTTCCTTGATGATCCTCGCGCGGGTGACCTCCTCGGGGCGGGTGAGGGTCACCACCCGCTCGAATCCCCCGTACTTCTCCGAGCGCAGGACCGCCGCGAGGTCGGCGGCGTCCCGGGAGGCGAAGCGCAGGGGTGGGAAGACGGGGTCCTCGTACCGGTCGACGCCGATCAGGAGGGCGAGGCGGCGGGGCCCGAGGCTGGCCTCGACCTCGGCCCGGGTGCTGCGGGCGGACTCCAGCCCCTTGTCGCGGATCCCCGCCCGCTGGGGGGCGGCGCAGCCGGCGAGGGCGGCGAGGGCGGCGATCAGCAGGAGGAGACGCGGCGCTCCCCACGCCCCCGGGCGGGTGCGGGCGGGGCGCGCGGGGCGGGCCCCCTCAGTCACTCCGCCCCCCTCCCCCTTCCTCGCGCACGGTGGCGAGGGCGTCGGTGGCGGCGATCCCCGGAGCCACCTCCGTCCCGTCCCCGGCGGCGCCGATCCGGTCCGCGGGCAGCTCCGCGACGCGGAAGGGGCGGTCCCCCACCAGGGCCACGTAGCGGTAGGCCCCGGCCCCCCCGTCCGCCCTCCACACCAGGGGACCGCCCGAGGCGTCGGCCATGGAGAAGGCCCCCGTCGCCACCGGCAGGGAGACGCCGTCTGCGGGGTGGACCGGGCGCACGGCGCCGTCGGGTCCCACCTCCACCAGGAGCAGCCACCCCTGGCCCTCGATCCGGAAGCGGAAGGCCAGGGCGTCGTCGTCGTGGAGGCGCACCCCGTCCGCGGCGGGCAGCAGCTCGGTGAGGCCCAGGGTCCGGCGCTCCACCGACGCCACGAGGTCGGCCCGGGCGGCGAGGCGGGGGGCGTCCCCCTTCCAGCGGTGGGCGGCCTCCCCGGCGGGACCGGCGCGGCGCGGGGCCACGGCGGCCCGGGGGGCGCGCCCGGCGGCGAGAGGCGCCGAAGCCGCGCCGGGAGTGGGGCCCTCGCCGGCAGGAACGGGCGCCGCACCCCCGTCCTCCGCGGCGGGCGGGGGCGGCGACGACGCGTCGGGATCCGCGGGCGGACGGGGCAGGAGGAGCGCCAGCGCCGTGGCGGCGGCGGCCAGCGCCAGCCCCGAGACGGGGGCCCACCACCGCGCCAGGACCCGGGCGGGGCGGCGGCGGGCGGGGGCCGGCGGGGGGATCGCCCGGGGTCCCGGGGGAGCGGCGTCCCCGGGGGCGCGGGCGCTGGGGTCCATCGCCAGGACCTCGGCGGAGGTGAGGGCGGACCTCGGGCGGGGCAGGGCGGTGACGAGGTCCAGGATCTCCCCCTCCCGCTCCACCTCGCGCCGGCACAGCTCGCACCCCCGCAGGTGCTCCTCGGCGGCGGCCCTCTGGGCGACGCCGACGTCCGCGGGGCGCAGGAGGGCGATGGCCTTGGTCCCGGCGCAGTCCACGGGCCTGTTCGTGGCGGTCATTCTCCACCCATCCGTTCGCGCAGCAGCCGCCGCGCGTAGGCCAGGCGCCCCTTGACCTCCTCCCCGGAGAGGGACAGGACGCCGGCGATCTCCTGACAGCTCAAGCCTTCGAGGTAGTAGAGCAGGAAGGCGGCGCGGTGGGTCTCGGGCAGGTCGTCCACCTCCGCCGCCAGCCGCTCCATCCGCTCCTCCAGGATCAGCCGCCGCTCGGGGTCGGCGGCGGGGCGGCCTCCGTCGGCGTCCGCCGGGGCCCGGCCCCAGTCGTCCGGCGCCGCGGACCGGGTCCGCACCCGGTGCTCCTTCCGCTGCACCGCGCTCAAGCACTGCCGGTAGGCGATGGTGTAGAGGAAGGTGGTGAACTTCGCCGACGGCTCGTAGCGGGGCGCGGAGCGGTGCACCCGGAAGAACACCTCGGCCTGGATCTCTTCGGCGACGGAGCGGTCCCGCACCATGCGGCACAGGAAGTTCAGGACGCCGTCGCGGTGGCGGCGCACCAGCACGTCGAAGGCCGCGGCCTCCCCGTCCCGGTAGCGCCCCATCAGCTCCTCATCCGCCAGGCGAGCCAGGTCCGCGTCCAGCGCCATCAGCCTCGGCCTCGGCCGACCCTCGTTCGTCGTCGCGAGCATCCACATCGGGCAGGTCCCCGCGACCCGTGGGCACGGGCCATCATGCCCCCATTGAAACCCGGGCGGGGCGAGGAGGGGAACTGTAACCGTTCAGGGCCCCCGACGGGGGGAGGGGCCCAATCCTGACAGGGATTG
>JAKLKC010000180.1 GCA_023150875.1 Myxococcota bacterium | reverse complement strand
CTATGCTGACCGGCAGAGTGACCGACGCTGCGTGAGCGCCGGCACCGGCGCGCCACAGGTGTGCACGCCGAGCAAGCAAGGGAACGGCGACGATGGACGAGATCGGACTCTGGCAGGCACTGGCCGCGTTGGTGGTAGCGGGCCTGGGTGTGATGCTGCATGGCCGCTGGGCCCGCCGGCGCACCGAGCGCAAGCAGCGCGAGGAGGCGGCCAAGCGCGAAGCGGTCGAGGAGGCGCTGCATTCACTGGCCGAGCGCGAGGAAGAAAGCCGCATCGAGCGCGCTGGCGCTCGCCGCATGGCCGAAGAAATCGCGCGGCTGAAGGCGCAGCGCGAAGCCGAGCAAACCCAGCGCGACGCCGAGCAGGCCCAGGCACTGGGTCAGGCTGCCGATGGTGGCGACGCCGCAGCACGCGCGCCCACCGCTGCCGAGTCGCGCGATGCCGAGTTGCGCGAGGCTGCCCGCCGTGAGGCCGAGGCGCATGCCGAGACCCAGCGCATC
>JAKLKC010000017.1 GCA_023150875.1 Myxococcota bacterium | reverse complement strand
GGAGAGGCTGGGGGCGAGGCTGGCGGCGGTGGGGGACGTGGACGGGGACGGGTGGGCCGACGTGGTGGCCGCGGCGCCGGGGGACGGCGCGGGCGGGGACGCGCTGGGGAGCCTGGCGCTGCTGCCCGGGGCGGCGTTCGCGTCGGGGGAGGGGAGCGGCCATCGGCTGGTGGCGGGGCTGGCCCCGGGGGGAGCCCTGGGGGCGGACCTGCTCTTCGCCGCCGAGCTGGACGGGGACGGGCGGGCCGACCTGCTGGTGGGGGCGCGCTCGGGGTGGCGGGAGGGGGAGGAGGGGGAGGCAGAGGCGCTGGTGCTGGCCGGAGCGGTGCTGGCGGCGGCGGCGGAGGGGGGCGGAGTGCTGGACGCCGCCGCAGCGTCGGCGCGGTTGCGCCTGGCGGGCGGGGACGTGCTGGGGGCGACCCCGGTGGGGGACCTGGACGGGGACGGCCTGGACGAGGTGCGGAACGCCGACGGGATCTACTCCGGGGCGGACTTCGGGGCGGGCGACGGCGAGGCGGTGGTGGTGGACGCGGGGGCGCCGTGGGCGCGGATCTCCACCCCCGGGGGCACCTGGTGGTGGGCGGGATCCGCCTCGGGGCTGCCGGACCTGGACGGGGACGGCCTCGGGGAGCTGGCGCTGGGGGAGGCGGGGGGCGGCGCCGCGGGGGCGGTGTGGGTGGTGCCGGGGGCGGCCCTCGCTGGCGGAGGGACGCGGGCGGCGGGGGACGTGGCCCTCCTGCGCCTGGACGGGGGGGCGGCGGGGGACCTGCTGGGGGCGGCGGTCCTCCCCCTGGGGGACGCCGACGGGGACGGGCTGGGGGAGGTGGTGGTCGGGGCGCCCGGGGCCGCGGAGGGGGGCGCGGGAGCGGGGGCGATCTACCTGGTCCCCGGGGCGCGCCTGGCGGCGGCGGCCTCGGGGCCCGTGTGGGCGTCGGCGGTCCGGGTGGACGGGGACGCCGGGGGCGGCCTCGGGGCGGCCATGACCCTCGCCGCCGGGGATCTGGACGGGGACGGGCGGGGGGACGCAGCGCTCGGCTGCCCGGGGTGCGGGACCGGCGGGGCCCCCCCGGGGGAGGTGTGGATCGTGTGGGGGCGGGACTGGCCGTGAGGCGCTGGGCGGTGGTGGCGGCGGCCCTGGCGGCGGGGGGCCTCGGATGCGGGGACGGCACCGCCACGGCCGGGGCCGGCGCCTTGTTCGGCCCCGAGCCCCGGGTGAGCATCCTCTCCCCCTACTCCGGACAGGAGTTCCCGGAGGGGATCGAGGTGGTGGTGGAGGCGCTCGCCGTCGATCCCCAGAGCCCCGAGACCCGGGTGGAGTTCCTGCTCGGCTCGGATCGGGACGGGGGGATCGCCTACGGGATGGCCGCCGAGGGCGGGGCCATCGAGGTCCGGGCGCCCTCCCTGTCGGCGGGGGAGCACCGGCTGGAGCTGAAGGCCCGGGACCGGGACGGCTGGGTGGGGGTGGCGACGGTGGACGTGCGGATCCGGGCCGCGGCGGCGCCGGTGGTGGTGCTGGACCCCGCGGCGGCCTGGTACCCCGCGGACCTGCCGGTGGTGCTTTCCGGGGGGGTGGCGGACGGGGACGAGGCGCCGGGGGTGGTGTGGGTGGAGGCCCAGGGGGTGGGGCCGCCCGTCGCGGTGGAGGCCGGCGAGGACGGGAGGTTCCGGATCGTGCTGGAGGGGCTGCCCCTGGGGAGGACCACGGTGACCGCCCGGACGACCGACGCCGACGGGCTCGCCGCCGAGGACGCGGTGGCGGTGGAGGTGGTGGACTGCCCCGACGGGGACGCGGACGGGACCCGGACCTGCGAGGGGGACTGCGACGACGCCGATCCGGGGATCGGGCCCACGGGTTGGCCCCAGCCCGGGGACGGGGTGGACCAGGACTGCGACGGGGCGGACGAGCCCCCCCTGGAGCACGCCGCCGGGGCCCTGGAGGTGACGGCGATGGAGGCGGGATCGGACTTCGGCGCCGCGGTGGCGGTGCTGCCCGACCTGGACGGGGACGGTCTGCCCGAGGTGGCGGTGGGGGCGCCGCTGGCCTCGCCGGGGGGAGCGGCGGGGGCCGGGGAGGTGCTGGTCTACGGCGGGGCGGACCTCGCCTCGGCGGCGGCGGCGGGCGGGGCGCCGGAGCCCCGGGCGCGGGTGCGGGGCGAGCGCTACGGGGACGCCACCGGCGCGCGGCTGGCGGCGACGGCGGACGTGGACGGGGACGGGAGGGCGGAGCTGCTGGTGGCCTCGCCGGGGGGAGCCGCGACCCTGGGGACGGTGCGGGTGGTGACCGGATCGGCGCTGGCGTTGGGGGGCGAGCGGGAGATCGAGGACGTCACCCGGGCGACGATCACGGGAGCGTGGCCCGAGGACTGGCTGGGGGCGGAGGTCCTGTGGGCCGCCGACCTGGACGGGGACGGGCTGGAGGAGGTGGCGGCGTCGGCGGAGATCAGCCCCCAGACGCCGGGGGAGTTCAGCTTCCCCTACGGGCGGCACGTCACCACGGGAGTGCTGGTCTTCCGGGGAGCGGACCTGAGCGCGGGCCGGGAGCTGGGGCCCGGGGACGCCCTGGCGGCGGGGTCCGAGGCCGAGACGGGGGAGGAGATCGCCGCCGCCACGCCGGTGGGGGACCTGGACGGGGACGGGATCTCCGAGGTGGCCGTAGGGATCCCCGAGGCGGGGCCCGAGGATCAGGGGGAGGTCTACGTGCTCTCGGGGGCCGCGGTGGGCGCGGGGGCCTCGCTGAAGAGGGGGGAGGCGATGGCGGTGCTGGTGGGGGCCTGGCCGGGGGCCACGGCGGGCACGGACCTGGGCGCCGCCGGGGACCTGGACGGGGACGGGCGGGCCGAGTTCCTGGTGGGGGCGAGGTCCATCCAAGGGGGGCCGGGGCGGCCGGGGGCGGCCTACGTGGTGTCGGGGGCCCGGGTCGCCGCGGGAGGGCTGCTGTCCCTGGAGGAGGTGTCCCTCGCCCGCCTGGACGGGGAGGCCTGGCCCGACGACACCGGCGCCCTGCCCCCCCGGGCCCCGGACTGCGACGGAGACGGGGTGCCGGACGCCCTGGTGGGCTCCCCCTCCCACTCGGTGGGGGCGGACTCCCGGGGGAGGGTCCAGCTCGTCACCGGCTGGCGCCTGGGCGCGGGGGGCGCGATCCCCCTGGCGGCGCCGTCGGCGTGGGCCGAGGGAGTGGACGAGGTGGACCGGTGGGGAGGGGCGTGGACCCTGGACGCCGGGGACCTGGACGGGGACGGCCTCGACGACGTGGTGGTGGCGTGCCCCACCTGCGGGCCCGGCTACGACGAGGGGGGCGAGGCGCTGTTCGTGCTGTGGAGCCCCTGGCGGTGAGGCCGGGGGGCGCCGGGCGCGTTGAAAACGGGGCGGCGGAGGGCTAGGCTGTGGGCATGAGCCTGTTGCATGTCGCCCATGGAGACGAGACCGCGGCGCGGAGGGCGGAGCGGTCCGTCTGGGAGGACGCGCGCGAGTGGCTCGGCACCTCCGAGGCGGAGCGCGCCCGGGCCCTCGCTTCCGTCGTCCGCTTCGCGGACGAGATGGTGGATCAGTCACCGTACCGCAAGCGGATCCGGTCACGGCGCGACCCGCGGTCGAGGGAGGCCGAGCGCATGTGGATCGAGCTGGTGCGCCGGTACAGAGGCCAATGACCGATCTCCTGGCCATTGCCCGCGCCATCGCGGACCGACTGGAGTCCGACGGGGTTCCCTACGCGGTGGGTGGGGCCCTTGCCCTCGCCTACCACGGGGTTCCGAGGGGCACCCAGGACATCGATCTCAACGTGTTCCTCCAGCCCGAGGCGGCGCGGGCCGCGTTGGAGTCCCTCCGGCAGATGGGGGTCGAGATCGACGTGGATGCGGCCATCCGGCGGGCGATTGAACGGGGTGACGCGGTCGGGTGGAAGGACGGGATCCGCATCGACCTCTTCCTGAACAGCGTCCCCCTCCACGACCTCGCCGCTCGCCGCCGGGTCCGGGTCACCTTCGCCGGAACGCCGGCGTGGATCCTCTCCGCCGAGGATCTGGTCGTCCTCAAACTCCTGTTCGACAGGCCCAAGGACCACATCGACATCGAGAGGGTGATGGCGATCCAAGGCGACGACCTGGACCGAGCCTACGTCCGCGCCCAGCTCATCGAGCACGTGGGCGCCGACGACCACCGGGTGGCCGCCTTCGACCAGCTTGTCGCCCTCTACGCCGGGGGAAGGCCGCCTCCCCCGAACGAGGACTGACGGTCCGCGGCGTCCGCGGTGGCGTCGCCGGAGGCGCGGCGCCGGCGGGCGAGGAGGGCGGGGAGGCTGGCGGCGACGCAGAGCCAGGCGAAGGCGTCGCCGACCCGGCCGTAGACGGTGGGGGCGTGGACCAGGGGGACGTCCTCCACCAGCAGGGCGGGCTCGAAGACGCCGGTCTGGGCGAGGATCGTCCCCCGGGCGTCGATGACCGCCGAGATCCCGGTGTTGGCCGCCCGCACCATGGGGAGGCCGAACTCGGCGGAGCGGATCGCGGTGAGCATCAGGTGCTCCGTCGGGCACGAGGTGTCGCCGAACCACATGTCGTTGGTGATGGTCACCAGCAGCCGGCTGCCGCCGTCCACGAAGAGGCGTACCATCTCGCGGCGGATCGCCTCGTAGCAGATCAGGAAGTTGAAGGGGGCCGGGGCGTCGCCGTAGACCCGAGGCGCCTCGCCCCGGTAGAAGTTCCCCACCCCCTGGATGGCGTCGGCCAGGGCGGGGAAGACGTCCCGGCCCGGCATGTACTCGCCGAAGGGGAGCAGGAACATCTTGTCGTAGCGGGCGTCGACGGTGCCGTCGGCGGCGATCCGCCAGGCGCTGTTGTGGGCCAGGCGCTTGCCCGTGGCCTCGTCCTTCTCCAGGTACACGCCGCCAGTCCAGATCTCCACCCCCAGCTCCCGGGCCAGTTCGGGCACGGCGCGGCCCCGGCGGGAGTCGGGGGGGGCCGGGCTCGCCCCCTCGGGCCACACCACCACATCCGCCCCCATCTCCGCCGCTCGGCGGGTGGCGGCGGCGTAGTCCTCGAGGATCTGGCGGCCGTTGCGGGAGAGCTGCTGGTGCCCCCGGGTGGAGATCCCGTGGTTGGCCTGCACCAGGGCGACCTTCAGCCGCGGGGCGCCCGCGGCGAGGCGGTCCAGGTGGGCGCTCCGGGCGGCGGAGTAGCCGAAGGCCGCGGCGAAGAGGGCGGCCATGGCCCCGGCGCAGCCCGCCAGGGACCGCCGGTCCAAGGGGCCCCTCCCCAGCCTCAGGGTCTCGAAGGCCGCCCACGCCAGGGAGTTCACCAGCAGCACCAGGAAGCTGATCCCCGCGACGCCGGTGACGGAGACCACCAGGAAATACGAGGGGTTCTGGTAGTGGGCGACCCCCTGGAAGTAGGGGAAGAGCTGGGGATTGAGGAACTCGACGGCGGCGAACCAGGCCGCCACCGCGAAGGGCCAGGCCCTCCCTCCCCACGCCTTCACCCGGGGCAGCCCCCACGCGAAGACCCCGGCGTAGGCGCCGAAGGCCAGGGCGAAGAGGATCAGCACCCCCACCGCTGCGGGCAGGGGCAGGTTGCTGAAGTTGATGACGGTGTGGATGATCCAATAGAAGATCGTCACGTTCGCGACGACCCCGGCGAGCCAGCCCAGCAGGAACCGCCGCCGCCCCGAGGCGACGTCCGAGACCGCCCACAGGAAGGGCACCCACGCCAGCCAGTGCAGGAAGTGCAGGTTCAGGGGCGGCGAGATCAGCGCCTGCAGGGCGCCGGTGACCGCGACCGCCAGGATCTTCGACCAGGGCATCGAGTCCGTCCGGGGATGGGGAGGGGGGCGGTGCCGGGGATCGGGGCCGCGCCCGGGGCGATGGTAGCCCAACCGGCCCCGGGAGCCTCGGATCGCCACCCGATTCCCCCAGGGCAAGGGTCCGGCCCCGCGGGGGGGGCGCGGCGGTCAGGCGGGGTCGAGGCGCACCATCCCCAGCCCGTACGCGGGCAGCTCCACCCAGGCCCGGCCTTCGGCGACGGGTATGGGGCGCTCGGGCAGGTCCTCTGGAGCGGGGAGGCTCCCGTCCTGGGCGGGGCCGACGCCGTTGACCGTCGCGGAGGTCGCGGCCAGGTCGCCGCCGGCCTCGATCCACCACGCCTGGGCCGAGGCGACCTCGAGGCCCTCCAAGGCGAGGCTCAGGCGCACCGGCTCGGGGCGCGGGTTGGCGAGCCAGATCCCCGTCCAACCCCCCGCCTCGGGGCCCCGCGGGAAGGCCCAGGCCCGGACCCGGGAGCGGTGCTCCCCCTGGGCCGCGACCACCCCCTGCACCGCGTCCCCCTTCAGCCTGCCGACGAGCCAGGCGACGTAGAAGCTCGGGCGCGGCTCCAGGCCCGGCTCCGAGAGGAGGCCGTAGTCGGCGCCCGAGAGGTTCTGCCGCACCACGAGGCGGGTGCCGTTCACCGCCATCTGGGCGAGGGCGTCGCCGTACCATAGGGCGTCGGCGAGGGTGTCGGTGACGCCCGCCTCCCCGCCGCAGAGGCCGCCGGCCATCTCGCCGTTCCAGACGACGCGCCCCGGGGCCAGGTCCCGGACGGTGGCGGCGTGCTCCGAGGCCAGGAGGGCGACGGCGTCGTCGAGGAGGTTCTCGGGGGTGGTGGGCACGGGGCGGAAGGGGCAGCGGTCGCTGCTGGTCGCGTAGTAATGCCAGGTGACGACCCCCGGGTCCGGCGCGCCCTGGACGGCGGCCATGGCGTCGGCGAGGAAGGGCGGGGTCTCGCCGACGGACCAGAAGATCGTCGCCGGGCCGGCGATGGCCTCGTCCAAGACCGAGCCGAGCCGTGAGACGTCCTCGGCGAAGCGCTCGGGGCCGTAGTCGAGGGCCCCGAGGAAGGTCACGCCGAAGGCGTTGGTCTCGTTGCCGGCTTCCCAGGCGGCGACGGGGACGGCCCCTCCGATGGCGCCGGAGATGGCCTCCGCCTGGGACGTGAGGAGGCGCCCCTCCCCGTCCCGGGGGCCGGGGCCGCAGCTCAAGGTGAAGAGCAGGTCGGCGCCCACGTCGGCGGCGAAGTCGACCACGCCCTGGAGCTGCGCCGGGGTCATGACGTGCTCGTAGCCGTCCGGGGGCGCGTCGCAGGGGCCGCCGTCGTCGCAGAACCACGTCTTGTCGGCGTCGGTCCCCCCGATCCTCAGCACCGCGGGCGAGAGGGCTCGGGCGAGGTTCCGCAGGCGCTCCCGCGAGAAGTCGTATACGCCGGGGCTCACCGTGGGCGGGTAGGTCCCGTCGGGGTCCCAGAAGGGGGCGTCCACCACCTGGGCGGTGTCCACGGAGTAGGAGACGAAGCGGGGATCGATGGGGTGGGCCTCGGCGTCCGCGGGGACGGAGAGGTCGAATTCCGCGTCGAAGGGGGGTTCGGTGTCGGCGGGATCGGTGGGCGCGTCGCAGGCGGCGGAGAGGGCGAGGGCGAGGAGGGGGAGGGGGGTGGACCTGGAGGGGGACATCGGGGGATCGGGGCTCCTCGGGGCGGGTGCGGGGTCAGCCTAGCGTGAACGGTACGGCCGGGCGACCGTGTCCCGGCGGGGTGCGACGCCCTCTCACCGACGCGGCGCGGGGGCGATCCCCCCTCCGGCCTGGCGGCTCGAGTCGGGAAGGGACCGGTCCCCTCGCGCGTGGTAGAGTTCCCCATCATCAAGGATTTCCCGGCCATGCGCTGCTCCCCATGGACCTTGACCCTCCCGATCGTGGCCCTCGCCCTGTGGCTCGGGGGCGGCTGCCAGCCCCGCGCCGACGATGACGCGGGGGATGACGACACCGCCGCGGATGACGACACCGGCGGAGACGACGACACCGGTGGGGACGACGACACGGGCGGGGACGACGACACCGGTGGGGACGACGACACGGGCGGGGACGACGACACCGGCGGAGACGACGACACCGGCGGGGACGACGACACCGGCGGAGACGACGACACCGGCGGCGACGACGACACCGGCGGGGACGACGACACGGGTGGGGACGACGACACGGGTGGGGACGACGACACGGGTGGGGACGACGACACCGGCGGAGACGACGACACCGGCGGGGACGACGACACGACGCCGTCGGACGTCGATGGCGACGGGTACTCGTCCGCCATCGACTGCGACGACTACAGCTCGGCCATTTTTCCAGGCGCGCCGGAGCTGTGCAACGGGCTGGACGACGACTGCGACGGGGTGGTCGACGACGGCGTCGCGGGCGCGCCCACCTGGTACGCCGACGCCGACGGGGACGGCCACGGGGACCCCGACGCTCCCGCGACCGCATGCGAGGCCCCCGAGGACCACGTCGCGGACGCGACGGACTGCGACGACGGCGACGCCGCGGTCCACCCCGGCGCGGAGGAGGCGTGCGGCGGCCTCGACGAGGACTGCGACGGATCGGTGTCCGCCGCCGAGCAGGACGGGGACGGCGACGGCACGACGCCCTGCGACGGCGACTGCGACGACGCGAGCCCCGAGGTCCACCCCGGAGCCGCCGAGAGCTGCACCGATGGCGTCGATGGCGACTGCGACGGCACGGTCGACGAGGGCGCCGAGGTGGACGCTGACGGCGACGGGTGGGCGCCCTGCGCTGGGGACTGCGACGACGGCCGCGCCGAGGCCCATCCGGGCCTCCCGGAGGTCTGCGGGGACGGGATCGACAACGACTGCGACGGGGAGGTGGACGCGGGGGCGGTCGCCGACGCCGACGGCGACGGGTGGGGGGCGTGCGACGGCGACTGCGACGACGCCGATCCCGAGGTGCGCCCCTACGGCTGGGAGGACCGGCACGACGGCGTGGACAACGACTGCGACGGGGCGGTGGACACCGCCGACCTCGACTCCTACGCCTACCTGGACGTCGGCTACGGGTACGCGAACGTAGTCTTCCCCGATCTGCCCCTGCCTTCCTGCGGGACGGACGCCACCTCGGCGCAGGTGAGCACCGCGGGGACCGTGTCCTTCGGGAGCAACGCCATGATCGTGGACGAGTCCGTCGAGTCCTTCCTGGACGACGGCGGTCCCCGCCTCGACGTCGCGGTCCTCTGGACGGGCTGGACCTCGCCTTGGGGGGTCGACCCCATCGTGGCGTGGGTGGAGCACGCCGACGGCGTGTCCTTCCACTGGTGGGGGCTCCAGGACGCCGTCGACGGCTACGACGTCCTGACCGGCGAGAGCGACGCGGCGATGGCGCTCACCGCCGACGGCCGGATCGTGCTGAGCTACGGCACACTGACGGCCCTGGACGGCATCGCCGGCTGGAGCTGCGGCGCCGATCCGGGCCTCGCCGAGACCGACCTCACCGCCGCCGCCGGCCGCCTCGTGCCGGGCTCGCAGGGGGTGGGCACCGGCACCGACGATGCGGTCTACGAAGCCTTCCGCGGGGGGGACGATCCCCCGGACCTCGGCGGGCGGGGGATCTCCCTGTGCGGCCCCGGGAGAGAAGACGCCGACGGGGACGGGCACGCCGCGGCCTGCGGCGACTGCGACGACGCCGATCCCGCGGTCCACCCCGGCGCCGCCGACGACTGCGACGCGGTGGACGAGGACTGCGACGGTGTCCCCGGCAGCGGCGTCGACGCCGACGGGGACGGCGCCCACGGCTGCGGCGAGGACTGCGACGACGCCGACCCCCTCGTGGGACCCGGGGCGCCCGAGGTGTGCGGCAACGGGCGGGACGACGACTGCGACGGCGGTGCCGACGAGGCGGAGTGCGCCCCCGACGGGGACGGGGACGGCCACGTCCTCGGGGAGGACTGCGACGACGCCGATCCGGCGGTCCATCCCGCCATCGCCGAGGTGTGCGGCAACGGCATCGACGACGACTGCGACGGGCACCTCGCCTCGTGCGGGATCGACGGTTGGATGGACACCACGGCCGCGGTGGCGACGATCTTCGGGGAAGACGACGGCGACTACTTCGGGGCGGTGTTGGTGGTCCCGGACGCCGACGGGGACGGCGTCGACGAGCTGTGGGTCGGCGCGGGCGGCGCGACCGGCGCCCCCTCCACCGACGGCGTGCTCTACCGGTTCGACACGCCGCTGGCGGGAACCCTGTCCGAAGCCGACGCCGTGGCTCGGATCTTCGGGGACGCCTCCAGCGGGGGGATCTATCCCCGGGGTGCCGTCGACTTCGACGGGGACGGCGCCGGTGACCTGCTCGCCGTCTCGGGGCTGACCTACAGCGTCGCCGGGACGGTGGGGGTCGTGTCCGGGACCTACTCCGGCGCCGCGAAGCTCGGCACCGCCGCGATCCTGGCCATCACCACCACCGAGGTCGGCTCCTACCTCGGGTACGGGCTCGCCGCGGGGGACCTGGACGGCGACGGGGCGCTGGACCTGATCGCGGGGGCCCCGGACCATGCCACCCTGGGCGGCGGCGCGGCCCTCTCCAACGCGGGCGTGGTCGTGATCGTGCATGGAGGGACCACGGGGATCGTGCCCATCGGCTCGGCGGACCTCGTCCTGGACGGTGACGACGCCGACGGCGACTTCGGCCACACCGTCGCCTCCTGCGACGTGGACGGCGACGGCGCCGACGACCTCGTCGTGGGGGATCCCGCGGCCGGGGCGGGCGCCGGGGAGGTCCGGATCTTCCGGGGGCCCCTCGCCCCGGGACTGACAGCGGCGGACGCGGACTGGCGCGTCGTCGGGACCGATCCCGGCGCCGAGTACACGGGGCTGCGGGTGGCCTGCATCGGGGACGTCAGCGGCGACGGCGCCGTCGACCTCGCCGTGACCCGTGACGTCACCGACGCCGCTGCTCCCTTCCTCCTGGTCTACGCCTCACCCCTCCCCGCGGCCGGCGGCACCCTGGACGAGGGCGACGCCGTCGCCGCCGTCGCCGGCGTCGGCCCCTACGTGTCCCTGTCGAGGGGGGCGACCACCGACCTGGACGGGGACGGCGTCGCCGACCTCGTCCTCGGCTCCAGCACCTTCCATGGGTTCGAGAGGCCCTACTCGGGGCGGGTGTTCGTGCTCTACGGCCCCCTCGCCGGGGACGTCGACATGATCGCGGGTGCCGACGCCTGGATCGAAGCGGCCGAGGCTGAGACGGCCTTCGGCTACGGGGTCGCGGGCGGTGGGGACCTCGACGGGGACGGGTTCCAGGACCTGGCGGTGGGGGACTCGGACCAGGACTCGCCCACGGGGTGGTCGGCGGGCGCGGCGTACGTCTTCCTGGGGGGGCCGCGATAATCTCGATCCGTCACCTGCTTCCCCCCGCCCCGGGGGACGCCGCCCGGCCCGGCGTCCCCCGGGGGCCGAGGTCCCCTTGACCACCGTCATCACCCAAGAGCTGGCCTGCCCCCTGTGCGGCGCCACGTTCACCGCCACCCGGATCGGCTCCACCAACACCGCGGGGCCCCTCACCACCGACCTGCGCCGCCACACCGCGGGGACGGATCCGCTGCCCCAGGGCGTGCACTCCTGCCCGGGTTGCGGTTGGAGCGCGGGGGAGGCGCCGTGGGGGGAGCAGCCGGAGCTGGCCCGGCGCGAGGTCGCCCCCGGGGAGCGGCTGGCGGACCGGGTGGCAAGGGAACTGGGGCCGGCCCCCGCCCGAGGGGACGCCGCCGAGCGGTACGAGGCCGCGGCCCGCTGCGCCGCCTGGGCCGGGCTGGGGCCGCTCCGAGAGGGGGATCACTGGCTGCGGGCCGCGTGGATGCACGGCGATGCCGGCCGCCCCGAGCGCGAGGCGGAGTGCCGGCGGAGGGCCCGGGACGCCTACCAGGCCGCCGTGAAGGGCCAGGAGGGCTTCCACAGCCGCCGGGACCTGGCGGTAGTGGGGTACCTGCTGGGGGAGCTCCATCGTCGCCTCGGGGATCCCGGGGAGGCGCGGCGCTGGTTCGACCAGGCCCTCCGGTGGATCGGCGGGGAGCCGGCCCTGGCCGGCCTGGCGGCCCTGGCCCGGCGGCAGATGGATGATCCCGGGGACTTCGTCGAGGGAGGCTGACAGCTCCCGCCGATGCCGCCGGAGCCTGCGCCGCGTGGGGGACGGGCAGGCCGCCGATCCTCCTCGAAGACCCTGAACTCCTGTGCAGTTCCTGGCCCCAGTCGCCGGCTTAGACCCTACGGCGGCGCGCCGATCCGAGGCGGAGCCGCGGGGGCGGGGAATGGCGAAACGGGGGAGCGTGGGGGCGGCCTCGGCTGCCGTGGTGTTGGGGCTGTCCGGGGCGGGCGCGGGCTGCGTCGACGGGTCGGGCGAGGCCGACGAGGGCGGTGGGGGCGGTTGGCACCGGATCGTCGAGTGCCGCGGGGGGAGCCCGGAGGCGGGCGGTGGGGAGGACACGGGCGGGGAAGACCGTGTGGACGCCGACGGGGACGGCTACACCGCCTTGGAAGGGGACTGTGACGACGGGGACGCCGGGGCCCACCCCGGCGCGGCATGCCTGTGGACGTTGGAGACGTCCGCCGTCGCGTTCGCCTCGGGGACCGGGGAGAGGGCGGGATCGGCGGTCGTCGCGGCGGGGGACGTGGACGGGGACGGGCTGGCGGACCTGCTGGTGGGATCCCCGTGGACCGACGTCGGGGGGGAGCGGGAGGGGAAGGTGGGTCTGGTCACGGGCCTGCGGCTCCGCCTCCGCCCCGCCTACGACCTGGCGCTGTTGCCCGCGCCGGCCTACGGGCTGGAGGCCCGGGCCGAGATGGGGGTCGCGGTCCTGGCGCTTCCCGATCTGGACGGGGACGGGGTCGCCGAGGTGGCGATGTCGGGCCCGGGAGCCGAGACGGTGTGGGTGATCTCGGGGGCCCGCCTGCTGGGGGCCCGGAGCTTCACCGTCGCCGATGCGATGCGGACCCTGGTGGGGCCGCTCCCCGGGGACGCCGCGGGGCACGCCCTGGCCACCGTCGACGACCTGGACGGGGACGGCCTGCGGGAACTGGCGGTAGGGGCCCCGGGGGAGGTGGGGGCTGGGGGAGTCATCGGGGGGGCGGTGTTCGTGGTGCGCTCGTCGGCGCTGGTGGCCGCCTCGGCGGAGGCGGTGTCCCTGGACGAGATCGCGGCGGCGCGGATCGACGGCGGAAGGACGGGCGAAGAGACCGGGACGGCGCTGGCGGGGGACGGGGACCTGGACGGGGACGGGATCGACGACCTGGCGGTGGGGGCCCCCGGGGCGGGCCTGGGCGGCGAGGTCCGGGTGTATTCCGGCGCCCGACTCTTCCAGGGGGGCGACATCGGCCCCGGAGACGCGGCGGTCACGCTGGAGGCGGCGGCGCCGGGGGAGGAGATGGGGACGGCGGTGGCGTGGGCGCGGCTTCCCGACGGGGGGACGGGGCTCTGGGCGGGCGCGCCTGGGGCATCGGCCCGGGCCCAGGCGCTGGGGAAGGTCGGGGTGGCGCGCCTGTGGGGGCCGGAGTCGCTGCCGGCGGGTGGGCGCGCCGGGGCCGGGGCCGCACGGACCACGTTGGCGGGGACGGCGGTGGGCCAGGAGGCGGGGGCCACCCTCGCGGTGGTCGGGGACCTGGATGGCGACGGTCTGGACGAGGTGGCGGTAGGAGCTCCGGGGGATCGCAGGGGCGCGGCGGGGGGCGGGAGCGCCTGGATCTTCACCGGCGCCGACGTCGCCCGGGGCGGCGAGCGGGGGCTGGAGGAGGCGCGGATCGGCCTCGTGGGCACCGAGGGAGGTCAGGCGGGGCGCGCGCTGGCCGCCGGGGACGTGGACGGGGACGGCGTCCCCGACCTGGCGGTGGGGGCCCCCGCCCACGACGGCGGCGCCGTGTGGGTGTGGAGCGGCGCGTCCCTGCTGCCCCCGGCGGCCTCGCCGTAACTCTGGGATCAGGCGGCGGAGCGGGCGGCGCTGGCGGCACGGACGAGGGATCGGAGGGCCTCGGCGCTGGCGGGGTCCAGTCCCGGCGGCAGATCGGCGGCCGCCTCGCCGCCGGGAAGGGCGGCCCCCACCGTGCGCTCCAGGACCAGCAGGCGATCCGCCAGACCGAGGGCCGCCAGCCGCGGCGCCGAGCCCGGACGGGCCACCACCAGCAGGTCCGGCGGGGCCCCTCCTTCCAGGGCCGCCAGGGCCAGGCAGATCAGGCCGGCGTCGTGGGGAGATGGGGGCCACGGGATCGGGACCGCGGGGATCCCCTCCGCCATCGCCTGGGCCAGTGCGATGGCGACGGGCAGCACCCGGGGGGCGTCGGCGAGGGCCCACCGCCGCTCGGCGCCCGTCCAGGCGACCTCTCCATCCACGGGCCGCTCGTGGAAGAGGCCGTAGGCGGCGGCCGGCGCGGGGTGCGGCGCCTCCCGGAGCCGCACTTCGGCCTCCTGCCGGCCCCAGGGATCGAGGCCCGCGGCCCGCAGCTCCCCCACCTGGACGCGGAAGCCGTCCCGGAGCAGGTACGCCAGGGGCGCCAGGGCCGGCTCGCCGTGCAGGGAACGGGCGATCTCCGGGCGGGAGGGGTTGGAGGGCGCGAAGGTGGGCCCGCCGGCGGGGTCGTGGCGACGGAGCACGTGGTGGCGCCACGTTGACGGCGCGGCTTGCATCGCTCTACCATCGGTGCCCCGCGCGCGATCCTGAGGGACCGCGCCGCGGAGTCCGCGGAGTCCCCGCGGCGGACGGTCCTCGGGGGAGGTCGGCCGTGTCCACGACTCGCAACCCGGGGGATGGCGCCGATCCCCTGATGGGTGTTCAAGGCGAGGCCGGCGCCGGACGGGGGGCTCGGGACGGGGCCGCCACGGACTTCGAGGATCCCGACGGGAGGGATCGGAGGCCGCCGTACCCTCCCCTGAGGGACGCACCCCGCCCGAGCGGGCCGCCCTCGGGGGCGCCTCCGCCGGTGGCCCCGCGTCCGGTGGTGCCGCCGGTGGCGCCCACCCCGGCGGCCGACGAGGAGGCGGCGAAGGTCACGGAACCGGCGCCGGCGGCGGCGGCTCCCGTGGACGTCCCGCCCCGCTCCGAGCACTTCCGGGTCGTGGACGTCCTGGGCTCCCAGGACGCCGGGGAGAACCTGCCCTCACCGCTGCCGGTGCGCCCTCGCTGGGGCGATCTGCTGGCACCGGGGGTGGCGCGGGCCCTGGCGGCGGCGGCGGGGATCTCGGCGGGGGTGGCGGCCCTGGCCTTCTGCCCAGCGTGGCGGGAGGTCCTGTCGATGACCGGGCTCGTCCGGGCCGGCCTCCTGGTGGTCGCCGTGTCGGCCCTGCTCGCCCACGGGCTGGTCCTCGCGCGGGGCTGGCGGGAGTGGAAGAGGGAGCGCCTGGACGCGATGGTCTTCCTGGCGCTGGCGGCGGCGGCCCTGCCCATGCTGCTGATCGTCGGCCCCGAGGCCTCGCCGGACGAGGTCGTACCCCTGAGCGACTGCCGCTCCCCAGGGGGGCGCCTGGCGGCGGTCGCGCCCGTGTCGCCGGTGCCCGGCGCCCTGGCCCTGGCCTCCCTCGCCCTTCTTCCCCTCCACCTGGCCCGGGGGCGCCGGATGGAACGCGCCTGGGTGATGGGGCGATCGACATACGGGGGCTTTGTGTTCCTCGTCGCCGGGATCGCCGCCCTGCCCCCCGGCGCGGCCCTGCTCGCCGACCGGTTCGCCTCTCCCCTCATGTCCGGCGGCGGCGGCGGGGCGGTGTCGGCCTTGGACGTGCGCGACGGCGGGACCTGCCGCGCCCTGGAGACCGACGAGGGCCCCCGGGTCCTCCGGGGCCTCTCCGCCCTGGCGTCGGGGGACGGGAGCCTCGGATGCGACCTGGCGTCGTGCCTCGCGGCCTCCCTCCCCCTCGGCGTGCCCCTCGCCCGGGCCCTGGACCCCGATCCCGGCGACGATTGGACCCAGGAGTTCATGGTGGGGGGCAACCTGAAGGAAGGGGAGCGCTTCGGAACTTCCCTCGGGCGCGCCGCCACCCTCCGGGGGAGGGCCGTGGCGGCGCTGGAGAAGCTCGATCCGCCCAGCCGCCAGGTGTTCTCGCGGCGCGCGGCGGAGGCGGCGGTGGCGACGGGCGTGTGCGACGATCCCTTCCGGCTGCCCGAGATCCACCTCCTCCGGGCGAGGGCGCCGGACGCGGCCTGCGGCGCGGGCCTCGTGGGCCTGAAGACGAAGGATCTGGTGGACCGCGCCCTCGGGCGCTTCCACCCCTTCGCCACCCCCACCCCCTACCGGAAGGACGCCTCGGGGGACCTGACGGACCTGCTGTCCCCCCAGGTCCACCACAACCGGGCGCGGTCGCGGAACAGCACGACCTGGGACACGGTCCTGGTGCGCCCCGTGGTCCCCGAGGAGGGCCCGCCGCGCCTGGAGCGGGTCCTGGCGGCCCGCTACACCCCTCCGGACGGCGCGTCCCGGCGCGCCGCCGAGCTCTACCTCTTCTTCTACCAGCCCCACGGCGACCGGGACGACTTCCGCGCCCTCGCCCGGCGCATCGACGTCGCCTGGAGCTCCCAGGGGATCAGCGCGCCGGAGTTCCGGGCGCGCTCCGAGTGTCCCGCGGCCACCGACGGGGACGAGGTGGCGGTGCTCACCCTGCCGGGCGGCAAGGGGCACCTGCTCCTGCAGCGGCACGACGTCTCGCCCACCTCCGTCCCCCGAGAGACCGTCACCACCGTGCGGATCGGGTTCCGCGCGGCGCACCCGTGCCGCTGATGGGACCGCCGCCCCGGAGGTCGGAATGAGCGAAGCGCGCGCCCCCGCCGACGAACTGAACGGGAAGAGACCCGGGAGACCCTCCGCTCCGCGGCTGGACCAGGCGACCCCCATCAAGAAGCGCCTCGATCCCCGGGTGGCCCTGACCGGACCCAAGGGCAGCGGCAAGACGATCTACCGGCAGTACCTGGCCCACGGCATGGACGGGCTCCCCCCCTTCCTCACCGAGACCATGGGGGTGCGGGCGCCCGGCTGGGGCGATCAGGCGGCGCGCCGCGTCGAGTACCGGGCCTACTTGAAGGAGGGGAAGGTCGACTACTGGAGCTGGGCCGAGGTGCCCGAGGCCCTCCCCCGGCCCCTCAACATCGACGGCATGGACTACCTGGGGAAGGTGGCGGGTACCGACTGGCTGACGGTCCACGCGCTGCCCCTGCCGGACCTGCGCGGCGGGGAGCGGCGGGGCTTCGCCAAGGCGGCGGTGCTGGACTTCCCGGGGGAGCACTGGACCATGGTCCGGGACCCCGCCCGGGACGGTCACTACGAGGCGTGCGAGGAGGAGGACGTCACCCTCCTGGGGCGCTGCCGGATGCTCCTCTTCCTGGTCCCGTTCTGGCTGGTGTTGCCCCGTTCCCTGCGCCGCGTGCCCACCCGGGTGGACCTGCTGACCCACAACCACCTCACGAAGCTGTCCGCGGCCGACGGGACGCCGGAGGAGCACGCCGCCCGGATCTGCCGGGAGCGGGACGAGGCCCTGTTCCGGAGCGCCCGGGACTGGATCCCGAGGTTGGAGGAGGCGCTCTCGGGGCCGGGAAGGCCCCGGCTGGTGGTGGTGTTCACCCAGCTCGGCGCCGAGTGGCGGGGGCACCTCCAGGACCCGGGCAGCCCCATCGGCGCTTCCCTGGAGAGGGTCCGCCGGCTGATCGCCCACCCCCTCGCCAACAACCGGCCCGCCCGGTTCCAGGGGCTCTTCCCAAGGCCCGGGTGGCTCCCCGACCGGGTCCCCTGGCGGGACACGCTGCGACAGGCCGAGGTGGCGAGGTGGTACGCGGCGGCGGGTTTCCGGCGGCTGCTGGACGACCTGCACGACGAGCTGAAGGACATGGTGCGCCAGGTGCGGGAGGTCCCGAGGGCCCAGGGGACCGAGCAGCAGCTCCTCCAGAAGCTGGACTCCCTGTTGGAGGAGGCGGGGCCGGGGAGGGTGCGGTACATGGCGATGAACGTGGTGAGCGACCGGTACATCGCCCTGCACGACCAGCACCCCGTCACCCACGCGCCCTACCTCGCCCTGGACGTGGCCGGCGCCATGCTGCCCAGCGCCTACCTCTGCGGGAGCCTCGACCTGCTCGCATGAGCGCCACCGGCACCGCGGAGTACCGCCGGTGGCGGCCGGACGCGGCCCCCTGCTTCGACCGCGATCCCCCTCACGCTCACGTCCGGGACGGGGCGGTCCACCTGTACCAGCGGGTGGAGGACCACCCGGCGGGCCCCGCCGTCCTGGTGGTCTCCGGCGGGACCGTCGCCCTGCTGCGCGCCCACAGGGAGCCGGGGATCGACGGCACCACCCGGCTGGAGCCCATCGTCCGGTGCACCTGGATCGACCGCGGGCCGGGGGCCCCGGATCGGGACGCCGACCTGTTCTGCGGGGGGATCCCGGCGCTGCTCTCGTGGGCCTCCGGCGCGGCGCCGAGCTTCTACTCGGGGGCGACGGGGGAGGGTGCGGAGGCGGACCTCGGGGAGTGGGCGCCCCGGGCGTTGGACCTGCTGGAGGCGCTGTCCCGGGGGGAGCGGGTGGTGCCCGCGGCCGCCGCCGAGGACGTGGCGCGGGTCCTGCGGGCGGCGCTCCTGCTGGCCCCCGAAGCGGCGCCCCTGGCGGCGGTCACCGGGGGCTCGGGGCTCCCCGACGTCGCCTACTGGACCGGCTGCGGGTTCCTGGTGCTGGACCCCCGCGCCCCGGTCCCGGCGGTGTCGGACCGGGCGCGGGAGAGGGCGCGGCACCTGGAGGCGCTGGGGCCCGTCGCGGCGATCCCGGAGCGGCTCCGGCTCCCGGGGGCGTCCCCCTACGAGGCCCTGGTGGAGAGCGTCCGCGTCGAGGAGGCGGTCCGCCACCACGTCCGGGTGGACGGCGCCGACGTGGAGCTTCACGTGGCGCCACCCGGGGACGGCGGGAGGCGGACGGAGGGGGCGAGAGAGAGGGAGATCCGGCGGGTCGCGGAGCGGGCGGCGGCGGCGTGGCGGCCGTTCGGGGAGCGGCGCCCCACGCCCTGGGTCCAGGGCCTCCCGGGCACGTTCACCACGGTCCGGGAGGGGTCCCGCTTCTCCATCGTCCTCGGCCGGGAGCCCACCGCCGCGGGCCTGAGGACGGCCATCGAGTGGGCGGGGATCCGGGAACCGGAGCTGGCGGCGGCCGTCGCCCCTTCCCTGGGGGTGGAGCAGGCGCGGCCCTGGCTCCCGGCGGACGAGGCCGACTGGCCGGCGTGGGCGGTGGAACAGCTCATCGCCTCGGCGGGCCAGGCGGCGCGGATCGAGCTGTGGCGGCGGCTCCGGGAGGGCGAGGTCCGGGGGCGGGTGGCCCGGGCGGTCCTGGACGCCGCGGCCGACGTGTCGGAGGTCCCGGTGTCCCTGCTGTTCGCGTGGGACCGGGAGGGGCTGCGGCGGCGGGACCGGGACCTGCACGACGCGCTGGAGATGCTGGGTGCCCAGGGGTGGTCGCCCCCCGTCGAGCCCCTGTCGGCCATCGGCGAGGCGTTCTGGATGGGCACCTGCCCGGTCCTCGTCGCCGCGTCCACCCCGGGGGACGAGAGGGACCGCTGGGTGCGCCGGCTGAGGGGGGTGGCCGAGGGCTGGCGGGGGCCCCTCCCCGAGGAGGCCGCCCGGGCCCTGGCGGACCACGGCGGGCCCGACGTGCTCGGCCGCCTCTTCGCCCGGTTGCACGCCGTGATCCCCCAGCACCGGGCGGTGCGGGGGCGGATCCTGGAGAAGTACATGGGCTCGCCGAGCCCGGCTTACGAGGCAGACCTCCCCGAGCCTTCCCTGGCGGCGCTCCGGGAGGCGGAGGAGCTGCCCCGCGGCGCCCCGCCCTCGGGGCCCCTTCCCCGGGAGAGGCGCGCGGCGGTGGCGTTCTGGCGCTACGTGGCGCTGCGGGGGGGCAGGGACGGGGGGGCTGCCCCGGGGGGAGCCGGCGGGGCCCGGGAGCTGGTCCCGGAGATGACCCGGGACCTCGGGGTGCGGAGCGTCCTCGCCGATTGGTGCTCGGGCGGCGCCCCCCTGGCGGTGCTGGCGGACCTGTGGTGCGGGTCGTCGGACGTCCTGGGCCGCTGCCCGCTGCCGGAGCGGTGGGACCTCCTCGTCCGCGAGGTGGTACGGGATCGGCGCCTCCCCGAGGTCCAGGGATCGAGGGCATGGAACGACCTCCGGGAGAGGGCGAGGTGGTGGATCGCGGCGTCGGCGTTCCGGGGGGAGGCCGTCAAGGACCCCCGGAGGGCGGCGCTGTGCCTCGCCCGGAACGCCGAGCTCCGGGATCGGATCATGCCCGCCCTCGGGTGGGACCTCCTGCGCCTCCGAGGGTACGGGCGGCGAATGCCGCGGGAGATCCTGGCGGAGCTGGGGCCCGAGGACTGGCGGGTGATCGCCGCGGGGATCCCGGCCCACGCACGGTTGGAGTGGATTCAGGAGAGCGCGGGGGAGTACGACCTCTCCGCCGCGACCACGTGGGGGACCAGGACCATGGGCGAAAGCATGCGGATCCACTCGCTGTGGCCGAAGGGGGCGGGAGGGGTGCAGGGCGGGGACGTGCTGGTGGTGCACATGGCGGCCGGCCAGCGCTGCGTGGTGTTCCCGGCGCCGGGGGAGGGCGTGCCGGACCTGGCATCTCTGCCCGAAGCGCCGGCGTACGAGGAAGTCCGAACCCTGCTGGGGACGCGGCGGTGGGCCCACGCGTTCTTCCGGGAGGGGGCGCGGGACCCGGATCCCCCGGGCGGCCTGACCGACGGCATTGGCCACCTGCTGGCGATCGGTCCCTTCGTCCGGGTCGCCTACCACGGCGCCGAGGTGCCGGCCTGGCTCCAGGGCCTGTCCCGTGTGGAGGACGTCGCGACCGTGGAGCGGGTGCTGCTGGCGGCGGCGATGCGCCAGCCGGTGGAGCTCGCCGTGGGCCGCGGCGCGGGATCGCCCGGCGGGACGGCGTGGTGGCGCACCATCCTCCCCCGCCCGGACGCCCGGCGGCGGATCAGGGAGAAGTGGGCTGGCCCGGTGGCGGGGCTCGCGGTGTTCGCTGCGCTGGCGTGGGCGGCGTTGTGGTGGGCGGGGCGCCCTCCGGGGCGGGGCGGGGAGGACGGTGGGGCGGAAGCCGGGGGGATCTCCGCGGCGGAGACCGGAGATCCCTCCACCTCCGGCGACGGCGGGGGGACCGCGCCGGACCTGGACCCGGCGTGCGCGGTCCTGGACGGGGCCGGATTCCCGGTCGCGGCGCGTCTCTGCCAGGGGATCCTGGCGGGGGGCGAGCCTGAGGAGCTGGCCCGGCTCCTCCGCAGGGTCCACGCCGACGCCGAGGCGGAGGGGGGCGATCCCCAGCGGGCGGTGCGCCCCCTGATCGGGCTGCTGGGGCGCCACATGGTGAGGAGCGTCGGGGTGGAGGCCCGGGACTGCAAGGGGTTCCAGAGGGCGAGGGACAAGGCGTCGGCCTCCTACGAGGCGGACACCGGGGGGATCGGCGGATCGGGCCCGGACTTCGAGCGGCACTTCGCGGCTTGCCTGAGGGATGCGGGGATCGTCGCGGCCCCGCCCCCGGATGAGGCCGAGGGGGATCCGCTGGCGGACCTGGTGGAGGAGGTCTTCGCGCCCGAGGGGGCCCGCGCCCCGCGGATCCCCCGCCACTCCACGCTGCTGGAGGAGGCCGGGCTGGCCTCCGCCCCCGCTCCGGCGGGGCGAGGTGGGACGTCCAGGAAGCCCCCGAAGCCCGAAGGGGGGGCGGCGGCCCCGCCCCCCCGCGGCGGCGGCGGGACTCCATCCTCCGGCGCGGGGAAGGACGGCGCCGGGGGCTCGGCCGGCGCGGGCAAGGGGAGCGGCGGTGCGGCCGGCGACGCGAAGAGTGCGGGCGCGGACCCGGCGAACGGGGAGGGGGCCACCGGGGGAGACGAAGGGGGAGGGGCCTCCGCACCCGAGGGGGCCCAGCCGGCCGAGGAGGGCTGAGCCCGGGTCATTCATCAGACTCCGCTGCGACCGGGCGGGGCCCCCGTCGTCGCCTCATCCCTCCAAGAAGTTGCGGAGGTTCCCCTCCCGGATGGTGGGGCGGCCCCGGGTGGGCCGGGCGGTCCGGTCCAGCATCTCCCCGATCCGGTTGTGACGCACGGTGTTCGCGTCCAGGTGGGGGGAGGCCTCCCCCAGCACCGCCAGGCCCGCACCGGAGTCGTGGCGCGCGCATACGTTGTCCGCGGCGCCTCCCGACGCCCTCCCCTCGAAGACGACGCCGTGGAGGCCATTGGAGCGGGCCTCGACCCCTGCGACGTCGGCCCGGGCCTCCCCGGCGGTCCGGATCCCCGAGCCGGTGTTGGCCTCCGCGACCCCGCCGCGCACCGTCCCCGCGGCGCGCCCGGCGAGGACGACGCCATCGCCGCGGTTCCCGGCGCAGGTGGCGCCCTCCACCTGGGCCTCCGCGTCCTCGTCCACCCGGATCCCCGCGCCGCCGTTCCCCTCGCACCGGGTCCCCAGGACCGCCAGTCGGGCCGTCCCCGCGGCGTGGATCCCGTCGCCCCCGACCCGATCCACCCTCCCCCCACGGACCACGGCCTCCGCCCGTTCCCCGACGGAGATCCCCGCTCCCGTCCCACCGGAGACGTCGCACCCATCCAACTCGGACCGCCCCGTGCCCAGGAACTCCAACACGGGGCCGCCGCCTCCGGCGCCCACGAAGCTCACGCCCACCAGCCGCACCCAGCCCCCGTCCCCCACCCGGAGGAGGGGGGGCGCGCCCACGACGACGGGGCGGGCGCCCGCCTCGGCCTCCAGGCGCAGGTTCCCCGTGACCTCCAGCGCCGCGTCCAGGCGGTGGCGGCCGGCGGCCAGCCGGAGGGTCCCGCCGTCCCCCGCCTCCCTCGCGGCCTCGGCCAGGTCGCGGCGGGCCCCGTCCCTGCCCCGGGGACACACCCTCAGGGGCTCGACCCCGCCGTCCCGGTTTACCGTCTCCGTCGCCCACTCCTCCCCGTCGCTGGGGGGCACGGGGGTGGTCCCGGCGCTTGGGGGGGAGGGCCGTCCGGCGGGCCTGCGGGGCTCGGGCGCACCCAGGAGGGCCCCGAGGAGATCGCCCAGGGGAGGGGCGGCGGGGAGCGAGGCCTCGGCGTCCTCCAGCGCCCGGGCCATCTCGGCCGCGGTGGGGTAGCGGTCCTCCCGGCGGGGGCTCAGGGCCCGGGCGACGATGGGGGCCAGGGACGGGGCGAGGGCCTCGATCCGCCGCAGAGGGCTCGCCGGGCCCTCGGCCATGAGCATCGCCATGGCCGCCGCGGCGACGTCCTGGGAAGCGGTGGCCGGCGCGAACGTCGCCTCGCCCGTCAGCATCTCGGCGAGGACCGCCCCCACGGCGAAGACGTCGGAGCGGCGGTCGACGGCCCCGCCGCCCCGCTGCTCGGGACTCATGTACCAGGGCGTCCCGGCGGCGGCGCCGGGCCGGGTCCGCACGACGTTCGAGCGCGCCTTGGCGATCCCGAAGTCGCCGATCTTCACCGCGCCGTCCCGGGAGATCAGCACGTTCCCGGGCTTGACGTCCCGGTGGACCAGTCCCATCGACGCCCCGTCGGGACCGAGGGCCTCGTGGGCGTAGTGGAGCCCCGCGCAGACGTCCCGGGCCACCCGCGCCGCCAGCCGGGGCGGCAGCCCCTCCCGTCGCCGCCGCCCCAGGAGTCCCGCCAGGCTCAGCCCGTCGACGTGCTCCATCACGATCCACAGGCACCCCTCGACCTCCAGGCAGTCGAGCACGGACACCACGTTGGCGTGCTGGAGGTACTGCCCGATCCGCACCTCGTCCAGGGCCCGCTCCGCCCACCTCCCCCGGTCCGGGTCCCGCGGATCGACGACCTTGACGGCGACCGGCTTGCGGAACTCCACCGCCCCGCACTTCTCGGCGAGCCACACGTCCCCCTGCCCGCCGGTCCCGATCTTCTCGATCAGGACGTAACCGCCGCGCTCCTGGCCCACCATCCCCGCGACCCTCCCGGACGACCCCGCCATCATATCCGCGCCGGCGGGGCGGGGTAGAGGGCGAGGAGGATGTGCCTGCCGGTCGCTTCGTGAGGCCGTGGGGCCGATGACCCTTCGGCCTGGGGCCACGCTCGGCGTCCACCCCGACAAAAAAACCGACCGGTCGGTATTGACATACCAACCGGTCGGTGGTTATGCTGCGTCTCATGAACGAACCGCTGGCGGAGCCAAAGAGAGACGTCACCCGGAGGAGGCTGCTCGAGGTTGCGGCCGGGCGCTTCGCCGCTCGGGGGTACCACGGCACCTCCTACAGCGACCTCATCGCGGCGACCGGGCTCTCGAAGGGTGCCTTCTACCACCACTACCGCTCCAAGCAGGAGCTGGCCCTCGCGGTCTACGAGGCCAAGCAGTCCGAGCTCGTCGGCCAGCTCCGCGCGATCTCCGACTCCGGCGCCCCGTTGCTGGAGCAGTTCTTCGAGCAGCTCCGGCGGCGGGCCCGGGCGTTCGCGCGCGACCCGGGCCTGATGTGCCTGCCTCGGCTGGCCGCCGACTTCGCCAGGGACGCCGAGCTCCGCCCGTGGGTGGAGGCGCTGCACCGGCCCGCGCTCGAGCAGTTCGCCGAGCTGATCCGCCGCGGCCAGGCGCTCGGAGAGATCCGCGCCGATCTCCGTCCCGAGGCGGTGGCACGCACCACGTTCGCGGCGCTGGTCGGCATGACCGAGCTGGCCAAGCAGGAAGGCGAAGGGAGCGATCAGGGCGCGGAAACCGAGGACTTGATCGAGCTGCTCTCCGCGGCGCTCCGCCCCCCCGGGCGCGGGCCGTCTGGCGAGCAGCGCGAGGCTTCCAGAGCAGGAGGTGTGTCGTGAGTCTCGACTCGCTGGTGGTGTTCGTCCACGTCGTCGCCGGGGTGGCCCTGGTGGGGCACTCGCTGTCCTCTCTCTACCTTCGCGCGGCGATCGGGAGCGCGGAGAGCACCTCGGCGCTTCGGCTCTGGCTCTCCTTGGCACGGCGCTCGTCTCGGCTCAACCCGATCGCGGCGATGGTCCTCCTGGCCACCGGGCTGTACCTGGGCTCGAAGGGCTGGTGGACCCACCCGTGGTTCTTCGCCTCGCTCGCGCTGTTCGTCGTGAGCTCCGCCTACGGGGCCCGGACCATCGGTGCCGGGGCCGGGGCGCTGGAGGAGGCGGTGGGGTCCCAGCCCGACGGCGCGGTGCCGCCCCGGATCGATGCGCTGCGGCGGAGGACCTCGTGGCTCGTCGCCTTCGACCTGATGGTGGCCGGTGACCTGGCGGCGATCTTCCTGATGACGAACAAGCCTGGCCTGGTGGGGACCGTGGGGGCGCTGGCCGTGGCCTGCGGGGTGGCCCTGGGGATCGGCGCGGCGCTCCGGCGCGGATCGCACGCGGCGGATCCCCACGCCGTGCCGGCGGTCGGGGCCCGCTGAAGCCCCAACAGCGAGAGCAGTCGACGACGGGACTGGAGGAAGCCATGACGCGGGAGAAGACGGTGGTGGTCATCGGCGGCGGAGTCTCGGGGCTCACCGCGGGCGGGATCCTGGCCAAGCACGGCTACCGGGTCCGCCTGTTCGAGGCGAACGGGAAGCTGGGCGGATGCTGCGGGGGCACCACCCTCGGCGGCTACACCTTCAACGACGGGGCGGTGTTCCTGCTCCTGCGCGGCGTGCTCGATCGGGTGTTCGAGCACCTGGGGCTCTCTCGAGAAGAACTGCTGCCCCTGCGTCGGGTCACCGCCAACTCCACCACATGGCTGCCGGATGGGAGCGTCGTGACCCACGGCGACGGCGTGGACGTCACCGTGGAGGGCGGGTCCACCCCATTCGATCCCGGGCGGACGAGGGAGGAGATCCAGGCCCTGGTCCGCTCCTGGACCCCGCTGTACCGGGACGTGGTCGAGCTGATGTTCCAGCCGCCCTCGGTGCCGAGGATGCTGGGCAAGACCTGGCGCTACCTGCCTCGCCTGCGGAGGACCATGGCCGACGACCTGCGCCGATCCGTGAGCCACCCGGCGGTGCGCGCGGCGCTGGCCGGCACGGTGCTCTACTCCGGGGTGCCGGCCGAGCGCTCCCCGGCCATCGGACTGCTGGGCCTGGTGGCGTCGATCCTCGAGGGGACCCATCTGCCCGTGGGCGGAATGGGCCGGATCCCACAGGCGCTGGGCACGGCCATCTCCCGCTACGGCGGCGAGATCAACCTCCACGCCCCCGCGGAGCGGATCCTCGTCGAGGGCGGCCGGGTGCGCGGAGTGCGGATCGAGGGGCTGGGGCACGTCGAGGCGGACGCGGTGATCTCGACGGTCAGCGGGATGCTCACCCTCTCCCGGCTGCTCGATCCCTCGGTGGTCCCGCCGGCGCTCGGCCGCAAGGCACGCACGGCGGAGCTCTCCCAGCGCTCGGTGAACGTGCAGCTCGGGCTACGCAACGGCCTGAACGCGCCGAGCCTCAACCTGAGCGTGCTCCCCCCGATGGAGGAGCACCACCGCTACTTCGCCTCGGGCAGCCGAGAGCGCGAGTGGCTGGCCTGGTCGGTACCCACCACCGTGGATCCCACCATCGCGCCGCCCGGCGGCAGCGTGGTGGAGGTGTTCCCGCCCATCGATCAGCAGATCCCCTTCTCCGCCTGGGACGAGGCGCGGAAGACCGAGGTGGTCCAGAGCACCCTGGAGATGCTCTCGCGCCACCACCCCATCGACGTGGCGGTGAGCCGGGTCCGCGGTCCCGGGGAGTTCGAGCGGGACATGCACCTCCCGCAGGGTGCGCTCTATGGCCTGTCCACCGCGACGAGCCCGCTGTCCCTCTTCCCGTGCCGCCCGGGGATCGCGGGGCTCTACCTGGCGGGTCAGACCACCTTCCCCGGCTACAGCGTCCCGCCGGTGGCGGTGAGCGGGCTCCACGCCGCCGCCGCCGTCGAGCGGGACCTGGCGGGTCGGCACGCCGCCGCGGCGTGAGGGCCGTTCGGCTCCCCACTTCGCCGACCGGGGCTGCGGGGTTGGCGTGCCGGGCGAAATCCGACCGGCGGCCGACCGGGGCGGAAGCGGCGCATCAGGCCACTCGGCACGCGCAGCAGGCGGACATGAGGGGGACACCCTCTTGGGAACGTGGCTAGAGCCCCGGTCCCCCCAGCACCAGGTAGGCCGCGCCCGAGTCCTCTCCGCCGACGTCGCTCCACTGCGCGCCGATGAGGAGGTCGTCGTAGCCGTCGCCGTTCACGTCCCCCGCGCCCGCGACGGACCGGCCCGCGATGTCGCCCACGCTCTCCCCGATCAGCTTCGCTTCGGCACCCGCAAGGTCGCCGACGCCGGTCGCCGGGCCCAGCACGAGGTAGGCCGCCCCCGCGGCATCGCCGCCCGTGTCCTCGTAGAGCGCGCCGATGAGGAGGTCGTCGTAGCCGTCGCCGTTCACGTCCCCCGCGCCCGAGCCCGACCGGCCCGCGAAGTCCGAAGGCTCCTCCCCGTAGAGCTTGGCCGCGGTCGCCAGGCTGGCGGTGCCTGACACCGGACCCAGCACCAGGTACGTCGCGCCGGCGCGATCGCCGCCGGTGTCGTCGTAGTACGCGCCGATGAGGAGGTCGCCGTAGCCGTCGTCGTTCACGTCCCCGGCGCCCGACACCGAGTAGCCCGACGCGCTGGCCTCGCTCTCTCCGTAGAGCTTGGCCTCCGCGGCCGACAGGTCCACCTGTCCGAACACCGGGCCCAGCACGAGGTACGCCGCTCCAGCGTCCGTGCCGCCGGTGTCGTCCTGGTACGCCCCGACGAGGACGTCGTCGTACCCGTCGCCATCCACGTCGCCGGCACCCGAGACCGAGCAGCCCGCGAGGTCGTCCGCGTCCTCCCCGATCAGCTTCGCGTCGGCGGTCCAGAGGTTGGCGTGGCCGCTCACCGGACCCAGCACCAGGTAGGCCGCTCCGGCGTCCGTGCCGCCGGTGTCGTCCTGGGAAGCCCCGACGAGGAGGTCGTCGAAGCCGTCGCCGTTCACGTCCCCCGCGCCCGCGACGGACCGGCCCGCGTAGTCCGACGCGCTCTCACCGGCGAGCCTGGCGTCCGCTGCCGCCAGGGGGACGGTGCCGTTCACCGGACCCAGCACCAGGTAGGCCGCGCCCGAGGCGTCCCCGCCCGAGTCGTCCAGGTAGGCGCCGATGAGGAGGTCGTCGAAGCCATCGCCGTTCACGTCCCCCGCGCCCGCGATGGACTCCCCCGCGAGGTCCGACGGGTCCTCCCCGACGAGCTTGGCGTCGGCCATTCCCAGGTCGATGGCGCCGGTCACCGGGCCCAGCACCAGGAACGCCGCGCCGGCGTGGTTGCCGCCGGCGTCGTCGTACACCGCGCCGATGAGGAGGTCGTCGAAGCCGTCGCCGTTCACGTCCCCTGCGCCCGCGACGGTGTAGCCGGCCCAGTCGCCCGCGTCTTCGCCGTGGAGCCTGGCGTCGGCGTCCGCGAGCGCGAGAGGCCCATGGAGCCCGCACGCCCCCGCCCCGCCGTCGCAGTCGTCGTCGATCCCGTTGCCGCAGGCCTCTTCCGCTCCCGGGTGGACCTCGGGATCGCCGTCGTCGCAGTCCCCCCCGCACGAGGTCGTGCCGTCGACGTCGACGTCGAAACCCTCGTCCGCCACCCCGTCGCAGTCGTCGTCGCCACCGTCGCAGACCTCGGCGGCGCCAGGGTGGATCGCGGCGTCCGCGTCGTCGCAGTCGCCGGAACACCCGGCGTACCCGTCGCCGTCGGCGTCGAAGCCCTCGTCGATCGCCTCGTCGCAGTCGTCGTCGACCCCGTTGCACGTCTCCGTCGCGCCGGGGTGGACCGCCCCCCGGGCGTCGTCGCAGTCGGGGGAGGTGCCGCACGACTTGTACCCGTCGCCGTCGGCGTCGAAGCCCTCGTCCACCACCAGGTCACAGTCGTCGTCGATGTCGTTGCAGGTCTCGGTCGCGCCGGGGTGGACCGCCGCGTTCGTCTCGTCGCAGTCGGTCGTCTCGTCGTACCCGTCGCCGTCGGGATCGGGGGGAGGTCCGGTGCTGTCGTCGTCGGAGGGAGGGGTGGAGTCGTCGTCCGCCATCGACGTGTCGTCGTCGGCCCCCGCGTCGTCGTCACCCTCGTAGGGCGGAGCCAGGCAGCCGCACACCAGCGCCAGGATCATCGCGGCGGCGAACCCCATCGACGTCCTTCCGTCCACTCATGCTCCCGGGCTGGCGAGCGCTGCCTGCCGCCAGCGGGCATCGTACCCATCCCGGGCCGGTCACGGAACGCCGGAAGGTCCAGAAATCCCGGCCCGGGGACTTCGTCGGCGCGGGGCCCCTGCCCGGGGGGGAGTCCGCGCCTCCCGGGGGTCCGGGAGGGCGACGGGCGGGCGGTCGCCGTGGGAAGGCTCGCGCGCGCGCCCTCGACCCGCGGGTGGTATGGTCCTTGCGCATGCGGGGCGGAACATCCCGGCGGCGTTGGGGTGCGGGGGGATGGAGCGGATGGACTGGGGAGACGACGCCGACCGCGGGGAAGCGGTCGACGGCCGGTTGAGGTCCTGGGCCCGGGGCCTCGCGGGCCTGGGGGGGGCCCTGGGTGTCGTGGGCCTCGCCGGTTGGGTCTTCCGCATCCCCATCCTGACCACGGTGGCCCCCGAGTTCACCCCGATGGCGGGGTACACCGCCGTCTGCATCGTCCTCCTGTGGATCTCCGTGGACGCCGGGGCGCGTCGGGCCGTGGCGGCCCGGGTGTGGCTGCCGGCCCTCGCCGCCGCGGCCGTGGGGGCGCTGACCCTCGCGCAGGAGACCACCGGCCTCGACCTCGGCATCGGCCGGGCGCTCCCGGATGACCCACGCGACGTTTCCCGTTTCACCCTGCCCGGATCGGTGGCGCCGACGACGGCGGCGTGCCTGGTGCTCCTCGGGCTCTCGATGGTCGCCAGCCGGGGGTCGAAGCCGCTGGACCGGGCGGGACAGGCGATGGCCCTCGTCGCGGCGCTCACCGGGCACCTGGCGTTGCTGGGGTACGCCTACGGGTTCAGGGAGCTCTACGAGATCCGGGGGTTCACCGCCATGGCGGTGCACACCGCCGCCGCCCTCGCCGCGCTGGGCGTCGCGGCGCTGCTGGCCCGGGGGGCCGCGGGGTGGCTGTGGGTCCTCGCCGCGCCGGGACCGGGCGGGCACATGGCCCGGCGGCTGCTCCCGGCGACGGTCCTGGTGCCGCTGGTGGCCGGGGCTGCGGTGACGGCAAGCGAGCAGCAGGGCCTGTCGTCGGTCGCGGTGCGGATGGCTGCGCTGGCGACCATCCACACCCTGGTGTTCGGCGCCCTGGTGCTCTTCGCGACCGCCACCGCCGAGCGCCTGGACGTCCGGCGGCGCCGGGCCGAGGCCGACCGCCAGCGCCTGGCGGACGTGGTTGAGACCACGACGGACCTGGTCGCCATCGCCGGCCCCGACGCCCGCCTCCTCTACCTCAACCGCGCCGGCCGCCGCATGGCGGGGATCCCCGAGGACGAGGACGTCGCCGGGCTGCCCCTCGCGGCGCTCCTCCCGCCCGCCGCGGCGGAGCTCGTCGCGCGGACGGTGGTGCCGGCCCTGGTGGAGGGCGGCTCGTGGCGCGGGGAGTCGGCCCTCCTGCGCCGCGACGGAGGGGAGGTCCCGGTCTCCGTCGTCGCCTCGGGGCACCGCCGGGGCGGGTCGGTCGCCTGGATGGCGGCGGTGATGCGGGACGTCTCCGCCGAGAAGCGCGCCCAGGAGGACCTGGCCGGGGAGCGGACGATGCTCGAGGGCCTGCTCCTGTCGGCGCCGGTGGGCCTGGGGTTCGTGGACCGCTCCATCCGGTTCGTCCGCATCAACGACGCCCTGGCGCGGTACGCCGGGAGGTCCGCGGCCGACCACCTGGGGAGATCGGTGTCCGAGATGGTCCCCCACCTGTGGCCCTTGCTGGAGCCGATCTTCCGGCGGGTGCTCGACGGGGGCGAGACGCTGCGCGACGTCCCGATCTCCGACGAGGCCGTCGCCCGGCCCGGCGAGGCGGTCCACACGAGCTGCAGCTACTACCCCGTCCGGGACGCCGGGGGAGGCATCTCGGGGGTCGGGATCGTGTTCGCCGACGTGACCGACCGGGTGCGCGCCGAGGAGGCGCTCCGGGAGGCGGACCGGCGCAAGGACGAGTTCCTGGCCACGCTGGCCCACGAGCTGCGCAACCCCCTCGCGCCGCTGCGGACCGGGCTGGAGGTCCTCAAGCGGCTACCCACCTCCCCGCGGGAAGCGCGCATCGTCGGGGTGATGGAGCGCCAGCTCGCCCACATGGTTCGGCTGGTGGAGGACCTCCTGGACGTGTCGCGCATCAGCCGGGGCCGAGTCGACCTGCGGAAGACGAACGTCCCCCTGCGGGCGGTGCTGGAGGACGCACTGGAGACCAGCCGGCCCCTCGTGGACGCCCGGCGCCAGGAGCTGGTCACGGGCCTCCCCGAGCCCTCCCTGGTGGTGGAGGCGGACCGGACCCGCCTGGCCCAGGTCGTCAGCAACCTGATGAACAACGCGGCGAAGTTCACTCCCGAGGGGGGGCGCATCCGGCTCGCGGCCTGGCGCGAGGGAGGGGGCGCCGTGATCCAGGTGGCCGACGACGGCGTCGGGATCCCCCCCGACCTCCTCCCGCGGGTTTTCGATCTGTTCACCCAGGGAGGGAGGTCCCTGGACCCCGCCCAGGGGGGGCTGGGCATCGGCCTGTCCCTGGTGCAGCGCCTTGTGGAGCTGCACGGGGGGACCGTCCGGGCCGAGAGCGAGGGAGCGGGGAAGGGGAGCACGTTCACGGTGAGGATCCCCGTCGCCGCGTCCCCCGCGGCGGAGGAGCGGCCCGGCGAGGAAGCGCTCCGTCTCCCCACGTCGCCCCGCTTGAGGGTGCTCGTCGTGGACGACAACGTGGACGCCGGCGCCACCCTGGCCGAGCTGGTGTCCCTCTCGGGGCACGCCGTGCGGACCGCCCACGAGGGGACGGGCGCCCTGGTCTCGGTGAGGGAGTTCCATCCCGACGTGGTGTTCCTGGACATCGGGCTGCCCGACATCAGCGGCTACGAGGTGGCGCGCCGGGTGCGGGAGGAGCACGGGGCCGACCGCGCGCTCCTGGTGGCCCTCACGGGCTGGGGGGGCGAGGAGGACCGGCGGCGGTCCCGGGACGCGGGGTTCGACGTCCACCTGACCAAGCCGGTGGCCTGGGACGACGTGGAGCGGGTCCTGGACCGCGCGGGCCACGAGCGGCGCGGGTCCGTGGACCCTTCCCCTGGGCTCCCGTCCCCGGGTTCCGCGTGAGTGGGCCCCAACCGCCGACACGCGGCGCCGCGCCCGGGAGCGGGCACGAGGGCCCGCCCGTCAGAAGCACGCCGTCGACGAGCCGTCCTCGGCCCGGGCGCAGTCGACGATGGAGAGGCGGAAGTTGCCCTCCAGGGGGGCCTCCCGGAGGAGGTCGAAGGTGCCGAAGGGGTCGCCGATCTCCATGATGCGCTCGGAGAACGTGTCGGCGACCAGGAGGGTGCCGTCGGGGGTGAAGAGGGCGTCCCGGGGATGGTCGAAGACCACCTCGTCGTCCGGAGGGGGGAGGCGCCACATTTCTTGGCCCGAGGGGTCCAGGCCAACGACCTGGCCGTGGGAGGAGGAGGTCACCATCACGCCGCCGTCCGCCGTGAAGTGGGGCCCGTGGGGGACGCTCAGGACCTCCAGGTCCACCTCCTCGGGGAAGCGCCAGAGGAACTCCGGGGGCTCGTCCGGGCCCAGGTAGCGGAAGAGGATCACCGCCTGGAAGCCGTCGTTCCCCTCGGAGACGAAGGTCCGGGCCGACACCACCAGCAGGATCTCGCCGTCCACCTCGGCCAGCTCCATGCCGTTGGGGTACTTCAGTTCGGTGCCGTCGGGGAGGGTGTCCAGCGTCCAGCGGAGGTTCTCGTCCCGGTCCATCTCGAAGACGCGGCTGGCGTCGGTGTCGGCGACCAGGATCCCGCCGTCCGGGGTCAGGGCGACGTCGTGGGCGTGCTGGAGGTTCCCCTGGCCGCCCTGGTACTGCCAGGTCGGAAGGCCCAGGCGGTCGTACTCGATGATGCCGAAGCGCCGGAAGGGGATGTTCACCTCGACGAAGATCGTCGACCCGTCCGCCTGCCTCACGAAGCCCTCGGCGTTGTAGGCGCCGATGACCGGCACGTACCACGTGACGTTCCACGCCAGGTCCCACTCGGTGATGGCCGGGGAGTCGCCGTGGTCGGAGGAGACCAGCACGTGCCAGGGGTCCTGGTCGTCGCTGGGCACGTCCACCGGTCCGTTGACGAACGCGGAGTCGTCGTCGCCAGGGTCCGCGGAGTCGTCGTCGCCGGGGTCCGCGGAGTCGTCGTCCGCCGGCGGATCGTCGTCGTGCCCCCCCGCGGGGGCGCAGGCGTGCAGGGAGGCGGCGAGGGCAGCGAGGGCCCAGGCGGCCCGGCCGCGGGGGGAGGCGGTGGGGGGCGTCACGGCTCGATGGTCGCGGAGGTCTCCCCCGCGGAGGGGGCATGGTGCCGCCCCACGGTGAAGACCTTGAGCAGGTGGGTGACGCCCCGGGAGTCGAGCTGGCCGGACACCAGGATCGCCTCGTCCCCCGGGGCCAGGAGCCCGCGGTCCAGCAGGACCTCCTCACCGCTCGCCAGGATGGCGTCGGTGGTGCCCGAGAAGGGGTGGAAGACCGGCCGCACCCCCCGCACCAGCGCCAGCCGCTGGCAGGTCTGGCGCGAGGGAGTCAGGGCGAGGATGTCCCCCCGGGGGCGATAGGCGCTGACCAGACGGGCCGTCACCCCCGTGCTGGTCAGCACGATGACGGCTCGGAAGCGCGGGTCCCGGGCGATGAGGCACGCCGCCCGCGCCACCGCCGCCGACGGCCCGTCGTGCCCCTGGACGGGGTCGTACCCCTCCTCCCGCTCGCGCCAGCCGCTCCCCTCCACCTCCCGGGCGATCCGGTCCATCATCGCCACCGCCTCCACCGGGTAGCGGCCCGTCGCCGTCTCCCCCGACAGCATCACGGCGTCGGTGCCGTCCAGGATGGCGTTGGCGACGTCCGACGCCTCGGCGCGGGTCGGCCGGGGGTTGCGGATCATCGAGTCGAGCATCTGGGTGGCGGTGATGTCCACCAGGCCCCGCCGGTTCGCGGCGGCCAGGATCCGCTTCTGGAGCACCGGCACCCGGTGGGCGCCCGCCTCGACCCCCAGGTCCCCCCGGGCCACCATCACCCCGTCCGTGACCTCCAGGATCTCCTCCAGGTTGAGGATCGCCTGGGGCTTCTCGATCTTGGCGATGATGGGCACGTCCGAGCGCAGGCGGTCCAGCTCGGCCCGCAGCTCCAGCAGGTCCGCCGCCCGCTGCACGAACGACAGGGCGACGTAGTCGACCCCCAGGTCCACCCCCACCGCCAGGTCGCGGCGGTCCTTCTCGGTGAGGGCGGGGATGTCCACCTGGGCGTCGGGCAGGTTGATCCCCTTGCGCTCGTGCAAGAGGCCGCCGACCACCACCCGGCAGACGACGTCCGCCCCTTCGACCGCCTCGACCCTCAGCTCCAGGAGGCCGTCGTCCAGCAGCACCGCGTCCCCGGGTGCGGCGTTGCGGGCGAGGTGGGGGTAGTTGCACCCCACCCGCGAGGCGTCCCCCGGCGCCAGGTCCGGACCGATGCGGAGCGCCGCCCCCTCCTGGAGCTGCACGGGGCCGCCTCCCACCAGGGGGCCGGTGCGGATCTTGGGCCCCGAGAGGTCCAGCAGGATCCCCACCGGGCGTTCCAGCAGCCGGGACTGGCGCCGGATCTGCTCGACGTAGTCGCTCAGGGCCTCGGGGGTGGCGTGGGAGCAGTTCAGCCGGGCGACGTCCAGGCCGGCCTCGATCATCCGCCGCAGCACCGCGGGCGAGGACGAGGCGGGGCCGAGGGTCGCGACGATCTTGGTCTTGCGCTCCGGCATGGGTCCTTCTTCGCGCCCCCTCGCCCAATGAATGCGCTCGCCCGCCCCCGCGTCACCGGGCGCGGCCCCAAGCCCGCCGGTCGCCCGGGTGGCTGGCCTGCCACTGCGCGGCGCGCAGGGTAACATGGAGCCGACCCGGAGGATCCCCATGCGCCTCGCCGCCGCCACCCTGGCGCTCGCCCTCGCCGCAGGTCCCACGTCCCACGCCGCCCGCGGGCGGCCCATCGCCGACAGCTTCCGCGAGGGGCGCCACATCGGCTTCGGCTTCGTGGGCGGCGGCCCGGCGGTCACCGGGGGGCTGTACGTCGAGGCCATGCCCGTCCAGTACTTCGCCGTCACCGGCGGCTGGGGCTGGTTCTTCATGGTCAACCAGACCTTCTGGGGCGAGTTGAAGGCCATGCCGGTGCGGGGCGAGTGGACGCCGGTCTTCGGCGCAGGCGTCGCGGGCGAGGTCATCTCCCAGGCCTCCACCGCCGATGACGGCGCCCCCGGCCCCCGGCTCTGGCGGGACGAGGGCGACCCCTTGGGCCGCGCCTATCCCTTCATCCGCCTCGGCGCCATGAGGATGCACGAGACCGGGGTGACCCTCCAGCTCTCCCTCCTCGTCGTCTTCGACGGTCCGGGGCACGTCCCCCTGATCCCCTGGCCCGACGTGCGCGTCGGCTGGCACTTCTGAGCGGACCCGCCGTGGCGGGCCTCCCCCGCCGCGCTCCCCTCCCTCCACCGAAATCCACCGTACTTACCAGCCCATAAGCCCCACTTGGCCCCACTGAGGGGTCATTCAGAACTTCGCGTCCACGGGATTGCACCCGGCGCGCGGCCTCTGTACCCTCTGCCCGGCTCTCGCGGCGAGCCACCTGGAGACCGGTCGGGATCGCCCCCTCGAACCGTCGGGGCACCGGCCGATCCCCCGGAGGACCCGCCGCGCGGCGCCGTCCGGTCATCCTCCCCGCGGCCCCTCGAAGGGGGCCGGGGCCCAGGGAAACACACGTGGCCGTCATCTTCCCCCGCTGGTTCAACACCCTGCCCACGGTGCTCGCCGTAGGCGCGCCCGTCGCGCTCGCCGCGGCCACCGGCGCGGTCTGGTACTGGTTCTCCCCCAAGTACACGGACGTCGGGTACATGCCCGAGCAGCCGGTCCCGTTCAGCCACAAGCTGCACGCCGGCGACCTGGGGATGGACTGCCGCTACTGCCACAACACCGTCGAGCAGGGCGCCCTGGCCGCCGTCCCCACGACGTCGACGTGCATGAACTGTCACGGGGTGGTCCGGTACGACAGCCCCAAGCTCGAGCTCGTCCGGCAGGCCTTCGCCGACGACCAGAAGGCCGTCGAGTGGACCCGGGTGCACATGCTCCCGGACTACGCCTACTTCGACCACAGCGCCCACCTCGCCGCGGGCGTGGGCTGCGCCTCCTGCCACGGCCGCATCGACCAGATGGACGAGGTGTTCCAGCACGAGCCCCTCAGCATGGGGTGGTGCCTCGACTGCCACCGGAACCCCGAGCCCCACCTCCGCCCCGCGGATCGGGTCACCGACATGACCTGGAGCGAGGCGGACGCCGCGGCGTACGACCCGAAGTCCGACGAGGAGCGCGAGCGTCAGCCCAACCCGCCGCTCCACTGCTCTGGATGCCACCGATGAAGACCCCCATCCCCAACAAGGCCGGCAAGGCGCACTGGCGGAGCGTCGAGGAGCTCCGGGACAGCCCCTCCCTCGACCGGATCGCCGAGCTGGAGTCCCCCCAGGGGGCCCGGGAGTTCGAGCTCGCCCAGATCGGCGCCACCCGGCGCGGGTTCCTGGGCGGCGGTCTCGCCTCCCTCGGCGCCGTGGCGGCCCTCTCGGGCTGCAACGTCGTGGAGATGGCCCGCAAGCCGAAGGAGAAGATCGTCCCCTACGGCAACCGCCCCGAGGACCTCGTCCCCGGTCGGCCCCTGCACTTCGCCACCGCGGCGTCGGTGGGCGGGCAGGTGCTGGGGATGCTGGTGGAGAGCCAGGATGGGCGGCCCACCAAGGTGGAGGGCAACCCCGACCACCCCGCGTCCCGGGGGGCCACCGACGTCTTCGCCCAGGCCACGGTCGCCCAGCTCTACGACGACGACCGGTCCCGCACCCCGCGGCAGGCCGGGCGCGACGCGTCCTGGCAGTCCTGGGACGCCTTCGCCGGCAAGCACTTCGCGGACCTCCGTGCCGCCGGCGGCGCCGGGCTCGCGCTCCTGTGCGAGCAGATCCCCTCGCCCACCTGGCTGCGGCTCGTGGGCGAGCTTCGGACCGCCTTCCCGGGAGCGAAGGTCTACACCCACGACCTCGCCCACGACGCCCACGCCGCCGCGGGCGCCGCCCTGGTGGGGCTCACCGGGAAGCGGGCGGTCTCCGACCTGACCCGGGCCAGGGTCATCGCCGCCCTGGACTCCGACTTCCTCGGGACGGAGAACGAGCGCACGCGGCTTTCCATGGAGTTCGCCGACGGCCGGCGCCTGGTGGACGGAAGGACCGAGTCGAACCGGCTCTACGTGGTGGAGCCGTCCTTCAGCATCACCGGCGCCATGGCCGACAACCGGCTGCGCCTGCCCGCCTCCAAGGTCGGCGCCTTCCTCGGCGCCGTCGCCGCCAAGGTCTTCTCCAGCGGCGTGCAGGCCCCCGCGGGGGCGGACGCCGTGGTGGCGAAGCTCGCCGGCGGCGACGCCGACCCCCGGTGGGTCGACGCCCTCGCCCGGGACCTGGTCGCCCACCGGGGCGCCTCGGTGGTGCTCGTGGGCTACCGCCAGCCCCCCGAGGTCCACGCCCTCGCCTGGCTGCTCAACGCCGCCCTGGACGCGGTGGGGGCGACGGTGAAGGTCGAGCCCCGCGCCGAGGTCCCCGGCGCCGGTTCCCTGGAGGACCTGGCGAAGGCCATCGGCGCGGGCGAGGTCAAGACCCTGCTGATGGTGGGGGGGAACCCCGCCTGGGACGCGCCCGCCGACCTGGGCTTCGGCGCCCTGATGGCCAAGGTGGGCACCACGATCCACGTCTCGTACTACGCCGACGAGACCTCGGCCAGGGCGACCTGGCACGTCCCCCGCAGCCACTTCATGGAGGCGTGGGGCGACGTCACCGCCCCCGACGGGACGGCGGCGATCCAGCAGCCGCTGATCGCGCCCCTCTTCGACACCCGCTCGGAGATCGAGACCCTCTCGGGGATCATCGCCCCCGAGCGGGGCGCGGGCTACGACCTCGTCCGGGCCACCTGGGCGGCCCGCCCCGACTTCGCCGACCGCTGGGACAACTGGGTCGAGGCGGGGGTCATCGAGGGGGCCCCCGCGGCCGCCGTCGCCGCGGTCGCCGGATCCACCCCCGCGGCCGCCCCGCCCGCGGTCCCCGCCTTCGACTGGAGCGGCCTCGCCTCCTCCTGGCCCGGCGCCTCCGCCTCCGGCGGCAGCGGTGACCTGGAGGTCGTCTTCGCCCTCGACCCCAGCGTGCTCGACGGCCGGTTCGCCAACCTCGGGTGGCTCCAGGAGCTCCCCGACCCCCTGACCAAGCTGACCTGGGACAACGCCGCGCTGCTGAGCCCCGCCACCGCGCGCCGCCTCGGCGTGGGGAACTCCCAGGGGATCTCCATCGGCAGCAAGGCGGACGTGGTCAAGATCGAGGTGGACGGCCGCTCCCTCGCCATCCCCGTGTTCGTCGCCCCCGGCACGGCCGACGACGTGGTGGTCCTGCCCCTGGGCTACGGCCGCGAGCAGGGCGGCAGGACGGCCGCGGGCGCGGGCTTCAACGCCTACGGGCTGCGGAGCACCAAGGCCCCCTGGTTCGCCACCGGCGCCAGCCTGGCCCAGATCAAGGGCAGCTACCTCCTCGCCTCCACCCAGGACCACGGCCGCATGGAGCCCCGGGAGGGCTGGAAGTCCCGACCCATCGTCCGGGAGGCGACGCTGGAGGAGTACGGGAAGGAGCCCACCTTCGTCGAGAAGGGCGAGGTGATGGAGGCATCCCACATCAAGTCCCTCTGGGAGGACCCCAACGAGACGGGCGGTCTCCAGTGGGGCATGACCATCGATCTGAGCACCTGCACCGGGTGTGGCGCGTGCTCGGTCGCCTGCCAGGCCGAGAACAACATCATGGTGGTCGGCAAGGACCGCGTGATGAACGGCCGGGAGATCAGCTGGATCCGCCTGGACCGCTACTTCACCGGCAGCGAGGACGACCCCGAGGCGGTGGTCCAGCCCCTGGGCTGCGCCCACTGCGCCACGGCCCCCTGCGAGGGCGTCTGCCCCGTGGGCGCGACGATCCACAGCCCCGAGGGGCTCAACGACATGGCCTACAACCGGTGCATCGGCACCCGGTACTGCGCCAACAACTGCCCCTTCAAGGTGCGCCGGTTCAACTTCTTCGCCTTCGCCCGCGAGACGGACGAGGCGCGCCCCCTCTCCGTCCTCCAACGGAACCCGGACGTCACCGTCCGCTTCCGGGGGGTGATGGAGAAGTGCACCTACTGCGTGCAGCGGATCAACCAGGCGAAGGTGGCGGCCCACGTCCGGGGCAAGGACAAGGTCCAGGACGGCGCCGTGGCGACCGCCTGCGAGCAGGTCTGCCCCACCCGGGCCATCGTCTTCGGCGACCTGAACGACCCCGAGAGCCGGGTCGCCAAGCTCAAGAAGGAGCCGCGGAACTACGGCGTCTTCGCCGAGCTGAACCTGCAAGCGCGGACCACGTTCCTGGCCAAGGTCCGCAACCCCAATCCGGAGCTGGCCTGAGATGGCGACGACGGTCTACACCGAGGCTGATCAGCTCGAGGAGCGCCTCGACCAGCGCGCTCCCCTCGTGCTCGGGGGCAACGACTTCCACTCCGTCACGGAGCTGGTCGCCCGTCCCATCGACCGACCGGGCAACATGTGGTGGCCCGCCTTCCTGGTCTCCCTCACCCTCCTGGGGGTGTACGGCGTCGCCGTCGCCTACCTGGTGTGGGAGGGCGTCGGGATCTGGGGTCTGAACAACCCGGTGGACTGGGGCTGGGCCATCGTCAACTTCGTGTTCTGGGTCGGCATCGGCCACGCGGGCACGCTGATCTCGGCGATCCTCTTCCTGTTCCGCCAGAAGTGGCGCACGGGTATCAACCGCGCCGCCGAGGCGATGACCCTGTTCGCCGTGGCCTGCGCCCTCTCCTTCCCCACCATCCACGTCGGCCGGGTCTGGCTGCTCTACTGGGTCTTCCCCATCCCCAACCAGATGGCGGCCTGGCCCAACTTCCGCAGCCCCCTGCTCTGGGACGTGTTCGCGGTCTCGATCTACGGCACGGTCTCCCTGCTCTTCTGGTACACCGGCCTCATCCCGGACCTCGCCACCATGCGGGACCGCGCCAAGGGGGCTCTGGCCCGCAAGCTCTACGGCTTCTTCGCCCTGGGCTGGCGCGGCTCCCAGCGCCACTGGCAGAACTACGAGTCGGCCTACCTGATCCTGGCGGGCGTCTCCACGCCGCTGGTGCTCTCGGTCCACACCATCGTGTCCTTCGACTTCGCGGTGTCCCAGATCCCCGGCTGGCACACGACGATCTTCCCCCCCTACTTCGTCGCCGGCGCCATCTTCTCCGGCTTCGGCATGGTGCTGACCCTCCTCATCCCCAGCCGCATCATCTTCGGGCTGAAGGACCTGATCACCGTCCGCCACATCGAGAACATGGCGAAGATCTGCCTGCTGACGGGCACCATGGTCGGCTACGCCTACGCCATGGAGTTCTTCATCGCCTGGTACTCGGGGAACCCCTACGAGAGCTTCGCTTTCTTCAACCGCGCCTTCGGCCCCTATAGCTGGGCGTACTGGACGATGATCTCCTGCAACGTGATCTCGCCCCAGTTCTTCTGGTTCAAGAAGCTCCGCACCAACCCGCTCTTCGTGTTCATCATCTCGATCTTCATCAACATCGGGATGTGGTTCGAGCGGTTCGTGATCGCCGTCACCTCCCTGGCGACGGACTTCCTGCCCTCGTCGTGGGACTACTACAGCCCGACCATCTGGGACGTGGCCTCGTTCATCGGCAGCTTCGGCCTCTTCTTCACCCTCTTCACCCTCTTCGTCCGGTTCGTGCCGATGGTGGCCATCGCCGAGGTCAAGACGGTGATGCCCCAGGCCGACCCGCACCACCATCCCGCGGCGGCCTCCAAGCACGGCGCCACCGTCGCCGCCCGGGGAGGAGCCCACTGATGGTCGGCAAGCCCTCCGTCGCCCTGGCCGAGTTCGACACCGCCGGGGAGATCTACCACGCCTGCGAGCACGTCCGGGACGCGGGGTTCTCCCGCTGGGACGCCCACACCCCCTTCCCGGTCCACGGCCTGGACAAGGCGATGGGGATCGGGCGCTCCCGGGTGCCGTGGATCGCCCTGGTATGCGGCTTCACCGGCGCCGGCCTCGCCTTCTGGCTCCAGGCATGGGTCCACTCCTCCGCCTACCCCCTGGTGATCAACGCCAAGCCCTACATGAGCTGGCAGGCCTACATCCCCGTCACCTTCGAGGTGGGGGTGCTGTTCACGGCGCTGGGGACCCTGATCGGGATGCTGGCGCTGAACCGCCTGCCCCAGCACTACAACTCGCTGTTCAAGTCGGCGCGCTTCGAGCGCTCCACCGACGACAAGTTCTTCATCTCCATCGCGGCGGACGACCCGCGATTCCAGGGGGAGGAGACCCTGCGCTTCCTCCAGGGCCTGGGCGCCTCCCACGTCGAGCTGATCGAGGACTGAGAGCCATGCTTGCTTCCCTTCGTGCCGTCCTGGCGCTCGGCGGCGTGGCGGCGCTCGCCGCGGGGTGCCAGGGCACCGTCTCCCGCGATGCGCCCCTCCACCCCGTCCAGAACATGGACTTCCAGGCGAAGTTCGAGGCCCAGGAGGCCAACGCCTTCTTCCCGGACGGCCGGGGGATGCGTCCCCGGGTGGCGGGGACCATCCCCCGGGGCGGCCTCAAGGACGACCTCCACCGGGACTGGGGCCAGAGCGCCGACGGCACCTGGGCGACCACCCTGCCCCCCGGCATGGAGCTGAGCGCCGAGCTGCTGGCCCGGGGCCGGGACCGGTTCGACATCTACTGCGCCCCCTGCCACGACGCGACCGGCTCGGGCAAGGGGATCGTCGTGGAGCGGGGCATGACGCCTCCCCCCACCTTCCACCAGGACCGCCTCCGGAAGTTCTCCGTCGGTCAGTTCTACGACATCGCCACCCACGGCGTGCGGTCGATGCGGGGCTACGCCGCGCAGGTCCCCACCGAGGACCGCTGGGCCATCGCCGCCTACGCCCGGGCCCTCCAGCTCAGCCAGTACGCGCGCCTCGAGGAGCTGCCGCCGGACGTGGCCGCCAAGAACGGCTGGAAGGCGCCGGAGAAGGCGCCGGTGGTCCTGCCCCCCGAGCCGCCCGCGAAGGCGCCCGCCGCCGCGAAGACCGCCTCCACCGCCGCCCCGCAGGGGAAGTGAAGCGATGAGCAGCCATCCCGCCACCCTTCCCGCCGACGCCCGGCTCCACATCGAGGCCGGCCACTCCTGGGCGAAGCTGCCCATCGTGGCCTTCGTCGTGGGGGTCGCCGGCATCGCCGGGACCTTCGCCCTCGGCATGGGGAACACCAAGCAGCTCTACCACTCCTGGCTGGTGGCGCTGCTGTACTTCCTCAGCCTCGCCCTGGGCAGCCTGTTCTTCGTGCTGATCCAGTTCCTGGCCAAGGCGGGCTGGAGCGTGGTGGTGCGGCGGATCGCCGAGAACCTCGCCGCCCCGGTGCCCATCTTCGCCCTGCTCTTCGTGCCGATCCTGATGGGGATGCACGACCTCTACCACTGGACCCACGCCGACGCCGTGGCCCACGACGAGCTGCTCCAGGGCAAGTCCAGCTTCCTCAACAACGGGTTCTTCATCGTCCGGGCGGTGGTGTACTTCGCGGTGTGGTCCTTCCTGGCCACCTGGTACCGGCGCCAGAGCGTCGCCCAGGACCAGACGGGTGACCACGCCTACACCCGCAGGATGACCATGGCGTCGGCGCCGGGGGTGGCCGCCTTCGCCCTCAGCATCACCTTCGCCGCCTTCGACTGGGCGATGTCCCTGGACCCCCACTGGTACTCCACCATGTGGGGGGTCTGGTACTTCTCCGGCGCCATCCTCTCCGCCTTCGCCCTGATCACCGTCTTCACGCTGCGGCTGCAGGGGGCGGGGCTGCTCCGGGGGGTGGTGAACGGCGAGCACTACCACGACTTGGGGAAGCTGGTGTTCGCGTTCACGGTCTTCTGGGCGTACATCAGCTTCAGCCAGTACTTCCTGATCTGGTACGCCAACATCCCCGAGGAGACGTCCTACTTCGCCCACCGGATGGGCAACTCCTGGGAGTCCGTGGGCATCCTGCTGATGGTGGGGCACTTCGCCGTCCCCTTCCTGTTCATGATGCCCCGGACCATCAAGCGGAACCCCGCCACCCTCTTCCTGGGGGCGTGCTGGGTGCTGCTGATGCACTACGTGGACATCTACTACGCGGTGATGCCGAACCTCCACCACGAGGGAGTGCGGTTCGCCGCCACCGACGCTCTGGCCTTCCTGGGGGTCGGCGGCGTCTACCTGGGCCTCGCCCTGATGATGATGCGGAAGGGAGCCCTGGTGCCGGTGAAGGACCCCCGGCTCCCCGAGTCCCTCGCCTTCCAGAACGTCTAGAGCCGACCAAGGAGCCCCACCGTGAGCGCTCAGCACCCGGACTCGCACGGCCGCCTCGCCCCCTCCCATCCCACCGTCGGTGGGTTCGTCAAGGAGGCGGGGGCCCTGCTCCTCCTCGCCGCCGTCCTGATCGGTCCCGCGGCGGCCACCGCCGCCCAGGGGAGCTCCAAGCGCGCGGCCGACCTGCTGGATCCCACCAGCGGCCAGTCCGGCGCGGCGATCCAGAAGTTCCGCGCCGACGAGGCGAAGAGGCTGGGGGAGCACGGGGTGGTGAACGCCGAGGCCGGGCTCTACTCCCAGCCCATCGCCGACGCCGTCGCCCGCCTGGTGGCCAACCCTGGGCTGCTGGCCCCGCTGGCCATCGTCCAGCAGCCGGGCGAGCAGAGCGCGGCGGGGGCCGCGGGGGCGCAGTTCGCCAAGGGGATGGAGCTGTTCGGCGCCAAGGGCTGCGGCGCCTGCCACTCCATCGACGGCAAGCCCGGGGTGGGTCCGACCCTGAAGGGGCTGATGGGCCGCACCGAGACCATGGCCGACGGCAGCACCATCACGGTGGACGAGGCGTACGTCACCGAGTCGATCCTGAAGCCCATGGCCAAGGTGGTCCAGGGCTTCCCGCCCGCCATGCCCGCCTTCGAGGGCCAGCTCGCCGACGAGGAGCTGAAGGAGCTGCTGGGCTACCTGGGATCGATCAAGTAGCTCCGCAGCTCCCTTCCCGCTCCGTCCTCCCTCGGATCCTTCCCCGCCCCTGGACGCGCCGCGCCCCATCCGTGAAACTCGGGCGGCGGTTGCGGCCTCCCAGGCGGGGTGGGCGACGCCCGCGGCCCCTGGAGGATCGGGGTGGACATCGTCATCGTCGGCAACGGCGTCGCCGGGATCACCTGCGCCCTGGCGGCGCGGAGGAGGGACCCGGGGGCGCGGGTCGTGGTGGTCTCGGGGGAGTCCGACTACTTCTTCAGCCGCACCGCGCTGATGTACGCGTTCATGGACCGCATGACCCGGCGGGACCTGGAGCCCTACGAGCGGCGGACCTGGGGGGATCTCCGCATCGACCTCGTCCGGGACTGGGTGGTGGACCTGGACCCCACCCGGCGGGAGGTGACGCTGCACGGGGGGCGGACCCTGGCCTACGACCGCCTGGTGCTGGCGGTGGGGGCGCGGCCCAACGCCTTCCCTTGGGATGGCCTGGACCGGGTGCGGGACGGCGTCGTCCACTTCGTGTCGATGCAGGACCTGGACGCCTGCGAGCGCCTGACCCCCTCCACCCGGGAGGCGGTGGTGGTCGGCGGGGGCCTCATCGGCATCGAGCTGGTGGAGTGCCTGGTCCACCACGGGATCCGGACGACCTTCCTGGTGCGCGAGCCGTGGTACTGGCCGGTGGCCCTCGGGTGGGAGGAGGCGGAGATCGTCGGCGCCCACATGGCGGAGCACGGCGTCGACCTGCGCCTCGCGGAGGAGGTCCGGTCCGTCGAGGCCGGCGGCGACGGGAGGGTGGCGGCGGTCCGGACCGCCGCCGGGGAGCGGATCCCTTGCCAGATGCTCGGGGTGGCCATCGGGGTGAGCCCCAACCTGGAGCGGATCCGGGCCTTCCGCGGCGCTCCCCTCCTGGGGAAGGGGATCGTGGTGGACGAGACGCTGGAGACCACCCTGCCCGGGGTCTTCGCCTGCGGCGACTGCGTCGAGATCCGCCCCCGGGAGGGGAGGCCCTACGGGGAGCAGATCTGGTACTCCGCCAAGCGGCAGGGCGCGATCTGCGCGGACAACCTCTTCGGGGACAAGAGGTCCTACCGCCCACCCCTCTTCTTCAACAGCTCGAAGTTCTTCGACGTGGAGTACACCACGGTGGGCAGCGTCACGGACGCCCCCGAGGGCACCCCCACGGTCTACATGCGCCTGCCGGGCCGCCCGGTGGCGGTGCGGATCGTCCACGACGGCGGACGGGTGCTGGGCTTCAACATGCTGGGCTCCCGCTGGGACCACGAGGTGCTGGAGGGCTGGATCCGCGAGGGCCGGAGCGCCGAATTCGTCCGGCGCAACCTGCCCCAGGCCCAGTTCGACGTCGAGTTCGGACGCGCCCCCCTCCACCGGATGGAGGTCCAGGACCTCCCCCTGGGCCGGATCGCTCCCGCCGCCCGGGCGGCGGACTGACGCGCGGCCAGCCCCGCGCCGCGCGACATCCCGGCGACCTGAGGCGGGGAACGCCGCCAGGTCCCCGGTCTCGCTACGGCGGCCCGCCGGTCAGTCCAGCAGCCGGCGGATCAGCTCCTCGCGGAACGTGCGCAGGCCATCGTCCAGTTCGACCTCGGGCGTCGTGGAGAGGACCCAGGCGAGGGTGGCGGGCGAGAAGCCACCGTCCTTGCGCGAGGCGACCGCCACCGCTCGTTCGAGATCGAACCCCGCTTCCAGCAGCGCCCGGACGTCCACGAGGTCCCTGACCGCCCAGCGAGAGAGGAGGGCGCCGAGCTTGTTCGCGAGGATCTCCTGGGCCGACTCCACGAGGATCCCCGGCTCCCGCTCGGAGGGCGGGTCTACGAAGGGGACGGGCTCCGCGACCAGGTCCAGGGGAAGCGCCTCCCTCCCGTCGGTCACGGAGTACCGGCGGAAACCCGGCGCGGTCTGCAAACCGTGGACAGCGAGGCCCGCCTCGTGCAGCCGGCGCTCCACCTCGCCGGGCACGGCGTCCAGCGTGTTCCGTCCGTGCCAGAAGAGGTCCAGGTCGCGGGTCTCCCGGTGTCCGAGGTGGTAGCCCGCGAGGGCCGCGCCCCCCGTCAGGGTCCAGCCCATCCCTGCGAGGGCCCTGAGTACCCGCCGCTGCAAGGGGGAGAGCCGGTCATCCACGGCGGGTCCAGCGGTCGCCGAGCCAGGTCCAGAACGCCTCCGCCCGCCCCAGGCGCCCCTTCAGCCGCGGCAGCGCTTCCAGGATGGCCTCTCGCCCCGCCAGGGCGATGGCATCGTCGGGCTTGGCCTGCCGCAGCAGCGTCCCGAGCCAGTAGTCGTGCACGGACCTGTCGGGGTCCGAGAGGCGCGAGCGGAACTCGTCCAGCGTCAGGTCGCAGTCCCACAAGAAGTACGGGCGCCCCCTGGCATCGCAGAGGCGATCGGCCGGAGTGGGGACGATCATGGAGCCGATGATAGGACGCCTCTCCGGGCGGAGCAACGCGGCGAGACCGGCGCGACGTCGCCCTCCTCCGCCGGCTGGAGGTCCGGGACCTCCACCCCGATCCTCCCGCTGTCCGTCCGCAGGCGTTCGTCGCAGGAGGTGGCGAGGACGAGGAGGGGCGCGGCGAGGTGAAGGCGGCGCATGGAAGCAGGCTATCACCACGGCGCATCGCCCGCGGGGCGTGCGGAAGCCCGATGTGCCCCGCGGCGCCCCTCGCCAGGAATGGAAGGGCCGCCAGGCCGACGCGCGCCGCGCCTCGCGGTCGAAGGTGCCCGACCGGGTGGCCCTCCACCCCCCGCGGTGTCGGCCTCACCCAACGCAAGGCCGGGCATCGCCGCCACGAGCCCCGCGGCCCCCTCCGGAGGGGGCGGAGCCCTCGGTTGCCATCCCGGACGGGGCCCGGCTATCGTGACCGGCGTGCCGATGCGCGGGATTCCCGGCGCGTCGGCGGAGCCCTCCCCTCTTGCCGCTCCGGCAGCCGAGGCCGCCCGCGATGCCCAAGAAGTACGAGTACGCCCCGTCGCTCACCCGGTACGACCTGGCCGGGTTGAAGGTCAGCCTCGTCTACCCCCCCTACGGCGCCATCAAGAACGAGCCGGGGATCCGGGCGGTGAAGGAGAACTACGGCGTCTTCCCGAGCCTGAGTCTGCTCTACGTCGCCGGCCTGCTGGAGGCCGCCGGGGCGAAGGTGCAGTACCTCGACGTGAACGCCGAGAACCTCTCGATGGAGGAGACCGTGGCCCGCCTCAAGGCGTTCGGGCCCTCCTACATCGGCTACACCATCACCACCTATCTCTTCTACCAAACCCTCTCGTGGGTCCGGGAGATCAAGGCCCGGGTGCCGGTGCCGACCATCGTCGGCGGCGTGCACATGGGCATGTACCCCGTCGAGACCCTCTCCCACGACTGCCTCGACTACGGCGTCACCGGCGAGGCGGAGCTGACCCTGGCGGAGCTCCTGGCGACCCTGGAGGGGGGCGGCGACCTCTCGAAGGTGAAGGGGATCGTCTATCGAGGTCCCGACGGGAAGCCGCGGGTCACGCCGGAAGCCCCCATGCTGGGCAACGTCGACGAGGCCCCCTTCCCCGCCCGTCACCTCCAGGACAACAGCCTCTACTACTCCTTCATCAGCAAGTACAAGAACTTCTCGGGCCTGATGACCAGCCGCGGCTGCCCCTACCGCTGCATCTTCTGCGAGCAGGGGGGGCTGAGGTTCCGCCCCCGCAGCCCCAAGAACGTGGTCGACGAGATCGAGCTCGCCGTGAAGGAGCACGGCGTCCGGGAGTTCGACTTCTTCGACTCCGCCTTCACCATCCAGAAGCGCCGGGTCATCGAGATCTGCGAGGAGATCGACCGCCGCGGGCTCGACATCGTGTGGGCCGCCCGCACCCGCGTCGACTGCGTCAACGAGGAGACCCTGCGGGCGATGGCCAAGGGGGGCTGCATCCGGATCTACTACGGCGTCGAGAGCGGCAACCGCCAGGTGCTCCGGACCCTGCTGAAGGCGTCGGACCTCGAGAAGTGCAAGGAGACCATCGCCCTCACCCGCAAGGCGGGGATCGACACCTTCGGCTACTTCATGGTGGGCAACCCCGGCGAGGACCACGCCACCGTCCGCCAGACCATCCGTTTCGCCCTGGACCTGGACCTGGACTACGCCCAGTTCAGCAAGACCACCCCCATGCCCGGCACCGAGATGTACCGGATGTTCATGGAGGAGTTCGGCGTCGACTACTGGCGGGAGTACATCCTCGACGAGAGCAAGGACCAGTACATCCCCCGGCCGGACTGCCAGCTCACCGAGGCGGAGATCCAGGAGCTCACCCAGCTCGCCTACCTGCGGTTCTACTATCGGCCCAAGTACATGGTGCGGGCGGTCAGCCGCATGAAGAGCTGGGAGGAGCTGCGCCGCTCGGCCTCCACCGCCTGGCAGATGATCGCCCAGGCCCCCGAGGGCCAGTACCAGGAGATGGACCTGAGCTGACCACGCCTCCGTCCTCCGCGGGCGCTTGACACGCCGCCGCCGGGCGCGGTAGCGTCCGACCACGCTCGAGGCAGGGCCGGGTTCGGCTCGAGTCGCCGTGGTATCGCGGATGCTGTGCGCGCGGACGCCGTCGCGGACGTGGATGCGGTGGCCCTGCCTTCTTTCGCCCTCCTGACGATCTCCCCGGAGATCGACGCGCTTCGATCAGGCGCGCCCCCGCCCCGGGGCGCGCCTCGGTCGTTCTGGGGGACTCCCATCCGGCCCACCCCCGCGCGCGCCCCATCGAGGGCCCCGCTTTGACGCCGGGCCCGGGCGTGCCTATCCTTCGCGGCCCCGGCGGGACCCCGCGGCGCGGCCTCCCGCCCACCGGTCGCGGCTCCATGCCCGGCCGATCCCCCTCCCGCCCATCGAGAGCCCATGCACGACCTCGCCCACTTCCGCAACGTGGCGATCATCGCCCACGTCGATCACGGCAAGACCACCCTCGTGGACGCGCTGCTGCGCCAGGCCGGGACCTTCCGCGCCAACGAGCACGTGGCGGAGCGCGTCATGGACAACATGGACCTGGAGCGGGAGCGGGGGATCACCATCCTCGCCAAGAACACCGCCGTCCGGTTCGGGCCCACCAAGATCAACATCGTGGACACCCCGGGCCACGCCGACTTCGGCGGCGAGGTGGAGCGGACCCTCAAGATGGTGGACGGGGTGCTGCTCCTCGTGGACGCCAGCGAGGGGCCCCTGCCCCAGACCCGCTTCGTGCTCCGCAAGGCCCTCGAGGCGAACCTGACGCCCATCGTGGTCATCAACAAGATCGACCGCCCCGACGCGCGGATCCCCGCGGTGATGAACGAGGTCTACGACCTCTTCATCGAGCTCGGGGCCTCGGACGAGCAGATCGAGTTCCCCGTCCTGTACACCAACGCCCGGGCGGGCACCGCCCAGCTCTCCATGGAAGGTCCTCCCGGGACCGACCTGCGCCCCCTGTTCGAGGCGATGGTCCAGCGCCTGCCCCCTCCCCAGGGGGATCCGGGGGCACCCCTCCAGATGCTGGTGACCAACCTCGACTACGACGACTACGTGGGGCGCCTGGCCATCGGGCGGGTGTTCAACGGGACGGTCCGCCAGGGCGAGACCGTGGGCCTCGCCACCGCCCAGGGGGTGAGGCCGGTGAAGGTGAGCCTGCTCTACACCTACGAGGGGCTCAAGAGGGTCGAGGTCCCCCAGGCCACCGCCGGTGACATCATCGCCGTGGCGGGCATCGAGGCCCTGTCCATCGGCGACACCCTCACCCCGCTGGACCGGCCGGCCCCCCTCCCCAGGCTCCAGATCGACGAGCCCACCATCGCGGTGGTCTTCTCGGTCAACAACGGGCCCTTCGCGGGGAAGGAGGGCAAGTACGTCACCAGCCGGAACCTGCGGGACCGCCTCCAGAAGGAGTTGCTGGGCAACGTGAGCCTGAGGGTCGAGGACACCGAGAGCCCCGACCAGTTCAAGGTGGTCGGCCGGGGGGAGCTGCAGATCTCCATCCTCATCGAGATGATGCGGCGGGAGGGGTACGAGCTGATGGTCAGCAAGCCCCAGGTGGTCACCCGGGAGATCGACGGGAAGGTCCACGAGCCCATGGAGATGCTCACGCTGGACGTCCCGGCGGAGTTCATGGGGGTGATCTCCCAGGCCCTGGCGCTCCGCAAGGGCCGCATGCAGGAGATGAAGGACATGGGCTCGGGGCGGTTGCGCCTGGAGTTCTCCGTCCCCAGCCGCGGCCTCATCGGGTTCCGGAGCGAGTTCCTCAACAACACCCGCGGCCAGGGGATCATGAACACGCTGTTCGGCGGCTGGGAGCCGTGGACCGGGCACATCCCCTTCCGCGAGAGCGGCTCGATGGTCTCCGACCGCCAGGGCACCACGACGCCCTACGCCCTGTTCCACCTCCAGCCCCGGGGCTCCCTGTTCGTGGGGCCGGGCACCGAGGTGTACGAGGGGATGATCGTCGGCGAGAACTCGCGGGACACGGACCTCAACGTGAACGTCACCCGCGAGAAGAAGCTGACCAACATGCGCGCCGCTGGCAAGGACGAGAACATCCGTCTCAGCCCCCCCGTCCCCACCAACCTCGAGACCGCCATCGAGTTCATCCGCGAGGACGAGCTGGTGGAGGTCACCCCCAAGAGCATCCGCCTCCGCAAGCGGGTCCTCCCCGCCAACCAGCGGTCGGTGCGGTCGGCGCGGGAGGACGACTGACCCGGAACGAGGAGTCTTCGACGTTCTTTCTTAATCGGCGGTGCAACCGGCGTTCATCTCCTCAGTGGGGCAGTGGGTCCCGCGCGGAGGACACCGGACATGGACACCAAGACGCTGGCCAGGCCGATCATGGACGCGCTGGAGGAGGCGGGTCGGGGGGACTACCTCGAAGGCGCCTGGAGCCTCAGGGACTCCAGCGACGTGGTGCGGGGCTTCGTCGAGATGTGGTACGAGCACGACACCATGAAGGTCGAGACGTGGATCGCCATCGACGAGGCGCACCCGGCGGCCCTCACCTGGGTCCGCTACACGGGCTCCTCCACCAGCATCGACGCCTCGACGCTGGCCCAGCGGGACGCCAACGCCAAGGCCATCTACCAGGACTGGAAGTCCGACGTCGGCTTCCCCCAGGGCGTGACCCCGAAGATCTACTTCAAGCAGGCGGTGGGGGCCGAGAAGACCGACTGGTAGCGACGACGGGGCCCTCGCCCCGCGGCGTCACCGCCGGGCGAGGGCCGCCAGGAGCCCCTCCGGGTCGATCAGCTCCCGGGCCTCCACAAGGTCCCTCGTCCGGAGGAGCTCCGCCTCCACCGCCCCCCGCTCGGGATCGGGACCCAGGACCCGCCGCATCGCCGTCACCAGCCTCTCCCTCGCGTCGATGGCCCACGTGTCGGCGCGGTCCTCGCTGCGGGCCCGCCGGGCCACCCGAGCCGCCAGGCCCAGCACCTGCCAGGCGAGGGAGGGTGAGGTGCCCGCGGGCATCCGTTCCACCGCCTGCGCCGCGTGGGCGAGGGCCTGGGCGGGGTTCTGCTCCAGGGCGATCCGCGCGAGCTCCATGCGGGCGACGCAGGCCTGCACCCCCTGGCCCGTCTTCTCGTAGATCCGATGGGCCCTGCGGGCGTCCCGCTCCGCCGACGCCGGCCGTCCGTCGGCACCCCCGGCGCGGGCGCGGGCGAGGAGGAGCATCGCCTCCGTCGCCGGCAGGCCCGCCCGCCGGGCGAAGGCGAGGGTCTCGTCGAAGTGCGCCGGCAGGCCGAGGCCGGCCCTCGCCTGCTGCCACGAGAGGGTGCCGAAGCTGTGGGTGTAGTCCGTCAGGTTGCCGGCGGCCTCGTGGTACGCGACCACCCGCTCCAGCAGCGCCAGCGACTCGCCGGGATCCCCCACCTCCCGCAGCGCCAGGGCGAGGTTGGTCTCCACCTGAGCCCTCAGCCACGGAGGGAGGGGGCGGGTCAGCAGGGACTCCAGCCTCTGGCGGGCGTCCAGGTGCTCCCCCATGTGGAAGGCGAGCAGTCCCCGGTTGTTCAGGGCCCGGGCCTCCCCGACGGCGTCCCCGGCGGCGGCGAAGACGTCCGCCGCCGCGTCCAGCAACTGCACCGCCTCCCCGGCCCTGCTCAGCCGGACCAGCACCTGCGCCAGGCGCATCAGGCCGTCGGCCCCCACGGGGCACCCCGGCGGGGCGAGGGCGACGGCGTGGCGCAGGCACGCCTCGGCATGGTCCAACTCCCCCATGGAGATCCGCATCGTCCCCGCCCAGACGGCGGCCTTCGCCTCCAACTCGGGATCCTCGGCCTCCCGCGCGAGGCCGGCCAGCGCCTCGGCGGCATCGAGACCCACCTGCCAGCGGGCGGTGGCGCGGGCCTCCTCGCAGATCTGGTCCAAGGCCCGCGCCCGGAGGCTCCGAGCGCCGGCGGCGGCCGCGCAGTCGGCGGCGGAGCGCAGCGCCGCCACGGCGGCGTCCCGGGCCTGGCGTGCCCGCGCCTCCTGGGCCTCCCGCAGGTACCATCGCGCCGCCTCGCCATGCTCGCCGCCGTCCCTCAGGTGGGCGGCGATCCGGACGGGCCCCCCCGGCCCTCCGAGGGTCCCCGCCCGGATCACGGCCGCCGCCCGGCGGTGCAGCGCGGCCCTCTCCGGCCCCGGCACCCGCAGCTCCAGTTGCTCGGCGAGCTGGGGGTGGACGAAGCGATAGACCGGCCTCCCCCTCTCGATCTCCTCCGCGAGGAGCCCCTCCTCCACCAGGGCGTCCAGGGCGGCGATCAGGTCCCAGTCCGGCGCGTCCAGCACGCCCCGGATCGTCTCGTAGTCCGCGCCGGGCCTGAGGACCGCCAGGTGGGGCGCCACGCGGCGCGCCGGCTCGGGCAGGGCCTGGAGCTGGTCCTCCACCAGCCCGACCACCGACGGGGACGGCGCCCGCGCGCCGGGGACGGCGGAGGCGTCCCAATCGTCGGCGAAGAACCTGCGGGTCAGGTCGATGCCGGCCACGGTGCGGCGCACCAGGGCACGGCGGCACCAGCGGTCCAGGACGCCCTGGGCGACACCGGGGACCCCGCCGCTCTCGGCGTGCAGCCTCTCGGCGGCGCGCCGCCTCTCGGCGGCCAGGGTGGGCTCGGTCTCGAAGAGGCCCACCAGGTCCCGGCGCGACAGCGGCGCCATCCGCAGGGCCACGCCCCGCTCCCGGGCGAGGCGAAGCTCCGGCCAGCGGGCCATCCCCGCGTCCCGAGTCCCCAGGAGGAGCAGGACGGGCACCCCCTCTCCCTCGAGGAGGGAGACGGCGAGGTGGCGCAGCAGGTCCACCACCGCCCCGTCGGCGTGGTGGAGCTGGTCGAAGACCACCGCGACGGGACCGCTCCGCCCGACGTCGCGGACGAGGCGGACCACCCCCTCGTACGCCGACAGCCGCGCCGCCTGGAGGTCGGGAGGCGGAGGGACCGGATCGTCGGCCCTCGGGGCCGCGCCCATGGTGGACGCCCCGCCCGTCCCGACGAGGGCCGCCACCAACTCGCCGTAGGCGCTGGTACCGGTCTCGCACCCCACGGACGCGACGAGGCGCCGCAGCGCCGCCTCCAGAAGGCCGTGGGGCCCCCGGAGCGGTGAGATCCCGGGGTGCCCGGCGGCGAGGAAGCCGCGGCGGCGGAGGGAGGTCAGGGCCTGCTCCAGGAGCCAGGACTTCCCGATCCCCGCCTCACCATGGACCACCGCCACCGCGGGGCGCCCGGCCTCCGCGAGGTCCGCGGCGGCGTGGAGGGTCGCCAGCTCGTCCTCCCGCCCCACCGGCGGCAGGGGAGGGGAGGCGCGGAAGACTCCCCGCCGGGAGGGGAGCCGCGACAGCCGCAGGCCGCCCAACAGGCCGCCCTCCCGGAGCAGCCGCAGCGCCTCGGCCGCGCTCCCCACCCGCTCATGGGGATCGGGCATGAGCAGGCGCTGGATCAGGTCGTCGACGGCGGCGGGCAGGTCGGGCCGGAGGATCCGGAGGGCTCGGGGGGGCCCCAGGCGCTGCTCGTTGATCATGGCGGCGATCCCCTGGGCGCGGAACGGACGCCGCCCGACCAGGAGCTCCCACAGGATCACGCCGACGGAGTACAGGTCGGAGTGGGGACCCGGCGACTTGCCGCCCAGGACCTCGGGGGCGCTGTAGCCGATGGTGCCCATGGGGTCGAAGGACTGGGAGGCGTCCAGGAAGTCGTCGTCGAACCAGGCCAGCCCGAAGTCCAGGAGGCGGACCGTGCCCCGCTTGTCCACGAAGACGTTGCCGGGCTTGATGTCCCGGTGCACGAGGCCCAGGTCGTGGATGTCGGCGAGGGCGCCCAGGAGCTGGACGAGGGGGGACCGGACCCGCTCCCACGAGCCCGCGCCCCGGTCGGGCACCTGCCCGATCCTCCCCGCGGTCCGGGGGGCGCCCACGGCGTCGTTGATGGGCGAGCCGTCCACCAGCTCCATGGCGAGGACCGGGCCGAACTCGGACGGGCGGAAGGCGATGGCGCTGACGACGAGGGGGTGCTTCAGGGAAGCCAGCGCGCGGTACTCCTCGTAGAAGGCCGCCACCAGCCGCGGAGTGGGGTTCCTCAGGAACTTCAGCGCCACCGGCTCTTCGGTGCGGAGGTCCAGTCCCCGCCACACGGCGCCGTGGCCTCCCTCGGCGATCCGGCTCACCACCTGGAACCGCCCCTCCAGGACGGCGCCGGGGATCACGGGGAGGCCCCCACGCCGAGGGACAGGCGCGCCGACGCGGGATCGACGTCCCCGCGGTGGTACAGGCGGGGCAGGTCCGCCCGCTCCGGCAGCACCGCCGCCAGCTCCCCCCGGGCGTGGTCGAAGGCGTCCCGGACCGAGCAGCCCGCGGCCAGGGCCCGGTGGAGCGCGGCGGAGAAGGCGATCCCGGCGGCGGCGGGGGTCCACGCCGCCATGCCGATGGCGAACGGGACCACGTCGGACAGGGCCCGGGCGGCGACCTCGAGGTAGCAGGCGCTGAGCACCACCAGCCCGACGCTCCGCCCGGCCTCGGCGAACAGCGAGGCCAGGACCGGCGGGGGGACGGGGTGCGCCCCGCCGTCCTCCCGCACCAGGTGGAGCCGGCCGTCGGTGTCGCCGTGGCCGGCGAAGTGGACGACGCCGGGGGCATGGCGGGACAGGTCCCGGCGGAGATCGGGGAGGGTCGCCGCCCAGGCGGTGAACAGGGGGATCGCCCCGGGCCCGGCGCCCCGCTCCAGCGCCTCGCCGATCGCCCTCGCCTCCACGTCGGCGAAGGGCGGCGCCTTCCGGGGCGGATGGGCGGAGAGCATCAGGACCCGAGGTGCCAGCGGGAGGGTGGAGCGGGCGGGCTCGCCGGAACCCCCGCACCGGTCTCGCCCCCGGTCGGAGCCGCCCAGGGCGGCCAGCAGCCGGGGATCCCGAAGCGGCGAGAGGCCGGCCCGGGCCAGCGTCCTCCTCGCCTCACCCGCGCGCCCGGAGGCGGCGAGCCCCATCGCCCGCGCCCGGGCCAGGCGCAGCGAGGCGGGGAAGGTGGAGAGGCCGAGGGTGGCGACCTCCACGGCGTCCGCGCCGCGGCCGAGGGCGGCGAGGGCCTCCGCAGCCTCCGCCCGGGAGTGGGGGAAGGAGTCCCAGGCGGGGCCCGATCCCCGCGCCATCCTCCGGACCTCCTCCCCCTCCCCGGCCGCCGCCGCGGACCGGAACGCCGCCAGGGTGGCCGTTCGGAGCGAGTCCGCGCGCCGGGCGAGGCCGGTCTCCTCCTCCGTGGCGGGGGACCCGGCCAGGGCGGCGAGGGTGGCCAGGAGGCCGGTGGCGGTGGGGGCGTCGCCGTCGCCCACGTCCACCTCCGCTCCCCCGCACGCGGCGCCCGGCAGGGGATCCCCACCCCGCCGGGCGACGACCGCCCGCCCTCCCGCCAGGAGGGCGCGGCGGCGCCAGGGGGCGTCCTCGGCGGCGGCGGACCAGAACACCACCCGCGCGTCGCCCCCTCCCGCCCCGCTCGTCCCCGGGGCCCCGCCGTCGTCCGCGAGCGCGTCCCACCCCGCCGCCCTCAGGGCGTCCGCCATCGCCAGGGCGGGGAGCAGGTCCACCGCGCGGTGGACCACTCGGACCCGGCAGCGCGCCTGACCGGTGCCGGGCCCGGGAGCGAACCGCGTCCACTGGTCCAGTCGATCCCCCCCAGCGCCCATCCTGGTCTCCGGCCCCGCCCTTTCGAGGTGCATCAGGATACCACCCCCGCTGTGCGCGTGGCAGTGCGGCCTCGGGGAGGGGTATCGCTCCGTAATACCCCCCGGACCACGCGGACGGTGGATGCGGATTCCGGTGGCGGACCCCGCCGAACCGTGTCATCTTGCGCGCGCTTCGAGCCCCCAGGTCGCCTGAACCCGGTGGGGCCGGTGGAGGTGGTGTGCGGATCTTCGCTCGTTCGTCCTGGCAGGTTTCCCTCGCTCTCGCCTTCGCGCTCGCCGCGGGCTGTTCCCCGGCCGACGCCCCGGTGGAGAGCCAGAGCTTCGACGTGGTGTACGGCACCGACGACCGGGTGGAGGTCCCCGACGCCAGCGCCGACGAGCAGGGCGCCGCCGAGGCGGTGGCCGCGGTCCTCGACTACTCCGAGTTCGCCGGCTGCGCGGGCGGCGAGTGCACCATCGACCTGCTCTCCTACGAGAGCTGGTTCTCCCCCTACGGGCTCTGCTCCGACGAGCCTTTCCGCGACCAGTACACCGCGGGCTTCTGTACCGCGTTCCTCGTGGACGACGACCTGGTGGCCACCGCTGGCCACTGCGTCACCAACTACTCCTGCGGGTCGACGGCCTTCGTCTTCGGCTTCCAGGCTCCGGACGCGACCACGGGCGTGGTCCCGGGCCCGGGCGACTCCGCGACCCTCGACGTGCCCGAGAGCGACGTGTACACCTGCGACAGCGTCGTCAAGCGGGTCTACACCGCGACGGGCGCCGACTACGCGGTGGTGCGCCTCGACCGCGCCGTCACCGGGCGCACCCCCCTCTGCTTCCGCCGCACCGGCAAGGTCGCCAACGGCGCGTCGGTCCGCGTGATCGGAAGCCCCTACGGCCTTCCCCTCAAGGTCGCGGACAACGCGGTGGTGAAGTCGAGCGGTCGCAACGCCTTCTCGACGAACGCCGACAGCTACGGGGGCAACAGCGGCTCCCCCGTCCTCGACGCCGACATGACCGTGCAGGGGATCCTGGTCCGGGGCAACACCGACTACACCTACGACTACGCCGGCCACTGCTACCGCTCCAACGAGTGCACCGACGGGGGCGGGTGCGGCGGCAGCTACGAGGACGCCACCCACTCCCGGTTCCTGAGCTCGTGGGTCCCCACGGGCACCTGCTACACCCCGTAGGCCACCGGGCGCGGCCCCGCGCTACCTGACGTCCTTCCTCGGTCCCCTCCCCCTCCCTCCCGTCCCCGTCCGGAGCCCGCCCGCTGCTGCGCGGGCGGCGCCGAGGTCTTATCCTGGGGGCCCCCCGCTCCGGGAGACCCTCCCCCGTGACCGACCTCCCCCGCCGCGCGCTCAGCCTCGTCCTGGCCGCCTCCCTCCTGCTGCCCTCCCTGGCGGCGGCCTCGTCCCCCGAGGTCGCGCCCCCCCTGCCCGATCCCCCGCCCCAGCCCCCGCGGGCGTTCCCCGACCCGGTGCTGTTGAAGCAGATGAAGGACCGGCGCGCCGGGGGCGCGGTGCTGACCCTGTCGGGGCTCGCCTCGCTGGCGGTGTCCATCAACATGTCCGTGTACAACGTGCGGAACCCCGGCAAGCTCGACGGGGAGGCGTGGCCGGTGGTCAACGGCGTCCTGCTGGGCTACGGCCTCGCGGGGCTCTCCGTCGGGATCCCCCTGTGGACGGTGGGCGCCGAGATGCGGATCCAGCTCCTGCGGCTCAACGTCGGAGACGAGCTGGTCCGGCGCGAGGTCGCGGGCGACCCCGCCTACTGGCGGGCCCGGACCCAGGCGGCCTTCGGCACCTCCATCGCCGTCGCCGGGGGCGGGCAGGTGGTCTTCGGGGTGCTGGGGATGGTCCTCCTCGCCTCCGCCATCGACGCCGGCAACTTCGACTCCGACCAGGGGGCCTCCGCCCTGGCGGAGCTGGGGGTGACCAACCCCCGCGTCCTCCTCCTCGCCCCCGTCGCCCAGCTCGCCACCGGGACCGCGCTCCTGGTCACCGGCCTCGACCTGTGGAGCCGGGGGCGCAAGCGGGGCACGGCGCTCCGGGACGCCGCCGCCGCCGCCCTGATCCCGGCCCCCACCATCGACCCGGTCCGCGGCGCCTACGGGCTCGCGTGGTCCGGCGCGTTCTGACGACCCTCCGATGTCCGCCCTCCGCGCCCCCCTCCCGCCGCTCCCGGGTTCCCCGGACCTGCCCCAGGTGCTCACCGCCGTCCCCGGCCCCCGTTCCCGGGCGCTGGTGGACGACCTGGCCCGGAGCGAGTGCCCGGCGATCACCGCTCGCCGCGCCCGCCGCGCGGAGACCACCGGCGCCACCGAGGACCCCGTCGTGTGGGAGAGGGCCCGGGGAGCCCTCGTCTGGGACGTCGACGGCAACCGCTACGTCGACCTGACCTCCGCCTTCGGCGTCGCCACCGTCGGCCACGCCCACCCCGCGGTGGTGGCCGCTGGCCAGGCCCAGCTCGCCGCCCTCCCCCACGGGATGGGCGACGTCTTCCCCAACCGCAGGAAGGTCGAGCTGGCGGTGCGCCTGGGCCGGATCGCCCCCCCCGGACTCGACCGGGCGATCTTCGCCACCTCGGGCTCGGACGCCGTGGACGCCGCCCTCAAGACCGCCCTCGTCGCGACGGGCCGGCCAGAAACAATCGTGTTCTCAGGTGGTTACCACGGACTCGGCCTCGGGGCCCTGGGGGCCACCAGCTACCGCCGGGAGTTCCGGGCCCCCTTCCTTCCCCTGCTCTCGTCGCGCTTCCACCACCTCCCCTTCCCCGATCCCCTGCGACCGCCCCGGGGGGTGGACCCCTCCCGCGTGGGGGAGGTGGTGCTGGGGTTGGCGGAGGCCCTCCTGGCGGATCCCGCCTCGGGGGCCAGCGCCGTCGGATCGGTCCTGGTGGAGCCGATCCTGGGCCGCGGGGGGATCGTCGTGCCTCCCCCGGGCTTCCTCGCCGGCCTCCGGGCCCTCTGCGATCGATACGGGATCCTGCTCGTGCTGGACGAGGTCCTGACCGGTTTCGGCCGCACCGGCGACTGGTTCGCGTGCTCCGGCGAGGGGGTGGTGCCGGACCTGGTGTGCGTGGGCAAGGGGATGTCGTCCGCCTTCCCCATCTCCGCCTGCCTGGGCACCGCCGCGGTGATGGAGCGGTGGGGGCGCTCCTCCGGCGAGGCGATCCACACCTCGACCTTCCAGGGCAACCCCGTGGGGGCCGCCATGGCCCTCGCGGCCATCGACGCCCTGGAGGGGGGACTCCTGGAGCAGGGGCGCCGGGCCGGGGCCGTCCTGCGGTCCCTCCTGGACGAAGTCGCCGCCCGCCACCCCCACCGGGTCGCCGAGGTCCGGGGCCGGGGGCTGATGCTGGGGGTGGACCTGGTGCGGGACCGGGAGGGCCTGGTGCCCGACGGGGACTCGGGCCTCCGGGCCAGCCGCTTCCTGCTGGAGCGCGGCTTCCTGTGCATGCCCGCGGGCGCCGCGGGCCACGTCCTGGCCGTCGAGCCCCCCGCCTGCCTCACCGGCGCCCAGGCCGCCGCCTTCGCCACCGCCCTGGACGAGTTCCTGTCCCGGTGAGGGCGCTCCGCATCGCCCCCCGGCCTGCCTCCCCATCACCATGACCTCTCCCCACTTCCCGGAACTGGTCGAGTACCTCGCCACCGCCCTGGACGCCGATCCGTCGGGGGACGCCTTCCCGGGCTGGGCCTCCCGCCTCTTCCGGTTCCATTTCGAGGGGATCCCCGCCTACCGGCGGTACTGCGAGCGCGTGGGGACCGTCCCCGACGCCTCCCCGGACTGGAGCGGGATCCCCGCCGTCGCCACCTCGCTGTTCCGGACCCACGACCTGTGCGCCTTCCCCGCCGGGGAGGCGACGCGGACCTTCCGGACCTCGGGCACCACGGCGGGCGCCCGGGGCCGGCACCTGCTCCGCACCCTGGCTTACTACGAGGCGAGCCTCCTGCCCCCCTTCGCGCGCCACGTCCTCCACGACGGGGCCGCCCCGCGCTGGATCTCGCTGGTGCCGCCCGCGGCGGAGCTCCCCGACTCCAGCCTCTCCCACATGGTCTCCGCGCTGATGGCGCGGCTCGGCGCCCCGGGGTCCGCCTGCTGCGCCGAGGGCGGGCGCCTGGACGTGGCGGCGGCCTGGCGTCACCTGGCCGCCGCCCGCGCCGAGGGGGTCCCGGTGCTGGTCTTCGGCACCGCCCTGGCCTGGATGGAGCTGCTGGAACGCCCCGCGCCGGCCGGGGTGCCGGCCCGCTTCCCCCTCCCTCCCGGGAGCCGCGCCGTGGAGACCGGCGGCTTCAAGGGGCGGCGGCGGGAGGCGTCCCGGGACGAGCTCCACCGGGCCCTGGAGCGGCGCCTCGGCCTGGACCGGGATGCGGTCTTCTCGGAGTACGGCATGACCGAGCTGGGCTCCCAGCTCTACGCCCGGGGCGGCGGGCCCTTCCGCCCGCCCCCCTGGCTCCGGGTCCTGGCCATCGATCCCGGGACGGGACGGCCCGCGGGGCCCGGCGCGCCGGGCCTGCTCCGCTTCGTGGACCTCGCCAACGCCGAGTCGGTGCTGGCGGTGCAGACCGAGGACCTGGGCCGGGTCGACGCCGGGGGAGGGGTCACCCTGCTGGGACGGGCGCCGGGGGCCCCCCCGAGGGGGTGCTCCCTGACCGCCGAGGAGATGGCTTGAGCGCGCCCCGCCCCGGGCGCGCCCGCGGCCCCTCGGCGGCGGGGGAGGTCGCGGCCGCCGTCGCCGGCCTGGAGCGGACCGCGGGGGACCTGGCGTCGGTCCCCGCCGCCGCCCTCGTCGCGGACCTTGACCGGGTCGCCCGGGGGTGGCTGGACCCCGAGGACCCGCTGCGCCTCGAGGCCCTGGAGAGGGTGCCCGGGCAGGCGGGCCTCTCCCGGGAGGGGGTGGCCTTCGGGCTGGACGCCGCCTTCTCGGCGCTGACCGCGGAGGGGCTGCGGGAGCTCGTCCGGCGGGAGGCGGGGGACGCCTCCCCGGGTGACTCCGCCACCGTGCCCCGGGGGATGTCGCTCCACGTCCAGGCGGGCAACGTCTTCACCGCCGCCCTGCCCCGCCTCTTCGCGTCCCTCCTCGCGGGGTGCCCGGCCCTCCTGAAGGCGCCCGGGGATCAGGGGGCCTTCACCGACCTGCTGGCGCGCTCGTTCGCGGATCGCGGGGGACGCCTCTCGGGGGCGGTCCGGGGCGTGGCCTGGCGCGGGGACGACGCCGGGGCCACCGGGACGGCCCTCGCCGCCGCCGCCGTGGTGGTGGCCTACGGATCCGACGACGCCGTGGGGGCCCTCCGCGCCGCGGCGCGTCCCGACGCCGTGTTCCTGGGGTTCCCCCACCGCGCCAGCGTCGCCATCTTCGGCCGCGGGGCGTCCGGGGCGCTCCCCGACCTGCTCCACGGCCTCGCCCTGGACGTGTGCGCCTACGACCAGCGGGGCTGCCTCTCGCCCCAGGTCCTCTACGTCGAGGAGGGGGGCGCCCTCTCGGCCCGGGACGCCGCCGCCGCCATCGCCGCCGGGTTCCCCGCCGCCGCCCGCGCCCTCCCGCCCGGCCCCCCGGATCCCGCCCTCCAGGCGGCCCGCTACCTGCACCTCGAGGCGGCCCGCTTCGACGGGGAGGTCTTCGAGGGGGACGGCTTCGCGGTCTGCTTCCGGCCGGACCCCGCCTTCGCCCCCGGCCCCGGTGCGCGGGTGCTGGACGTCCGCCCCCTGCCCTCGGTCCGGGACCTGGCCACCCCCCTCGCCCCCCTGGCCGGGAGGCTCCAGGGGGTCGCGGCGGCGGTGGGGGACGCCGAACTGCCCCACCTCGCCCGGGCCTCGGGCCGCCTGGGGGCGAGCCGGATCTGCCGCCCCGGCCGCCTCCAGCGGCCCCCCGCGTGGTGGCGCTCCGACGGCCTGCCGATCCTCTCGCCCTACGCGCGCACGGTCGGCATCGGCTGAGGGATCGAGCCGCCGTGCCCGGCGCGTCCGGAAGGACGGCCCGGCCTCATCGGATCTCCGACGAATTCCTTGACCATCCTCCGGCGAGTCGGGCTATCATCCGCCGCAGCCGCCGAGGTGGGTCGGGACCGTCGTGCCCCCGTGCGTGAACGGGGCGGGGCGGCTGCCGGGGCCGGCGCGGAGACCGTCATGCGCACCAGGTGTCGTCCCCTCGATCCCATCGCCGCCTTCCTGTGCGCGATCGCGGTCCTCTTCGCCCCCTCCGCCCGGGCGGTGACGCTGGTCCTCGGCAACGACGACTACGCCACCGTCCCCATCAGCTTCTCGTTCCCGATGTGCGGCACGACGTACAACACCGTGTACGTCGGGTCGAACGGCTACCTCACCTTCGGCGGCGGCTCCACCAGCGCCACCGAGTCGGCCGACTTCGACATCTCGGGGATCTCCAGTCGACCCGCCCTGGCGGCCCTCTGGGACGACCTGGACCCCGCCGCGGGCGGCACCGTCGAGTACACCGACAGCGGCTCGAACCTGCGGGTGAGCTGGAGCGCCATCAAGGAGCGCACCCTCACCAACCTCAACACCTTCGCCGTCACCATCTACTCCTCCGGTCGGGTCGACCTGGACTACTCCGGCGGGATCACCGCCACCGACGGCCTCGCGGGCGTCACCTGCGGGATCGGCCCCAACGTCAGCGAGACCAACCTCTCGGCCGCGGCCTCGCCCATCGGCGCCGACTGCCCGGTCTTCGAGATGTTCACGGGGGGCGGCGACTCCAACGACCTGTCCGGTCGCACCCTCCAGTTCGACGCCGTCATGCACGAGGTCTGCGACGGCACGGACAACGACTGCGACGGCGTCGTCGACGAGGGCTTCGACGTCGACGGGGACGGGTGGACCACCTGCGAGGGGGACTGCCAGGACGGGAACGCGGCGATCCACCCCGGCCAGGCCGAGACCTGCGACGGGGTCGACCAGGACTGCGACGGGACGGTGGACGAGGGCTTCGACGCCGACGGCGACGGGTACTACACCTGCACCGGGGACTGCGACGACACCGATCCCGGCGTCCGCCCCGGGGCGACCGAGGTCTGCAACGGGATCGACGACGACTGCGACGCGGTGGTGGACGAGGGCTACGACGTCGACCTGGACGGGTGGACCACCTGCGAGGGGGACTGCAACGACCTCGCCGCCGGGGTGAACCCCGGGGCGGCGGAGACCTGCAACGGGATCGACGATGACTGCGACCTCTCCGTCGACGAGGGCTTCGACGTGGACGGGGACGGCTGGACCACCTGTGAGGGGGACTGCCAGGACGGGAACCCCGCCGTCTACCCGACGCGCACCGAGGTCTGCAACGGGATCGACGACGACTGCGACGGCAGCGCCGACGAGGGCTTCGATGCCGACGCCGACGGCTGGACCACCTGCGAGGGGGACTGCAACGACGGCAACGCCAACGTGAACCCGGGCCGCACGGAGACCTGCAACGGCGTCGACGACGACTGCGACGGGACGGTGGACGACGGCTTCGACGTGGACGGCGACGCCTGGACCACCTGCGAGGGGGACTGCGACGACGGCGATCCCACCATCAACCCCGGCCGGGCCGAGACCTGCAACGGGATCGACGACGACTGCGACGGGGTGGTGGACGACGGGTTCGACCTGGACGGCGACACCTGGACCACCTGCGAGGGGGACTGCAACGACGGGAACGCCGCCATCTGGCCCGGCGCCACCGAGACCTGCAACGCCACCGACGACGACTGCGATGGGGTGGTGGACGACGGCTTCGACGTGGACGGGGACGGCTACACCTCCTGCGGCGGCGACTGCAACGACGGGAACGCCGCGGTCCACCCCGGCGCGGCCGAGGCGTGCAACTTCGTCGACGACGACTGCGACGGGGCGGTGGACGACGGGTTCGACGTGGACGGGGACGGCTGGACCACCTGCGAGGGGGACTGCAACGACGGCGCGGTCGGCGTGTTCCCCGGGGCGGCCGAGGCGTGCAACTTCATCGACGACGACTGCGACGGGACCGTCGACGACGGTTTCGACGTGGACGGGGACGGCTGGACTACCTGCGAGGGGGACTGCCAGGACACCAACGGGACCGTCTACCCCGGCGCGCCGGAGGCCTGCAACTTCGTCGACGACGACTGCGACGGGGTGGTGGACGACGGCTTCGACCTGGACGGCGACACCTGGACCACCTGCGAGGGGGACTGCCAGGACGGGAACCCCGCCATCTACCCGACGCGCACGGAGGTCTGCAACGCCATCGACGACGACTGCGACGGCAACGTCGACGAGGGCTTCGACGTGGACGCCGACGGCTGGACCACCTGCGCGGGGGACTGCAACGACGGCAACGCCAACGTCAACCCCGGCGAGGCGGAGGCGTGCAACGGCGTCGACGACGACTGCGACGGGACGGTGGACGACGGCTTCGACCTGGACGGCGACACCTGGACCACCTGCGAGGGGGACTGCGACGACGCCAACGCCAACATCAACCCGGGCCGGGCAGAGGCCTGCAACGGGATCGACGACGACTGCGACGGCGTGGTGGACGACGGGTTCGATGTGGACGGCGACGGCTACACCACCTGCGCCGGGGACTGCAACGACACGAACGCCGCCATCCGCCCCGGCGCCACCGAGACCTGTGACGGCGTGGACCAGGACTGCGACGGTGTGGTGGACGACGGCTTCGACCTGGACGGGGACGGCTACACCTCGTGCGGCGGCGACTGCAACGACGGGAACGCCGCCATCAACCCCGGCGCGGCCGAGGCGTGCAACTTCGTCGACGACGACTGCGACGGTGTGGTGGACGACGGCTTCGACCTGGACGGGGACGGCTGGACCACCTGCGAGGGGGACTGCAACGACGCCGCGGTGGCGGTGAACCCCGCCGCCCCCGAGACGTGCAACGGCGTGGATGACGACTGCGACGGGACCGTCGACGACGGCTTCGACGTGGACGGGGACGGCTACACCACCTGCGCCGGCGACTGCAACGACGGGAACGCCGCCATCAACCCCGGCGCGAGCGAGGCGTGCAACTTCCTGGACGACGACTGCGACGGGACCGTCGACGACGGCTTCGACGTCGACCTGGACGGTTGGACCACCTGCGAGGGGGACTGCAACGACGCCGCCGCGGGGATCTTCCCCGGCGCCGTCGAGGCCTGCAACTTCCTCGACGACGACTGCGACGGGTCCGTGGACGAGAACTTCGACGCCGACCTGGACGGCTACACCGTGTGCGGAGGCGACTGCAACGACGGGAACGCCAACGTGAACCCGGCGGCGATCGAGACGTGCAACGGGATCGACGACGACTGCGACGGCCTGGTGGACGACGACATCGACTTCGACGGCGATGGCTTCACCCTCTGCGGGGGGGACTGCGACGACGCCGACGCAGCGGTGAACCCCGACGCCACCGAGGTCTGCAACGACGTCGACGACGACTGCGACGGCGTCATCGACGAGGGCTTCGACGTCGACGGCGACGGCTACTCCACCTGCCACGGGGACTGCGACGACTACGACATCGCGGTCCGCCCCGGGGCCACCGAGTACTGCAACGCCCGGGACGACGACTGCGACGGCCTGGTGGACGAGGGCTTCGACGGCGACGGCGACGGCTACACCACGTGCACCGGTGACTGCGACGACACGGACCCCGCCATCGGCCCCGGCGCCACCGAGACCTGCGACGGCGTGGACCAGGACTGCGACGGGGTGGTGGACGACGGCTTCGACCTCGACCTCGACGGCTGGACCACGTGCAACGGCGACTGCGACGACACCCTGTCCAGCGTCCACCCCGGAGCCTCGGAGTTCTGCAACGCCATCGACGACGACTGCGACGGGACCGTCGACGAGGGGCACGACCTGGACGGGGACGGCTACAGCTCCTGCGACGGTGACTGCAACGACCTCGTGGCGGGGATCCACCCCGGGGCGACCGAGTTGTGCAACGGCTACGACGACGACTGCGACCTGGCCGTGGACGAGGGCTACGACCTGGACGGCGACACCTGGACCACCTGCGAGGGGGACTGCGACGACGCGGCCATCGGGGTGAACCCCGGCGCCACCGAGGCGTGCAACGGGATCGACGACGACTGCGACGGCTCCACCGACGAGAGCTACGACGCCGACCTCGACGGGTACACCGTGTGCCAGGGGGACTGCAACGACGGCAACCCCTTCGTCAACCCCGGGGTGATCGAGACCTGCAACGGGGTGGACGACGACTGCGACGGCACCATCGACGACGGCTTCGACGCCGACGGCGACGGGTACAGCGTGTGTCAGGGCGACTGCGACGACGCCGAGCCCGGCGTCTACCCCGGGGCCACCGAGCTCTGCGACGACGTGGACCAGGACTGCGACGGGGTGGTGGACGACGGCTTCGACGCCGACGGGGACGGCTGGACCACCTGCGAGGGGGACTGCGACGACACCCGCGGCACCGTGAACCCCGCCGCCCCCGAGACGTGCAACGCCCTGGACGACGACTGCGACGGGGTGGTGGACGACGGCTTCGACCTGGACGGGGACGGCTACACCGTCTGCGCCGGGGACTGCGACGACGGCGCCGCGGGGATCCACCCCGGCGCGGCCGAGACCTGCGACGGGATCGACCAGGACTGCGACGGCGTCGTGGACGACGGCTTCGACCTGGACGGCGACGGCTGGACGACGTGCGAGGGGGACTGCGACGACGCCGCCCCGGGGGTGAGTCCCTCCGCCACCGACCTGTGCAACGGGGTGGACGACGACTGCGACGGGGTGGTGGACGACGGCTTCGACGTGGACGGTGACGGCTACACCACCTGCGCCGGCGACTGCGACGACCTGGCCCCTGGCGTGAACCCCGGGGCCACCGAGACGTGCAACGGGATCGACGACGACTGCGACCTGGCCACCGACGAGGGCTTCGACGCCGACGGCGACACCTGGACCACCTGCGAGGGGGATTGCGACGACGCCGCCATCGGGGTGAACCCCGGCGCCGCCGAGGCGTGCAACGGGATCGACGACGACTGCGACGGATCCACCGACGAGACCTACGACGCCGACGGCGACGGGTACACCACCTGCGAGGGGGACTGCGACGACGGCAACGCCTTCGTGAACCCCGGCGCCGCCGAGGCGTGCAACGGGATCGACGACGACTGCGACGGCGCCGCCGACGACGGCTTCGACCTGGACGGCGACGGATACACCACCTGCGAGGGGGACTGCGACGACGCCGATCCCGCCGCGCACCCGGGGGCCACCGAAGTCTGCGACGGGGTCGACCAGGACTGCGACGGCGTCGTGGACGACGGCTTCGACGGCGACGCCGACGGATACACGACCTGCGCGGGGGACTGCGACGACACCCGACCCACGGTCAACCCGGCGGCGGCCGAGGCGTGCAATGGGATGGACGACGACTGCGACGGCGCCGTGGACGAGGGCCACGACGCCGACGGCGACGGGATCACCACCTGCGCCGGCGACTGCGACGACGGGAACGCCGCCGTGCACCCCGGGGCGATGGAGACGTGCGACTTCGTCGACGAGGACTGCGACGGCGTCGTGGACGAGGGCTTCGACACGGACTTCGACGGGTGGACGACCTGCGAAGGGGACTGCGCCGACACCGACGCCGCGGTGCACCCGGGGGCGGCCGAGGCGTGCAACGGGATCGACGACGACTGCGACGGCGCCTCCGACGAGGGGTACGACACGGACGGGGATGGCTTCACGACCTGCGAGGGGGACTGTGACGACGCCAACGCCGCCGCCTTCCCCGGAGCGTCCGAGGCGTGCAACGGCGTGGACGACGACTGCGACGGGGTGGCGGACGACGGGTTCGACGTGGACTCCGACGGTTGGACGACCTGCGAGGGGGACTGCGACGACGCCGATCCCACCATCAACCCCGCCCGGATCGAGGCGTGTGACGGCGTGGACGAGGACTGCGACGGGACCGTCGACAACGGCTTCGACCACGACGGCGACGGCGTGACCTCGTGCGCCGGGGACTGCGACGACCTGAACCCCACCGTCCACCCCGGCGCGCCGGAGGTGTGCAACGGCGTGGACGACGACTGCGACCTCGCGGTGGACGAGGGGCTCGACGCCGACGCCGACGGCTACACCCCCTGTGCCGGCGACTGCGACGACGCCGATCCCACCCTCCACCCCGGCGCGGGGGAGGTCTGCGACGGCATCGACCAGGACTGCGACGGGGTCGCCGACGAGGGGCTCGTCTACATCACCTGGTACTACGACGCCGACCTGGACGGATGGGGCGACACCTCGATCTCGGTGTCCACCTGCGACGGGGCGCCCCCGGGCTACGATCCCGACGACGACGACTGCGACGACGCCGATCCCGACGTGCACCCCGGGGCCGCCGACATCTGCGACGGGGTGGTGGACAACGACTGCAACGGCCTCTCGGATCCGCTGGAGACCGACCACGACGGGGACGGAATCACGGAGTGCGGCGGCGACTGCACCGACGCCGACGCCACCCGGTACCCCGGGGCCGCGGAGCTGTGCGACGGGATCGACCAGGACTGCGACGGCCTGGTGGACGAGGCGCTGGTCTACACGAACTACCAGCGGGACGCCGACGGGGACGGCTTCGGCAACCCCTGGGAGACGGTGACCACCTGCGACGGCGCGCCCGCGGGCTACGTGCTGGACTACACCGACTGCAACGACTCCGTCGCCACGATCTACCCCGGCGCCCCGGAGATCCCCTACGACGGCATCGACCAGGACTGCTCCGGCACCGACCTGGTGGACGTCGACGCCGACGGGTACGCCGCGACCATCGTCGGCGGCGGGGACTGCCTCGACACCGATCCCGCGGTCCACCCCGGCGCCCCCGAGGTCGCCGGCAACGGCATCGACGACGACTGCGACGGCCTCGTCGAGGAGGGCACGGCGGACGGAGACGGGGACGGCGACGGCTACACCGAGAACGGCGGGGACTGCGACGACGGCCAGGCGTCCGTCCACCCCGGAGCGACCGAGGTCTGCAACGGCGTCGACGACGACTGCGACGGGACCATCGACGAGGGGACCGAGTGCTACGACGACGACGGCGACGGCTACAGCGAGATCGCCGGCGACTGCGCGGACTCCGATCCCGAGATCCACCCCGGCCACGCCGAGGTGCCGGAGAATGGGATCGACGACGACTGCGACGGGGTGGTGGACGTCGGCGGCGCGGGCACGGACGACGACGGGGACGGCTACACCGAGAACGGCGGGGACTGCGACGACGACAACCCCGACGTCTACCCCGGCGCCCCCGAGCTGCCCGACGTCCTGGACAACGACTGCGACGGGGTCATCGACGAGGGCACCACGAACTCCGACGACGACGGGGATGGGTTTGCCGAGGTGGGCGGCGACTGCAACGACTCCCTGCCCGAGGTCCACCCCGGCGCGCCGGAGCTCGCCGACGGGATCGACAACGACTGCGACGGAGTCGTGGACGAGGGCACCACCGGCGACGTCGACAACGACGGCGACGGCTACACCGCCACCGACGGGGGCGACTGCGACGACTCCAGCGCCGTCGTCTACCCCGGCGCCCCGGAGCTCTCCGACGGCGTGGACAACGACTGCGACGGCATCATCGACGAGGGCACCGACCGCTACGACGACGACGGCGACGGGTACACCGAGCGCGACGGGGACTGCAACGACGGCGACGCCGACGCCTTCCCCGGCAACCAGGAGGAGGCCGACGGCGTGGACAACGACTGCGACGGCGACGTGGACGAGGGCACCGAGAGCTACGACGACGACGGCGACGGCTACTCCGAGCTGGAAGGGGACTGCGACGACACCGATCCGGGCCTGCACCCCGGCGGCGACGAGATCGTCAACGGCATCGACGACGACTGCGACGGCCTCGTGGACGAGGGGACGAACGGGTACGACGACGACGGGGACGGCATGAGCGAGGACGAGGGCGACTGCGACGACTCCGAGCCCTTCGTCTACCCTGGGGCCGTGGAGGACTGCGACGGGATGGACAACAACTGCAACGGGGAGATCGACGAGACCTGCGGCGAGGCGGAGCCCAGCGGAGAGGACCCCTCCCTCGGCGACGGCCCCAGCGACGGCTGCACCTGCTCCGCGGCGTCGTCCCCGGTCCCCCTCTCCGGCGGCGCGGCGGCCCTCTCCCTGCTGGCCCTGGCTGCCTTCCGGCGCCGTCGCTCCGGGGGAGCCTCCTGGCGGGGGCTCGCCCTCGCGGCCCTTCTTGCCGTGGGGCTGGCCTCGACGGGGTGCAGCCGCACCACCATCAGCCTCGCGCCGGCGGAGATCAGCCTGACGCCCGAGACCCTGGACTTCGGGCTGGTCTCGGTGGGTACGACGGTCACCCGGGACGTCCACATCGTCAACACCGGCGAGTCCTCGGTGGAGATCGTCTCCGCCATCCTCAACCCCGACGACGGGCCCTACACCGTGCTGGGGGATGCCACCGGCACCCTCGACCCCAACGACGAGCGGACCATCCAGATCGAGTTCGCCCCCACCACCGAGGACAACGACCGCGCTGACCTCGTCATCAACCACGAGGGGGGCCCGACCCTGATGACCGTCCGGGGCTCCGGCCGGCGGATCTCCCTCAGCCTCGACCCCGAGGTCCTGGACTTCGGGCCGGTGGCGGTGGGGGAGGCCCCCGAGCGGACCGTCACCCTGACCAACGAGGGGCAGATCGTGGTCACCGTGACCGACGTGTACATCGACGGGGGCGATTACCCCTTCACGGCCCTCTTCAGCGAGAGCCTCCCCCTCGACGTGGCCGCCGAGGACTCGTTCCAGGTGAGGGTCCGCTTCTCACCGACCGAGGACGTCGCCGAGAACGACACCCTGGTCCTGGTGCTCTCCGACGGGTCCCTCGCCCCGCGGCTGATCCCCCTGTACGGGAACGACTGCTCCTTCTCGGGGGGGAGCGAGTTCGACGAGGACGGCGACGGCTACGCCTCCTGCGCCGGGGACTGCGACGAGACCGATCCCGAGGTCCACCCCGGGGCGGTCGAGTCCTGCGACGGGGTGGACGAGGACTGCGACGGGACCGCCGACGACGGCACCCGCTGCCGGGACGACGACCAGGACGGATGGTCCGAGGACGAGGGGGACTGCAACGACGGCGATCCCCTGGCCCACCCGGACGCGGTCGAGGTGCAGGACGGCATCGACAACGACTGCGACGGGTACGTCGACGAGGGCACGCCGGACTTCGACGACGACGGGGACGGCTACACCGAGGAGGCCGGCGACTGCAACGACGCCGATCCCAGCGCCTTCCCCGGGGGCCCGGAGCTCCCCGACTTCGTCGACAACGACTGCGACGGCGTCATCGACGAGGGCACGACGACCCGGGACGACGACGGGGACGGGTTCAGCGAGGCCACCGGCGACTGCAACGACGCGGATCCCGCCGTCCACCCCGGGGCGCCCGACCTCGGGCCGACGGTGGACTGGGACTGCGACGGGGTGATCCCGGGGTCCGAGGCCGACACCGACGGGGACGGCTTCGCCACCGCCGGGGGCGACTGCGACGACGCCGATCCGAGCGTCCATCCGGGCGCGACGGAGGTCGCCAACGGCCTGGACGACGACTGCGACGGCGTGGTCGACGAGGGGACCGACTACTACGACGACGACGGCGACGGCGCGTCGGAGCTGACCGGGGACTGCAACGACGGCGATCCCGCAGTGCGGATCGGGCTCCCGGAGGTCGCGGACGGCAAGGACAACGACTGCGACGGCCGGGTGGACGAGGGCACGTCGGTCTCCGACGACGACGGCGACGGCTTCACCGAGCTGGGCGGCGACTGCGACGACGCGGTGGCGGCCGTGAACCCGGGCGTCGCCGAGGTCCCGGGGAACGGCGTCGACGAGGACTGCGACGGCGTCGCCGAGTGAGCTCGGGGGGCCGCGGCGCACCCTCCCGGCACCCGCATCGACCTCACCGGTCACCTCGGCTATAGTGCCGCCTACGCACCGGGTTCCTGCCCCCCGGTCGGAGGCGTCGTGCCCCACAAGACGATGCGGTTCCCGAAGGCGGTCGCGGTCGCGTTCGCGGTGTTGCTGGCGGCGCCTGCCGCGAGGGCCGTCGACCTCTTCCTCGGCGACAACGACTATACCGAGGTGCCGCTCAGCTTCTCGTTCCCCATGTGCGGGACGAGCTACGAGAGCGTGTACGTCGGATCGAACGGGTACCTGACCTTCGGCGGCGGCTCCACCAGCAGCGTCGAGAACTCCGACTTCGACGCCATCGGCATCTCGAACCGGCCCGCCGTGGCGGCGCTCTGGGACGACCTCGACCCCGGCGCGGGGGGCGTAGTCTCCTACCTCGACTCCGGCACCAGCCTGTCGGTCACCTGGAACGCGGTGAAGGAGAGGTTGACCAGCAACCTCAACACCTTCGCCATCACCGTCTACTCCTCGGGCCAGGTCACCCTGGACTACTCCGGCGGGATCACCGCCCAGGACGGACTCGCCGGGGTCACCTGCGCGGTGGGGCCCGAGGTCTCCGAGAGCAACCTCTCGCTGGCGGCGACCCCCATCAACGCCAACTGTCCGGTCTTCGAGCAGTTCACCGGGGGGGCGGACGTCAACGACCTCAGCAGCCGGACCCTGATCTTCAACCCCGTCATGCACGAGGTCTGCGACGGCATCGACAACGACTGCGACGGGGTGGTGGACGAGGGCTTCGACGTCGACGGGGACGGCTACACCACCTGCGAGGGGGACTGCGACGACGGCGACGCCGGGATCCGGCCCGGGGCCACCGAGACCTGCGACGGGGTGGACCAGGACTGCGACGGCACCGTCGACGACGGGTTCGACCTGGACGGGGACGGCTGGACCTCCTGCTCCGGGGACTGCGACGACGGGGATCCCGGGGTGCGCCCCGGGGCCGTCGAGACCTGCGACGGGGTCGACGAGGACTGCGACGGGGTGGTGGACGAGGGGTTCGACCTGGACGGGGACGGCTGGACCACGTGCGAGGGGGACTGCAACGACGTTGCCCCCGGGGTCCACCCCGGCGCCACCGAGACCTGCAACAACGTCGACGACGACTGCGACCTCGCCATCGATGAGGGGTTCGACGCCGACGGGGACGGCTACACGACCTGCGAGGGGGACTGCGACGACGGGAGCCCCTCGGTCTACCCGGGGGCCGCGGAGGTCTGCAACTTCGTCGACGACGACTGCGACGCGGTCGTGGACGAGGGTTTCGACTCGGACGTGGACGGGTGGAGCACCTGCGAGGGGGACTGCAACGACACCAACCCCAACGTGAACCCGGGACGGGCGGAGACCTGCAACGGGGTGGACGACGACTGCGACGGGACGGTGGACGAGGGTTTCGACGCCGACGCGGACGGGTGGACCACCTGCGAGGGGGACTGCGACGACGGGAACGCGGCCATCAACCCCGGCCGAGCCGAGGTGTGCAACGGCATCGACGACGACTGCGACGGGACCGCGGACGACGGCTTCGACGTGGACGCCGACGGCTGGACCACGTGCGAGGGGGACTGCAACGACGGGAACCCCAACGTGAACCCCGACCGCGTCGAGGTCTGCAACGGGGTGGACGACGACTGCAACGGGACCGTGGACGACGGCTTCGACGCCGACGCGGACGGCTACAGCACGTGCGCCGGGGACTGTGACGACGCCGATCCGGCGATCCGACCCAACGCCGCCGAGGTCTGCGACGGCGTCGACCAGGACTGCGACGGCACGGCGGACGACGGGCTGATCTTCGCGACCTGGTACGCCGACGCCGACGGGGACGGCTACGGCGACGCCGGATCCTGGGTGACGACCTGCGACGGGATGCCCCCCGGCTACGACGCCGACGACGACGACTGCGACGACACCGAGCCCCACGTCCACCCCAGCGCTCCCGACGTCTGCGACGGGGTGGCCGACAACAACTGCGACGGCGTGCCGGACCCCCTGGAGACCGACAACGACGGCGACGGGGCCAGCGAGTGCGGCGGCGACTGCGCCGACGCCGACGCCGGTCGCTTCCCCGGCAACCCCGAGGTCTGCGACGGGATCGACCAGGACTGCGACGGGATCGTCGACGAAGGGCTCCCGAGCGTGAACTACTACCTGGACGCCGACGGCGACGGGTACGGCAACGCCACGGTGGCGGCGGCGAGCTGCTCGGGGCCGCCGGCCGGCTACGTCGCCAACTACACCGACTGCAACGACGTGAACCCCGGGATCAACCCCGGGGCGAGCGAGGTCCCCTACAACGGCGTGGACGAGGACTGCAGTGGTGCCGACCTGAACGACGTGGACGGCGACGGCTACCCCGCGGACTTCGCCGGGGGGACCGACTGCCTCGACACCGATCCCACCGTGTACCCCGGGGCGCCCGAGGTGCCGGGGAACGGCATCGACGACGACTGCGACGGCACCATGGACGGCGGTACCCCCGTCCACGACGACGACGGGGACGGCTACACCGAGGAGGCCGGGGACTGCGACGACGCGGACGCGGACGTCCATCCCGGAGCGGCCGAGGTCTGCAACGGCGTCGACGACGACTGCGACGGTTCCATCGACGAGGGGACCGAGTGCGTCGACGACGACGGCGACGGGTACAACGAGGTGGCCGGCGACTGCAACGACGCCGACCCCGACGTCCACCCCGGGATGCCGGAGGTCCCCGACAACGGGATCGACGACGACTGCGACGGGGTGGTGGACACGGGAGGGGTCGGCTCCGACGACGACGGGGACGGCTACACCGAGAACGGCGGGGACTGCGACGACGGCGACCCCACCGTGTACCCCGGTGCCCCGGAGCTCCCCGACTTCCAGGACAACGACTGCGACGGGACCATCGACGAGGGCACCGAGAACTACGACGACGACGGGGACGGGTTCAGCGAGAACGCGGGTGACTGCAACGACTCCATGGTCGACGTGCACCCCGGCGCTCCGGAGATCCCCGACGGGATCGACAACGACTGCGACGGCGTCGTGGACGAGGGGGTCGGCGGCGACGTCGACGGGGACGGCGACGGGTACACCGAGGCGGGGGGCGACTGCGACGACGGGAACCCCGCGATCTTCCCCGGGGCGGTGGAGCTCGAGGACGGCGTGGACAACGACTGCGATGGGCTCGTGGACGAGGGCACCGACGCCTACGACGACGACGGCGACGGCGTCAGCGAGGACGATGGGGACTGCAACGACGGAGATCCCGACGTCTTCCCCGGCAACGAGGAGGCCCCCGACGGCGTGGACAACGACTGCGACGGGATCGTCGACGAGGGCACCGACCACTACGACGACGACGGGGACGGGTTCAGCGAGGTCGAGGGGGACTGCGACGACGGGGACTCCTCGGCCCACCCCGGCGCCGACGAGAACCTGAACGGGGTGGACGACGACTGCGACGGAGTCGTGGACAACGGCACCGCGGGCCACGACGACGACGGGGACGGCTACAGCGAGGACGAGGGGGACTGCGACGACGCGCAGCCCTTCGCCGCCCCGGGCGCGGTCGAGGACTGCGACGGGATCGACAACAACTGCAACGAGACCATCGACGAGGGCTGCGAGGACGACGGCGGGGGCACCACGCCTCCCCCCGAGGAGTCCTGCACCTGCGGCGGGGCCGGTGGGGATCCCGTCAGCGCGGGCGCCGCCGCCCTGGCCACCCTCCTCCTGGCCCGCGCGGCGCGGACCCGCTCCCGGCGACGCCTCGGGGGAGGGGCCAGCGTCTTCCTGGCGGCCGGGCTGGGCCTGGCGGCGGCGGGGTGCAACAACACCACCATCCACCTGGTCCCCGGGACGGTGCACCTGACCCCCGACACCCTGGACTTCGGGGTCGTGGCGGTGGGCGAGACGGTCACCCGGGACGTCCACATCGACAACCCCGGCGAGGCGGCCATCGAGGTCGTCTCCGCGGTCCTGGACCCCGACGACGGCGCCTTCGCCATCGTGGGCGATCCCTCGGGAGCCCTCGACGCCGCCGAGGACGTGACCTTCCAGGTCGAGTTCACCCCCCGCGGGTCCGAGAGCTACCGGGTGGACCTGGTCTTCAACCACGAGGGCGGGCCGACGACGATGACGGTCCGGGGCACGGGCCGCCTCCCCGAGGTCCAGGTCGTCCCGGAGGTCGTGGACTTCGGGCCGGTGGAGGTGGGCGAGGCCCCCGAGACGACGGTGACCCTGGAGAACCACGGATCGCTGGACGTCACCGTCGCCGACGTCTACGTGGACGGGGGCGACTTCCCGTTCACCGTCTCGTTGACCCAGGGGCTCCCGCTGGAGATCCCCCTGGGCGGGCGGTTCGACATGAAGGTCCGCTTCGCCCCCACGGACCTCGATCCCTACGAGGACACCCTGGCGATCGTGCTCTCGGGTGGCACGGGGGCCCCCATCCTGGTGCCCCTCCACGGGAACGACTGCGGGTTCACCGGGGGAGCGGGATTCGACCTGGACGGGGACGGCTACGCCGCGTGCAGCGGCGACTGCGACGACGCCGATCCCGACGTCCACCCCGGCGCCGCCGAGCGTTGCGACGGCGTGGACGAGGACTGCGACGGCGCCGACGACGACGGCACCGAGTGCAGCGACGACGACGGGGACGGGTACTCGGAGCTGGACGGGGACTGCAACGACCAGGCGGCCGCCATCCACCCCTCCGCCGTCGAGGTCCAGGATGGGATCGACAACGACTGCGACGGCGAGGTGGACGAGGGCACCTCCATCACCGACGACGACCACGACGGCTACACCGAGGGGGCGGGCGACTGCGACGACTCGGACGACACCGCATACCCCGGCGCGCCGGAGCTGCCGGACTTCGTGGACAACGACTGCGACGGGGCCATCGACGAGGGGACCACGCTCCGGGACGACGACGGAGACGGGTACAGCGAGGCGAGTGGGGACTGCAACGACTCGGACCCCGACATCCACCCCGGAGCCCCCGACCTCGGCCCGGTCCTGGACTGGGACTGCGACGGAGTGATCCCCGGCGCCTCGGGGGACCAGGACCACGACGGCTACACCACGGCGGGCGGAGACTGCGACGACCTGGACTCCGGCGCGTACCCCGACGCCCCCGAACTGGCCAACGGGACGGATGACGACTGCGACGGGACCGTCGACGAGGGGACCGCCTACTACGACGACGACGGCGATGGGGTGACGGACGCGGCCGGGGACTGCAACGACGCCGATCCCGACGTGCGGATCGGCCTGCCCGAGGTGGTGGACGGCAAGGACAACGACTGCGACGGGCGGGTGGACGAAGGGACGTCGGTCTACGACGACGACGGGGACGGCTTCAGCGAGGTCGGTGGAGACTGCAACGACGCCAACGCCCTGGTGAACCCCGGCCAGCTCGAGGTCATAGGCAACGGCACCGACGACGACTGCGACGGGGTCGCGCTCTAGGAGGCCATCGTGGATCGCCTCCCGTCCCAACCCGTCCGGGCCGTCTCCGCGATCTTCGCGCTCGCCACTGCCCTGTACCTGCCGGGCTGCGAGGGGGTTCTGCGGCCCGACGATGACGCCGCGGACGACGACGCCGCGGACGACGACGCCGCGGACGACGACGCGGCGGACGACGACGCGGCGGACGACGACGCCGCGGACGACGACGCCGCGGACGACGACACCTTGCCCCCTCCCTCGGACGTCGACGGGGACGGGTTCCCGGCGCCCGAGGACTGCGACGACTCCGATCCCGCGGTGAGCCCCGGGGCGGAGGAGTCGGCGAACGGGGTGGACGACGACTGCGACGGTGTCGTGGACGACGGCACCACCCTGCACGACGACGACGGGGACGGCGTGTCGGAGGCCGGAGGAGACTGCGACGACGCCGATCCCACGGTGTCCCCCGGGGCGGTGGAGGTCGCCTACGACGGCGTCGACCAGGACTGCGACGGGCGCGACCTCGTCGACGCCGACGGGGACGGGTTCCCGGGCGGGGGCGGGCCCGACTGCGACGACACCGATCCCGCGGTGGCGCCGGGGGCGGAGGACCTCGCGGGCGACGGACTCGACAGCGACTGCGACGGCACCGACGGGCCACCGCCGCCCCCGGTGGGGAGCTGGTGCCTCGCCGACACCAACGTGCTGGCATTCCCGGGCGAGGTGGAGTTCTCGGTCTCGGGCTCGGACGCCGTGGGCGCCCCCGCGCCGGAGGGATCCCGCTACGACGACGTGGAGATCGAGGTCCCCGCAGGCACCACCGTGCTCTTTCAGATGCGCTCCATCGCCTTCGACCCCTACTTCGTGGTGCTCGACGGCGCGTGTGGGGTGGTGGCGACCTCGGCGGACATCCAGGCCGGCTACGACGACGACGACCGACTGGAGTTCATCGCGCCCGCGGCCGGGGTCTACACGGTGGTCGCCACCACGGCCCTGCCCGGGAGCACCGGCAGCTACGTGCTCTCCGCCTTCGACGGCGATCCGCCCGAGGGGGACGCCTGCGGGTGGCGGACGTCGACCCTCGCCTACGGCGAGACCGTGAATGGGTCCCTGGGCGCGTCCGACGCCCACGACGGACCCGCCGGTCCCGACGCCGCCCTGGACGACTGGGAGTTCCCGGGGATGGCCGGGGAGGCGGTGACCGCCACCGCGACCGGGGCGACCGTGGACCTGCGGATCTGGCTGCTCGGACCGGACTGCGCGCCCGTCGCCGAAGGCGCGGGCGGGGGAGCAGGGCTGCCGGCGACGCTGTCGGCGGACCTGACCCAGGACGGGCCCCACACCCTCTATGTTTCCACGGCCGGCCCTGGCGGCGGTCCGTACCAGCTCGCGCTCGCCTCTCCGTGAAGCCACGGAGGGGAGGGAGACCCCCGATGCCTCGTCCCACCCCCGGTCTTGCCGTGGTCGGCACCGTCCTCGCCCTGCTGCTCGGCCCCCTCCTGCCGGGGTGCGCCACCGGTACGCTGGACTGGGGCTCGGGCGATGACGACGCCTCGGACGACGACGCCTCGGACGACGACGCCTCGGACGACGACGCCTCGGACGACGACGCTTCGGACGACGACGTCTCGGACGACGACGCCTCGGACGACGATTCCACGCCCGATCCCGACGACGCCGACGGGGACGGCGTTCCCGCCCCCGAGGACTGCGACGACTCCGATCCCGCGGTGCATCCCGGCGCCGAGGAGGCCTGCAACGGCCGGGACGACGACTGCGACGGCCTGGTGCCGGAGGGTGAAGCGGACGGGGACGGCGATGGGCACCTGGCCTGCGACGACTGCGACGACGCGAACCCCTCGGTCCATCCCGGCGCGCCCGACGAGTGTGGGGGGATCGACCAGGACTGCGACCCGGCGACCCCCCCCGAGACCGACGCCGACGCCGACGGGTACAGCACCTGCGAGGGGGACTGCGACGACGCCGATCCCGAGATCCACCCCGGCGCCCCCGAGAGGGAGGACGGCGGGGTGGACTCCGACTGCGACGGCACGGACGGACCGCGGGCGGAGCTTGGGGGCTACTGCCTGGAGGACTCCAACGTGCTGGACGTCGGCGAGTCGGTGTACTTCAGCCTCGGGGGGAGCGACGCCAGCGACGGCCCCGCCGGGGCCGGCTACGCCTACGACGACGTGGAGTTCTTCGCCGAGGGCGGCGAGCGCGTGGTGGTGTGGATGCGCCGGGACGTGGACGAGTCCCGGAGCCCGGTCCAGGACCCTCGCCTGCTCCTCCTGGACGCCAACTGCGCGGTGATCGCCGAGGGTCGGGACCACGTCCTCCCCTACGACACCAACGCCCGCATCGACTTCGACGTGCCGTCGGACGGCGTGTACGCCATCGTCGCCACCACCCAGGCGCCCGGGGACGGGGGGGACTACCTGCTGGGAGTCTGGGAGGACGAGCCCCCCCTCGGCGAGCACTGCCTGGACGATCCCTGGACCTGGGGGTACGGCGACACCTTCGACTCCGCCGCCCTCAGCGACCGGGACTGGACCGGGGGGCCCGCCGGGAGTCCGCGCTACCACGACGACTTCGAGTTCGAGGGCGAGGCCGGGGACGAGGTCTCGCTGGAGCTGGTCACCACGCAGGTGATCGCCCGCGTCCTCCTGCTGGGGCCCGCCTGCGAGGTGCTGGCGGACGTCGCCGACGACCCCCTCCACCCCACCGGGGAGGTCGTCCTGCGCGGGACCCTGGGCGCCACCGGTGTGCACACGGCGGTGGTCAGCTCGGTGCCGGAGGTGGGCGCGACGGGGTCCGAGGGCAGCTACACGGTCTCGCTGGATCGCTGAGGCGGTCCGGGGGGCGCGCGGTCCGCCGGTCGGGGGCGGGAGCGCGGCTTGCAATTCGCCGGGCGCCGGGCGACCCTCCCTCGCCCCCGCTGCCCGGAGTCCCATGTACCGCATCGTCCGGCGCCTCGCCCTGCTCGCGGCGGCGGCCCTCGCCCTGGCGGTGGCGGTGGGGGCGCTGGCGGTGGTGCTGGAAGTCAGGGCGACCGCCACGGCGATGCGGAGGGAGGTGGAGGCCCTGCGGGGGTTCCGCGCCTCGCGGCCCGGCTGGTCCTTCACCGGCGAGATCTGGTCCGACGGGCTCGAGCTGGTCCCGGGGGCGCCCTACGGGCTCGACCGGGTGGAGGCGGAGGCGGTGGCGCGGGGCTACCGCCGGGACGGGCGCGGCGAGGCCCTGGACCTCCCCGCCGGCGCGTACCGGCGGGAGGGGCGGGACCGCCTGCTGCTGTCCCTGAGGGGCTTCGACCTCCACCCCGACGGGCCCTGCGCCCCGGCGACGGTCCGGGTGTCCTCGGCGCGCCGGGGGACCATCGAGGCCGTCGAGGTCCTGCGGGGCGGTCCCTGCGCCGGCCCCCACCGCCTGGAGCCCCTGTGGATGGGGGAGTGGGTGGGGGAGGCCAACGAGGCCCGGACCTTCACGCCCCTGGAGGAGATCCCCGCGGTGGTGCGGGACGCGGTGATCGCCAGCGAGGACGTGAGGTTCCGCGACCACATCGGGATCGACCCCGTGGGGATCGCCCGGGCCCTGCGTCGCAACGTCGCCGAGCAGGAGGCGGTGGAGGGGGCCTCCACCCTCACACAGCAGCTCGTCCGGACGCTCTTCCTGGACCGGGAGCGGTCCTATCGCCGGAAGGCGGCCGAGGCGCTGCGGGCGCTGGCCCTGGAGACGCTGCTGACCAAGGACGAGATCCTCGAGATGTACCTGAACTCGATCTACCTGGGCCAGAGGGGCGGCCGGGGGATCGGCGGGGTGGCGGCGGGGGCGCGGGCCTACTTCGGGGTGGGCGTCGCGGAGCTGGACCTGGCCCGGGCGGCCCTGCTGACGGCGGTGATCCCCGCGCCCAACACCTTCTCGCCCTGGAAGGCGCCGGAGCGGGCCAGGGAGAGGCGGGACCGGGTGATCGACCGCATGGCCGAGCTGGGCATGGTGGCGGCCGAGGACGCGGCCCGGGCCAAGGCCAGCCCCCTCGGCCTCGCCGATCCCGAGGTCCGGGAGCCCCTCCAGCCCCTCTACGCCGCGTGGGCCCGACGGCACCTGGAGAGGGCGGCGGGTGGGGGCGAGCCCCCGGCCGGCCGCGGCCTGCGGGTGTTCACCGCCCTCTCCCCCGCCCTCCAGGCCGGGGCGGAGCGGGGCTTGTTGGGCGAGATCGTCGCGTTCGAGGCGAGCTGGGGTCCGTCGCCCCGGGACCCGTTGCAGGGCGCGCTGATCGGGCTCGATCCCGCCACCGGCCTCGTCCCCTTCGCGGTGGCGGGGCGGGGGAGGGAAGGGGACCAGTTCCACCGGGCGGTGCAGGCCAGGAGGCAGCCGGGCTCCGCCATCAAGCCCGTCGCCTACGCCGCCGCCTTCGCGCTGAGGGACGACGAGGGGCACTTCGTGTTCACCCCCGCGACGACGGTCCCCGACGAACCCCGGGACTTCGACACCCCCGAAGGTCCCTGGCGCCCGCGGAACGCCGAGGGCTTCTACCACCCGTGGGTCTCGCTGGCGAAGGCGTTCGGCAAGTCCCTGAACGTCGCCACCACATCCCTGGTGCAGGAGGTGGGCCCCGAGAGGATCGCCGCCCTGGCCCGGGACCTGGGGATCTCCAGCCCCCTGCGGCCGGTCCCCAGCATCGGCCTCGGGACCTCGGAGGTGACGCTGGTGGAGCTGACCGGCGCCCTGTCGGGGATCGCGGCGGGGGGGCTGCGGGTCGATCCCTCCCCGGTCCGCGTGGCGGTGGACCCCCGGGGCGAGGTGGCCTACCGGGCGGAGCCGCCCCGGCAGCGCGTGCTGGACCCCCGGGCCGCGGCGATGGTGATGACGCTGATGCGGGGCTCCTTCGACAAGGGCACCGGCTGGCTGGCCCGCTCCACCCTGGGCTACGGGCGGGACGTGGCGGGGAAGACCGGCACCAGCCAGGGGGGCAAGGACCTCTGGTTCGTGGGGGTGACGCCCCGCCTGGCCATCGGCTACTGGCTGGGCCACGACCGGGGCCGACCGATGCACCAGACCGCCTCGGACACCATCGCCCCCTCCTGGGGCCGGATCGCCCGGGCGCTGCTGGACGACACCCCCGCCACGGAGTTCGGCCTGCCCGAGGGGGTGGCGCTCGCCGGCGTCGAGCCCTGGTCCGGCTGCCGCGGGGGATCCTGGCAGGTGGCGATGCCGAACGACCAGCCCTGGCCCGGCTGCCGGCCGGTGACCTGGGAGGTCCCCGAGGACGCCCAGGAGGGGGAGGAGGAGGGGGTCGGGTCCGAGGTCGTGTCGGCGGCCACTGCGGGTGCTGGCCCGTAGGGTCCCGCCACCGCGGTGCGGGGAGGGGAGAGGGGAAGCTCCGGGCGGAGTCGGGTGTTCGCGTCGCGTCGCGCTGGGGCGGCGGGCGGGTGGCCCGGGCCAACGCCGACCCCCCGCGCCCCGCAGCATGACCCCCCCACCCTAATCAGGGGCGGGGGGTGGGAGGAGGGAAGTCTGTACGGGGGAGAGCCGGACGGGGGGTGGTAGTGACGCGGCAGCCGGCTGCAAGCGCCAACGACACGCACCCGGGCAGCGGGCTGGAGCCGGGTGTCCATGCGCGCGACCACCAGCAAAGGGCTGAGGGATCGCCGGGAGGACCTCCTCCTCTGGCGGCACCTGCCCATCCCGTTGACTCAAGTCCGGCCCGATCTCCCGTCGAACTCGTGCCCGTGCCCGTGCCCGAGCCCGATTCCGTCTGGGACGTCCTTCCATTCCCGGGGCGATACAGCGAGGCGCCCGCCTGCGACCCCGACATGAACGAGCGGGATAGGCATGTGGCAGCATCGGACGATTAGACGTATAATCGTCTGATGCTGTACAGGATCCCGGACCTCAGCCCGCATCTCGCTGCCCTCGCCGCGCTGGGAGAGCTCCGGCGCCGGCTGGGTCACCAGGTGGCGAAGGCGACCCCCTGGGTGGGGCTGCTTCGCCGACAGGCAAGCGCCGCCACCGCGCGGAGCTCGACCGCCATCGAGGGCTACCACGTCTCGGCGGAGGTCGCGTCCGCAGTCGTCGAGGGCCGAGTCGCCGCGACCGACAGGGACCAGCGAGCGGTGGCCGACTACGCCCTGGCCATGCAGCACGTGGCTGTGCTCGCCGACGATCCATCCTTCGGCTGGTCCGACCGCCTGCTCCTGGACCTGCACTTCGAGGCCTGCGCGAGCGACCCTTCGGGGAGTCCCGGGCGTTGGCGGACGGGTCCGGTCCGGGTGACGGAGCCGGGCGGCGGTGTCGCCTACCGAGCGCCCGAGGCTGACCGGGTACCGGCGCTCGTTGCCGAGTTGGTGGACTGGCTGTCCGCGGGAGATCTCGACGTGCCCGTGGAGGTTCGCGCCGCCATGGCCCACCTGCACCTGGTGTCGATCCATCCCTTCCGCGACGGTAACGGGCGCATGTCCCGCATCCTCCAGTCGCTGGTCCTGGCCCGCGACGGCGTACTCTCGCCGGAGCTGGGCTCCATCGAGGAAAACTTGGCCCGGGACACCGGGCGGTACTACGACGTCCTGCGTGAGGTCCAAGGGGGTCGGTACCAACCGGAACGAAGCGCGGACCCTTGGCTGACGTTCTGCATCGAGGCCCACGGCGTCCAGGCGCGCGAGCGGCTGGCCACCCTGGATCGGGCTGCGCGCCGTTGGGCCGCGCTCGAAGCGCTGGTGGAGCTGCGCGGCTGGCCGGACAGGCTCACCATCGCCCTCGAGCAGAGCCTGTTCCACGGTGTCGACCGCGCGTCGTTCTGCGATGAGTCCGGGATCTCTCCGGCCTCCGCCAGCGCCGACCTCCGGCGCCTCTTGGACGCTGGGCTCGTCACCCGTCGAGGCCGTGGTCCGGGCACACGGTACTTCGCGAGCCCAGAGCTCCGCGCCCGCGTCTCAGACGGCGAGGGTGCGTGATGAGGGGCGCCGCAACCTCCACCCGATGTCGCGGGCATGACCCCCACAGCGGACCCCACCGGGCGGGGCTGCATCATGGTGGGCGGGTAGAGCCTGGTCGGGGTCCCCGGGCAGAGGGCCGGAAGGCGAAGGTGGGGCAGGGGACCGATGCGCGACCACGAGGCCCGATAACGTGGAATCGCGATCATGCTCGTGCCGTCAAGACCGTGTTCGCGCCTTCGTGAACGTGCTCGCGCCTTCGTGAACGTGCTCGCGCCTTCGTGAACGTGCTCGCGCCTTCGCGAACGTGCTCGCGCCACCGCCCTCGTGCTCGCCCCGCCGACGTCGCGCCCGCGGTCCCGCCCCATCCCCCCTCATCCCGATCACCCCCCTGGTCGCCCCCTCCCCGCCAGCAGGCTGCCGAGGACCACGCCGAGGTGATCCGGGTCCGAGAGCAGCGCCTTCTGGGCCGCGACCTCACCCTCCCGCCTGCGGGACGCGGGCAGGTCTGCGGCGGCCCGCAGCAGCCGCTTCGCCTCCCGGGTGGCGCGGCGCGGGTGGGAGGCGATCCGGGCGGCGACCGCCCGGGCGCGGGACAGGAGGTCTTCGGGGGGGACCACCTCCGAGACCAGCCCCAGGGCCAGGGCGTCCTCGGCGTCCAGGTCCTCGGCGCCCAGGACCAGTCGGGAGGCGGCGGCGTGCCCCACCACGTCCACCAGCCTCCCGATCCCCCCCAGATCGGGGACCATCCCCACCCGCACCTCGGGCAGGCCCAGCCTCGCCCCCCGGGCGGCGATCCGCACGTCGGCGGCCAGGGCCAGCTCCAAGCCCGCCCCCAGCACGGCGCCGTGCAGCGCCGCCACCACCGGCACCGCCAGGGCCTCGATCCGCGTGAACGCGCCGGGGATCCGCGCGAACGCCTGCTCCATGCCGCCGGGCTCGGCGAAGAGGGCGGCGAAGGCGTGGAAGTCGATGCCGGCGCAGAACGACGGCCCCTCGCCGGCGAGCAGCAGGCATCCCACCCCGGCGTCCGCCTCCGCCGCCTCGCAGGCCGCGGCCAGGGCCTCCGCCAGGGGGACGTCCACGGCGTTCCTCTTCGCCGCCCGGCACAGCATGACGACGGAGACGCCGTCCTCACCCACCTCCGACCGGACCGGTCCCGGAGCGTCCACGAGTCCTCCTTTCACCGCCCACGACGCGATGTACTCCGCCCCGTATCGCTCCTTCGTCCCGGAGTCAAGGGACGACCCGCCTGCGCCTCGCCGGCCCGGTCCTCGAGGGCCCCCGGGCTGGCCTCGAGAACTTTCTCGCAGCCCCTCTAGTTTATTCTTGCCCCCTTCTCGGGCGCCTGATAGGCCTGCACGCGAGCGGGGTGGGGGTGCTGGCCGAGCGCAGGAGGTACCCGTGAAGCTTCTTCGTCTCCTGAGTCCCGCCGTCGTGGCGCTCGTCGCCTCGGCCGCTGCCCCGGCGTCCGCCGAGACGGTGTCCGCCCAGTACAACGGCATCAACACCTCGGGCACGGCCCACATCTATCGGGACGGAGGGTACTTCGGCAACTTCTACGCCGCCGAGATGTCCCTGAGCCTGGACGGCGTGGTCCACGACGCCTACTGCATCGACCTGGACCACAGCATCGCCGCCGGGCAGTCCTACACCGCGACCCTCGAGCTCCTGCCCAACGAGTCCCCATACTGCGAGATGGCCTACATCCTCGCGAACTACGACGCCGGGGGATCGAACTACTGGGGCTCCGTGATCCAGGTGGCCATGTGGAAGCTGGTGTACGACCCCGATCCGTGGGACGGCGACGACTCCTCGCTGTACGTGAGCGAGGCCGACATCGAGGCGGGCGCCAACGCCCTCATCGCCGAGGCCGAGGGCCAGTGCGTGATGAGCTGCACCGGCGACCCCGAGCTGACCGTGGACCTGACGGGGGGCTCCGGAGGCACGGTCACCGTGTCGGTGAACGTGAGCCAGGGGGCCTCTCCCGTGGCGGGGCAGGCCATCGCCCTCACCGCCTCGTCCGGCACCCTCTCGGACGCCGTGGTGGTGACCGACGCCAGCGGAAACGCCACCGCTACGGTCACCGGACCGGCGCTGCCGCTCACCGTGGACGCCACCACCGAGGGGCTCGACGTCTACCAGGTGATCCCCGAGGCCGCTGTGCAGGCCCTGGCCGCCTTCATCCCGACCTCGTGCGTGCACGACGGCACGGGCAGCTTCGCCGGCGCGGCCCTGGGCAACCCCAGCACCATCGGCTTCTGGAAGCACCAGATCAAGGTGTGGTCGTCGGGCAAGGGCAACGCGCAGGTGGACTCCTCCACCATCGCCTCCTGGCTCCCCCTCGGCGTCTTCGACTCGGCGTTCGACTCCCTCCAGTCCCTTTACGACGCCCTGTGGATCGAGAACAACTCGGCCGACATGGACGACCGTGCCGTCCAGCAGTGCCTGGGCACCACGCTGAACGTGGCCTACGGGCAGTTGGACTGGTGGTCCCCCATCGACCTGGGCGGCGATGGCGTCGACGACGGCTACTTCTGGGAGTTCTGGGACGACGCCGAGGCTGCCTGGGACGCCGGCGACTACGAGACCGCCAAGACGATCTGCGACACCATCAACAACCTCTGACGCCCCCGCCCGATCTCGCGCCCCCGCCACCGACAGCGGTGAGTCACCCCCTCAGCGCGCCGTCACCACCTCGCCGCCGGCCGCGCCGGCGGCGGGCATCGCGCACCGGAACCCGGCGTCGGCGGGGACCTCGCCGCTCCGGGCGGGGTGGCGGGGGCGCAGCGCGGTCAGGGAGGCGGCGGGGGTGAGCCAGCTCCCGCCCCGCAGCTCGTAGTGGGTGGGGCCGATCACCCACTCGGCGACGTTGCCCAGCAGGTCCCGCACTCCCCAGGCGCTCGCGCTCCGGGGGCGAGCGCTCACCGGGCCGGGACCGCTGCCGCAGCCCAGGAGCCGGGCTCGATCACAGTCCGGCGCGCCGACGAAGGGGAGGAACCTCCGGTCCGCGGGCGCGTCGAACCCCGGCCCCCACGAGGCGGCGGCCTCCCACTCCACCCACGTCGGGAGCCTTCCCCCCACCGATCGGCAGAAGGTCGCCGCTTGCTCCGGGCTCACTCCCGTCACCGGCAGGTCGCCGCGGCCGGAACCGAGGCCGCCCCGGGGCTCCCCGCACCGGCCCGCGGCGACGCAGTCCAGGTAGCGCTCCCGACTCACCTCCACCCGGTCCAGCCGGAAGGCGTCGATCTGGATCCAGCCGAGGGGAGGCCCGGAGCGGTCCTCGCAAGCCGCCGGACCGAGGAGGGACCGGCACCGTGCCAGGGACTCCGCTGTGGCGGGGCCGAACCACACCCGGGCGCCGGCGATGCTGGACGTCGCCACCCTTCGGGGGCCGGCGGGGGGAGCCAGGACGGCGCCTCCTGCCCGGGGCTCCTCCGGGGCACCGCCGGGGTGGGAGGGGTCCGAGCCGGCGGCGTCCGCCCCGCGCAGGGCGGCCTCCCACGCCGTCCAGCCCGAGTCCTGGGCGGGGGGAGGGTCCAGCCGCGGGAAGCGCGGGCGGGGGGCGTCCTTGACCTCCCGCCCCCGCGGGCTCGGGGTGGCCCTCGCGGGGACGCCCGACTTCACCGCCGTCCTCTCCCGGTGGGGGGAGGGCTCGGAGCCGGTCGCGACGCCCGGACCCTCCGCGGAGGGCTCCCGGGGCCCGTTGGCAGCGGTGACCCACCACTCCGCCTCCCCCTGGAACCGGCCGGGACCGCCGTGCCGATCATTCGGGGAATGGGGCGCCGGGGGCGCCGCGGGGGCGATCCGGGGCTCCGCGGCTTCCCGGGCGGCCTCCACGGCGGCGACCCAGGCCCGCCGGACCTCTCCCAGGTCTCGGCGGATCTCCCCCGCCACGTCGGGCCCGTAGGCCCGGATGACCTGGACCCCCGCCGTGATCATCAGGCACGCGAACGTCACCAGGGCCAGGCCCACCATCACCGCGCGGTCCAGGGGCTCCGGCTCTCCGGCCAGGAGCCCAGGCGCAGGCTTGCGGGCGGGGTCCCCTCCGGGGAGCCGGGGACCGCCCCGCGGGCCGTCTTCCTGCGCTCCGACGGCCGCCGCGGGTGCCGGGCCGGGAGGCTCTCGCGGCGCCGCCTCCGGAGTGGCCCACCCCCCGGCGGGGATGGCGGTGCCCAGGAAGGCCGGCGCCCCGTGCCCCGTCCCGGGACCGGCCCCGACCGTGGCCCTCGCCTCCGGCCTTCCATCGGAGATCACGGTGGCGTCCGGGTCCGCCGCCAGGCCCGGAGCCGGCTCCAGGCCGGCCTCCGCGGCCCCAGCGGCCTCGGCGCCGACGGGCTTGGGGACCGGCGGCCCGGCCACTTCGGTCCCGCCCCACCCCTCCGCGCCGGGGGCCAGTGCCCCGCCGGTCCGGTCGGGACCGTCGCCGTCCGAGGGCTGGGGGCCCCCCGCCGGTCCGCTCCAGGCGTCCGCGGGCACGGCAGTCGGCTCGGGCACCTCCGCCGCCGCGTCGGCGGCCGTGGGCAGGAAGGGCGCGGCGGGCGCGGGCGCGGGCACCTCCTGGGCCGGCGCGGGGACCAGGGTGGCGTTGGGGCCGAGCCGCGCCACCCGCGGCGATCCCGTCGGCCAGGCCGACGTCGCCGCCCGGGGCGACGCGCGCCCCGCGGCGCGGGCGGGGGCGCGCAGCAGCGCGATCACCCCCGCCACCGCCTCGCCGACCCGGTGGAGGTCCGGGGGCCGGTCGTCGGGCCGCGGCGCGGTGCAGGCGGTGATCAGCCCCGTCGCCATCCGTCCGGCCGCCGGCTCGCCGGGGATGGAGATCTCCGGCCGGGCGGCCTCCGTCTTGGCGGCGAGGCAGGCGCCGAAGCCCCTCTGGCCGAACAGCCGGCGGCCCGTCAGCAGCTCGTAGACGATGGTCCCGTACGCGAACACGTCCGAGCGCAGGTCCGCCGACGTGGCGTCGGTCATCTGCTCCGGCGGGGCGTAGGGCAGGGTGCCCACCATGCCCCCGTCCACCGTGCCCAGGCCCGGCCCGTAGAGGTACCGGGCCGCCCCGAAGTCCAGCACCGTCAGGTGGGGCGGCTCGCCCCCGTCGAGGCCCCGCACCACCACGTTGTCCGGCTTGTAGTCCCGCCCCACCACCTCGGCGTCCCCGACGAACGCCATGGCCGCGGCGAGCTGCCGCGCCAGCTCCAGGGCCAGCGGGGCCGGCGGGGCCCCCCGCTCCCGCAGGTAGACCGCCAGGTTGAGTCCGACGGCGCGGTCCATGGCGATCCAGGGCGTCCCGTCGTGCAGGATCCCGTGGCCGTGGCACCGGATCAGGTTCGGGTGGGAGCCGAGGCGCATCAGGATCCGCGCCTCCTGCTCGAAGCGGCGCCGGGCCATCGCCTGGGCGGCGGGGGGCCGCTCGGCGAAGGAGTGGAGGACCTTCAGCACCGTGCCCACCCACTCCTCCGGGCCTCCCTCCACGGGGTAGACCGCGCCGAACGCCCCGATGCCCATCGGGCGCCCCAGCCGGACCCTCCGGTCGTCCAGCTCCACCTCGCGGCCCCCCCACCGGTCCCGGGGGAAGCGGGTGCCGCTGGCGGGACGGGCGCCGCAGGCGGGGCAGGAGGCCTCCCCCTCGGGGACCGGCTCGCGGCAGCCGTAGCAGATCTGGGGGTCGTGGACGTCGGTCATCGGCGGGCCTCCGCGCGCTCGCAGGCGTGCCCCCAGGCGGGAGATCCGAGGAAGGCGCGCTGGTCGTCGGGGATGGGAAGGGCGGCCGTCCGGGGGACGACGCGCTCCCGGAGCCGGCACAGGGCGTCCGGGTCGACGCCGCTCCGGGCCAGGGAGTCGAGGAGGGGGGCCCAGGCGGTGCCCAGGCCGGGGTCCAGGGCGACCGCCTCGATGATCGCGCCCGCCGCCCGCAGGTGGAGGGAGGCCCCGGCACGGGGATCACCCTCCGCAACAGCGGCGCGGCGGAGCGAGCCGGCCTCCTCCGCCAGCGCGTCGGCCCGCAGCGCCTCCTCCGCTCCACCGCTCGTCAGGGCGTCCAGGACCGAGTCGAGGGTGCCCAGGCTCTCGCCCACGATCCCGTCACCGGCCCGGCAGGGGGCGCCCGACTCGCCGCACCACGCCCGCAGCGCCGCGCCCGCGGCGGCGAGGGCCTTTCGGGGGTCCCCGTCGGCCTCGGCGCAGGCGGCCAGGTCGGCGCTCACCCGGGCCCAGGCGCGGTCCCGGGGATGGCTCCCCAGAAACTCCTCCAGCCCGCGGATCCGCAGGCCGATGGAGGGCCCGGGGGCCGCGGGACCTCCGCTGCCGTTCCCGGCGGCGGCGAGCAGGCCGCGGCATGCGTCGCCCCCCACGACCGCGGCGACGTCCTCGGCCTCCCGAGGCGGGGCCGCGCCCAGGGAGCGCAGGTCCGCCTCGACGGCCTCCAGCCACGCGAGGCGGCCGATCCCCCGGGCGCGGTTCCGCATCTCCACCTGGCGCGCCTCGGGCCAGGCGAGGGAAATCGACACCGGCCCCCCGGCGGGGTCGCGGGCGGCCCTCGCGGTCAACTCGGCCAGGGCCGAGACGGCGGCCTCGAAGGACTGCTCGTCCTCGGGGGCCGTCTCCGCCAGCGCCGCGATGGAGCGCCCCCGGATCTCCCAGGCCTCGGGGCGCTCGCCGCAGGCTTCCCACAGTTCGCCCGCGGCGTGGAAGGCCGTCCGGGCCCGGTCCCGGACCATGGCCTCCACGGCGGGATCGTCCCCCAGGAGGGCGCGGGCGGCGAGGCGCCGGCGCTGCTCCTCCAGCAAGGCGGCCCTCCCCGCCAGCACCGCGCAGTCGCCCTCCCCGGCCCGGGCCGCGGGGACCTCGACGGCCCGGCCCCAGGCCCTCAGGCGGGTGGACCAGGCCACCTCGATCTCACCCCGGCGGGGATGGTCCGGCCACGCGCGGTCGAACGCGGCGACCAGATCCGAGAGCGGCCCGGCCGCCTCGTCGGCGGGGGCTCGGGAGAGGCGGTCCATGAGGCGCGACGCGGCGGCGGCGGCGCGGCGCGAGGCGGCGAGGCGTGCCAGCCGGCTGGCCACGGGCGAGCCGGGGGAGAGGGGAGAGAGGCGCGGCAGGGCTTCGGCCACGGCCTCGACGGCGGCGGCGGCCCGCCCGCGGTCGAGGTCCAAGGAGGCACGGGCCAGCAGGGCCGCCCCCATCGAGCCGGAGTCGGCGGAGTCGCGGCGGCGGGGGCGGGCCGTGCCCTCGGCGGTGGCCACGGTGGCGGCGTCCAGGAGGACGAGGTCCGCGTCCAGGAGCGCCATGGCCGCGTCCGCCAGCAGGGCGCGGACGGCAGCCTCCCGCGCGGGGTCCACCGCCCGGGGCCAGCGGGTCAGGACCGCCAGCCGGCCCTCGGTGTGCCCCCGCAGCCGCTCCGCCACGGCGCCCAGGGGGGCCCCGTCCCGGGGCTTCACCAACATGACCTCGCGCCCGTCCCGGGTCCGGGCGATGGCCACCTGCTCCAGCAGGTCTCGGGTGGCCTCCCGGACGCCATAGGCGCGCTGGGCGTCGGCGGCGTCCCGGGCGCGGATCCGGGGGGCGTCGGCTTCGTCGCCGTCCCCGATCACCGCCGCCAGCAGCGCCTCGGGAGTGCCCCGGGCGACGAGGCGCTGGCGCAGGGCGGCCAGCAGGTCGTCCGCCTGGTGGCCCAGCACGTCGGCAGTCCGGGGAAGCGCCGGGGGCGCGGACCCGTCGGGCGACTGGGACGCGGTGAGGCCCACCGCGTCGTCCAGGATCCCCCGCAGCTCGTCGCCGCAGCCGTCGGCGGCCAGCGTCGCCGCCGCGTCGGCGAGGACGAGCTCGGCGAGGGCGGGGGAGGGGGCGGACTTCAGGGCGGGGCCGAAGCCCTCCCTGCCCAGGGCGGCGCAGGGGGGCGGGCCACCCCCGGCCTCACGGGTGGCGTGGGCCACGAGGTAGAGGGAGAGCCAGGTCAGGGGCCCCGGCGCCGCCACCGCCCGCCGCCACGCCGAGCGGGCACGGGGGAGGTCCCCCTGGGCCGACAGGATGTCCCCCGCGCGGGCGTGCAACTCCTGGCAGGTGGCGCTCCGGGCGAGCTGGGGGGCCATCTCGCACCGCGCCCCCACCCGCTCGGACAGGCCGACGATCCGCGCTGCGCCGTCCAGGAAGGGCTCGTCCCCCCTCTTCACGTCGTTCCGGGCCGCCAGGACCTCGTCGGCGAGGTCCCGGTTGGAGCCCAGGGCCAGGGCGCGCCGCAGCGCGTCCGCGGCGCGGTCCCGGAAGGGCCGGGCCCAGGGGACCTCCACGCGGTGGAGGGCGGCGTCACGACCGACGGGGACGAGGTGATCCGTCAGGGCGAGGGTCCGCTTCCGCATCGCCTGCCACTCCTGGAAGTCGGCGGCGGCGAGGCAGCGCCGGGCGCGGACGCGGAGCCAGCGCTGGACGTCGTAGCGGCCGACGCACTGGAGCAGGTCCCCGTCGTCCTCCTCCTCCGGGCACAGGGACTCGGGGTCGATGGCGTCGGGATCGGCGTCCAGGACCACTCCCCCCGCCGCGGGGCACCGGGGCTGGACCTCGCTCCAGGCGACCTCCCAGGGCTCCCAGTAGGGCGCCGACGCCCGGGAGACCGTGATGGCGGTCTCGGCGTCGAGGACCTGGACGAGCAGGTCGGAGCGCGCGGCCTCGGCCCGTCCGGTGGACAGGACGAGGGAAGCGAGGGCGAGCGCGGCGAGCGGAAGCCCGGGCCGGCGCGGGGCGGCCCCCCCGCGCGGCGGCGCGTGATGGTCCATGGATGTCCTCCCCCCGATCTCCGCAGTCCCGGCGGCCGGGTGGCCGGGTCTGTCATCGACCCGTCCCCCCCGGCCCCAGCCGGCGGCTGCGGTCGTGCCGCGGCGTGGCGGCACCCGCCCGGCCGGGGTCCTTCCCCGGTCGGGCTCACAGGCGCAAGAAGCGATTCATGACTTCGGTCAAGCGTTAACCCCCGCCCCCGGACCGCGAAAGGGGGGGCTTCCCTCGGGATCCGCAAAGGAGGGCGACGGCGCGAAATTCCCGACGGGGGCGTTCCGGACGCGCTACACTCGATCTCGGGTCCGGAGGTCTGCCCCATGCACCCCGAACGCGATCCGCCCGTCCTTCCCGAACCCTGGGGATCCGCCCGCGCCCGCGGACGAGAGTCCGGGACCGCGGCGGGCTTCGCGGCGGTCGCCACCCTCCCGAGCCCCCTCGCCGCCCTCCTCAAGGAGGCACTCGGAGCTCCCGGATCGGCCGGAGAGGACGCCACCGCCGGGGTCGCCGCCGACCTCCCCCGCCTGGAGCGGCGCACGTCCCGCCGGCCGGCGGACACCGGGGCCGCCACCGACCTGCTGTTGGGCGCGATGCGGGTGGCCCGCGCCCGAGCGGCGGCGGGGGAGGCCGAAGGGGCGGTGGCCGCCACCCGCCTCGCCGCCGGCGCGGCCCGCCTCCTGCTGGGAGGCGCCGGATCGGGGCCGGACGCCCTGACCCTGCTCGGACTCCCGGACGGGCTCGCCGGTGACCGCGCCCGGGGGAACGACGACCCCGCCGGAGAGGACGGGGAGGCCGGGGACCTGCGCCCGATGGCCGCCGCCCTCGCCGCCCTGGGCAGGGCGGCGGCGGCGCACCCGGGCCTGGAGCCCGCCCACGCCGCCGCGTCGGTCCTGCTGGGGCTCGCCCAGGCCGAGGCGGGCGCGGCGACCGAGGCCCGGGCCACCCTGGAGTCGGCGGTGGCGCGGCTGGAAGGGGGGAGTGGCGGCCCCTCGGCCCCCGAGACCACGGCGCTCCGCGCCCGCGCGCTGCGCGCCCTGGCGCTGGTGTGCGAGCGAGGGGGGGACCCTCCCGCGGCGCAGGCGTCCCTGCGGAGGGCCCGCGAGGTCGCCCGGCCCCTGGCGGCGGAGGAGAGGCCCCCGGGCCCGTGGCGCGCGTTCCTCGTGGAGGGGATGGTGGCGGAGCTGTCCCTCGGGGCACCCCTGGAGTCCGACCGACTGGACGCCCTCCTCACCGAGGCGTCGTCCCTGGTCGCCGCCGCGCCGGGGGCGCTCCAGTCGCTGGAGGTGGGGATGCTGCTCGCCCTCCACGGCATCGCCCGCGGGGGGATCGGGGACCGGCGCCGGGCGGTGGAGGCGCTGCGGGAGGCGCGCCCGCTGGTGGCCTCCTGGCGCCCCGACTCGGCGGTGGAGGGGGACGTCCGGGAGGTCTACCTCCGGGGGATCGACGACGCCCTGGCCCGTTTCGCCTGACCCCCCACCCTCAGGGCTCCCAGCCGCACGCCCTGGGCCCCGGCTCCGTCCACGCGCCGTCCCCGTCCACGTCGACGAAGATCGGGTTGGAAACGAAGCGCGGCACCTCCCCGGGGTCGTAGCCGTCGAGGCCCCGGGGCATGGCCCCCGCGCCGAAGCCGACCACCACCACGTAGGCGTCCCGGGACAGGTCCAGCGTCACCGTCTCGTCCAGCTTCACGACTTCGTCCGGCCAGGGCGCCGCCAGCGAGAGCGCGGCGTCGCAGTCCACCAGGACGTCCACCCGGGCGACGTCCACCTGGGGCAGGGCCTCCACCCGGATCCACAGGTCGACGGATTCCCCCGTCGCCGTCGCCAGCCCTCCCGGGCCGGCCCCTCCCGCGAGGACCCGGGCGAAGGCGCCGGCGCTGATCACGGCGGCGCCCTCCAGGACCCCCCGGGCCAGGTCGTCGGCGGTGAAGCCGCCTGGCCCGTCGTCCGGCACGGCGACGTAGGTGCGTGGGCTCCCCGGGATGTCGATCCCGTGGACGTCGGTGACGGCGACGCCGGTGACGCGGTGGCCGAGGTTGTGGAAGGACAGCCAGTCCGTGAACGCCCCGGTGCGGCGCGGATCCCCCTCCACCAGGAAGGGGCTCCGGAGCCCGTTCATCACCTCGAAGCTGTCGAAGTCCCAGGACCAGATCTCGGTGCCCTCGGGGAGGCCGACGGCGGTGGGATCCACCAGCCCGGGCCACTCCGACACGCGGTCCCAGTCCAGCATGCAGAGCAGCCCGCACTCCCCGTTCACCCGGGAGTGGTTGAGTTGGACGACCTGGGCCCCGCGCTCCCGCTCCGCTCGGAAGATCCCGTCCAGCCCCAACCCATACCAGACCACCGGCTCGCCGCGGGGGTGCTTGGCCCGGGACGGGAAGGGCCAGGCGTTGGTGTGCTCGGGGACGGTGGCGGTGACCTCGCTGCCGAGCACCGCAAGCAGATGGTCCTGGAGGCCCGCCTTGGAGACCGCCGCGGAGAGGTCGACGATGGCCTCGTGGTCGGTGGTGATGACCGCGTCCAGCCCCGCCGCGGCGGCGGACCGCATGCGGTCCCCGGGGAGGGTGGTGCTGTCGGCGCTGGGCTCGGCGTGGACGTGGCTGTCCATGGACGCCCAACCGGCGGTGTCCACGAGGCGGGGCAGGGCCACCTCGAGCTGCCCGGCGCCCCCCTCGGGGACGGTGACCTCCGCGGTGGCCAGGGCGTGCTCGTAGCCGCGGCTGGCGTAGGCGGTCCAGCGACCCGGGGCCAGGGGCACGCTCCCGCCGCCGGGGGCGACGTACCGCACCTCCACGCGCCCGTCGTCCCGTTCCAGTTCCACCCGCACGGGCAGCTCCCCCCCCTCGCCGTCGGTGGCCTCCACCACCAGGTCCCCGCGGGCCCCGATCCCCAGCGCGACCGCGCCCTGGCCGGGGGAAACGTCCACCTCCGCCCCTCCGTCCCGCCCCTCGGCGGTGGCGGCGAGGCGCCAGGGGCCGAGGGCGAGGGTCCGCCCCCGGAAGGAGCCGTCCTCGGCGGTGACCAGCCGGTCCAACGTCCGCCACGAACCCCCGTCGTCCTGGGACGCCACCACCACCGTCGCCCCCGGGACGGGGACCCCCGAGGGATCCGCAACGGTCCCCGAGACGTCGGCCCACCCCACCTCCCGCCCCGGGAGGGGCTCGGCGAGATGAGCCTCCAGCGCGGCCGACGCGCTCGCCGCGTCCAGGGCTCCCACGGCCACCAGGAACGGCGTGACCGGGGCCGCGCCCCCGGACACTTCCAAGGGGGTCAGGGCGTGTTGGACGTCGATGAGGGCGGTCACTCCGGCGACGCCGACCCTCGCCATGGAGGCGCCGGGCATGGCCACCGCGCTGGCCCCGTCGTCGGCGCCCGCGGCGAACCAGGGCACCCCGGTCTCGATCCGGAACCCCCCGATGGACAGGTCGCCGCCGGAGAACGCGTGGGTGGGGGTGTGGTCCGAGGGGAAAACCAGCGCGCCGACCATGAAGCCGTCGACGACGGGCTGCCCCGAGAGGGACACCTCGGCCCGGAGGACCGCCGAGTCCGGCTCCAGCGTGTACCGCACGGTGACGTCGAGCCCGTACAGGTCGCCCAGGTCCTTCCGTCCCCCCGACTCGTAGACCTCCCGCACCAGGGTCAGCTCCACCAGCCAGAAACGGTCGTCGGTGCCGTGGACGTCCACCACGGCCGGGCCGCCGCCGCTGCCGTCGTCGACGATCTCCACGGAGTCACCGCGGAACTGGTGGAGGGAGCTGCCCGTGAACTCCGCCAGGTCCAGCCGCCCCACGGCGAGCCCCATCTCGTCGAAGACCTCCGGGCCAGCCTGCTCGCAGCCCTGGACGGCGACGGCGTCGATGGGGGTCCCGCCGTAGTGGTAGTAGGTCCTCGGCTCGTCGGGGGACTGGATCACGAACGCCGCCGCGGAGTTGACCAGCAGCACGTCCCCCGGCGCGGCAAGCCCGTTGGGCCCCCACGGCCGCTCCGCCGGGTCCACCAGCACCCGCGCCGCCGCCCGCCCCGGCTCCGGGCAGCCCCGCAGGAACAGCCCATCGCCCGTCTCGGCGGGCGAGGAGTCGTCGTCCCCGGGGGGCGTCCCCGGATCCGACGGTGGTGGGTCGCAGCCGCCCAGGAGCAGGGCTGCGAGCAGGGCGGCGAGGCCGGGAGGGCTGCGGGTCGGGGAGGGTGGCGCGGGCATGGCGATCCCGTGACGTTAGCACGACGGCGGGGGGTTCGCGCCCTTCCCGCCGTGGGCGTCCCCGTGGCCGCCGTTCCCCTCGGGGGGAACGGGTTATCATGCCGCCCCCATCACCCCGCGCGGGAGGAACCACCGCGCCGGGAGCGCCGCCCCCCACAGGAGTCCCCATGCGCCCGCCGTCGGTCATCCTCACCCTCCCCGTAATCGCCGCGTGCGGCTGCGCCAGCGGGCGTGGCGCCGGGGGCGGCCCGGCCTCCACTCCCCCAGGCGCGGAGCAGACGCAACACGCCCGCCACGGGGACGCGGGGGGCGAGGCGGCCCACGGCGGCCCCGCCCACGGCGGCCCGGCCCACGAAGGCGGCCGGCACGGCAACCCCGGCGACCTGGCCGCCTACGTCGCCCGCATGACCGATCCCGAGCGGGCGCAGTGGCAAAAGCCGGACGAGGTGATCTCCGCGCTGGCGCTGGAGCCCGGGCAGGTGGTCTGCGACATCGGCGCAGGACCCGGCTACTTCGCGCTGCGCGCCGCGGGGGCGGTGGGCACCGCCGGGACGGTCTACGCGGTGGACGTGGAGCCGGAGATCCTGGCCGCCCTGCGCGCCCGGATCGCCGAGTCGGGCCTCGGGAACGTGGTCCCGGTGCTGGCCCTCCCGGGCGACCCCCTCCTCCCCGCGGCCTCGTGCGACCTGATCCTGGTGGTGGACACCTACCACCACTTCCCGGACGGGCCCGCCTACCTGCGGCGCCTGATCCGTTCCCTGAAGCCGGGCGGGCGGCTGGTGAACATCGACTTCCACGGCTGGGAGACCCCCGTCGGCCCGCCTGTGGACCGCCGGATCTCCGAAGAGGCGTTCCGCCGCGACGCCGACGCCGCCGGCCTCGAAGTCATCGCCGCGCTGGACCTCCTCCCCTACCAGTACTTCCTGGTGACCCGCCCCCGTCCCACCCCCTGACGGCGGTGGCGGGTGGTGCCGTCAACGGCGCTCCGGCCCCGGGTCCCGCGCGCCACGGCGAGCGAAGAGATCGGCCCAGTCGAAGCGCCCGGGGCGGAGGGGAGGCACGGGCAGCCCGTACAGGGGCGCCATCACCTCCAGCAGCTCGTGGAAGACGTGGGCCGTGGCGCCGTACATGCGGTGCCCCTCGGGCAGGAAGACGGGGGACAGGAGCCGCTCCCCGGCGGCGACGAAGGGGACGCCGTCCAGGTGGGGCTCCTCCAGGACGGCCCGGATGGGCAGCCTCAGCACCCGAGCCACCTCGCCGTCCGTGGGGTGCAGGGGGCCGGGAGCGAGGTCGGCGACGTGGGGCACGAGCCGGTAGGGGGAGGCGAAGACCGGCACGGCCGAGAGGCGGCCGAGGGGGCGCGCGCCTCCGATCCCCAGCTCCTCCCGCGCCTCTCGGACGGCGGTGGAGAAGGCGTCGGTGTCTCCGGGCTCGGGGCTCCCTCCGGGGAAGCACACCTCGCCCGCGTGCAGCCGCAGGTGGGCGGCCCGCACGGTGACGACGGCGACGGGCTCCGGATCCCAGAGCAGGGGCACGAGCACGGGGGCGTCCCGCCGGTCCCCCGGGGAGAGGAGGGACGACAGGTCGCGGAGGACGTGCCGCTCCAGGGCATCCCGGACGTCGCCGGGGGTGGGACAGGGGCGGGGAGCCATGGCCACTCCGCGGGGGGAGGATGCAGGGTAGCCCAGCGGCGCGGCGCACAGCCCCTCCGCCGGGGCACTCGCCCCGCCCTCGCCCCGCCGCCCCCGGCGGATCGGGAGGATCAGACGGGGCCGGCTCCGCTGCGGGCAGGGGTGGGCTCGGGGACGGGTGTGCCGGGGGCGGCGCCTCGGACGAAGCGGGGGATCGCGGGGGTCCAGACGCTCTCTTCGACGGCGGCCTGGATGGCCCGGACGGCCTTGCCCCAGGAGCGGTCGAAGGTCGATGCCGCCTCGTCCAGCGCCGCCCTGGCGGAGCGGCGGGCGGAGTCGGCCTCCTCCTCCACCACGGCGCCGGCGAGCAGGACCTCTCGGCTGGCCCCCAGGGCCCGGGCCTTCTCGGGGTCGAAGGCGAGGTCTCCGCGGGCGGCGAGGCCCCGCAGGAGGTCCCCGGAGCGGGCGATGGCCTCGCGGTAGGTGTGGCGCGCCAGCGCCGTGGGCGGCACCCCTCCGAGCATCTCCGCCACCCGGTCGGGCTGCGGGGCGCCCCGGGCGTCCAGGACGGTGGCGGCGAGCAGGAACAGGTCCCGCTCGAACTGGGCGTCCCGGGCGTCCGCGACCTCGCCGGCGGCCTCCCACGCGGAGTGGGCCGTCCGCTCGAACTCCCGTGCGGCCTGGAACGCCCTCCGGGCCTCGGCGAAGAAGTCGGCGTCCAGCTCCCGGATCCGGGGATCGGCGTCGGGCCGCGCGAGGTAGCGGTCCATCGCGCCCGCGATCTGGTCGCGCTCGTCGTGGCTGCAGGGGCGGGTGGTCATGGGCATCGCTCCTCCCTCCCCGCCGGCGGCCGGCGGGCCCATGGTCGCCCCGAACTCTACCCCCTCTCCCCGCCGGTGCCAGTCCCCTGGCCTCGCCGCTCCTGGGCGCCGCGATCCCCCACGGGGCCGGGACCGAGGTCAGAAGCAGGTCCCCAGGACGACGTACGCCGCCCCGGCGTTCGACCCGCCGCGGTCGGCCAGGCGGGCGGAGACCAGGACGTCGGTGCAGCCGTCGCCGTCCACGTCACCGGCGGCGGCTGCTCCCGAACCGCCGTCGGCGTACCCGAGCTGATCGCTCGCCGCCTCCCCCACGAACCGGGCATCGGCGGTGGACAGGGTCGCCACTCCCGAGACGGGACCGTAGAGCAGGTACACCGCTCCGGCATTGGACCCGCCCGCGTCGCTCTGGTTGGCTCCGACCAGCAGGTCCGGGACCCCGTCACCGTCCACGTCTCCGGCGCCGGCCACGAGGATCCCCGCCAGGTCGGTCGCCAACGCTCCCGTTCGCTTGGCGTCGGCGACGGAGAGGTCGATGGTCCCGCTGAAGGGGGCCAGGACCACGTAGGCCGCGCCGGCGTTGCTGGCGATGCTGTCGTGCTGGTACGCCCCCACCAGGACGTCGGCGAGGCCGTCCCCGTCCTGGTCTCCAGCACCGGCGACGGACCGGCCAGCCTGGTCGGACGCCTCTTCGCCCACCAACCTGGCCAGGGCCACCACCCCCAGGGAACGCCGGCCGGTCACCGGGCCCCGGACGATGTACGCGGTGCCCGAGGCCGTCCCCCCCAGCTCGTCCTGGGGGGAGCCGACGGCCAGGTCGGTGACGCCGTCCCCGTCCACGTCCCCCACCACGGCGACGGAGTATCCCGCCTGGTCCCCGGCGTCGGGGCCCTGGAGCTTCCCCGTCGCCGTCGAGAGGTCGACCGTGCCGCCGAGGGGACCGTCGACCACGTATGCCGCGCCGGCGTCGGTCCCTCGGTCGTCGTCGAAGGCCGCGCCCACCACGGCGTCGGCGACGCCGTCGCCGGTCACGTCCATCAGGGCCACGGCGGCTCCGGCCTTGTCTCCGGCGTCCTCGCCCACCAGCTTCGCGGCGGCGGTGGACAGCGACATCGCGCCCAGGAACGGCCCCCGCACGAGGTAGGCCGCGCCCGCGTCCGCGCCTCCTGCGTCGTGCTGGGGGGCGCCCACCAGGAGGTCGAGGTACCCGTCCCCGTCGGTGTCCGAGCCCCCGGCGACGGACCAGCCCGCCTTGTCTCCGCTGGCCTCCCCGACGATCTTCGCGTCGGCCAGCGACAGGTCTATCTCCCCCGAGACGGGGCCGTAGAACACGTAGACCGCCCCGGAATCGGCTCCGGCGCCGTCGTCACCGGGGGCCGAGACGACGACGTCGGCGTACCCGTCCCCGTCCAGGTCGTCGAGGGGGGCGACGGCGTATCCCGCGTTGTCGTTGGGATCCTCGCCCACCAGGATGGCGTCGGCGGAGGCCACGCCCACGTCCCCCTCCAAGGCGCAGCCGTCGCGGTCGCCGTCGCAGTCGTTGTCCACGCCGTCGTCGCAGGTCTCGGGCGCGCCGATCCACGCCAGGGGCTCCGTGTCGTCGCAGTCGTTGGAGAGCAGCACGTACCCGGGCGGCCCCACCTCGCACAGGGTCTCGGAGACGGTGGGATCGCCGTGGCCGTCCCCGTCCGCGTCCAGGTACCAGGTCACCTGGACCAGCCCCTCGTCCGCGACGAAGTCGCAGTCGTCGTCGAGTCCGTTGCAGACCTCGGCGGCGCCCGGATGGACGGCGGGGTCGCGGGGGTCGCAGTCCCAGGACTCGCCACAGGTGAAGCCGTCCCCATCCGGGTCGAAGCCCTCGTCCACGCCCCCGTCGCAGTCGTCGTCGAAGCCGTTGCATCGCTCCAGGGCCCCGGGCCTGGCGAAGCGGTTGGCGTCGTCGCAGTCGCCCTCGCACACCGTGTGGCCGTCGAGGTCGGCGTCCGAGACGTCGTCCCCGACCCCGTCGCAGTCCTGGTCCGCGCCGTCGCAGATCTCCGGCGCGTCCGGAGAGAAGTCCGCATCGGCGTCGTCGCAGTCGCCCCCGCACTCCGTCCAACCGTCACCGTCTCCGTCCATCTCCTCGGGACCCACCTCGCCGTCGCAGTCGTTGTCGAGGTCGTCGCACAGCTCCATGGCGCCCTCGTACACCGCCGCCGACTGGTCGTTGCAGTCTCCGACGCACGGGGCGAGCCCGTCCCCGTCCTGGTCCTGCTCGGAGACGGCCGGGGAGCCCGAGCAGTCCGTGTCCACCCCGTCGCAGGTGACCTCGGCGACCCCGGGATTCACCTCCGGATCGCCGTCGTCGCAGTCCGATCCGTCGGCGATCCGCCCGTCCGGGGGAACGCCTCGGGCGAGGACCGCCGTGGCGGGGTCGCCGTATCCGTCCCCGTCGCCGTCCTCGTACCACGCGGCCGCGGGTCCGGAGGTGAAGAAGTGCCCTCCCGCCGGATCCCCGGGAACACCCCCGTACACCCAGGGGCCCCACAGGACCGGCCCCCCCTGGGTGGGGTCCCGCTGGACCCGGGCGCGCCAGTGATGGCCGCGGCCGGGCTCCAGGGCCGCGACGGTCTCGGAGAGGTCGATCCCCCCGAGTCCCGTGCTGGTGAACGGCCCGGTGGCGGCGAGGCCCGAGCCGTCGAAGGGCGTGCCCATGGGCTTCACTTCCACCTGGAGGCGTGCCCGAGCCACCCCCACCGGCAGCCGGGCCGAGTGCATCGCGGCCATGAAGGAGCTGGGCGACGACGATGTCAGGCCCGGGGCGATGGGGGCCAGGCCATCCGGGGTCCTCGCCTCGGGGCGCAGCGGGAGTCCCGGCCCGGTGCCGTCGGCCCCGTTCCCGAGCCAGGCCCGGATCCACCCGTCCTTGTCCGGCCCGACCCCTTCGAGGTACATCCCGGCCGCGACGTCGCCGTATCCGTCGCCGTTGGCGTCCATGCCTCCCGCCACCGGCAATCCCATCGTCGCATGGTCAGCGTCTCCCTCGGCCGTCCAGTCGGGGGCGGCGGCCGGACCATCCGCCGCACCCAGGATCAGGTACACCCGGCCGACCGCGCTCTCCGCTCCGTCCGCGAACGGCGCCCCGGCGATGATGTCGCCATACCCGTCCCCGTCCACGTCGCCCGCGCCGGACACGGAGTATCCGAGATCGGCGCCCCCCTCGTCGGACTCGAACGTGTAGTCCGGCGCCGGCGAGAGGCCGTCCGGCGAGCCGAAGTGGACGTCGATGCGCCCCTCGTCGGATTGGCCGTTGGAGTGACGCGGGACGCCCACCCCCACGTCCCCGAAGCCGTCGCCGTTCACGTCGCCGACGGACCCCATGGACAAGCCCAGGATGTCGCCTTGGCCCTCGCCCCGCACCGACCACGAGGGGGTGGACTCGGGCCCCGAGGGGGAGCCCAGGTACAGGTACGCGGCCCCCTGGTCGGGCAGGTCCCCGTCCTCCCCGAAGGCGGCCACCAGCACGTCGGCGTATCCATCTCCGTTCACGTCGCCCGCACCGGCGACCCCAAGACCGTACCACGACTCCGTCAGCCCCGAGCTCGCCTCCCACACCGGGGACGTCTCCAAGCCCGAGGCGGATCCCAAGTAGACGTACGCCTTGCCCGGACCGACCCCGAAGGGGCTCGAGAAGGTGGCGCCCACCACCACGTCGCCGTACCCGTCGCCGTTGACGTCCCCCGCCGAATCCACGTCCGCGCCGAGCTGGGCGTAGTCGTCCCCTGTGGCGGTCCAGGAGGGGGTGGAGGGGAGCCCCGATGCGGACCCGTGGAAGACCAGGACCCTTCCACCGGACACTCTGTCGCCGCCGTGGTCCTGGCCCACCACCACGTCCGCGTACCCGTCCCCGTTGACGTCACCCGCTCCGGAGACCGATTTGCCCAGGTAGGAGTTCGCGTCGTCGCCCTCCACTTCCCACGCCGGAGCGGCGCCAAACCCCTCCGGCGCCCCCAGGTAGACCCCCGCCCACCCCTCGTTGTCCTCGCCGTTGGAGTACTCCGCGGACCCCAGGACGAGGTCGTCGTATCCGTCCCCGTTCACGTCCCCCGCCGATGCCGCCGAGAGTGAGAACGAGTTCCCGGCCACACCCACCGTCCCCGTCCAGGCGGGAGCGTCGTCCAGGCTCGACGTCTCCCCGGCGTGGAGGAACACGGCGCCGGCATCCGCCAGGCCCGAGTCGTACCCGGCGGCGCCGATCAGCACTTCGCCGACGCCATCCCCATCGACGTCTCCTGCACCCGCCACGCAGATCCCCAGCCCGGCGCCCGCCTGGTCGGGCTCCACGGACGCGGACGGCGCCGCGCCGAGTCCCCCTGCCGACCCCAGGAACACCCATGCCCGCCCCTCCCCGGCCTCGCCATCGGCGTAGCCCGGCGCGCCCACCACCACGTCCGCGTATCCATCCCCGTTCACGTCCCCCGCCGACGCCACCGATGCGCCGGCCCCGGCACCGGCCTGGTCCCCCTCGAACGTCCAGTCGGGCGTCGCGGACAGCCCCGAGGCCCCACCTCGGTAGAGCGCGGCCCTGCCCTCCGAGGACTCTCCCCCCGTGAAGCCGTCCGCGCCCACGACCGCATCCCCATATCCGTCGCCGTCCACGTCCCCCGCCGCGGCCACCGAGGACCCGAACGCCGCCCCCGCCTGGTCGCCGTCGCGGACCCACACCGCGACGGAGGCGAGGCCCGAGGGGTTGCCCAGGTACAGGTAGGCGCGGCCCTCGCCGGGAGACGGGAAGCTGCTCCCCGGCGCTCCCACCAGCAGGTCGCCGTACCCGTCACCGTCGGCGTCCCCGGCGGACGACACGGCGTGTCCGTAAGCCGCGCCCGCCGTCCCTCCATCCCGGCTCCACACGGCGGTGGGCGAGAGACCCATGGGGGACCCCAGGTACACGTAGGCCATCCCCTCGTCCGGCTGGCCGTTGTCCATGCCCCGGGCACCCACCACCAGGTCCGCGAAACCGTCCCCGTTCACGTCGCCGGCCGAGGCGACCGATCCCCCGAAGAAGCCCCCCACCTGGGTCCCGTCCTGGGTCCAGTCCGCCTCTTCGGGTAGCCCGTCCTCCCCGCCGTGATACACCATCACCCGCCCCACCGCCCCGAGGGGGCTCTCGTAGGCGGGTGCGCCGACCACCACGTCGGAGAAACCGTCCCCGTTCACGTCGCCGGCCGAGGCGACGGAGTACCCCGACCAGGCCCCGGGCTCGTCGGACTCCGCGGTCCAGGCGGGGGTGGCGGAGAGGCCGGCCGGCGTGCCGAGGAAGAGGTAGACGGTACCTTCGCCGGACTCCCCGTCGGAGTCGGCGTAGGCCCCGGCGATGACGTCCCCGTACCCGTCGCCGTTCACGTCCCCGGCCGGGGCGACGGAGTACCCGAGGGCGGCGCCCGCCCGTTCCCCCGTCGCCGTCCAGGCCGCGACCGCGAGGAGGGGGTCGACGGTGACCTCCCCGACCGCCCCGGCGATGTCGACCGCCAGGCGGATCCCCCCGGCGATGGACTCCATGCGGGCGGGCAGGTCCCGCCCCAGGGCGTCCCAGGCCCGCAGGCCCGCGTACCGCAGGTCGGTGCCGCCCGCCACGTCGAGCACCGCGGCCCGGGATCCCGCCTGGATCACCGGCGTCGCGCCGCGGACGGAGAGGTCGAAGGTGGCGCGGGCGGCGCCCTCGGGCGGATCGAAGGTGAACCCGTGGTCCAGCCCGTCCGGCCGGTCCTCCCACCACTCCGTCAGCCCCGGTCGGGAGTACTGGACCCGGGAGCGGCAGATCCTCCGGGGCGCCACCCCGTCCACGGCGGCGCACGCCGCCAGCGCGGGAGCCACGGCGCCCGGCTGCGGGCCCTTGTCGTCCACCTGGAACGCCCGCAGACCCAGCCGAACGGGCACCCCCCGCCCACGCGCGCCATCCCGCGGCGTCGCGGTGGCACCCTCCGACCCGAACTCGACGTCCAGGCCCTGCTCGGGGTGGAAGCCCTGGAGGACCCGCCCCGACCCGGAGGCGGGCCGGTATCGCCCCCCCTCGGGACGGGCCGCCGTGGTGCCGACGGCCCCGTCCGCGTCCGGGCGCGCCTCGGAGAGCCCGCCCGGGACATCGGCACACCCCGCCAGGACGAGGAAGCCGAGGGGAGCGACCTGACGCAGAGAGCGCGGGGGCATGCGGACACCTCACGGGGAAGGGCCGGACCAGGTCCACGTCGCCCGGCCCGTGCCCGCACGGTACGTGGTACCTTGCGGCGACTCAACAAGGAAGACACGCCGGCCCCGACTGGCGACTTCGAGGGTGGGTCCGCCACCCCGTCGGCCCGCCCCACGCTCAGCAGCAGCGGCGCGAACGCCGCCGGGCATACGTTCACCACTGGCTGCGGCCCCGTGTGGGTCGGCGGCGCGCAGGGGACTTCGACGCCCAGGAACTCATCGAGGACCTCGGGGAGCAGGGAGCCCTCGCGGGCGAGAGGGGAGGCGATGGGCGCCGAGTCGGGACGCCGCGGTCGCGGTGCCGTCCGCGGTCCGGCGCACGCGCTCTCTACTTGCACGGGACCGCGAGTGCGGATACCGTTCAGCGCGGCCGATGGTCTCCGCGGGGGGGGGCTGGTCCTGGAGCCAGTCCGATGCTCGCCCCGTGTTCCCCGCTGCTCGCCCCGTCCCGTCGCCGCGCTGCGCCCGTCCTGGTGGGGGCTTTCGCGGCCTGCCTCGCGGTCCTCTCGGCGCCCGCCGCCCGGGCGGCCTGCGACCCCGGCATGCCCTTCCGCACGGTGCTGATCTGTTTCGCGCAGGAATCGAACGAGCAGGCGGCGGCCATCGCGGCCCTGGAGACGTCCCTCGCCGCGGCCCAGACGGAGCTGGCCACCACCCGGGCGGAGCTGGTCAGCACCCAGGCGGAGCTGGCCTGGACGTCGGCCGAAGCGGACGCCCAGCGCGCGGAGGTCGACGGACTGTTGGCGGCGGGCCTGGCGACCCAGGCGTGGGTCCAGGCCTAGGGTTTCGCCAGCGAGGCGTGGGTGCTCGCCCAGGACTTCGCCGCCGCCGTGAGCCCGACGCTGTCGGCCCTCCTGGACTACCTGTGGGTGGACCCGGTGCTGCACGAGGTGGGGTTCGAAGGGGCGAATGTCCACGTCACCAACGGCCGCGGCGCCACCGGGCTCGACAATGGTTGGGGCAACCTGATCCTGGGGTACGCCGAGTCCGTTGGGTACGAGGACCGGACCGGATCGCACAACCTGGTGGTCGGGCCCTACCACGACTGGACCAGCCACGGGGGGCTGGTGGCGGGATACGGCAACCGCGCCAGCGGCGAGTGGGCGACGGTCAGCGGTGGCCGCTACAACGAGGCCAGCGGGGCCGCGGCCTCGGTGAGCGGTGGCGAGAGCAGCGACGCCATCGGATCCAGTGCGTGGGTCGGCGGCGGCAAGTGGAACGAGAGCGAGGGGGAGGCGGCCTCGATCTGCGGTGGATGGGCGAATTCGGCCAGCGGGTACGGGGCCTCCGTGAGCGGCGGTGTCTACAACTCGGCCGACGGAAGGTTCTCCTCGATCCTGGGCGGACGGGACATCGTCGTGAGTGTCGACGACGGGACCTACCCCGCGGGGCCCTAGAGCGACCATCACGACGGGAGAACCGCCGCGGGGCCCCCGACGCGGGGATGAGTTCGTAGAGGGGGGGTGCGCGGGCGTCGAGGCGTGCCGAGGCACGTCGCAGGCACCCACCGCCCTCGCAAGGCCCGCGAAGTCCTCGTCGGAGACGGCGGCGTTGCGGACCCCGCGACGGCGTCCCCCGGACCCGGGTGGGTCAGAAGCGCGAGGTCACCCCGAGCCCGATGTGTCCCGGACCGATGCGGGGGTAGACGAGCGTACGACGGTCGTGGTCCCGCCCGAGGCTCACCAGCAGCGCGATGACGCCCGATGTGGCGATGGTGCCGCCGATCACCATCATGAAGCCCCCCGGGATCAGGTACTGGAGGTAACCGTTGGCGTAGTCGAGGGAGAGCTGGCCGCAGTCCACGTCCTCCTCCTCAACCTACCAGGAGCCGTACGGCCCGCCGTAGGCGCCCATGTCGTTGCGGCTGCCGTCGGGGTCGTTCAGGCCGCCGTCGGGGTTGCCCTTGTCCTTGACGGGGGAGGTCGACTGAAGGTGGTAGTCGTTGATGCCGACGTTGGCGAAGAGGGGGTCGACGGCCAGGTCGGTGGCGGCCGGAGTCTGGCCGGCCATGGCGCCGTAGGAGTTGGCGTAGAAGTCGTTCCAACCCTCGTCGATGGGCACGTAGGTGGCGATGCCGTAGGCGTAGGTGTTGCCGATGAACAGGCTGTTCCACACCCGCCCCGTGACGATCTCGGACATGAAGCTGACTTGGCCCACGTACATGGGATCCTGACTGTTGTAGGCGAAGGTGGAGTTGATGACCTCGATGGTCCCCTCGGCGTCGTTGGTCCACACGCAGCCCGCCATGCCACAGTCATTGTTGTGCGCCAGCATGTTGAGGATGCTGACGTCGACTCCACTGGCGCTGACCCGGACGAGCCCTTCGCTGAAGACGTTGTCGTAGAAGCGCTCGCGGACCAGCATGAGGTCGACGCCTCCCTGGACCTGCCAGGCGCGACCCTCGCCGACGTTGTTGTACCAGTAGTTGTCACCGGCGTCCCAGGTGCCGGAGTACAGGAGGTTGCCCAGGATGGTATCCATGCCGTGGATCTGGTTCTCGTAGAAGAAGCCGCTCGCCTCGTATCCGTAGAGGGGATACTCCGCGCCGCTCTGGAACTCGTTTCGGGACACGTCCACGCCCGAGCTGTGGTACACCAGCACGTCCACCATGTTGGCGGACTGGGTCTCGAACTTGTTCCCGATGACTCGGACGTCGTCGCTCTCCTCGACGTACACGCCGCCGTACACCTGGGTGGAGTTGCCGTGGAAGTAGTTGTAGGCGACGGCGATCCCGGGTGAGGTCCGGACCCGGACGGGGGCGACGTAGGTCACGATGTTGGAGTTGAAGTCGTTGGCCTCGATCAGGGTTCCGGGGCCGGCGCCGCTCACGTCCACGATGGCGTTTCCCCCGCCGTCGTTGCGGACCAGCACGTTGTTGGTGAAGGCGACGTCGGACCCGCCGAAGATGCCGATCACCCCCTCCGTCTCCGTCCCGATGGCTCCGACGATGTTGAAGCCGCTGAGCTCGGCGACGACACGGCCGTCCCGGCCGAACCGAACCAACCAGCCATAGTCACTGGCGAAGATGTCCGTCTCACTCGGGCCGTGGGTGGAGCGCACGGCCACGTCGGTTCCCTCCAGGAAGTCGAGGGGTCCGCTGTAGTCCCCGGGGCGGACGAGGATCTCGGGGCAGGTCCCGAAGGCGGCCAGGGCCTGCTGGATCGTCGTGAAGGGCTCGTCGGACGTCCCGTTCTGCGGGCCTCCCCAGTTCGCGTCGACCCACACCGAGTCGCCCACTCCGTTGCCGTCTGCGTCGAAGCCCTCGTCGACGACACCGTCGCAGTCGTTGTCCCGCTGGTCGCACTGTTCGGGCGCGCCGGGGTTCACGGCGGGATCGGCGTCGTCGCAGTCGCCGTCGCAGGTCTTCCAGTGGTCGAGGTCGGCGTCGACGTCCTCCTCGTCGACCAGGTCGTCGCAGTCGTCGTCGATGCCGTTGCACACGTCCACCGCGCCGGGGTGGACGTCGGGGTTGGTGTCGTCGCAGTCGTCGGCGACGGCGACGTAGCCTCCGGGGGCACCGTCGCATGCGGCGACGGGGGTGCCATACCCGCCGTGCCCGTCGTTGTCGGCATCGGGGTAGTAGTCCACGAAGACGAGCCCGTCGTCGGGGACGTCGTCGCAGTCGTCGTCGATGCCGTTGCAGACCTCGGTGGCCCCGGGGTGGATGGCGGGGTTGGCGTCGTTACAGTCATCGTAGACGGGGGCGTAGCCCTCGGGGGCGCCGTCGCATGCGGCGACGGGGGTGCCGTACCCGCCGTGCCCGTCGTTGTCCGCATCGGGCCAGTAGTCCACGAAGACGAGCCCGTCGTCGGGGACGGCGTCGCAGTCGTTGTCGGCGTCGTCGCAGACCTCGGGGTTGCCGGGGAAGTTGGCGGCGTCGGCGTCATCGCAGTCGTCGCCGAGGGGGGCGTAGCCCTCGGGGGCGCCGTCGCAGGTGGCCATCACGTAAGCGCCGTCGCCCCGTCCGTGCCCGTCGGCGTCGGCGTCCAGGTAGTAGTCGACGAAGGGGAGGCCGTCGTCGGCGGTGCCATCGCAGTCGTCGTCGATGCCGTTGCAGACCTCGGCGGCGCCGGGGTTCACCGCGGGGGCGGCGTCGTC
>JAKLKC010000179.1 GCA_023150875.1 Myxococcota bacterium | reverse complement strand
GACGGCATCCGGCGCCACTTCGAGCGCCACGTGCGGGTGCTGTGCGGGGTGAAACCATGAACGCGCTGCTGATCGGCCTCCTGGCCCTGGCGGTGGGGCTGGCGATGATCCGGCTGCTGCGCGGCCCGACCGACGCCGACCGGGTGGTGGCCTTCGATCTGCTCTCTGCCTGCGGCATTGCGGCCTGCGCACTGGCGGCGGCGATCACTGGCCGGGTGCTGTATCTCGACGTGGCGCTGGGCGTGGCGGTGGTGGCCTTCGTGGGCACGCTGGCCTGGGCGCGGGCGGTGGAGAAGCGGGGAGGCCGGCGTGGCTGAGGGCCTGATGCTGCTGGGGCTGGTGCTGCTGGTGATTGCCGCGGTGGGGCTGCTGCGCCTGCCGGATGCCCTCTCGCGCCAGCACGCGGCCACCAAGGCGGCCACGCTGGCGCTGGGCGTGCTGCTGATCGGTGTGGCGATCAAGGGCGGCGGGCTGGCCTGGGTGCTCCGGGCGCTGGGGATCTTC
>JAKLKC010000178.1 GCA_023150875.1 Myxococcota bacterium | reverse complement strand
GCGGGACCGCGACGCCGATGAGCTGGAAGGCGGACTCAGAAACTGGGGAACTCGCTCTGGAACGACGTACTAGACTGTGAAGGGCGCCCCCGGGGGGAGGGCGCGGCGGGGAGTGTCGCCTTGGCGCGCAGCGAGATCGTCTTTCTGCTGGGGATCGTCGCCCTGGTCCCGGGCCTGGTCGGGGCCGCGCCCCTGATGCGGGTGCGGGCGGGGGCGACGGAGCGGGTCGCCGACGGGCGCTCGGCGACTTCCCTCCTGGTCACCGCTTACGGCCCCGGGGGGGCGCCCCTGCCCGACGGGGCGACGGTGTCCCTGGACGCCTCCCTGGGCGAGGTCCAGGGCGACGGTGTGATCCGGCGGGGCCGGGCCCGCTTCGACTACGTCGCGGGCACCTGGCCGGGGACGGCGGTCCTCTCGGCGGGGGATGGCTTCACCCTCGCCGGGGACACGGAGATCGAGCTGGTCCCGGGGGATCCGGTGTCCACCGTCCTCCACCTCCACGGCAGCCTGTCGGAG
>JAKLKC010000177.1 GCA_023150875.1 Myxococcota bacterium | reverse complement strand
CCGCCGCTTCTTGTGTTCCCCCCCTCCCCGCGCTATCCTCTCCCGGACGCTCAGGGGGGAACTCCCACCGCCCCCCACCACCCACGCTCTCTGGCATGTGAATCGCAGTCATTTCATCCGGAGCACCGGAGCGCCCGCGTCCGAGCGCTCTAACCTCGATGCCCCCCCGGAAACCCACCATTTCCGTCGAGATTAGACACCCCGCGGAATCACTGATGAAATTCCCATCTCATCCCCATTTCGCCCCTTGCTGGGCCCGCCACTCAGGGGGGGGTCTACGAGAGGTTAGAGGATCCGGGGGTCTAACACGCCGAGATCACACCAGAAAAAAGCCAGGGGGGTCGCAGACCCCCTCCCCGCGTTAGGGGGATTGAAACTCAAACGACCTCTGGACACGCCAGCCGGCGCTCCAGGTCGCAGACCCCCTCCCCGCGTTAGGGGGATTGAAACCTTCCTCGCGGTCGAGGCGTTCGATCTCGGCTTCGAGTCGCAGACCCCCTCCCCGCGTTAGGGGGATTGAAAC
>JAKLKC010000176.1 GCA_023150875.1 Myxococcota bacterium | reverse complement strand
GCCGTTGGGAAGGGGGCCGCGGGCCCCCTTGCGGCGGCACTGCCGCCGCCCGCGGGGGGATGAATCTGGCGTCGCAGGCGCCAGAGAGGGGGGTCGCGAGCCCCCCCTGAACAGACACAGCGCAGCTTGCCGACCGGCTCGCGGCGGCCGGCCGTGCACGTTCGTACCTGCCGTCCACCCTTCCCCCGCCGGTGTGGTGTATCCTCCGCCCCAGGCGGGCGGGTCCGGTCGGGACTCTCCCGGGGAGGCGGAACCATGGCGAGTACAGCGTGGACAGACTTCGCGGCCGGGCTGCTGGCCGGTGCAATGCTCCTGCTTCTAGGGAGTTGCGGGCCGGCCGGCGACGACGACGCGGCGGACGACGACGACACCACGTCCCCCGACGATGACACCACGCCCCCCGACGACGACACCACGCCTCCCGACGACGACACTACGCCTCCCGACGACGACACTACGCCTCCCGACGACGACACGTCGGACGACGACGACACCACGCCTCCCGACGACGACACCACGCCTCC
>JAKLKC010000175.1 GCA_023150875.1 Myxococcota bacterium | reverse complement strand
AGCGGAATTGGAGGCGGCGCTGGCGGCGGCGCGGGCGCAAAGCGAGGAGGAAGACGGGGAAGGCGACGAAGATGAGGGCGACGTGGGTTTTATTCTGTTGGGTCCCGAATCGGGCGGTCGCCCGGCGTCGGGGGCCACGGTGGTCCCTCCGGACGCGGGCGCCGAGCAGCGCCGCCAGCTCCTGCACACGGGTGCTCACGCCGCCACCGGGCTCGCCGATGATCAGGCCCTGCCCCATCTTGTGCTGCACGAAGCCGGGCTCCGAAGTCGCGGTGCTGGCGTGCACGACGCAACCCACCACATGTTCGAGCGCGATGGCCTGCGCGATGCGGCCACCCGGATCCACGCTGGCCAGCGGCTGCCCGAAACCCGCACGACCCAGGCAGAACCACCACGGCACGCCGTTCATCGCCGGCAGCACCACCGTGTGCGGCCCCAGCAGCGGCGCGATGCGCGGCGCCACCTCGGGCAACGCCGGCCCCTTGACGGCAATGACCACCAGGTCCTGCATGCCGAGTTCGGCGGCTT
>JAKLKC010000174.1 GCA_023150875.1 Myxococcota bacterium | reverse complement strand
GCCCCGGCCGGCATCGAGGCCCAGTTGAGCGGCGTGGCCGAGCTCGGCGTGCCCCTCACCGACGCCGAGAACGGCGACCTCAACCCGCTGGGCGTCAACTGCCTGCGCGCCTTCCCGACCATCGGCAGGGTGGTGTGGGGCGCCCGCACCTGGGCCGGCGCCGACGCGCTCGCCTCCCAGTGGAAATACATCCCCGTCCGGCGCCTCGCGCTCTACATCGAGGAAACCCTCTACCGCGGCACCCAGTGGGTCGTCTTCGAGCCCAACGACACGCCGCTGTGGGCGCAGATCCGCCTCAACATCGGCGCCTTCATGCACGGCCTGTTCCGCCAGGGCGCCTTCCAGGGCCGCACACCGCGCGACGCCTACTTTGTGAAGTGCGACCGCGAGACGACCACGCAGAACGACATCAACCTCGGCATCGTCAACATCGTCGTCGGCTTCGCCCCGCTCAAGCCGGCTGAGTTCGTCATCATAAAGATCCAGCAGATGACCGGCGAGATCGAGACCTGAGAGGAGACCGGAGATGGCTCA
>JAKLKC010000173.1 GCA_023150875.1 Myxococcota bacterium | reverse complement strand
GCATGGTGTGTTTGCGCCCGAGGCGTGTGTCGAACCCGACCCGTTCTTCGCCGCTCTGGCGCCGTATTGCGACCCCCCGTTTGACGGCGGCACGGAAATGGTTGCGGTGCGGGAGTGAGGGCATGGGGCCGTGGGGGCACGTGTGCATTCGCCGGCCGAGTCGAAAGCTCGGGTAGCCGCGGCCGGGTTGCGGTCGGGGCTCGCTGATCGGGAGGCAATGGGGATGGCAATCGGGATCGTTCGCCTCGGGGAGCCCCGCCAGGCGGGGGAAGGTCCGCGGATCGGCACGGTGCGGCGCCCACCCCGTGGCGTCCCGAAGTCGGATTTCGCCAAACGCGATTTCTACGACGTGTGGCTGCCGGAGCTGGCGCCGAGCGACGCGCTGGTAAAGTTGGCGCACGCGGCCGGTGACGCCCGCGGGTGGGCGAACTTCGCCAAACGCTATCGGGCCGAGATGCAACGGCCGCCGGCCAGTCACCTGCTCGACCTGCTTACGGCTCTATCCGGCACGACGGACTTCGCGGTCGGATGTTA
>JAKLKC010000172.1 GCA_023150875.1 Myxococcota bacterium | reverse complement strand
AGGTCGCCGCGTCGGCTTGGGAGTGGATACCGGCCCACCCCGGAGAGTACGGGGACGCCGGCTGACCGGCTTGGTCACACCGAGATGCGGGTGTGCCGGTGCCTGACACCCAGTCCTGGGCTACCGTGGCCGACCGTACACGACGTACACGGTGGGCGAATAGGGCATCCCAAGCGCCCAGGGCGCCGTGATCATGAAGTCGTCATACCCATCAGCGTCGAGGTCACCGGCGGCAGCGACCGCCCACCCGGCATAGAGGGCGTCCGGAGGGCAGTCGAAACGGGCATCGGCCTCCGTGACGGTGTGTTCTCCGGTGAGCCCAGGGCCATGGAAGAGGCACACCGCTCCGGCGACGTCCGGTGACACGGGATAACCGTCTGCGCCTACGACGAAGTCCTGCTGGCCGTCCCCGTCGACGTCCCCCGCGCCGGAGACGGCGTGGCCCAAGGATCCATAATCTGCGTCCCCGACCACCTTCAGGTCGGCGCCCGTGAAGCCATATTTCCCCAGCGCCGGACCACGGAACAAGTAGAT
>JAKLKC010000171.1 GCA_023150875.1 Myxococcota bacterium | reverse complement strand
AGGTTCACGGGGTTCACGCGGGGCTCTCGGCTCGCCATCGGCCGCCGGTGCAGCTTCGGCGCCGGCCTCGGCCTCGGCGGAGGGCGCTGCCACGGTGTCCGGCTCGTCGGCACCCAGTGCGTCGCTGTCGACCTCGCTGCGCTGGCCTTCGCCCTCGGCGCGGCCACCCCGGCCGCGGCGGCGGCGGCGGCGGCGGCCCTCGCCCTCGGCGGCGGCGCCTTCGGCCGGCTCGCCTTCCGGCGCGGCGCCCAGGGCGATCTCGGCGTCGGTGGGCAGCGGCTCACGCTCCGGCCGCGGTGGGCGGCGGCTGGGCTGCGGGGCCTCGTCGGCGCGCACTGCGGCCAATGGCTGGGTGGACTCGAACTTCTCGGCCTCGGCCGCCACGGGCGCCGGGGCGCCACGGCGGTTGTCGCGGCGCTCGCCGCGGCCTTCACGGTTGTCGCGACCCTCGCGGCGGCCGTCCTGGCGGCCCGCTTGGCCCGCTTCGGCGCGGCCGTCCTGACGGGCCTCGTTGCGGCCTTCGTTGCGGCCACGGCCGC
>JAKLKC010000170.1 GCA_023150875.1 Myxococcota bacterium | reverse complement strand
GCCACTTCACGCAGCGGTTCGCGCGCCGCATGGGCCGGCGGATCGAGAGCATCCCGTCCGCGACGATGGATGCCCTGGTGCGCTACCCGTGGCCCGGCAACGTGCGGGAGCTCCAGAACGTCATCGAGCGGGCGGTCATCCTCTCGCCCGGCCCGACGCTCCAGGTCCCCCCGGCTGACCTGCAGGCCGTGCCCGCGCAGGCTCCGCCGGCCGTCGCGCCCGGCCCGACGCCGGTCACGCTCGTCGACGCCGAGCGCGAGATCATCAAGGACGCGCTCGTCTCCACCGGATGGGTCGTGGGCGGGCCCAAGGGCGCCGCCGCGCGCCTCGGCATGAAGCGATCCACCCTGCAGAAGAAGATGCTGAAGCTCGGCATCGCCCGGCCCGAGTGAATCGCACGTCTCCTCGCGCTGCCTTCCGGCCGATCCCGACACTTCGGAGGAACCGCGACGTTTGCTGCGTCGGCTCGCTCGCGAACCCGCTCGCCCACGAACGCCCCGCGTCACGATTCCCGGCCCAGCGCCCGCACGGATCGTGGTGCG